>CAZXGD010000008.1:93517-96230 GCA_964640485.1 uncultured Isosphaeraceae bacterium | reverse complement strand
ACCACGCCGTTGTATGTTTGCGCGCCGCTCGTGCGCACGCTGCCTCCGTTGATCACCAGATCCCCGAGCACCGTCACACCTGTGAGCGCAGTCGTAGCACCTACGGTCCCATTGAAGTACGACACTCCGCTGGTATTGAGCGTAAGCGTTCTGGCACCATTCACCGTACCGTTCAGAATGAGGTCGCCCCCCGCGTTGCTGATCAATGTGGTGTTTGCACCAAGTGTTGCGGCTCCGTACTCCTGGGAACCGGTGGTGACCACCGACCCGCCTGACACGGTGACGGCACCAAGCACCGTGATTGAATCCAACGCTGTCGTTCCACCAACTGCACCGCTGAATGTGGTGGCGCCCAACGCATCCACCACCAGCGCTGAGTTTCCGTTCACCGTGCTGCCAAAACTCACGGTGCTGCCGGTGGAGGTGATTGTGCGAAGCGCACCCCACAATTCGGTGACTCCATTCAGAGCCACTGCGCCGCTCGCCGTAATGTCGCCGGCAATCAGGTTGGATCCCGCGGCGTCCGTAGTGACGGCGGCCAAGTCAATGAGCGCTCCGCCAAACTCGGTGACTCCCGCCGTGTTGACGGTCAGGGAGCGCGCCACGGCGTTGGTGACGGTTCCTGCGACAGTAATGTTGCCGCTGGCGGTCGTGCTAAGCGTGGTGTTCGCACCCAGAACAATATCGGCGTAGTCCTGCGCACCCGTGGTGCGCACGCTGCCTCCATTCATGAGTGTGTTTCCGCTTACCGAGACGGATGTCAAGGCCGTCGTGGCCCCCACTGTGCCGGCAAACAACGTGTCGCCAGTGGACTGCACGTGGAGAGATCGGGCGCCATTGACAGTTCCCGAGAAGGTGATGTCTCCACTCCCTAAACTCTGAAGCACGAGGTCCGCTCCGAGCGTGGTGTTTCCGTAGGTCTGCGACCCTTGTGTAACAACCGTTCCGCCACTCAGCGTTGCCGACCCGGAAACGAGCAGTTGTGTCAAGGCGTCCACTCCGCCAACTGCACCCAGGAACGTTGTGGTGCCTGCGGAACTCACAATGAGCGAGTACGCGCCATTCACGGTGCCATTCAGCGCGATCGCGCCGCTGGCCGTGCTGGTGAGCGTTGTGTCGTCAGACAACACAAGCGATCCGTAGGTCTGGGCGCCGGTGGTGCGCACGCTTCCACCGTTCAGAGCTACGGGCCCGGAGACCGCCACGGAAGTAAGCGCGGTGGTAGCGCCTACTGCTTCCTCAAACGTCGTGGTGCCGCCCGTGGTCACGGTAAATGTTCGCGCACCTTCTATGGTGCCATTAAATGTCACGTCTCCGCTGGCGAGCGATGTAATGGTGGTGTTAGCGCCTAGAGAAATGCTTCCGTACTCTTGCGCTCCGTTGGTTCTGAGCGTGGCACCGTTCAGCGCCGCGGGTCCTGTGATCAGGATCGAGCTCAGCGCCGTGGTGGCACCCACCGTGCCGGCGAGCGTCGTCGTGCCCACCGTGTCCACCATCAGACTCATCGCGCCATTGAGCGTGCTGCTAAAGAGAACGTTTCCCGACGAGTCCACCTCCAGGCCACCAAGCGCCGTCGTTGAGCCCACCGCTCCCGTGAACGTCACCGTGCCCGCTCCGCCAATCACGTGCAGCGACGCCGGACCGTTGAGCGTGCTGCCCAGCGTCACCGCTCCACCACCGGTGCTCGTGAGCGTGCGCGTGACACCGCTGCCCGTCACCGTCGCCGCGTCCAAAATCGAGATCGCCCCCGATGCCGTCAGGTCTGCGCCCAGCACAAAGCTCCCCCCCGAGTCTGAGGAGAAGCTCGACAAGCCCGTGGCCGCAGCGTTCAGCGTGGTCGCGCCAGACGTGTTCACCGTCAGGCTCCGACCACCACCCGTCACCGCGCCGTTGAACGTCACCGCGCCGCTCGTCGTCGTGGTCAGCGTGGTGTTCGCACCAAGCGTCAGCAGGCCGTAGGTCTGAGCACCCGTCGTTCGTATGGAGCCACCGTTCACCTGCGTTGCGCCGCTCACTGCCACGGAGGTCAGCGCCGTCGTGGCACCAACCGCGCCGCTAAAGATCGTATTGCCCGTGGTGCTGGCGATGAACACGCGGGCTCCATCGAGCGTGCCATTGAACGTGATGTCGCTACCGCCCGTGCTCGTCAGCGTGGCGTTGGCGCCAAGCGTGGCATTCCCGTAACTCTGCAGCCCTGTGGTGGTGAAGGAAAGACCCGTCAGCGTCACCGCGCCCGAGACCGTCACTGAGTTCAGCGCGGAGATCCCGCCCACCGCGCCCGTAAACGTCGTGGCACCTGATGCGTTCACCACCAGCGCCGTGGCGCCATCCACCGTGCTACCAAATGCCACCGTGCTGCCTGTAGACGTGATCGTCCGGGTGGACCCAGTGAGCGTGGTGGCACCATTGATGGCGATGGCTCCCGACGCGGTGATGTCTGCGCTGATGGTGTTGGTGCCGGGGGCATCCGTGGTGAAGGCCCCGAGCCCCGTAAGAGGCGCGGACACTACTGTCGAACCCGCAGTATTGATGGTGAGCGTCTGCCCGGAGACTGTGCTCACGGAGTTCCCAAGCGTGATTGTTCCATTGGCAGTGCTGGTGATGGTGGTGTTCGCTCCCAGCACCGCAGTGCCGTAGGTCTGCGCACCCGTAGTCCGAAGCGTGGCACCGTTCAGCGCCGCGGGTCCTGTGATCAGGATCGAGCTCAGCGCCG
>CAZXGD010000008.1:0-93417 GCA_964640485.1 uncultured Isosphaeraceae bacterium | reverse complement strand
CCGCGCCCGTAAACGTCGTGGCACCTGATGCGTTCACCACCAGCGCCGTGGCGCCGTTTACCGTACTGCCAAAGGTCACGGCACCGCCGGCGTTAACCGTTAAACCGGCCAGCGCGGTGCCGCCCACTGCCCCTGTGAATGAAACAAGTCCCGTTCCTGCCGTTACCGCCAATGAACCAGGACCACCCACCGTGCTCGCAAATGTGGTGGTGAACGCGCCGGTGTTGCTGAAGGCGTGAGCACCTGCAGAAAAACTGACCGCATCACTCATCGTGCTGCTTCCGGCAAGCGCGACATCACCGCCAAACGTGGTGGTTCCTCCCGCGTTTGTGGTGAGAACGCCAATGGAACTCAGCGATCCAGTGAAGAGCGTGCTGCCCGTGGAGTTGATAGTGAGGTTTCGGTTTCCACCGCTGCCTGCCACCGTGCTGCCAAAGGTCACCGCACCAGCCGTGGCCGACACCGTAACGTTGGTGCCAAGCGTCACCGGGCTATTGAACGTCACGGCACCAGAGGTGGAAATGGTGGCGCTGTTCAGTGCGATTGAATACCCCGCACCCGCCGTCAAGCTGATGGCCCCGGCAGTGCGGGAGATGTTGGCGCCTACCGTGATGGGTCCTTGCGCCGCGTTCACGATGAAGTCCCCGCTCCACGTGCCGAACGCCGGCGCCGCCGTAAATGTGACCGCCGCGTCCGCGCCTTGCGCGTTCAGCGTCAACGAATTTGAATTCGAGCCCGTGATGGTGGAAGTTGCGTTCCACTGTATTCCACTCTCCTGTGTGACACCCGAGTTCTGGATGATGACATTGCCGAGCGCCAGTTGCGCGTTGAGAGTGGAAATGCCAAGCGTGTCCGCACCACCCGCAGTGTTCTGAACAATCAGGAAGCCCGGGTCCAGAAGAAGCGTTCCCGATGGCGCACCCTCTCCCCCCAGCACATTGGCAACGCCATCAAACAGCAGGTGGTGCTTGCCACTCACCTCCACAAAGCCGCCACGCCCCACCGGCCCTGCACCGCGTGCAGACGTGTGACCCCAATACTCAGTGTCTCGGTCCGCCCACATGATGACGGTGCCGCCGTCTCCGCCCTCCAGAGCGTCCGCCCTGACCTGTGCACCGCTGTGAACGGTCAGGTACTGAGCGTTGGTCATGCTGGCATCGCCCCCTTGCAATCCGCCACCAAGCTGGATGGTTCCGCCGCCGGAACTACCGCTTGCGTCGATGTCTGCGGTCGATTCCAACTGAACGGATCGCCCGGTCACCCTCACCGTGCCGCCGCGAGCAGTGCCTGTGGACACTCCCGTGGCATCGATGCTCCCGGCCAATCGCACTGAGCCGCCCGCGCCGCCGTCCAATTCGACGGCCCGCGCCACAATGCTGCCCTCAAGATCTAAAGCCAACGAAGCAAGATCGCCAGCCGTGGCCACGATGCGCTTGCCACTTCCGCGGGGAGCGTTGGCAAAGCCAAATCCCCTGCGTTCAACGGTGGCTCGGCCTCCGGACACCTGAACCCGAATGCTGGACCCTGGGCGTTGCATCATGACGCTGTCGCCGGCAATCAGAGCCACCACCCCGCCAGCGCACTCAATCGAGCCGTCATTTGACAGCGTTCGCCCCATGAGAACTACGTGCTCACGCGCCGATAGCGCGCCGTGGTTCACGATGCTGCCCTCAAGGTCGGAAACGATGTCTCGCCCTGCCAAGAAGTCCGAGTTCTTCATGGTTCCAGCGGCCGCGAACATCGCGCCAACATCAATCCGAGAGTCCTTTCCAAACACCACTCCAGCGCGGTTGATGAAGTACACCTGACCATTGGCGGTCAAGGCGCCCATGATCTGGGTGGGTGAAGCGCTGTTGATTCGGTTCAGAATCCGCGACTTGCCGTCCGGCTGAATGAACTCCACCGAAGTTCCCACGGGAACGTCAAACCGGCTGTAGTCCACAACCGTGGTACGGCTCGCGCGAATACGCAGGGCAGAGCCCTCTCGCTCAAAGGTCGCCCGGCCGTGCCGAACCCTGGCGCCCTCCACCAGAGGGCCGTTGCCAGCCGGACTGGTCTGCGCTCCAATGAGCGCGCCCCCTGCTGCCAACACAACGGTTGTAAAGCCGATCTTTCTCCGCATGCGTGGAATCTGACTTTCAGGGAATCTGGGTGGGGAGCGCGAGCTCAGTCATCCAGGTGGGGCTGTGTATGCAAAGATTGAACATCTACAGAGAGGCTTGACACAAGATTCCTCGTGCCAATGCCCTTCCAGACCCAGAATCGGTCAGGAATCGGCCGTGACTGAAAACAGTTTGGCAAGACACGGCAATAAAACCTGAAATCTTGCCCAGTTAAACTCCCTACGCGAACGGCGGTGGGCAATGCAAGACACAGCGCACCGTCCGAAGGGACGGTGCGCTGTGAATATCAATCTGAGCTGTAAATCCCGCGAGGTCGCCGCGGATTATTCTGGCGGTGTTGAGTCCGCCACTCCTGTGGCAGCCAGACCGCCCGACTCAATGCCGGCATTCAGGTCTGCGGTCAGCACCTGGTGCATGGACTTCCGGTAGTCAACCATGCCCACCCGGCGGCCATCGGCAAGAGTTGCCACCAGGCTCTCCCAGATGGCGCTAAAGGATTGAGCGAGTGCCACTCCACCACCTGGGACGTCCGGGCCCGGCCCAATGAGTTCGCCATAGATCACTGTCACCGCGTTGGCAAACGGGGCGACCTGAATCGTTCCGGGATGGTTGGTTTCCAATCGCAGCATGCGAGTGGTGTTCCCAACGTCGGCGTCAAACGCCGTTAGTCCCGAGGAGTTCACCAGCAGGGAGTCCCCCTGGAAGGTTGTGCCGTTCACGGTTGAGGCAAACCGCACTCCACCGCCCATCCGGCTGGTGACCACACGGTTGCCATCCACGCGCACCGCACTGCTAAAGAGCAGATCGCCAAGCGAATCGACGGACCCGCCTAGCACCAAGAGCGAAGGCGTTCCGAGCGTCAATCCCGCATCGGTGGTGAGGTCGCCGCGGAGTGTCAGGGTGTCGGTGGCATCCAGAGCCAAGGAACCCAAACCATGCATGGGGCCAGTGAGGGTGAGATTGCGGCCCTTCACCAAGATGCCACTGGCAAAGTCAATCTGAGCGGCACCCAGTGAAAGATCAAACAGGCCCGCATTGGCATCCATTCCCAGCGTTAAGGTGCCACCGGCCAACGCAGTGGTATCGGCGCCGAACGTCATGGGCCCCATGAGGTTCATATCGCCCGTCGTGCGGATGGTGCCACCACCAAAGAGCGTGCTGGAATTGGTGGTGAGATCTGCAAGCGCTGTCGCACCACCGATGGGGCCGGCGAAGGTGGTGAGACCCGCCGCTGTGGTTGACAATCCACCGGGGCCGTCAACGGCGCCCCCAAACATGATGTCACCCAGCGAGGAGGTCACGCCGTGCGCGCCACCCATCAGGACCACATCGTCCATGAAGTTGATGTCACCGGTGGCGCCCACTCCACCGCCAAGCAGTGTGCGGCCCCCGCCATCGGCCAACAATCCAGAGAGGCCTGACAACGGACCACCGAATGTGGTGTCGCCACTTGTATGGACGCCCAGGAAATTGCCGCCTCCCGTCACCGCCCCGGTGGAGATAGCTCCACCTCCGGTGCTGGTGAGATTGGTTGTGGCTCCCAGAGTGGTGGCTCCGTATGCCTGAGCGCCAGTGGTGGTGACAGCGCCGCCGTTCAGTGCCACCGGACCAGCCGCAGTCACTGATGCCAGGGCAGTTCCGCCTCCCACCACGCCGCCAAAGGTTGTAACGCCGGCGGCGTTCACCACGAGGTTTGTAGCTCCGTCGAGTGCGCCGCCAAAGGAAACCATTCCGCCTGTTGACGTGATCGTACGAGTGGCGCCAGTCAACGCTGTTGCACCGTTCAGCGCAATGTCACCGGATCCCGTGATGTCAGCATTCACGGCATTGCTGCCTGCAGCATCTGTCGTCAGATCACCCACACCGCTGACCGCGCCGGAGAATGTTGTCACTCCGCTGGTGTTCACCGTAAGGTTTTGACCACCGGTGCCCGCCAATGTGCCGCCGAACATGATGTCGCCGCCACCCGTGCTGCTCAGCAGCGAGTTGGCGCCCAACGAAACATTTCCGTACGTCTGAGCGCCGCTCGTGCGAACGCTCGCCGAGTTGATTTGTACATCTCCGAGCGCGGTGACTGAGTTGAGTGCTGTGGAATTGCCCACCGTTCCGCCAAAGATCGTGTCACCCGCGGTGTTCACGATCAAATCCTGTGCGCCATTCACCGTGCCCGTAAAGGTCACGTCTCCGCCACCAGAGCTGGTTAGCGTGGTGGCCGCGTTGAGCGTGGAATTGCCAAAGGTCTGTGCACCAGTGGTATTCACCACTCCATTGTTAAAGGTGGTGCGACCAATGTTGATGGACGAAAGTGCTGTACCCGAACCCACCGCCCCGCCAAGAGTGGTGTTGCCTGAGGTCACCACCGCTAGGTTCTGGGCACCATCGATGGTGCCGGTGAAACCCACGGCGGAGCCACCGGTGGACGTGATGGTGAGATCCGCACCAAGTGTGGCATTGCCGTAGGTCTGGGCGCCCGTGGTCGTGACCGCGCCTCCGTTGAAGAGCACATTTCCGCCGGTGGCGGTAAGCGACGTGAGGGCAGTGCCCACTCCCACCGCTCCATCCAGAATCGTAGTGCCGGCGGTGTTCACGGTGAGCGATCGCGCACCGTCCACGGTTCCATGCATGTGGATGTCCGCGCCGCCCGTGGAGGTGAGCGTTGTGTTGGAATCCAACGTTGCGTTGCCGTAGTCCTGCGCTCCGGTCGTGCGCACGGTGCCGCCGCTGAAGTTCATGGGCCCGCTGACGTTGACAAAGTTCAGCGCCGTGGTGGCGCCGATCGCCGCGTCAAAAGTAGTGAGACCCGTGGTGTTCACGGTCAAGTCCGTGGCACCATTCACCGTTCCGTCAAAGGTCACCGCACCTGACGAATTGACATTGATGGCATCGAGTGCTTGCGTTCCACCAATGGCTCCGCCAAAGAGCACGGTTCCGGTTCCTGCAAACACATCCAATGTCTTGGCACCATTCAATGCACCATTCAGCGTTACGTTGCCTGCGCCAGAGGTGGTAATGGTTCGGGTGGCACCCGCGCCAGCCAATGTCATCGGGTCAAAGATGCTCACATTGCCCGTCGCGGTGATGTCGCCACCGAGCACGAACGATCCCGGCGCATTGGATGTGAAGTTGTTCACTCCCGTGACGTTTCCTTGCAGATTGGTCACCATGGGCGAATTCAGCGTGAGACTGTTGCCGTTGCCCGTGACATTCTGAAGCAGGAAACCCTGCGTGGCGCCCATCACCACTGAAGGAGCTCCCACCGAAAGCGTGTCGTCGACCGTGAGCAGGCCAGAAATGGTAAAGGGGGCGGCAACAAAGAACGTTCCGCCCGCGTCTGAGGTCACGTTGAAGAGCTGCGTTGTTGCGCCCAGCAGGCTGACCGTTCCAGGCACCGTAAATGTCACATCGCGAAGTCCGCCACCGCTGCGATTGAAGGCGCCCGCAATGGTGACATCGGACGCAATGATGTCGGTGGTGGCAAAACCCAGGCCCAGCGCCTGGTAGTTCTGCGCGCCTGTCGTGCGAACGTAACCCGCGTTCAGCACCGTCTTGCCCGTCATGACATTGATTGAATTCAACGCCACCAAGCTGCCCACCGCCCCCTTAAAGGTGGTCGTTCCGGGAGTGTTGATCACCACATCCATGGCACCGTCAACCACGCTGTTGAAGTTGACTGCCCCACTGGAGGTGATGTTGATTCCTGCCAGCGCCGAGCCAGAGCCAACGGGGGCCAAGAATGTCAACGTACCGGTTCCGCCAAAGTAGTCCAACGAACCGGGACCGTTGACAGTGCTGCCAAAGGTGGTCAGCGCGGCACCGGTGTTCATGAAGTCGTGATTGCCCGCCGTTAACTGCACGGCGTCGTTGATGGCGCTATTGCCGGCCATGAACACACTCGCGCCAAAGATGGACGTACCACCGGCGTTGGTCGTGAACTGCCCGATGCCCGAAATGGCTCCAGAGAAGTTCGTGGTGCCGGTGTTGTTCACTGTCAAGTTACGGTTGGCGCCAACACCTTCAATGATGTTGGAGAAGAAGATGTTGCCCGTACCCGCGCTGATGGTGGTGTTGGCACCCAGGCGCACATCGCCGTTAAAGCTCACGTTTCCGGCACTGGTGGAAATCGTTCCGCCATTGATGTTGATAAACATCCCGGCACCCGATGTAAAGCTCATGTTTCCGCCATTGGGGCGGGAGATCACATGGCCGATGTTCACCGGGCCCGTGGGCGCAATGACATTAAAGTCGCCGGTCCACGTACCGAATGCAGGTGCGCGATTAAAGAGCACCTCGGCACCCGCCTGCGTGGCGTTCAAAGTGAGATTGCTGCTGTTGAGGCCCGACAAGGAAAGTGTGGCATCCCAGCGAATGCCGCTGTCCTGCGCTGCACCCGCAGTGGTGAGCACCACACTGCCCAACGCCAGTTGGCCGTTGAGCGTGGGAATGCTGATGGTGTTCACACCGCCAGCCGCGTTCTGCACCACAAAGAACCCTGGGTCCAGAAGCAGCGTTCCGTTGTCACCCGTGCCCGATCCACGCAGATCGGCCACGCCCTCAAAGAGAAGCTCCTTCTTTCCGCTGACTTCAGTAAAGCCTCCCTGACCCTTCGCGCCAGCCCCGCGCGCCGAAGAACTGCCGTAGAAACTGGTCTGATCATCCGACCAGAACACGACAGTTCCACCGTCACCCTTGACCGTTGCGTCGGCGTTCACCACGGCTCCCGCCGCGACGCCGAGCGTTTGGGCGTTCTGGATATCAGAATTCTGCCCCTGGATTCCACCGCCAATCAGCACCGTTCCGCCCCCCTTCGGGCCGCTGGCGTCGATGTTGGCGGTTTCAGTTAACTGCACATTCTGACCGGTCACCGCGACGGTGCCACCCGTGCGAGTGCCATTGGCGTCCCCGCTCACGTCGATGGATCCGGCCACACGCACCGTGCCCGAAGGACCGCCGTTGATCTCAACCGCACGCGCAATCACGCTGCCTTCAAGGTCAACAGCCAGTGAGGCAAGGTCGCCGGCCGTAGCCACAATTCGCCCACCCGGCGCGCGGATTGTTCCGGTCTGCACGATTCCCGCACCATCCAACATGGCCGCGCTACCACCTGATACGCGCACACCCACATTGCTGCCGTTGCGTCGGAGCGTTACTGAATCGCCGGACACCATCGCCACCAGCCCACCCTGGCCCGCGTCAATGGTTCCCGAGTTCACAACGGTGCGGCCCGCAAGCACCACTTCACCCGCGCGAATGGAGCCCATGTTCTGCACCGACCCTGTCATGCCAGTGACCACATCGCGACCCGCAAGGAAGTCTCGATTGGTGATATCACCGGCGGCCGCAAAGAGAGCACCCACATCAATGCGGGCATCCTTGCCAAAAACCACGCCTGCGCGATTCACAAAGTACACGCGCCCATTGGCGGTCAGCGAGCCCATGATCATCGTGGGCGCATCGCTGGTGATTCGATTGAGCACGCGAGACTTGGCATCGGGTTGCAAGAACTGCACCGACGACCCCACTGGAATGTCAAACCTGCTGTAGTCGATGACCGTCGTGCGGCCCGTGCGGATCCGCATGTTGTCGCCGTTGCGCTCGAAGGAGGCTGAGCCGTGGCGTACCTTGGCGCCCTGCACCTGCGGGCCGTTGCCGGCGTCCGAAGGAAGAGCGGTGACAAGAGTGCTACCGGCAGCCAACATGGCCGCTGTCGTTCTAGTTTTTGACTTCATCTGCATACCTCTCGCAGGCCAATGGGGCTGTTGTGCCCGTCACCGCGCAACGTGCGCGGCAGGCACTAGAAACTCAACGATCCAACAAACCAAACCTGGCTGTCGCCAGCTTGCACACCGAGCGCGCTCACATCCTGAAGCGCAATCCCCCAGTCAACGGTCACACTGAAATTCGTGCCCACCATGGCAGTCACACCGATACCCACCGAAGTGAGCGTGGCGCTTGAAAGCTCCCCGACCGTGGGGCCGTTGGTGGAGGTGTATCCCGCGTCAAAGAAGACGTGTGGACTCAGATCCCACGATGGTGGCATTCCCGTTCCAGACTCTGTGGTCCAACGGAAGGGCTTGCCAAAAACTTCTCCCGCAGGGCTGGCAGGCAGCGCTCGGGTGACATGAAAGTCGTACTGAATGGTTCCGGCCACCGTGTTGTCACCCACGCTCAGAGCCTGCGCATACCCGCGCACGGTGTAGAAACCACCCACCACATTCTGCGCGACGGGTGTTGCGCGCGCGCCACCGGGGATCCACTGTCCACCCACTCGCGCGGTGATCTGGTGAATCGCAGAGTCAGTGTTGGGATCACACAGTTGATCCAGGAACGTGGTGTAAACCGCATCGCCGCGAATAGTCCACCACTCGGCGCTGGGGTTCAACCGGCCCATGGTGGTGAGGTCCGCAGGAGAACCGGATGCGCCTGTCCATTCAAAGCCCACATTGGCCGAAAAGACTGCGTTGCGCGTCTGGCTAAAGAAGTTCAACTGCCCGTAGGGGGTGACGAAGTAGCTCGATCCAAATGTGCCAAAGGACTGGTCCACATCTGAGTACCAGCCTCTGCAGCCAGCCTCAAGGTCAATGAACAGGTCGTGCACCTGCACAAAGTTCCACGCGAGCGCTCCGCCCGCGCCCCACGTGACGCCTGTGAAATTGTTGCCTTGAATGCCCACGTCGCTGGCGTCGTATGAAGACCAGTCGCCGGAGGCTCTCCATCGCAATTGATCGATCTCACCCATGCGGCCTTCCCAACTGCCGCTGATGCTGTAGACGCCATCAAACGTATTGGTGGCGCCGCGGATGTCCAGCACATCGTCCAGATTGAGGATCCGCGTACCGATGATTCCCAACTGCTCAATCCAACGGCCATTATTTTCGGTGCCGGTATAGGAACCCTGCAACTTAACCGTGAACATCCGCCGTTCCTGCAACAGGTAGTCCAGCGTCACCGTCCCGGGTAGGTCGCCGGGAACAATGTCCGACGACACCTGCCGGCCAGGCATGCGGTTGAGCCGGAACAGATAGTCCTCCAGCATTTCCTGACGGAGAAGTGTGCCGGGGCCCCCCTCAGTATCGGCCTGAAGCGGTGAGTTTGCGGCAATGCGCGCGTTGGCGGGGGCATCCACGCTCTCTGATCCATCTGCACCAATGGCTCGAGTGCGAACGTTAGAAACTGTGCCCACCATCACGGCCACGAGCAGCGGAGCTTTCTTGCCCGGCTCGGGCGCCACGACACGCGCAACGACGCCGTCAATGCGGCGCTCACGGAAGTATGCCAGCACGACCTTGGAAATGATGCTTGCAGATGCCGAAGAGATTTGCCCCTTCACGGAGCGAAGCGGCACCGGATCGGCACCCGCGGGTGCCGGTTGCCAAACTCCGTCGCGCAACGCAAGCGGAACAGCCAGGGTGTCGATCTCCTCTGGCGTCGGAAGCCCCGGATGCGAGGCCGGTTGAATGCGTACCGACAATCCGTCCACCGTGCCCGAGATGACGGTTTCGTCACCTGGATCGATGGCATCGGGCGCAGCGACCGGAGGTGGCGGACCAATCAAGGAACCCACGGATCCCGGCATCGGACGAACGAGTGAGGCGGGTGGTGGATCCGCCGTTGCCACCGTCCATCCCGCCAGCGAAACAGCGGGAAGCAGCAATGCACCGACCACTCGGCGTGCTGTGATCTGACTCGCTCTGAGCGAGTTACTTCCGATCTGATGCTGGTCTGAAGTCAATGTTTTCTCGTTCGATTCTCGTGAATTCGGTCAAGAGGACGGGGTTGCTTCCGCACAGAAAGCTCTTGAATCCGCGCACGTCTAGGGGCCAGTGACGGGTGCTTCCACGACGGCTGTTCAAGACCCATCCGACTTCTTGAACATACACCCATGTACGGAACCATCCACCTGTGGCAGGGGCCATGGTGGGTCTGTTCCGAGCATACCCCGTTCTTGGCTACGGAAATGCCCTTGTTTTAGGACTCAGGTGCTGAATTGGTTGCGCTTAGAACTGCCGCAGGAACCTGGCATCGTTCTCAAATAACCAGCGGATGTCCCCAATGCCGTATCGCCGCATGGCGATGCGCTCAATTCCCAGTCCGAAGGCAAAGCCAGTCCAGACTTCAGGGTCCACCCCAACGCCGCTCAAAACGTTTGGGTCCACCATTCCACATCCGCCGAGTTCAACCCACTTCCATTCCCCATTCACTCGCTTCTTCATGTCCACTTCGGCGCTGGGTTCAGTGAACGGGAAGAAACTGGGGCGCATGCGCACTTCTGCCTCCGCGCCAAAGTACGCGTGGGCAAACTGCACTAGGGTGGTCTTCAAGTCTGACATCGTGACGCCGCGGTCCACGTAGAGCCCCTCAATCTGGTGGAACATTGAGTAGTGCGTGGCATCATGGGTATCCGGGCGATAGACGCGTCCGGTGGCCACCACCTTGATGGGGGGCTTTTGTGCCAGCATGGCGCGGATTTGCACCGTGCTCGTCTGCGTGCGCAGCAGGTGCGCCGCCGAGCCCTGCGTTGAAGCGGCACCCTGCAGGGGCGTGCTTAGATAGAAATTGTCGGTGGCATCGCGCGCCGGGTGACTTTCAGGAATGTTGAGCGCGGTGAAGTTGTGCCACTCATCTTCAACTTCAGGTCCTTCAGCCACGCTAAACCCCATGCGGCCAAAGACATCCACGATCTCGTCCACGGTACGACTGAGCACATGCCGACGACCCAAGCCGAGCTCAACCCCTGGCTCCGTCACATCAACCGTTGGGCCTTTGGGCGCCCCCTGCCCCACTTGAGACTTTCGTGATTCAAATGCTTGGTCAAGGGCAGCCTTGAGTTCATTCAGCCGCTTGCCAGTGGCAGGTTTCTGCTCGCGCGGAACATCCTTCAGGCCGGTCATGAGGAGCTTGAGATGCCCATGGGCTCCCAACCAAGAGATTCGCCACGCCTCCACCGCAGTCAAGTCTTGTGCCGCAGCAAGTTCCGCGAGTGCTTTGGACTGAGTGTCGTCTAACTGGGCGAGCATGGCTGGGCAGTGTATGAAAGTGCGCGCCTACCAAAGAAAGCGCCCCGAACGAATTCGGGGCGCACGTGTGCATATGAGCTGCCCTCAAGGCAGCGAACTGTTGGCCTCACTCCGCGGCGGCCGCAGGAGCCGCTTTGGTGCGAACCTTCTTGGCAAAGATGGCGCGCTTGTCGGCGGACGCTCGGCGACCGCTCTTGCGCCCCTTGATCTGGGATCCTTCTTCTTTGCCCACCAACTGCAGCATCACCAAATCGGTGCCATCGCCCAGCCGACGCTTGTCCAGCTTGACGATTCTGGTGTAGCCGCCAGCCCGTCCCTCGTAGAGGGGAGCCACCTTGGTGAGCAGGTGCTGCACCAAGCGGGGGCACTTGCGAAGTTCGCCATTGCGGTTGAGTTCGATCTGATCTTCCGCGGGCAACTCCCACAACCGAGCGTGCGATGCTTTCACATCGTCCTTGGTGTTGGGGTCGGCCACCCAAGCAAAGACCTTGCGGTCGGTCAGCCTGCTGGTGATGGTGCGGCGAGCAATCAGGCTCTGCTTCTTGGCAATGGTGATGAGCTTCTCAACAAATGGCTGCACCGCCTTGGCCTTGGCAGGGGTCGTGATGATCTGCCCATGCTCAAAGAGCCCCGCCGCCAAGTTGCGCAGTAGCGCCTTGCGGTGGGAAGAGGTGACGTTGAGTTTGAAGCCGGCGATACGGTGACGCATGTGAGTTTCCTTTCAGTCGCTCGTCATTCAGCCGACGCCGGGGGTTCAAACCCCTCGGGCAGCTTCATGCCGAGTGCGAGGCCCATGTCCTCGAGCTTCTTCTTTACTTCACGGAGGCTCGTGCGTCCGAAGGCGCGCAGCTCCATCAATTCAGTTTCGGTTCGTTGCACCAACTGGTAGAGCCAATTGATGCGCCCGCCTTCCAGACAGTTGCTGGCACGCACGCTGAGTTCCATGTCCGAAATGGGCGTTGCCAAACGCTTGTGCAGCTCCAGGTCATCGGCATCACTGGTGGCGATGTCCATGGGGAGCGTTTCAGATCCAACCGCGTCATACTGCACAAACGGGTTCAAGTGCTTGCGCAGAATCTTGGCGGCTTCAACCATGGCCATGTCAGGGCTCACGGTGCCGTCGGTCCAGACGTCAAGCACAAGACGGTCGTAGTTTGTGCGCTGGCCCACGCGGGTGTCTTCAACGCGGTAGCGGACACGCTGCACCGGGCTAAAGATGGCGTCAACAGGAATCTCTCCGATGATCTGGTCTTCATCGCGCTTGTAGTGCTCGCTGGCTGGCCGGTATCCACGGCCGCGTTCCACCGTGAATTCGATGGCAAAGTCACGCTTGTCGGTGAGCGTTGCAATGAGCTTGTCAGGATTGTGAATGCGAATGCTGGGATCCGCCTCGATCAGGTCGGCAGTCACTTCACCTGGACCCTCGGCAGCCAAGCGCATTGACTTTGGCTCGTCGGAGTCTGAGTCCATGCTCACCACCAAACCCTTGACGTTCAAAAGGACATCGGTGACGTCTTCAAGCACGCCCGGCATGGTGCCAAACTCGTGCTGAACGCCCGCGATCTTCACCTTGGTGATCGCCGCGCCTTCAAGACTGCTCAGGAGCACCCGGCGAATGCTGTTGCCGATGGTGGTGCCAAAGCCGCGCTCAAAGGGCTCGGCCGTAAATCGCCCAAAGGTGGGGGTTGCCGAGCGCTCGTCCTTGATGACTCTGTATGGAAGTTCTAGTCCGCGCCAACGTACATGCATGGGAAACCTCTACTTTGTGGCAGCTCCCCGAAGGGAGGTTCGAACGGGAAGTCCTGCACCTGATCGGAGTTCACTGCCGCTGCCAGACCGGCGAGTGCCTCCTGCTGATGGTGCAGGCGACGAGAAACAGACAAACCTACACGCGACGCTTCTTGGGTGGTCGGCAACCATTGTGCGGGATGGGGGTGACGTCTTCAATGCCTGTCACCTTCAGGCCTGCGGCTTGGAGTGCGGTGACTGCGCTTTCGCGTCCAGGGCCGGGGCCCTTCACACGCACTTCCACTTCCTTCATGCCCATGCGGCGCGCCTTGCTGGCACACTTTTCACTGGCGCGGCTGGCCGCAAAGGGAGTGCTCTTGCGAGCACCCTTGAAGCCCACGCTGCCGGCGGAGTCCCACGACACTGTTTCACCATTCACATCGGTGATGGTGACCATGGTGTTGTTGAAGGACGCATTGACATGCACGATGCCCTTCGTGACATTCTTGCGGATCTTTTTCTTGCTAGCCATAGTTGAATGCTCGTGAATGAATGAGGGTCGAACAGAGCGCGGGGCTTTAGCCCTTCACGCCCTTCTTGCCGGCCACAGTCTTCTTGCGGCCCTTGCGGGTGCGGGCGTTGGTGCGAGTGCGCTGTCCGCGAGCGGGCAGGCTCTTGCGATGGCGTTCGCCGCGATAGGACTTGGTGTCCTTCAGGCGCTGGATGTGCTGCTGTACATCGCGTCGAAGCGCACCCTCCACCAGATGACTGGTGTCGATCTCGCTGGCGATGGCGGCCGTTTCCTTGTCGTCCAAGGTGTTGGCGCGTCGGTCGCCGTCGATGCCGAGCTTGGTGAGGATGGCATCGGAAACCTTGGGCCCAATGCCATAGATGTACCGAAGCGAGTAACGGATCTTCTTCTTTTCTGGAATGTCGATGCCTGCGATACGGGGCATGGCGGTGTCCTTGTTCAGTGAGGCGCGGGCACTTAGCCCTGACGCTGCTTCAAACGGGGATTCTTCTTGTTAATGACGAAGCGCTTGCCCTTACGGACAACGATCTGGCAATCCATCGTGCGGCGCTTAATGCTGGAGCGAACTTTCATGGCGTTCTCGTGAGTAAAGCGTGAGTGAAAATCAGAATCGGTAAACGATGCGGCCTTTGGTCATGTCGTAGGGGCTGAGTTCGATGGTGACGCGGTCGCCTGGCAGAATTCGGATAAAAAACTTGCGCATCTTGCCACTGACGTAGGCCAGGATCTCCTGGTTGTTTTGCAGTCGCACCTTGAACATGGCGTCCGGCAGTGCTTCCACAACTTCAGCGTCGAGCGTGATCTTGTCCTCTTTTGCCATTCAATATGAGGCCGGGTGAGCGGCGACACCTCCATGCCAAATAATGTGTGTGGTGCTGATCATCCGCGTGCACCTCGAATGCGTTGGCCCTTTCCCGGGCCTCCGCCTGAACCAAGGAAGCCCGCGTAGTTGCGCATCACCAAGCTGGATTCCAGCCGTTGAATGACGTCCAAACCAACGCTGACCACGATCAAGAGGCCCGTGCCTCCTAGGAACTGCGACACCTCGAAGGGAATGCCCATGGCCGAGGTGACCAGCGTTGGAATCACCGCGATGATGGCCAAGAAGCCGGCACCCACGTAGGTGATTCGTCCAAGCACCGTCTCCAGGTACTCCGCAGTGCGCGGGCCTGGGCGAAGCCCCTGCACAAAGCTGCCATGATCCTTCAGTTGCTTGGACATGTCTTCAGGGCTCATCTGAACGGTGGTCCAGAAGTACGCAAAGAAGTAGATGAGCGCAATCTCACAGACGATGTATGGGAAGGAGCCGATCAAGCTCTCCCGCGCAAGGAAAACGGTGAATGGCTTCCACCAGCTGCTCTCAGTCACCGCGTTGTCCAGCGCACCCAGCACCGCCGACGGAAAGATCATCATGCTGCTGGCAAAGATGATGGGCATGACACCCGCGTGATTGATGCGCAGGGGCAGATAGTGCTTCTGACCACCAAAGACCTTGCGTCCGCGCGTGTGCTTGGCCTGCACGATGGGGATTCGGCGTTGCGCCACCGTCATCAGCACGGCACCCGCGGTGATGCCCACGAACGCCGTAATGAGCACGGCCATGCCCGCAATACCAATTCGCCCAGCGTCTGCGGTCTGCTTGGGATCGAAGTTCTCAACCACCCATGTGATCGCGTTGGGCATTCTGGAGAGAATGCCCGCGGTCAGAATGATGGACACGCCGTTGCCGATGCCGTACTTGTCGATCTGCTCTCCCAGCCACATCAGGAAGAGGCTTCCGGCCGTGAGCGCGGTGATGCCCACCACATAGAACATCCACAGGCGCGCCCCGCCCTGCGCAAAGGAGGGCTGCACCAGATTGTGCTCGCGCAGATAGGTGAGCCAGATGAACCCCTGGATGATGCACAGCGCCACCGTGAGGTAGCGAGTCCACTCCATGATCTTCTGCTGCCCGGACATCCCTTCCTTCTTTAGGTCCTTGAGCGGCTGCCAGAGCGATTGCAACAGTTGGAAGATGATGCTGGCCGTGATGTAGGGCATGATGCCCAGGCCAAAGATGGTGCTCTGGTGAAGGCTTCCACCGGAGAACACGCTGGCGAACTGAAGGATTCGTCCGAACCCTGAGGATTCGTCCGCGGCGCTCTTGGCCATTCGCACCAACTCGGACTGATCCACGCCCAAGACTGGAATCCAGAAACCAATGCGATAGACCGCCAAGACGCCCAAGGTGAACAGAACCTTGTTGCGAAGCTCAGCGATGCGGAAGATGTTGACGAATGCCTTGAGCATGAATGTCCGTGTGTAACTCGTCAGGCGGCAGCGGTCGCCGTGCCTCCGGCCTTCTCAATCTTGTCCTTGGCTGTGGCGCTGAACTTGGCCGCAACCACCACCAACTTCTTGCTGAGGTCGCCGTGACCCAGCACCTTGAGCGGCAGCGTGGCGTCCGGCACCAGCTTCTTGCTGACCACCGATGCGATATCAACCGTGGCGCCCACGTCAAAGTGCTTGTTCAGCAACTCAACATTCACCACATGGAACAGGTTGCGGAAGCCCGAGTTCTTGAATCCGCGCTTGGGAAAGCGACGCATGAACGGCGTGGCTCCGCCCTGATAGCCCGGACGGCTGGTCCAGCCTGCGCGGCTCTTGGCACCCTTATGACCGCGGGTGCTGGTGCCGCCGATGCCGCTGCCCTCGCCGCGACCAACGCGCTTGCGGGGACGGTGCTTTCCAACGACTTTGGTGATGTCATGAATCATCATGGCAGGAAACTCGCTTGTACTGAGAGAGGTAAACGTCTGAATGAAAGTCACTAACTCTTAGGCTGCAGGTGCGCCCGTTCCGTCGGCAGCGGGTGGCGCCTCAGCAGCTGGCGCGGCTGGAGCGGCCGCTGGCGCAGCGGCTTCTTCGGGTCGGCCTCGACCACCGCCACCGTAGCCGCCGCCACCACCACCGCCATATCCACCGCCACCACCACCGCGAGGTCCGCCGCGACCACCGCGACGACGCTCGTCACCCACAGTGTTCTTGGGCGCCTGCATCTTTTCGCCGGCCTTGAGCTGTGGCATCGCTGCAATGCCGCGCTCCACAATCTGCTCCACCTGAGTCTGTCCCAACTCCACGCCGCGAAGAGCTTCAACCTTTTCGCGAAGCTGAAGTTGACCCAAGGCACTCAAGGTGGCCTTCACCAGGTTCTTGGGATTGGTCGATCCGTAGCTCTTGGTAAGGCAATCTTGAATGCCCAGCATTTCGAGAATGGCGCGGACGGCCACACCCGCGATGACGCCCGTTCCCGGCGTAGCCGGAACCAAACGCACCTTGGAGGCGCCGAACTGCCCTTCCACGATGTGTGGGATGGTGGTGCGCAGCATGGGATAGCCCACCATCTTGCGACGGGCTTCCTTCTGTGCCTTTTCCACAGCCAGCGGCACTTGCGTGCTCTTGGCGTAGCCGATGCCCACCTTGCCATGCTTGTCGCCAACGACGACAAGCGCAGAGAAGCTGAACCGGCGTCCGCCAGAGGTGGTGGTGCTGGTGCGATAAACACCCACCGTGGTGGATTCGATGCTTGAGTTTTCGTCGATCAGTTCGGCCATTGAGGCTGCTCCGAGTTGCTGTTGAACAGTGTGGTATGCGGTGTTAGAACTTGAGTCCGCCTTCGCGGGCGCCATCGGCGACGGCCTTCACTCGGCCGTGGTAACGGAAGCCGTTGCGGTCAAACACCACGGCTTCAAATCCGGCCTTGCGCGCGCGCTCGGCGAGAACCTTGCCAACTTCTTTGGCCCCATTCACGTTGCCCGCGCCGGTCTTGGCGTCCAGCGAACTGGCGGAGGCCACCGTGGTGCCGGCCAGATCGTCAATGAGCTGGGCGTAAATGTGCTGCAGCGAGCGGTAGACGCTCAAGCGCGGACGGCCGGGCGTGCCCCGGATGGTCTTGCGCTGGCCCATCTTGCGGCGGTCGCGGCGTTCGGTTTTTGCAACTGACTTGTCCATGGTGTGTTCCTTAGGCGCCGAAGGCCTTGCCCTGCTTGCGCTGAATGACTTCGTCTGAGTACTTAATGCCCTTGCCGTTGTAAGGCTCTGGTTTGCGGTGAGCCCGAACTTCGCTGGCAAACGATCCAACCGCCTGCTTGTTGGGGCCGCTCACCGTCACGGTGGTTTGATTCATCTCAACCTTCACGCCGTCTGGGATGCCCACTTCAATGGTGTTGGCATAGCCCACGGTCAGGACCAACTTCTTGCCCTGCACCTTGGCGCCCCAACCCACGCCGATGATCTCAAGCTTCTTCTCGTAGCCCTTGAGCACGCCATCGACGTGCGTCTGGATGAGCGCACGCGTGGTGCCCCAGAAGGCTTTGTTGGAACCGATGTCAACGATGGCTGGGTCCATGGTCACATGGACTTCACTGCCTTCAATTTGAACGCCGACTTCGGGGCGGTAGGTGAGACTGAGCTTGCCCTTGGGTCCCTCAAAGCTCAGAGACTTGGCGGCGGAATTCACCGCAACCTTGACTCCAGCGGGGATGATGACGGGCTTTCTGGCGAGACGAGACATGGTGACTGCTCCGTGTGGGTAGTTCCGTTGAGCGATTAGCCGACCGTGGCGACTACTTCACCGCCCAGGCGCTTTTCGCGACACTCGCGGTCGCTCATCACGCCATGGCTGGTCGAGACAATTGCGATGCCCAGCCCCGACATGGGCCTGGGAAGTTCATCGGCGCCGCGGTACACGCGGCATCCGGTTCGGGAGACGCGCTCAAGATGATGAATCAGGAGTTCCCCGCGAGGACCGTACTTCAGGTCCAGGCGAATGAGCCCCTGCCGACCATCGGCGATGACCTCGAAGCCGCGGAGAAAGCCCTCTTTCTGGAGGACCAGCGCGACGCCGTGATTGAGCTTGTTGTTAAGCACGAGCACCTGCTTCGCCCGATTACGGACGGCGTTGCGGATGCGCGTGAGCATGTCTGCTGTGAGATCTTGAAGCGCCATTGAGAGATGTTCCTAGTGCAATGGTTCCGAGCGTGCTGCGATGCGGTTCACCACGATGCCTTGCGCATTCCGGGGATCATGCCCTGGAGCGCAAGCTCCCTGAGCATGTGACGACAGATGCGAAACTTGCGATACACGCCGCGTCCGCGGCCCGTGATTTCGCAACGGTTGCGCTGCCGACTTGAATACTTCGGCGTGGTTTTCATCTTGGCGAAGACTCGCTTGCTTGCCATATGCGTGGGGTCCTTTGGGGGTGATCCGTTGACTTACTTCTTCTTGCGTTCGTCGGGCTTCACAAACGGCATGCCCATTTCAGCCAGCGCGAACCGGCTCATCTTGGGATCCGACTTGCGGAACACGATGGTGACATTCATTCCGTGCGTGTAGTTCACGTTGGCCATGTTGATCTCAGGCCAAACAGCCTGTTCATTCATGCCAAAACTCCAGCTTCCTCCCTTGTCAAAGGAGCGGTCATTCACGCCGCGGAAGTCCTTGATTCGGGGAATGGAGAGGTTGATAAGACGGTCTAGAAAGCTCCACATGCGATCGCGACGCAGCGTGACCATAAAGCCGCTGGGTGCGCCTTCGCGCACTTTGAAGTTGCTCACGCTCTTCTTGGCGATCTTCATCACGGGCTTCTGCCCGGTGATCTTGAGGTAGGTGTCAATCACCGTGTCCTTGATCTCAGGCTTCAGCTTTTGGTTCTCAAGCGCCTTGCCCACGCCATTGTTCACGATGACCTTTTCGATCACGGGAACCTGGTTCACGTTGGACAGCCCAAACTCCTTCATGAGCTTGGGGGCAACCTGCTCCTTGAAGTGAATCTGAAGACGAGGAGGGACGCGCGGACCCGCAGGGGCGTCCGATTCGGAGCTCCGGGCTGGCGCGGACCGGCCCGCGGGCTTGCCGGACTTGGACTTGCCACCTTCGGGCTTGGCTGACTTGGGTTCTTTAGTTGGTTCGGACATTGGCTACCTCTTCTTCTGGGCTGGACTCACAACGCCCAGCTCCTTGCCGCCCTTCACGGCCACGCGCACCTTGGACCCATCGGGCTTGACGGTGAAGCGAACACGCGATGGCTTGCCATCGACCACAGGGCTCACCTTGCAGAACTTCACGGGCAACTCCACTTTCACCAGCGCACCCTTGGGGCGCTGCTGCGTGGGGCGCACATGCTTGGTGTGCACATTGATGCCTTTCACGACGCAGGTTTCCTCTGTGGGATTCACAGAGATCACTTCGCCGGTCTTGCCCCGGTCGTCACCGGAACGCACGTACACGATGTCGCCTTTGCGAATATGTGCTGGCATCACACTACCTCCGTAGCAAGTGAAACGATCTTCACAAAGTTCTTCTCGCGCAACTCACGGGCCACGGCACCAAAGATGCGCGTCCCACGGGGGTTGCCGTCCTTGTCAATGAGCACGCAGGCGTTGGAGTCAAAGCGCACATAGCTGCCGTCGTTGCGGCGCGTTGGTGCGCGAACGCGGACGATGACCGCTTCAACCTTGTCGCCGCTCTTGACCTGCCCATTGGGAAGCGCTTCCTTCACCGCGCACATCACGCGGTCGCCAATGCCCATGGTGACGCGGGTGAACCGTCCGGTGGCGGACGACACGCCCTTAATGCCGATGACCATGGCCAACTTGGCACCGCTGTTGTCAGCGACTTCGAGTCTGCTTTCCTTCTGAATCACTTGGTACCTGCCACTTTCTTCTTCTTGCCGTCGTCGGTCTCAAAGACCATGTCGGCCTTCATGGGAGCCTTCTCAACCACGCGAACAACCGTCCAGCGCTTGGTGCGGCTAATGGGGCGGCACTCCGCAATCTCAACGCGGTCGCCGACACCCGTTTCATTCGTGGCATCGTGCACATGCAGCATCGTGCGCTTGCGCACGTACTTGCCGTACTTGGGATGCTTGGAAACGTACTGAATGGTGACCTTGCGCGTCTTGATACGGGTGGCTGTGGCCACCACACCGATGCGCCGCTGAGCCTCAGCGGACACCACCACTGGTGGACCGCCATCTCCCTGCACGGGAGCCGCGGCCTTGGCACTCTTGGTTGTCTTCTTGCTCACTTGGTTTCCTTCTTCTTGCGGGCGTTCACTTCGGTCAGCACGCGAGCCAAGTCCGTACGGTTCTTGTTGAACTGCGAGGAGTCCTTGGTCTTCTCGGTGACCGTCTGGGCGCGCATCTCATAGATGGTCTTGCGCAGCCGCTTGGTTTCTGCGGTCAGTTCGTCGTCGCGCAGGGCTTTCACTTCTTTGGACTTCATGGGTCTTAGGTCCTTGGTTACACGGCCAGTCGGCGGCCGACGAAACGGCAGCGAACGGGCATCTTGGATGCGATTCGGGCAAAGGCCTGCTTGGCCAACTCTTCGGGCACGCCGGCGATCTCAAAGAGCACGGTGCCGGGCTTCACGCAGGCAGCCCAAAAGTCCACCTCAGCCTTGCCGGTTCCCATTCGGGTTTCCAGCGGCTTCTTGGAAATCGGCTTGTCGGGGAACACCCGAATGAACACCTTGCCCTGGCGTCGCAGGAAGTGCTGCGCGGCGATACGGCCGGCTTCCAACTGACGGCCAGAAACCCAACTGGTCTCCAAGCTCTGCAAGCCGTAATCGCCGAAGGACACGTAATTGCCCCGAGTGGCATTGCCCTTCATCTTGCCGCGCTGCTGCTTGCGGTACTTCACTCGCTTGGGCATGAGGTTTGACATGAATTGCTCCTAAGTGATTCCTAATCAGTTGTTCAGCGCTTAGCGACGTCCACGGGCGCGTGCGCGGCCACCTGCTGCGTTCGTGGTGGTGTCGTCTTCCACCTGCGTGTACAGGCCCTTGTAGACCCACACCTTGATGCCGATGACGCCGTACGTGGTCTGGCTGTGCGCCACTGCGTAATCAATGTTGGCCTGAAGCGTGGTCAGCGGAAGGCTGCCCAGGCGCGTGTCAAACTGGCGGGCCAGTTCTGCGCCACCCAGTCGGCCGCTCATGAGAATGCGAATGCCGCGGGCGCCGTTTTGCATGGCGGCTTCAGCGCGCTGCTTCACCACACGTCGATAGTTAGCTCGCTTCTTCAGCTGCTCGCCCATGGTCTCGGCGATGAGCCTGGCCACGACTTCGGGGTTCTTGATTTCCAGAATGCGAATGGCCACCTTGCGGCCGGTGAGAGCTTCAAGGTCCTTGGTCAGCCGCTCAATCTCCGCGCCCTTCAGCCCCACCACCTGCCCGGGGCGTGCGGTGCGAATGATCACGGTGAGCTCTTCACGAGTGCGCTCGATGTAGATATCGCTCACCGCCGCGTAGGGAGGAGTGCGATTGAGCCGCTTATCAATGAAGTTGCGGATCTTGTAGTCCTCGACGAGCAATTCGCCGAAGAGCGCCTTGGGGGCGAACCAGCGGCTCTTGTGCGTCTCGGTGATCCCGACGCGGAAGCCGATTGGATTGGTCTTTTGTCCCATAGTGGTGGTTCCCTAGAGAATGCTCAGCGAATGTCCACGGCCACGTGAATGTGGCTCGTGCGCTTCAAGATTGGATGTGCGCGACCGCGGTCCTTGGGCTGGAAGCGCTTGATCGTTGGCCCTTCGTCAATACGACTTTCGCTCACGATGAGTCGGCCCACATCGGCGTTGGCCTCTTCTGCGTTGGCGATGGCGCTCTTGAGGACAGACTTGATGAACCAAGCACCACGGCGCGGGCTGAAGTCCAGCACGGCGAGCGCTTCGTCAACGTTCTTGTCGCGAATGAGATCCGCCACCAGCCGCGCCTTGCGCGGAGCGATACGAGCGAATTTGTGGGATGCCTTGTATGCCATAGTTACACAGCGTCCTTCTGACCGCCTTCAATGCCTTCCTTCTTATTGGTGTGGCCCTTGAAGGTGCGGGTGTGAGAGAATTCGCCAAGCTTGTGACCCACCATGTCTTCGGTCACGAAGACTTCGGTGAAGTTGCGACCGTTGTGAACCTGGAACTTCAGGCCCACGAATTCGGGAACAATGGTGCATGCGCGGCGCCACGTCTTGAGCGGCGTCTGCTTGCTGCTTGCCTGCATGGCCTCCGCTCGGCGGAACAGCCGCTCATCGACGAATGGGCCCTTCTTAAGTGAACGTGACATGGCGTGGTTTCCTGTGGTTCCTGTTAGACCTTGAGCTGACCGTAACGGCGGCTCTTGCGTCGGCGAATGATGAGGTTGTCGGAGGACATGCCACGACGGCGGGTACGCCCGCCCTTGGCCTGTGTGCCCGAAGCGTTGGACGGCTCTTGACCGCCCTTGGAGCGTCCTTCACCACCACCGTGCGGGTGGGCGTGATGGCTCATGGCCACACCGCGAGTGCGGGGACGACGACCCAGCCAGCGCATGCGGCCGGCCTTTCCGTACACCACGTTGGCGTGGTCGGCGTTGCCGACCGTTCCCACAGTGGCGCGGCACTCAAGCAGCACCTGACGAATTTCGCCAGAGGGCAGCACCAAGGTGGCAAACCGCCCTTCCTTGTTGGTGAGGCGGGCGCCAATGCCGGCCGAGCGCACCAGCGTGCCGCCCTTGCCGGGTGTCATTTCAACGTTGTGAACTTCAATGCCGGTGGGAATGTGCTTCAGCGGCATGCAATTGCCGGCGCGCGGATCAACTTGCTTGCTCGAGCTGATCACTTCGTCGCCCACCGAAATGCCCTTGGGGGCCAAGATGTAGCGGACGGTTCCGTCGGTGTAGGTGACCAGCGCGATGTGGCAGGTGCGATTGGGGTCGTATTCGATGGTGGTGATCACCGCCACCATGTCATCCTTCTGACGCTTGAAGTCAATCAGTCGGTAACGGCGCTTGTGGCCGCCACCCTGCTGAATGACGGTGAGCTTGCCCTGACAGTTGCGGCCACCCGTCTTATGCAGGGGACGAAGCAGGGACTTTTCGGGGCTGCTGCGCGTGACTTCGGAGTGCATGTTCACCGAAGCGTTGCGGCGGCCCGCTGTGACTGGCTTGTAGACGCGAATTGCCATTGGTGTGCTCGTTCCTAGGTTCAGAACAGTTCGATCTTCTGGCCTTCAGCGACGCGCACGAGCGCACGCTTCCAGGTCTTGCCTTCAATCTTGCCGTACTTGTAGGTGCGGTCGCGCTCGCGGCGGTTTTGAGTGGTCACGTTGGTGACCTTCACGCCGTAGATCTCTTCGACGGCCTTCTTGATGTCCGTCTTGGTGGCGCGTCCGTCCACATGAAAGCAGTACTGATTGAATTCAGTGGCGTCAGTCACCTTCTCGGTGATGACGGGCATCTTGATGACGTGTGTTGATTCCATGGTGAGTGCCTTTCAGCAGCGGATCAGGCTGCTGCCTCCTCGGTCTTGGGGAAGCAGCTTCCGTCGATGAACGCCTGCAGGGACTTGCGGTCCACCACCAGGTAGCGGTGGTTCAGCAAGTCAAACGCGCTCAGTTGCTCGATACGGCGCACATCCACGCCGCAGATGTTGCGCGCGCTCAGAATGGCGTTGGTGTTGGCGGGGCTTACGGCCACGAGGCACGTACGGTCCACACCCACGGTCTGCAACATGGTGGCCATCGTCTTGGTGGCAGGAGTCTTGAACTCGAGCGCGTCAAAGCACTTGACTTCGTTGTCCACCAATTTGGCCAGCAGCGCATTGCGATTGGCCAGACGGCGCATCTTCTTAGTGAGGCTGGCGCGGAAGTCCTCGCGGGTACGAGTCTTGGCAAAGGTCACGCCGCCGCCCTTGCGGTTGGGAACACGGCTGGCGCCCACGCGCGCATTGCCGGTGCCCTTTTGCTTGTAGAGCTTGCGGGTGGACCCATGCACCGAACCGCGGCTCTTGGTGCGAGCCGAACCCTGGCGCTGATTCCCGTGCGTGATGACGTAAGCCTGCTTCAGAAGCGCGTGACGCACTTCGCCGCCGAGGACAGCCTCATCGATGGAGAGCGTGTCCACTTGCTTGCCTGCGGAGTTGTAGATCGGTAGATCGATCATGAGTATTCACCTTCGCGGCGATTGCCGCATTCGCCTCCTCCTCCGGGCGCCTGTTGTTTGGTGGCGCGCGGCAGGATTTGACTCAGGTCGTGGTTGTCCGCGGAACTAGGCGTGTACCTAGCGGCGGTGGTCAGTTGTCGCGGTTATGTGGTTCCGCCGTATTCGGGCGGCCTTCACAACCCCAGGTTGGCGCCTCAGGCGGCGCCAGCTTGGATGCGCACCTTTCGCTTGTAGAGACGCGCTGGCGTCTTGATGAAGAGATAGCCGTTGTTGGCGCCCGGAACCGGGCCCTTGACCAGCAGAAGATTCTTTTCGGCATCAACCTTGATGATGTCGATGGAGCGCACGGTCACTCGCTCGTCGCCCATGCGACCAGCCATCCGTTTGCCCTTCTTGATTTTTGCGCCGTGACCGCGGTCGGTTCCGTGGCTGCCGATGCTGCCCGGGGTGCGGTGCTTGCGCTCGGTGCCGTGCGTGGCGCACATGCCCTTAAATCGGTGGCGCTTCATCACGCCGGCAAAACCCTTGCCTTTGGAGCGCCCCACGATGTCCACAAACTTCAGCCCTTCCAAGTCGGTTACCCCGACGGACTGGCCCACAGTGAAGGCCTCGGCGTCGGCGTCACAATCCATTCGCAATTCGCTGTGAATGCGCTTGGGTGCGCTGCCGGCCTTCGCGTCGTGGCCAATGACGGGCTGCGTGCTGTTGCGTGGCTTCACGTCTTCAAAAGCCAACTGCACGGCGGAGTAGCCATCGGTCTTCGTCGTCTTGACCTGAGTCACCACGCAGGGACCAGCGGCAATGACTGTGACTGGAATGTTGGTGCCATCGGCTTGGAAGAAGCGCGTCATGCCGACCTTCTTTCCGATGATTGCTGCTCGTGACATGGCGCGGTTTCCTGCTTGCGTTGTGGCTCTTAGGCCTTGATCTTGACAAACACGCCGGCGGGTACCACCAGGCGATTCAAGGCCTCAACCGTGCGATGGTTGGGCTCGGTGATGTCGATGATGCGCTTGTGAGTGCGAATCTCAAACTGCTCACGGCTCTTCTTATCAATGAAGGGCGAACGAAGAACGGTGTAAATCTCGCGACGGGTTGGCAACGGCACGGGGCCAGCCACTCGTGCACCAGTGCGCTTGGCGTGGTCAACAATCTCCCGCGCCGAAGCGTCGAGCGCTTGGTGGTCGTACGCCTCCATCCGAATGCGAATCTTGCCGCCCATCATGCTGATGCCATTCCTGCGAGTAAGAGCTCGATTGATCTGCGTTTGACCGCCTTTTGAGCGCCGTGAGGCACATGCCTGCACTGCTGGCTCCCAAAAGCGCGAAGGGACAAGGATAGCGAAACCCCGCAGGGTGTCAATAGCACATGGACTTGCGGGGGGCGTCCACGCTACGCTTCCACGTTCTCCGAGTTAGGGAGCCCAGGAATGAGCCTTCATCAGACCACCCATGCGCTGCTTGTCTTGATGCTCACCGGGATGGTTGTAGTGTCTGATAACCTTGTTCCTCCTGCCAACAAGCCCGGTGGACGGCCAGTCCCGACTCCTCCTCCAGGAACCAGCCCTCCAGCCAAGCAGGCACCTAGGCCGACTCCGACTCCCACCCCGACTCCGGTGCCCACCAAGCCCTCCGTTCCCGCACCCGTCCCACCTGCCCTTCCCGCCTCGCCGACCCCGGCGTCAATCGGTACCGCCGCTGATGCGCCGCTCCGTACGCCTGCGGACGGACTCGCCGCAGTACCACTCCTCATCGAGCCGCTTGGATTAAGGATTCGCACGCCCGCGAACTGCGTGATGGCCTCGGAGGGTTCCGGCACCGGCGCCACATGGACGGTTACTGAGCGGCAGGAAGTACCCCGCTTCATCTTAAAGATTTCACGATTGACAGCGGGTGGCGCCAACCCTTCGCCAAGTTCTCAGATCGATGAGTACATCAAGGCCATGACGGAGCGACCCGCCGAAGGGGAATCCGCCTCGGTCTTTTCAGTACGTGAGCGCAAGGAACTCAAGTTGGGCGGCCTGCCCGCGGGAGTGGTGTACGCCACAATTCGGGACGCTGAAGACATTTCTGCGGTGCGTGGATACTTGCTCATTCAAACCGCGCCCTCGGAGTTCATCGTGGTTTCAGTGTGGATGGCCGACGAAGACTTCGGCACCGTGGCCCCGCTGCTGGACAGGAGCTTTGGAACCATTCAAGTGCTCCCTGAACAAGAGATCGTGGCCGCGCGATTTCAGAGGCTGAGTCAAGGCGAACAGTTTTTGAGCCACTTGGATGAAGATTCCCTTCGCACTGCGCTTGATCCGGTGGCCAAGGCCGGTGACCTTCCCGCGCCGCGTTGGTATCGATTGGCCCGCACGCTGGCCGATGGCACCGAAGTGGAGAGCGGTTACCTCACAATCTCAGTTGTGGAAGCCGCGCAGGGTGTGGCCAATCCAGAACAACCTGAAAGCAAATGGGGGCCGCCAGAGAAGGAAATGGGGCTTCTGGTTCGGTTACGAGTTCGCATGCTGTTGGATGAAAAGGGCACCGCGGTGTCAGACACCGAGGGCCGGTACTGGGTGCGATGGGATCGCCAGCGCGAGTTCTGGACCAGCCGATCCACGCAGCGTCGCGAGAAAGCCGCACGCACGTCCACGCAACTTGGCGTTCGCGCGGCGCCCACACCACACATGCCTCGCCCGGTGCTTGAGATTGCAGACTCACGCCCGAATGAAGTTTCTGCCGTTCCCCGCAGATTGCAAGTGCCAGGCTCCGCGTACCTCTCCCTGGCGGAGGCGTTGGTGCTTCCGCGCCTGCTCGCACACGAAGCTGCCGCGGGCGAGTACGGCTTTAACTGGTTCGACCCGCGCAGCGACCGCCCCACGCAGCGACGTGATGTCATCAAACGAGTGGGTGATGAATTCACGCTGGAGTCCCAGTCCACACTCGAGGCCCCCGCGGTGGTGCAAACATTGGGTGCGCGCGGCGTGCTCAAGAGTCAGCGCAGCGATGACGGAGCCTTCACAGAAGCCATCGACCCTAATGATCTCCTCCGTCTGTGGCGGCAGAAGGGACTTCCCACCGGATGATCGAACGAAAATCTGCGGTCCTGCTGGCTATTCCCGTATACAACGAGGCGCGTTCCATCGACCGCGTCTTGGGGGAAGTGCGCAAGTACGTGGACAACATTCTGGTGATTGACGATGGAAGCACGGACGAAACGCCCATGCGCCTAGCCGCGCATCAGGTTGAGGTGGTGCGTCACGCGTGGAACCGCGGGTACGGCCGCTCCACTCAGGACATCTTTCGTTGGGCATGCGTGGATGGCTTTGATTGGGTCATCACCATGGACTGCGACGAACAGCATGAGCCCGCCAGCATTCCCGAGTTTCTCAACGCCATCGCCTTGGGCAATGCCGACATCGTGAGTGGAAGCCGATACCTCAAGCCGCTGCCCCAGGATGTTGATGCTCCCAGCGATCGAAGCAGAATCAACGCCTTGCTCACCGAAGAGATCAACGCTCGACTGGGGCTCAGCATCACCGATGCCTTCTGCGGATTCAAGGCGTACCGCGTGGCCGCACTTCGATCTCTGCAACTTGATGTAGACGGCTACGAGTTTCCCATGCAGTTTTGGGTGCAGGCGGTCGCGAACGGATTGCAGATCATGGAGTTGCCCGTGCCACGCATCTACAACGATCCCAACCGTACGTTTGGCGGGCACTTGGACGATCCTGAGCAGCGTCTGGCCTTGTATCGCGCAACGCTCCACCATGAATTGCTGCGCTGGGCTTCGGTGCTGCCTGCGTCAGCCATTCACGAATCCGCCTGACCTACGATCTTCGCATGTCGGTTCACGCGCATGCAGTGGCTCCATCAATAGACGTGCAGAGCGCGGGGCCAGTCCGCCCCGCGACAGGGACACTGATGGGCCGCCCGTTGAGCGCTTGGAAGCACCTGACGGCCTCGGAGTTGAACTTGCCACACTCCGACATCACGGTGGCCACTGGACATCAAGCTGAGTTGTGGCATCCGGGCATACTTTCAAAGTTTGTGTGGGCGCATGAGCAGGCCACGCGTGCGGGTGCCGCTTTTGCGCATCTGCTGGTGGATACCGACACGCGGAATCCCTTGGCGTTCAAAGCGCCCATTGGGGGCCCCGATTCTGGCGAGACGTTCCATGTGGGGGTGCATTCGTTTGCAGCAGGCCGCCCCACTGGCACCGCGGCGTGCGCGTATGCGGCTGGCGCTCCCGTGCCCTTTGAACCGCGCATTGGCAATGCGGTCGCCAACTTTGCCCTCTCCTGCGTGCAGGAGGGTGTTGCCAACACATTGTCCGCGCTGCAAGAGTGGAGCACTGCGACCGATGGCCCCACGCAAGCGTGGCACGCGCTCAGCGCCCTCTGTGCGCAAGGCCTTCATGCGGCGCCAGGTGGCGGAGCATGGATCACTGCGGCACCTTGGGTGCGGTCAAGCCAACTGTTGCGAACCACGCTCGGGGTGGAACTCATGGCGCGTGCGCTCCAGAACCCTCAAGCGTGTGCGGATGCGTTCAACAAGGGCGCACGCACCGTACCGCGTGCGGCTCGGCCGTTGACGGAAATGGACGCTGGCGGTGTTGAGCTACCACTGTGGCAGGTGGACCACACCGGCATGCGAAAGCGTGTGAGTTCGCGCATGCTTCCAGAGCTTCAGCGCATGGGTGCCACGTTGGTGCCCCGGGCGTTCCTCACCAGCGCCATCGCTCGCGCTGCGCTCTGCGATCGCTTTGTACATGGCACCGGCGGAGCGCTCTATGAACGTGCCACGGAGATCTTTGTGGGGGAATGGCTCGGCACAGAACTGCCCGCATTTGACCTCGCCACGGCCACCCTAAGGTTGCCCTTTCCCGCCGACCAACAAACGCCCGTGGTGACCCCAGCACATCGTCGTCACGTGTGGTTTGACCCGGAGGGTGAGCCAGGCAGTGCGATCAGCGATCGCAAGAAGCACTTGCTGGCCGCTGTGAATGCTGCTCCTCGCCGGAGCACTGCAAGACGTCAAGCGTGGAAACACATGCATCAAGAGATCGGCCGCGCGCGAGCGATGCGATCGGCCGAATTGGCTGACCTGCTGCGCCGTGAATCACAGGATCGCCAGCGCTCGCACTCCGCGCTCATCCGCGCCGATCGCACGTGGCCAGTGCCGCTGCATCCGAGTGAGTCACTCACTCGCCTGGTGGAGTTGATTCGACAGGCCCACTGAGCGGATTCGGGCGGAAAATGCGCGTGTCCAGCGCCCACACCTTTTCGGTGAACTCCTGGCCGGGCTCGATGGCCTTGTGCCGTTGTGCGGCGCCCAGCGCGATGGCGGTCTTGGCATCCAAGTTGTCCAGCATGCTCACAAAAATCGCCTCCGGCGTCGAAGGCACCTTGGTGGCTCCAAACTCAAGTTGCCCGTGATGGCTCACCACGATGTGCTGCAACACCAGCAGCGCATTCGCGGGCACTGCGTGGCCAGACTTGCGTGCCGACACCTGTGCCATGGCCGCAAGCACGATGGCGCCCTTCACGGTGTGGCCAAGCAGATTGCCCTCCGCGGTGTATTGGAATCCGCGGTCCCAAGAGAGTTCGGTGGTCTTGCCCATGTCATGAAGCAGCAGACCCATCAGCACCATGTCGCGATTCAAATCCGGGTAGAGCGGCAACATCACTTCTGCCAATCGCAGCAGGTTGAGCGTGTGCTCCAACAGTCCGCCGATCCACGCATGGTGCACGCTTACAGCGGCGGGCGCCTGCTTGAACGCAAGCATCATGGCATCTGAACTCAAGTAGGCGTCGGCCAACCCCTTCATGGCGGGATGTGAGAGAGTGCCCATGATGCGGCGCACTTCCTGAAACATGCTCTCAATGTCATGGCGGCTGGTGGGCAGAAGCCGAGCCAGATCCTCAAGGCCGACTTCCACCGAACGCACCACGTCAAGCACGATCTGAGTCTGTCCGTTGTAGTCCTGCGCTTGTCCGCCGATCTGCACAAATCCGGTGCGGGAAACATCTGCAATCTGCCCCTCTTCGAATGACCACTGGCGCACTGGAACTTCGCCAGTTGAGTCGCGGATGATCGCCTTGAGGTAGTGCTTTCCATTCTTGGCGGTTCCCACCTGAGGATTCACGATGGAGTACACGCCATCCACGTACGTGTGCGGGCGAATGTCCTCGACCGCAACATGCGGATGCTTAGTGGTGGCTTGGGGCATAGGGGGTGCGAGTCTAGTGCGACTGCGCCATCTGAGGCAGCACACTCGGCACTTGCGCCGCCAACTCCGTGGCAAGAAGGCCCGCCGTGCCACCTGCGCGTGCCACCCACAACTCCGCCGCACGCGCATGAGCCTCAACGGCCAGGCATGCGCAGTGCAAGAGTCCAAGCCCCGGAAACTGCGCCAGCATCCCCGCAATAATGCCTGTCAGCACGTCCCCGCTGCCACCGATGGCCAGCGCGTCGTTGCCTCGTGCACACACCCACGTTCGCGTGCCATCGGTCACCACGGTGCCGTGCCCCTTTAGAACCACCACAGCGCCCAATCGCTGCGCCAACCGTTCTGCCGCACTCTGGCGATCGGCCACCGGGGGCGGCTGCATGTGGGGCTGCAATTCCAGCGCATGCGCGAGCCTTGCGTACTCCAATGGATGCGGCGTGAGCACCGCACGCGCGCGGAAGTCTTTGGCGAAGTCGGCGGACATGGCGAGGCAATTCAAGGCGTCGGCGTCAACCACCAACGGGCGGCCTTCCGCCTGCGCCACCAATCGAAGAACGATCTGCTGCGCAGCGAACCCGGTGCCAAGTCCCGGACCGATTGCCAGCGACTTCCACTTTGCGCCTTGCGCGTCCAACTGTTCGGCGACAGCGCTTGGAATCAATTGCCCATCCGCCCCCACGGGTAGTGCCAAGCCCGTGGCGGAAGGATTGGCAGCAAGCATGTGCGGAAGCAGCGGCTCAGGTGCGGCAATGGTGCACAGTGCTGCGCCTGCCCGCAATGCTCCCAATGAGGCCAGCACCGCGCTCCCCAGCATGACATTGGGTGGAGCCGCGCACCCTGCGAGCACACACACATGTCCAAATGAGCCCTTGTGCCCGGCAGGATCACGCGGCGGCAGAGCAGGCAATTCGAACGCCGTGCTCACCGTGCAACCTCGGCTTCAACAGGGCGCACCGCGTGAGGGGTGCTGGCCACTGCGGGCACGCCCTCAATGCTCACGATGTCGATCTGCAAATCTCCAATGAACTCAACGATTCGCGCAAAGTCAGAATCCATGGACGCGCCGTCCGCAGCACTGGCCACCACCATCAAGTGGCCCGCGTGTGAGCGAGGGCTGGTCGGCGCAAGCACCGCATCAACGTCAATCCATGCGCCATCGATCAATGCTTGCGTCCACATATGCCAACCCATCACGTTTCGCACGCTGCCCATGGACTGAACGTAAAGCAGGCCGCTGGCGACACGGGAGGGGATGCCTGCATGACGCAAACACGCCGCCAACAGCACGGCGTGCTCTGTGCAATCACCCGCTTGGCTCTTGACGGCTTCAGTGGCGGTGGCAAAGCCACTCGCCAGATTCTTGCGCGTCAGGTGGCGGGAGACGGCAGCGCGCAACGCATCAGCACGCGCACGTGGATCGCTTGGCACCCCCTTCAGCGCCCCATCGGCCAGAGCCTTGATCTGTGGCTCTTCGCTATCGGCCATCACACTGGCCCTTCGGTACTTGGGGTCTGCATCGTCGCCGCGCTCCGCGGGGATCGTGCGGCCCAAATCAATGTCTATGGTGGCTTCTCCAGCGTTCACTCGAGTCACCTGCTGCGCACCTGCGCTGGGCAGGTCTGCCAGCTTGCCGCCCCCGGCACGAACGCGTAGTTGCGCGCGCGTGGCGCTCTGAAGTCGTTCGCCGTTCTGCTTGAGTTCTACAAAGCTCCGCGCCATCACCTCTGCGCTGCTCTTATTGCCAAGTGCCATCTGCCGCGTTGAAAGGCGCGCCTGGAGCACGCCCACACCTAAATCGGTGCTGCTACTCACCAGCACGCCGTCCGCAGAAATCTCTTCCACGCTGGGCTTGTCTACCACGCTGTTCAGCGTTTTCCACGTGGAGACGCTCAGCGTGCGCCCGTCCACCTGCACGTGCCCCGAACCCGTGCGCTTGCTCTGAATTCGCACGACGGTCAAGCCGCTCTCCGGATCCAGCGTGATGTACTCCAGTTGGTCGGCGCCGCTCGCAACTCTTCGGCGCACAAACTCGCGCGCCTGATGGGGGGTGAGCCACTGACCCTGCGGCAAGGGCTGCCGCCGTGCCGTGGTTCTGCCCCCCTGCTCGTCAATCACGTCGATACTGTCGGTGTTAAAGAGCACCTTGCTGGTCACGGGAGCAGCACCGGTGCGCTTTTCCTGCACCCATTGCACGGGCTTGCCATCGGCGGTTTCTGTAAACGCGCTGCGCGTGCGAACCACTACGTCTTGACCCATTCGCCCCAAGCGCAACTCATTCTCCGTGGTTGTTCGTATCAAACCAGCCTGCGTTTCCACACGTTCAGAGTTGTAACCGCACACCTGACCCCCCAGAAGCATCTGATACCAACGCTCTTCCTTAAGTTCCCACCTGTCCGCGCTGGACCCCGCCAGCGAGGTGCTTGCAAACAACAGCATCACGCACCACACCGCGCGCGCGCACGGAATCCATCGCCTGATGGCTGTTGAATGGCTCACGCACTACTCCGGCCGCATGAGCGGAAAGAGAATCACATCGCGAATGGACTGGCTGTTGGTCAACAACATCACCAAGCGGTCGATGCCCAGTCCCATGCCGCCGGCGGGAGGCATGCCCACGCGCAGACTGTTCACAAAATCCATATCCAAGGTGCGGAATGTGGTCTCCTCGTCGTCCGCCCCCTTGAGTTGCTCGGTGAACTTGGCCAACTGAATGTCGGGATCGTTGAGCTCGGTGTACGCGGGCCCGATTTCCATGCCACCCACAAACAAGTCCCATCGCTCAGCAATCTCCGGGCGTTGCCTGCTAGGGCGCGTGAGCGGACTAATGGCGCTGGGGTAGTCCAACACGAATGTCGGTACCTGCGGATCGATCAACGCCTCGGCCTTGCGCTCGAAGATCTCGTTCACCAGCAGCCAATGGTCCAATGCGTCAACCTTGGCCACATGGAGGGCGCGCGCGGTCTCGCGAACGTTGGCTTCGTTCGTCATGTCGAAGCCAACAGCTCGCTCAAAGAGCTCCTCGTATCGCACACGTTGGAATGGCTTGGCGTAGTTCACGCGCAGGTCGCCAAATGGCAGAACCGGGCCAGCGCCTCCCTCCGCCTGACCCGCCACCGCGCATGCTGTGTGGTGAACCAGGCTCTCCACCATCTCAAGCATGGTCATGTAGTCGCCATACGCTTCGTACGCCTCCATGGCGGTGAACTCAGGATTGTGGCTGCGATCAACACCCTCATTGCGGAAGTTGCGATTGATCTCAAAGACCTTGCGCATTCCCCCCACCATCAGGCGCTTGAGGTACAGCTCTGGAGCCACCCGCATGTACAGGTCCATGTCCAGAGTGTTGTGATGGGTGACGAACGGCCGTGCCGCCGCGCCGCCGGCCATCGGCTGCATCATGGGAGTTTCCACCTCAAGGAAGCCGCGTCCTTCCATAAAGCGTCTCACCAAACTCACGATGCGACTGCGCTGTTCAAAGACGCGCACCGTTTCTGGATTGGTGTACATGTCCACGTATCGCTTGCGATAGCGGATCTCAGCATCCTCAAGCCCGTGCCACTTTCCAGGAGGCGCGGCCAAGCTCTTAGAAGCAATCTCCAACCCTGAAGCCCACACGCACACCTCCCCCTTGTTCGTGCGGCCGATCGGCCCCTGGGCCACGGCCAAATCGCCGTAGTCCAGCATCTTGGCCAGCGCAAACTGCGCCTCGGACACGTTGGCCTTGCTCACCGTCACCTGCAAGTCGCCAGACGAATCACGCAGCCAGAAGAAGACCAACTTTCCCAGGTCGCGGTGCTGCACCACTCGCCCAGCCACGCGCACAGAGGTGCGGTTGTCCGCGACCACAACAGTGGGATCACTCTTGCGTGCCTGAGCGGCGCTTTCAAACGCCGTGTGCGAAGCTTCATCAAACGCCGCGCGCGCGGCAGACATGAGCATGAGCCCATCCTGCCTGCGGCCAAAGGGTTCCACCGCCAGTTCCTTGCGCAGCGTCTCCAGCTTGGCGCGGCGGGCAGCCACCAAGACGCTTTCGTCTTGCGGGGCGGGAATCTCGCTGGTGTCCTGCTGTGAATTCATGGCGTAAGCGCGCCATCCTAACCGCACCCACCATGGTCACCGCTAGCATGGTTCGCCTCTCATGCCCCACTCCATAAGACGAATTGGCGTGCTCACCGGCGGCGGCGACTGCCCGGGACTCAACGCCGTCATTCGCGCGGTCACCAAGACCGCCATCTGGCGCTTTGGCATCGACGTTGTGGGCATCGAGGACGGTTTTCAAGGGCTCATCGAAAACCGCGTGCGCCCTCTCACCGCGCGTGATGTCAGCGGAATCCTCACGCGCGGCGGCACCATTCTGGGTTCCAACAATCGCGCCAATCCGCGCCGCTATTGCGTGCGCGTGGATCCTGCCACGGGCCCGGTGTGGCAGGACGTGACCCACCAGTGCATTCAAACGGTGCGCGAGCACAAGCTTGACGCCGTGATCGTGATAGGCGGCGACGGAACCATGGCCAGCGCGGCCCCTCTGGTGGAGGCAGGTATCAACATCATCGGAGTGCCCAAGACCATTGACAACGACATCGTGGGCACAGAGATCACCTTTGGTTTTCTGACCGCAGTTTCCACCGCCACGGATGCGCTGGACAAGCTGCACTCCACTGCAGATAGCCACCATCGGGTGATGGTCTGCGAAGTGATGGGACGCAACGCGGGATGGATCGCGCTGACTAGTGGTGTAGCCAGCGGCAGTGACTTGATTCTGATTCCAGAGATCCCCTTTGACATGACGCATGTGGCGGACAACATTCGCCACCGCATGGAGAAGGGCCCAGGATTTGCCATTGTTGTCGTTGCAGAAGGCGCGCGACCCAAAGAGGGCAAGCAAATGGTCGATCGCGTGGATGTCACGAGCCCCGATCCCATTCGCCTTGGGGGCATCGGCCGATGGGTGGCTGAGGAGATCGGAAGACTCACCGGCGTAGAGACTCGTTCCAGTGCGCTGGGGCACATCCAACGTGGAGGGGGGCCCATCGCGGCAGACCGCATTCTGGCCACGCACTTTGGATACCACGCCATCCGCACGCTCATGGAAGGCAAGCGAGGTCGCATGGTGGTGCGCACCAGCAATATCTATGGCGATGTTGACCTGCTGTACGCGGCGGGCAAGCAGAGTCTGGTTCCCGTCAACCACCCGTTGGTGGAGGCGGCTCGCGCCATCGGCACCGGCTTTGGCGATGGACAAACTCCTGAACCTGCACCGCATGAAAGCAACGCAGCGGTGTAGCGCTGTGAGCCCCTTCACCAGCCGCATCACCATCCGGTCATACGCCATGCAAAGCCTGGCGGACCCCATTGTTCGCAGGAATGTTCTGGCGGCAGCAAATGCGCTGGGCGAGCGCATGGGAGTGCCGGTGGTGGAAGTGGTGGCCGATGATGACGCGCTGCACATTTGCATTCAGGGGCCTAGTGTGGTGGCCGCAGGTTTTGCCGCTGAACTCCGCCGAACCACCGAGCGGTGGCACGTGGCCCGGTACGGCGCCCCGCTCTGGCACTCGGGAACCTAACGGGGCGTATCCTCCCGCGACATGGTGCTCCCCGTGGCCGATGCGCCCGAAACTCTCGCGCCCGGCATGTGGCTCCTGATGTGCTTGATCTCATTTCTCTCGGGGTCCATTCCGTTCGGCCTCATCATTGCCAAATCCAAAGGCGTTGACTTGCGCGCCACTGGAAGTGGCAACATCGGCGCAACCAATGTGGGGCGCAGCCTTGGCCGTTCGTGGGGCGTGTTGGTGTATGTGCTGGATGCCAGCAAAGGCGCCATCCCAGTCTTGGTGACGGGCAAAATGGCGGGCATCGTGGGTGTTGCACCGACGGCCTTGCCCCCGGGTGCACTGTGGTGGTGGTTGGCGGTGGCAGCCAGCGCAGTGCTGGGCCACATGTACACCCCCTTCGCAGGCATGCGCGGCGGTAAGGGAGTGGCCACCGGAAGCGGCGCACTTGCAGCCATCTACCCGGTGCTCACCATTCCGGTCATCGTGGCCGTCATCGCGTGGGCCACCGCGCTGGCCTTGACCCGAATGATGAGCGTGGGAGGAATGATTGCGGGCGTGACAGTTCCTGTGGCGCTCGTCACGTGCACCCTTCTTGCGCGATCAGAGGGCGCGAGTGTTTCCGACGCTCTGGAGCCCGTGATCCCTGCACTGGTGGTGAGCATCACCATCGCGGTGCTGGTGATTTGGCGCCACCGGTCAAATCTAAGCAGGATTCGTGCCGGTACTGAACCGCGCGTCTCCACAGGGCGCGCACCCAGCCCTAACGCGTCGAAGGAACAATAAAGATCGGCAATTCCACGGTGCCACTGGTCTGTGCTGGCCACGCCGTGTTGTTCACTTGCCGCACATCGATTGAACCCCTTCCGGAACCCACAAGCGCCCCCAACACTCGAGAGAGTTCGCTGGCTGGAATCACAAGGTTGTGAGAGGGAATGTCGGCGATCGCCATCAATTCTGCGTCGTCGCCGTCCATCTTCACCAGATGCGGTGGGCCTTCCACTACCTGCGTGCATTGACCCTGGCAACAGCACGTGAGTTGGGCGCCCTGGGTCTCACCCAACACGCTGCGCATGACGGCTTCTGCTTCGTGCACATCGTCAAACTCAAGCACCACGGCGTATGGCGCGTGCGCCGGTGAGTACGCCGCCGGCACAACCGCACCCGCGGCTCGCGGCATGCGCGCTCCATCATTCATCGGCAGTGGACGGGGCCAAAGTGCCCATCCCACGCCTGCAGTCATGACGAGCGCAGCCGCCAATGCGCCAGCAGTGCGCCAGCGCATGGCCCATGGCCGCGCCACCACGCCGGTGGCGGCGGCCTGTCCGGCAGTGTGTATCGGATACGGCGCGGCGCCCGAACGTTGAGAGTTTGCAAAGGTCGCCATCCTGGGTGCGCCCGCGAGCAATTCACTGCGTTCCATGGCGGCCATGATTGATTCGTGCAACTCTTCGGGAGCTTCAGGGGCGTGCATGGCCTGCAGGGCCAGCGCGTCTTGTCGCATGGCGCGCCACCGTGCTCGCTCTGCGGGAGATTGTGCCGCCAGCCAACGCTCGGACTCCACCGCACTCAGTGTGCCTTCAATGTAAGCCAGCGCTTGGTCGATCTCGCGCGCGCTCATGTTGTCGCTCATGGGGTTCCACCTTCCAGGCCTTCAACCGCGGCCCGCAGCGCTGCGCGAGCTCTAAACAATCGGCTCTTGACTGTCCCCACCGGAACACTCAAGACGTGCGCGATCTCCGAGTAGTCCAAACCCTGCCCATCCCTCAGCACCAAGAGCGTGCGCAGGTCGGCATCCATTGAATCAAGAGCTTGGTGCAGCGTGGCATTCACCTCATTCGTCTCAACGCGCGAATCTGGAAGGGGTTCCCGATCCGCTGAAAAGGCCATGGAATCCGGCCCCTCCGCCCGTCGCACCCGCTCCCGGCGCAGGTGGCTAATGCACGCATTGGTGCATATTCGATAGATCCAGGTGCCAAACTGGGCCCTGCCGTCATAATCGTCAATGTTCTTGATGGCGTTGATAAGTGTCTGCTGCGCCATGTCCAGCGCGTCATCATGCTTACGGGTGATTCGCCAGCAGGTGGCATAAACCCGGTTTTCGTACCGTTTGAGCATCCGCCCGAGCGCGTCGCCATGACCCGCCTTCCATGCCGCGATGATCCGCAAGACCTCTTCAGGCGGCGGATCTTGGCTTCCGGCCACCTTGGGCGATGGTTTGGCTTCTGTCACGTGCACTCCAAACGCACAGCGTAGCTGCACCTTGCCTGCGCTACGATCGCGTTCGTGCAGAACAGCCGGCAGGACCTCCCCCCACGCGACGAGCACTCCGGGTATCGATCCGCATTGGAAACCCGGAACGCCAGCCCCCAGATGAGCCATCTGTGGAGCGCGCGGCACAAAATTGAGACGTGGCGCCTCATCTGGGTGGCTCTGGCTGAATCCCAGCGGGAGTTGGGAATGCCCATCACGGCCGCGCAAGTGGCTGAGCTCAAGGGTGCCGCCACCGCCATCGATTTTGAGGCCGCCGCCCGGCATGAAACCCGCCTCCGGCATGACGTCATGGCCCATGTTCATGCGTACGGCGATGCCGCACCCGGCGCACGAGGCATCATTCACATGGGTGCCACCAGCCAGGACGTGGTGTGCAATGCCGACATCCTCATCCTGCGCGATGCCTTGGGGGTGGTGGCAGGAAAGTTGGCACGAGCCATCGACCGCGCTTCAACCTTTGCGCACAAACATCGAGCGCTGGCCACGCTGGGGTACACGCACTACCAGCCCGCGCAACCCACCACGGTGGGCAAACGCGCCACGCTGTGGGCTCAGGACTTGGTCATCGCGCTGGGCGAGGTGGAGCGCAGTTCGCACTCTCTTCGCCTCAAGGGCCTACGCGGCGCCACCGGTACGCAGGCCAGCTATCTGGGACTGCTCGATGGCGATGCGTCAAAGGTTGACGAACTTGAAGCGCGTTGGGCCACCAAACTTGGATGGGACCCAGCACTCACGTGGTGGGTCTGCGGACAGACCTATCCACGCTTGGTGGACGCACAAGTCTTAGGGAGCCTTGCGCTGGCGGCCGCGGCCATTCACAAGTGCTGCAATGATCTGCGCCTCCTGGCAAACCTCAAGGAAGTTGAGGAGCCATTTGAAACCGAGCAGATCGGCTCCAGCGCCATGGCCTACAAGCGCAATCCCATGCGCTGCGAGCGAGCCACAGGCCTAGCGCGCTTTGTCATGAACATGCATCACAACGCGCTGGACACGGCCGCAACCCAGTGGTTGGAGCGGTCGCTTGACGACAGCAGTAATCGAAGGCTCTCATTGCCCGAGGCGTTCTTGGCGCTTGACGGCGCGCTGGACATCATGGCCAATGTGTTGGGGGGATTGGTGGTGTACCCCGCGGCCATCCACGCCCACCTGATGGCGGAACTCCCCTTCATGGCCACCGAAGATCTGATGTTGGCGGCCACCCGCAAAGGGGCCGACAGACAAGCGGTGCACGAACTCATCCGCACCCACAGCCAAGCTGCAGCGGCGGCTGTCAAGGGAGAAGGTAAGCCCAATGATCTGCTGGCGCGATTAAAGGGGGAACCCGTATTCAATGGTTTGGACCTGCACTCAGTGCTCGATCCAGCCGCATACATCGGTCGTGCCCCGCAGCAAGTGGAGCAATTCATCGCGCACGTGGTGCAACCCATCCGCGCGCGGTACGCGCAGCAGGTGAGCCAAGAAGCACACCTGAAAGTCTGAGCCCATGCCGATTCCCCGGTTAAAGCCCGAATCCACCACCCTGCTGGTCATTGATGTCCAGGATCGGCTGATGCCTTCCATCCATCGTGCGGAACGCTTGGTGAACAACTGCACCGTGCTCTGTCGCGGCGCGGCGCTGCTGGGAGTTCCCGTAATCGCCACTGAGCAATATGTGCGTGGGCTGGGCCCCACAGTTCCGCAAGTGCGTGCGTCACTCCCTGCCCAAGCCACGGTGCTGCAAAAGACAAAGTTCAGCGCACTGGTTCCGGATGTCAAGAGCGTGCTGCGCGCGAGCGGGCGGCCGCATGTTCTGGTGTGTGGCATTGAAGCGCACGTCTGCGTGCTGCAAACGGTGCTAGACCTCTGTGCGGGAGGCTGGATCGTCTTTCTGGCTACGGACGCGATCAGCGCCGGGCAGTCCAATCAGATTTCCCCCGCGTTCCGCCGAATGGAGCGTTCGGGCGCACTTGCCACTGGAGTGCTAAGTTCCCTGTACGAATTGATGGACGATGCCGAGCACCCCAAGTTCAAGGAGTGCCTGACCGTGGCCAAACAGGTGGACATGCGGGAGTAACGCCTGCTTGCCGCCCTAGAATGTGGCAGGCTTCGCCCCGTGGGGCCCTAAGAGAGCCACACCATGTCCACCAAGCGAATCATCGTTGGAATCACCGGAGCCTCAGGCATCGCTTTTGGCATCCGACTCCTCCAGATGCTGAAGGATTTGAACGTTGAAACCCATCTGGTGGTCTCCAAAGCCGGAGATCTCACGCGGGCCTTTGAAACAGCGTTCAGCGCGGCGGAACTGCGCGGACTGGCGTTCAAGCATTACGCTCAAAACGACCTCGCCGCGCCGATCTCCAGCGGCTCCTTCCGAACGTCAGGAATGGTGATCATTCCCTGCTCAGCCCGAACCCTGGGGGAGATCGCCAGCGGAGCCTCCAGCACACTGCTGACCCGTGCCGCAGACGTTGCCCTCAAGGAGCGCCGCAAACTGGTGCTGGTGGTTCGAGAGACCCCACTCAGCTTGATTCACCTGAAAAACATGTGCGCCGTGACAGAGGCGGGGGGCGTGATCATGCCCCCCATGCCCGCTTTCTACAACTTGCCCGCCACACTCGATGACATGGTGAACGACACCGTGGCCCGTGTGCTGGACCAGTTTGAGATTGAAGTCCCGGGACTCAAGCGCTGGGGAGAGGCTCCCGCTCGCCCGTTGGAAACACCTTCCAACGAGACGTAGGTATCCTTGGCACGCCCTCGCAAGGGTAGGAGGCCTCCATGGTGAATTCGTCGTGGTTCGACTTGGTTGTTCCCGCACTGCTTGCAGTTCAAGAGTCTTCGTCCAGTTCTGGTGGAAGTGACGGAACCAACGAAGCCGCAGGCATCGCAGCACTACTCGCTCTGGGCGGCATTTTCTGCTGCGGGGCGATTGGCATCGGCATCGCGATCCAAGCAGTGATCGCATGGCTGATCTCTGGCGCCCAGAAGAGAGTGCCCCAACCCATGCAACTTATGTCCCCGGGAATGGTGTGGCTGCTCCTGATCCCAGGCTTTCACTTGGTCTGGAACTTCTTTGTGTTTGCAAGAGTTCCGCGTTCGCTGCAGGCCGCAGCGGCTGCAAGAAACTTGAGTGGCACCGCAGACTGTGGGGAGCGCTGGGGTCTTTTCTACAGCATTGCTGCCGCAGTCACGGTGGTGTCCACAGCCATTCCAATTCTCAATCTTTTCGTACCACCCATCTGTGGTCTGGCGGCCATCGTCTTTCTCATTCTGAGCATCGTGGGCATGCGCAGCGCATCAGGCCAATTGCAATAGGGGTCACGCTGCGGATTGCCGACCAGTGTGCTGGCTAGAAGTTCCAGGGACCGCGGACCACGCCCTGAGCGCATCTTGAATGGCGCTGTGGAGACGCTTGCCCGTTTCTACGGTTGCACACGCTTGTTTTGAAGAGCGCAGTTCTGCAAGCAATGCCACCACCGCAAGGCGCGGGCGAACCTCCACGAGTGCCTCGGCAAAGCTCTGACTTTCGGTCACCGAAAGTTCTTCCCCGGCCGGCGCAGCCGTGCTGGGAAACACTCTGGAAACGGTTGACACCTTTCCGTGCATCGCCCAGGTGGGCATGGAGCGCAGCGCGTGAACCGCGGCGATCGCGTCCTCTTCGCATGCAGCCCTTTCCAACCACGTGAGCAGGAACTCGGTGTGAAGCCTGGTGGCAAACGCACCTTCTGCATACGCAATTGAGCCCCTGGCCGCGGGGCCGCAGAAGTCGCTCATTCTGGCTTTCAGAACCGGGGCCAATCTCAAGTCGCCCAAGCCAACCAGTCCCGCCATGACGGGTGCCATTCTTGAAGGCAGGGCCTGAACGGCATCCAAACGATTCAGCAGCCGCTCCGCCCCCTCCACGGGATTGTGCATTGGCGATTGGTGCAACAGGGCGTACTCACGGCTTGCGGCGGCCACGATCGCGCCCGATTCCTCAAAGAACACAAATGGCATGAGCGCCTCGGCAGTGGCCCGCCCTTCTTCAATAAATGCAGTCACCGTTCCCAGAAGGCGGAATCGATCGAGTACTCCCAGCCTGCGCGCCATTTCTGCAAACATCCGGTGCATTCGTAATGTGCGCTCTGGATGGCACTGGTAGGTCAGACAAGCCAGAAAGGCCATGTGCTGAAGGTCCTGGTCGCTGAGGGTGGGCCAGCGCCCGGGGGACCTAAACCTACGGACGAACCCGGTGAGCCCCTGCAAAAGAGCTTTGGCTCTGTCCTCACCGTTCAGCGGCTTGTGAATGGAAGAAGGGGTGCTCATGGCACCCCTCCTACGGACCCCGGAGTCAATTCGTGAAACGGATGAGGGTTGGAACTGGCCTCCCGCAGCGGGCTAGGCCTGCTTTTCTCCATCTTCCGACGAGTCACGCATGTTCAGAACCGACTGCCGGCAAGTCTGGGCGCACTCCTTCACCTCCTGCATCACCTTGCGCACGCGCGTACCGGCCGCCTTATTGCCTCCCATGGCCTTTTTGACGTCATCGTCAACTTCGGCAATGAGCTTCTTCATGCGCTCGTAGGCTTCCATGGGCGGCTCCTCTTCCAAGTGTCTTGGGACTGTTGGCGTGGGGACCAGATCAGCAGTGGCGAGGAGAGCTCAAGCTCTCCAAATGCGCCAGGAGCGTCCCACATCGCTCCATTTGAATAGCCCATAGCGTACCTGCAATCAAAGTCCATGCGAGCCTTTTGAGCTCCATAATTAGTGGTTTGGACCTCGATAATCGCCCTGGACCACCCCCCACACACCGTCCGCCGGCACATTATTCTGGCGGCGTGGCACAAGACACCATCATCGATCTGGCCGCGCTGGACCTGAATGCCGTTGTGGCGGGGCCTGTAGTGCTCAACGACTACCTGCCCCAAACCGGACACATGCGCATGTGCGATGGAATCATCTGGCACGATGAGCGCCCCGACAAGGGAGTGGGGTTCAAAGACGTTCGCCACGACGAATTCTGGGTACCGGGGCACATTCCTGGCCGCCCCTTGCTGCCAGGAGTCTTGATGATCGAAGCCGCTGCTCAAGTGGCCAGCTTCCTCAACACCAAGAGCAAGAGAGTCCAAGGCTTTGTGGGCTTCACCCGGTGCGACGATGTGAGTTTTAGGGGGCAAGTGGTTCCCGGCGACCGGCTGTATCTGCTGGCCAGTCTTCTAGAATGCAACCGCCGTCGGTTTGTGAGCCATTGCCAGGGTGTGGTGAATGGCAAGTTGGTTTTTGATGGCAAGATCACCGGGATGACCCTCTAACGTTGGGGGTTCCGCGATCCCCCTATGCCACTGCCGCCACTCCAGTTTGAACCCATTCTGAAACCGCGAGCCTGGGGAGGTCGCAATCTTCACGCGCTGGGCAAGCAAGTACCCGCCGATTCGCACCCGCCGATTGGTGAGAGTTGGGAGATTTCGGATCTTCCTCCACCAGTTTCGCACGGAGTGAGCCGGGTGCGCGGTGGGCCCTTCTCTGGCACGCCATTGGATGACCTGATGCGAGTGCATCGCAAGGCGCTCTTGGGTAAGGCAGAGCCCTCACGCGAGGGGCGCTTTCCTTTGCTTGTGAAGTACTTGGACGCGGGTGAAAATCTAAGTGTGCAGGTTCATCCCACGCCCGCGTACGCCAAAGCAAACCCCCAGTCGCACGTCAAGACTGAAGCGTGGGTGGTGCTGGACGCACAGCCGGGTGCTGTGGTCTACCGAGGCGTGCATCCGGGAGTCTCTGCCGCGGAGTTTGAGCGTTGCATTCGCGCGGGAGTGGTGACGGACGTGCTGGTGCGATTGCCGGTGCACAAGGGAGACTGCGTGCCGCTACGCAGCGGCCTCTGTCATTCATTGGGTGCAGGAGTCACGGTGGCAGAAGTGCAGACTCCAAGTGACACCAGCTTTCGGGTGTACGACTGGAATCGCAACGATCCTGAGCGCCCCCTGCATCTTGAGCAGGCGATGCAGTGCATTCTTCTGGGCCACTCCCAAGAACTTGACTCTCCCCCAGTTTCGAACCTGGCGGAGAGCCCGGTGCTCTGGGCCGATGGCCTGCGTGCAGATTGCCTCTGCACCACCGAGGAGTTTGAAATTGAGGCCGTTGAGGCCAGCCCTGCGGGTGACGCAGCGCCTTTTCAAATCGTTACCAACGATCTTCCCATTGTGGGAATGTTGCTCAGAGGCGAGGCGCACATGGAAACCAAGAACCACTCCAGCGCGTACCTCCGTGCGGGAGACACGGTGCTCTTTGCTGCCGACCTCGTTCCCACCACAGTGGCATTGAGCCCCGAAGCGCTCTTTCTGCGCGCTACGCTTCCCTCGCCCCTGCGTGGCAAGCGAGACTTTCGCACTTCAAAGGATCGATTGGCATGAGTCTTGCGAACCTCTTCTTCTGCCTGACGCTGGCGACCGCGCCACTCCACCAACAAGTGCCGCCCGCCCAGCCTCGGGAGGCGCAGCCCCCTTCACAGCGCCCAGCGCCACGGCCCAAGGATCACACCATTCGCCCGATCAGCCCTCCGGAACGGCCCGCGGACCCCAAGGGAATCCCGGCGCCACCCGTGGCACCACCATTTGTGCCCCACGTGGGTGTGGTGTTGCAAGGCAACGCTGAGCCTCCAGGCAAACTGCCTCCCCCCTATCACTCAGGCAGCACGCAATGGGTGGTGGAGACCGGCACCAGTTGGCGGCTCTTTGCTGACAAGATCAAGCCTGGCGACGAGATCCTTTTCACCGCGTGGTTCCATATCCCTCAGGATTTCGATGGTCTGGAGGGAACGGCCGAGCGCCCCATCATCATCCGAAGCCGCGACGCGCAACCCGCTGCAATCGCGTGTGAAGACTTTGGCTTTCGCTTCAATCGGCCCCGCCACGTTGTGGTTGAGAACCTGCTCTTCTTAAACGCGGTGGACGCGGCCATTCAAGTGGACGGGGCCCCACTGCCCGGCGCACCGGCGGACTCGCCACTGGGCAAGCCAGAGCCGGCAGGCTGGAACGCTGATGTGGTGATACGCAATTGCACTGTGGCGGGGACGCGCGCACTACCGTCGCAGGATGCCATTCGATTGAACAACGTGCAGAACGTGCGCGTGGATTCCGTGCGCGTGGATGGGTGGAACGACTGCGCGTTGGAAATGCTGAACGCCCGCCGGATCTTGGTGCGGGGCTTGATGATGGTGCCCATTGAAAAACACATGCAGGCGCGGGGAATTGCCGTGCTGGGCGCCAGCGCCGATGTCAGCATCAATGCCTGCAGCTTTAACAAGGGGCTTGCTGATGGCGTGATGGTGGGCACCGCGGGCCTACCAGATTCAAATGGCACCACCGCTGTTCCACCCGCCGAGCGAGTGCGCGTGGATCGATGCGTCTTTGACCGGGTGGGAAACTCGATCGTCATCGCCAACGCGCGAGACTTCACTGTCAACAGAATCACCGTGGTGGATCCGCTCCGGAGCATCTATTGCATTCCTGACGACGCCGGCATTGTGGAGCGAGTGCTCATTGAAAAGTCTCTGGCTTCATGGCCACCCGGCAAACTGGCGAAGTTCAGTCCACACCCGGATCGGATCTCCCCTACGGGCATCACCCTGGGAGACAACCTTTGGTTCAGCGCAGAGTTGCCTGCGGCGTTCGAAGCGATTGGCGCTCCATTTGGGTATCAAGCGGCGGCCCAGATACTGGACGTCAATCCGTTGATCGATCTCACAACCATGCGCCCGCAATCCATGGACGGCATCAGATACGGCGCGTTGAGCATCGCAACGTCCACCAGCACCGCGCAGGAAGTTGGACCAAATGCCCCGCCCGCACCCCCCAGGCCCAAGTTTGAGCGGGGGGCGCCGCCGGAAACGCAGCCGGGGGCGCAACCGGATGCGCCAGCGGCCCCTCCGAAGGGCTGAGGCAGCGTTCCACTCCCCCTTTGTCCAACGCGGGTTTTGAGTATCATCCTCGGCCCTTCCTCAAGGCCGGCGCCAGCGCCGCTGACGGGCCTCGGAGGAGTTTCAACGCCTATCCCACCGGCTTAGACACCATGCCAACAACCGGCACTCTTACTCAGGTCATCGGCTCAACCTTCGACGCCCAGTTCCCGGAGAGCGATATCCCCGAGATCTACAACGCGGTCACCATCGATTTTGAGATGAACAAGCAGAAGATGACCTTGGTGGGCGAAGTGGCCAAGCACTTGGGGGGCGGCCAAGTTCGATGCGTGGCGCTGGCCAGCACCGACGGCCTGCGCCGAGGCGACAAGTGCGTGGACACCGGTTCACCCGTCAAGGTGCCCGTGGGTGAAGGCGTGCTCGGCCGCGTGTTCAATCTGCTTGGCCAGCCCGTGGATGAGCGCGGCCCCGTCAAGGCCACAGACTATGAGCCCATTCACCGTCAGGCCCCGCTCTTTACCGACCTAAACCCCAAGACCGAGATCTTGCCAACCGGCATTAAGGTCATCGACCTGCTCTGCCCCTTCGTGCGCGGCGGAAAGATCGGTCTCTTTGGTGGTGCCGGCGTGGGCAAGACCGTGGTGATCCAAGAAATGATCGCCCGCGTGGCCCGAAACTTCGGCGGATACAGCGTCTTTGCCGGCGTGGGCGAACGCACCCGAGAGGGCAACGACTTGTGGCTTGAAATGCAGGAAGCCGAGTATGTGGACGCCAGTGGTCAAAAGATGCACGTGCTTGACAAGGTGGCCATGGTGTTCGGTCAGATGAATGAGCCGCCAGGCGCGCGTCTTCGCGTGGCCTTGAGTGCTCTGACCATGGCTGAAAACTTCCGCGACAAGAGCGGCAAGGAAACTCTTCTGTTCGTGGACAACGTGTTCCGATTCACTCAGGCTGGTTCTGAGGTGAGCGCGCTCCTTGGCCGCATGCCCAGCGCGGTGGGCTACCAGCCCACGCTGAGCACAGAAATGGGTGCGCTGCAAGAGCGAATCACCAGCACCAAGGATGGCGCCATCACCAGCGTGCAGGCCATTTACGTGCCCGCCGACGACTTGACCGACCCCGCGCCCGCCACAACCTTCAGCCACCTTGACGCGTTCATCGTGTTGGAGCGCAAGATCGCAGAGAAGGGCATTTACCCCGCGGTGGATCCCCTTTCGAGCACCAGCCGCATTCTGGATCCGCAGGTGGTGGGCGAGCGCCACTACCAAGTGGCCCGCCGGGTTCAGGGAATCCTGCAGCGCTACAAGGATCTGCAGGACATCATCGCCATCCTGGGTGTGGACGAATTGAGCGAAGAAGACAAGCTCACCGTGAGCCGCGCCCGCAAGTTGGAGCGCTTCCTCAGCCAGCCCTTCTACGTGGCCGAGGTCTTTACGGGCCTGCCGGGCGTCACCACCAAGTTGGAGGATTCGCTCGATAGCTTTGAGCGAATCTGCAACGGCGAGGGAGATGACCTGCCGGAGAGCGCCTTCATGTACGTGGGATCGTTGGACGATGCCCGCAAGAAGGCCGAGAAGATGGCTGCGGCGGTTTGAGTGTGCCGTACAATTTGGATCCGGAGGCACAGCCATGAAAGGCACTCGGCTCTTGACCGCTGGACGGATTCTTGCTGCCGCTACATGCGTGGCGGCGATGGCTGCGCTGCAATCAAGCACGCCACCGGCGCCAGCCACACCCGCGCCCCGCGCCCCGGCGCCATCCGCGCCGCCGGCCAAGAAGCCAACTCCACGGGAACGCGTCGAACGCGCAGAAGACATCTACAAGCCGCTTCGACAGGACGCGCGGCCCGCGCCCTTTGCCGACGATCCCCCTGTCGAGACACCGCCTGAACCCGAGCCGCCTGCAGTAGTGCCTCCACCCGCACCGGTGGTTCCGGCACCCCCCGCCCAGGGTGGAGTGGAGGATTTGGGCGCCGACTCCACCGCCTCGGCACCAGCGGCGCTGCCTGCAGCCGCTCTCGCCGCTCCGCCCGCCGCCGCGATCTCTGCGTCCGACATGGCGGTGCTGGGCGTGCTGGCACTCATCGTGCTGGTGCCCTTGGGACTTGGCATCTGGTGGATTCTGCTGAGTCGTAGTGAAGACCGATCCGCTGCCGAAGAGAGTTCGTGAGCTCTATCGCGGTGCCAATGGCCGTTCAAACGAGGTGACCCGTCCGTCGGGGCCGAAGAACACGCACCATGTGCGCTCATCAGCCTCCTCAGGAAACAGCGCGCGAGTGCCAAGCGAACTGAGCGTGTCTCCGTACTGCCATCGCTCGCGAGCACGTGGTCGCACTCGTGCCCCTTCCTTGGGTTCGGATGCGGGTTGCTGCGGCGTGAAGGTACTGCTGGGCTTGCCAAGCAGGGCTTCCACTTCGTCTTTGGAGAGCCCCGCGTGCATCTTGCTCCAGTTTGTTTCGTATTGCGGCGGCGCGCATGCGGTGAGCACGACCGCGCAGGCCATCGCCGACAGCGCGTGTTGGCTCTTGCGCAACAACGAGTGGCCAGTGGTGAGCACGTTAGTGACCCATCCGCTGAAGTGCGGCATCAGTTTCGCTGGCCAACGGCTGAACGCTGATGCCTTGGCCAACCGCGCGCTTCATCCACAACTCTGGCGTAAAGCGCCCCAGCGAGCAGATTCGCTTGGTTTCATGAGCCAAGTCCTTCCCGCGCATGTGCGCCCGGATCTGGTGACTGATGATGTGCCCTAGCGTGTAGTCCGCCAGGTAGAGCGGATGCGCGATCATGTGTTGATACGCCGCCAGCACACCATATGAGTCATTTCCAAAATCCTGCTGGTAGTGCCTGACCCAGACATCGCTGGCGATCGTGAGTACCGCGGCGCGCAGTTCGTCAGGGGTTGCGCTGGGGTTGGCGTACAACCACCGCCACGCGTACAACTCCACCAAACTGGGGCCCGCGATTTGGCACGCGGCCAGCATGGTGGCCACGGCATCAGAGTCCTGCGCGGCTTGCGCGCCTGTTGCATCGTGAACACCCAGCACGCGGCGCGCCAATCCCTGATACAGAAACGCAAAGGCTTCAGTGCACGCCGTGTTGGGCACATTGCGCAACGCTGGCCTTGGGGCGAGGTACGTGGAACAGATCTGTTCAAGATTGTGACCCAATTCGTGCATGGCTGTATCAAAGCCATCCCAGCCCAGTTCATCCTTCAACCGATTGGTACGTAACCATGCCCCGTACTGCGTGAGCAATGGGCGCATGGCATGGCCGCTGCCCTTGGCGATCTCAACCTTGATTCGCCTGCCAAAGAACTCCGCGTCATCTGCGGAGAATCCCAGCACTCGAAGGACCTGTGGCAGCTTGTGCTCAAACTCACGTTCGTCGGCGAACTGCTTGCGGACGAGGGCGTTCAGTTCAGCCGCGGGCGTGGAAGTGCCCACGTCATCAAAGTAAATGTCGTGGGGCTCCAGTGGTCTCTGCAGTCGAGCGCGCAAGAAGGCTGCCATGCGACGGCGGACCGGATGCTCCAGCAGTTCCGTCAGAAGGCGCTCAACGTGAGACTCAGGAATCTCGCGGTGAAGGTCAAACTTTCGTGCGATGGCGGTGGGCGCCTCGGGGTAATGCACATCAAACTGGCCGGCCAGTTCCCGTTGTGCCAGCCAGTGTTGATATCGCACCGGCCCATTCACCGCAGTTCCAACCGGTCGGCCACCAACGGTGTTCAAGTGGGGATCCCAGTCTTCAGTTGACGTGCGTTCCATCACCGCGGTGGGCACCGTGCCGTCAATGTGCCGCGCCATCACCCACATCAACGCTCGCTGCTTGTGCAATCCATCGGGATCGCCGTAGCCCGCCTTGATCTCTTCGCGCACCAGCCAATGGGCCAGCAGCGCGCGATCGGGCTCAAACCAGCGGCGCCCCTTGGCATCAATCATCGTTCCTACGGGCACGTGAAACCGATTCACAAAGTCCTGCGCACGGTGGCCAACCTGCCGGGCGTGATCAGCAAGCGACGCAGGAATACGCGGACCAAACTGTTGTGCCACGCGAACGGCGGCCCATTCGTCAATGCTCCACGATTCGCCGCACCGGAGCATGACCTGCAGGTCGGGTCGATCAAAGTTGAGCAGCGCAATAAAGGCCAGTTTTTGCCGATAGAACTGATCGCTCAAATCTGGGGCAGGATCAAACGTGGCCAACGCATCGTCCACACCCGGAAAATCGTCACCAGCGAGGTCATTCCACCGTCGGAGAGAACGGCGCATTTCATAGAGGTGACCGCCGATCTGCTCGAGTGCAGTTTCTAGTCGGCCGAGAAGGCGCACCCGATCCTGAGCGCTGTTCACCCAGAACGCGCAGCAGAGTTTGGCCATGTCCGCCGCATCACCATCGGACTCTTGCCAGCGTGCTGCCACGCGCGCCACACCCGCACTGATCGCTGCAGTGTGTTCTGCACCGTGGACCGCCACCACACTCTGCACCGCCGCCGCCATGTCCTTGGGCGAAATCTGCCACTGGGCGGGCGGGCGAATGGAGTGTGGCGCAACGGTCATGGCACGAATGTGCGGCACGCGCCACGCTCACCAAATGCGAGTGCGCGCGCGAGGCGAACTATCGAGACGCAGGAGGCGCGGCCGACGCAGGTGTTGGAGCGGGGTTGGTTGCCGCCGGCGCGGAGGCCGCTGCTGCAGGAGCGTCGACAGCCGTGCATCCAACGCATCCCACCGCGTCCTTGGGGCGAGAAGTGCCGAAGGCCACCATGTGCTGTTCCTTTTCGCGCGTGTAGAACTTGAGCTGCGTGTAGAACATTCCTCCCTGCGTGCTACGAGGAGTGATTCGCAGATTCACCTTGCGCGTGCGGGTTTCGCCCACTTGGCTCACCGCTTGATCGAGCAACTCCACACCAACTGTGGGAGAAACGCTTTCCACGGCCAGAACGGGGTCGCCAAAATCTTCAAACTCAATGGCGGTGTCCATGGATCCGCCCTGGTCAACCCGCCCCACATTCAAGCGGTAATCCTTCATCTTGAACCCGGGCTTGGGGATGGTGGATTCGGTGCGAATCCACACGTCAAACACGGGGCATTCAGGACGATCAGTTTCAATCACCAAGTAGGCCGGGTAGGTGGGGCTCCAGGAATCCAAGTCGTACTTAATGAGGTAGACGGATCGCGGTGCGTCAACGGCGGGATTAAATCCCAGATACTCAGGCTTGCGACCACCCACGGCGCAAATCGTGAAGGGCTTGGTGTCCACGCTCTCCACGACGAATCGCCCCGACCGGGGCTGACCCGTGACCGCGTTGATAAGCGGCGGATTGGCGCGGATGGGCATGGCGGTCTCACCGCGGACAGGCACTTCCAAGATCTTGCCGTACCCCTCCACCAGGATGCGAAGGAGCGCGCGCTGCGTTTGGGGCATGGCCACCCCCTCAAGCTCGGCGGTGAGAGAGATGCTCTGCCCAGGAGGAACGATCTTGCCAGCCAGGTCGTTGGTGGTGGTGCACTTGCAGCTGGGAGTGACGGCCAAAATCCGCAGCGGTTTATCGCCGGTGTTCTTGAGTTCAGCAGTGCCATGCTGTGAAGTCCGCGGAAGCGTCACGCCCATGTCAATGGAAGGAGGGGTGACTTCCAAGGGCGGTAGTTCATCAACCATCTCCGCAGAAGGCGCGATGGATGGGAGTTCACTCGGGGGCGCAGCAGGCGGATTGGCGGCTGGACGCGCGGCGGGCGTTGCGGGGCGGGTTGCCGGCGGAGCAGCCGTGGGCGCGGGGGCAGCCTGCGGGACTGCAAATGTCAGACAGGCGGCTAAGAAACCGAGGATGGAAGTGGAGAGCATGGCCCCGCAGTGTAGGGGTCAGTTGAGCCGCAAAGGCTTGCCGGACCGCGCAGAATCCCGCCCGGGAGGTCTGGGAGGCATCTGCCCGCCAACGCACTTACCGGGCCATGCCCGACAGGCGGGGAGGTTGGATAAACGCGAAATCTTGGACAAACACCGCGGCTGAGATTTCCATCCCAACGGATCGGGGTTACCTTCTGCCCTGTCCTAAGGATTCGTCCTTAGCACCTCAGGTGGCTGGGCTTAGGCGCTGTGTTTCCGCGCTGCCCCCCTTCTGAGCCGTTGGTTCAGTGGCTTTTGCCGCGTCCAATGAGATAACTGGCCCTTTTCCCTCCCTCCGCCCCCGGGTCCTCACAGGCTCGGGGGTAATTTTTGCCCATTGGCGAACTCCTCAGAACCGGCGGACGAGCCCAGGTGGGTTTCTAAACTTCAGGACTCACCATGAACACCGCTCAAGAATCACCCGACGCCCTGCTTCAAAAGTTCCACTGGTCCCCCCAACCCGCGGCTTGGAACTTGGTGAATGAACTCACTGAGGTCTTCTTAGCGACCTGCCCAGGCGCGCGCCAACTGTCCGTTCGCATGGCCCAGGAAACGGGAACACGCTTCATCGACTGGGTGGACACCATAGAGGCGGTGCGTACACCCGCGCTGCGCGACAGGATGCTGAAGGCGGGATACGAACTACGAAGTGAACCCGGGTGCGCGCAGTGCTACCACAACCCGCTGGGAATCTTTCCCCGAATCGCGCTGACTGACGGTGGCAATACCCGACTCTTTGTGAAGGTTGAAAACGCGACCGACTTTGTGGTGGCACACCGGCTCTTTGATGCTGAGGTCATCGGGGAAGCGCACGGACAGTTGCGGTTAGTGAAGGCATTCGAGGGCGCCGGCACGGAGATGTGGGTAGTGGAGCGCCACGCCTTCACCGGATACACACCTCCGGTGTATTGCGGCGAGCGCGTCGCGTTGGCAGAGCAACACCGCGACCGGATTCGTCGGCGCCGCCGCGACTTTCAAGATGACATCTGCGGTTACAACACGCTTTGGACGCTGCTCGATGCCGCCATCGCCGACATCGGCCAGGGCTGGGTGTGTGACATTTTCTTTGCGTGCGAGCGCGAATACTGGATGCGCCGCAACACGGCCGCCCGCGTTCAGTTTGCGCGGCAGCAGGAATTGGGCCTTGGATGGGGCAATCACGATCATCACACCTATCGCTCCAGCCGAGAGAACTACCGCAGTTTGATGACCACCTTTCTGAAGCTGGGATTGGTTCCGCGAGAGCGTTTCTACGCCGGCATGGAGGCGGGATGGGGGGCGCAGGTGATGGAACACCCGCAAGCTGGGATCACCACATTCAATGATGTGGATCTCTCCCCGGAAGAACTCACCAGCGATTACTTCAATGAGCCACTTGCGCCTCAGAGCCAGTTGAAGACCGTTGGCCTGTGGTGCGGTCTGCATGGAGACTCAATTCTTCAGGCGGGCATGCATCACTTAGAGGCGATGTTCAATCACGATTTGCTCACCGCCCAGTTGGCTGCGGGGCAGATACGCACCATGGCGCCGTTCACCACCTTTTCATATCTGCGCCAGTCATTCACAGAGGGCGAACGGTGGGCCGTGCCTGAGTCGCGCCTGCAGCACTTGCTGGAGAGAAAGTTGATCACCATCGAACAGGCCGATGCATTCCGCCAGAATGGCGCCATCGGCAGCCATTTGGAGAACCTGGAGCGCAATGACGGCTTCAAGGGGTTTAACCAACAGGGTGTCAGCGACATCATCGCCCGGACGGACCCGCGGAAGATGGCGGGTCTGCGTCACGCCTAGCCGCCGCGGCTTGAGGTATCCTTTGCCCTCTTTGAATTCGCGCACAGGAACCCCATGAAATCAACTGATCTTCGCCCCGGTATCGCCATCAAATTGGATGGCAAGCTCTACCTGATCACCCAGTACACCCACGTCACGCCGGGCAACCTGCGCGCGTTTGTGCAGGTCAAGATTCGCGACTTGGCTAGTGGGTCGCTCATTGAAAAGCGACTGCGAAGCGGCGAAGAGATTGAACAGATTGAGCTCGACCGTCGCCCCATGGAATACCTGTACGCACAAGGTGATTCCTACGTCTTTATGGACACGTCCAACTACGACCAGGTGGAGTTGCCCAAGGAATTCGTGGGCGACTTTCCGTTGTACGTGAAGCCCAACACTGAAGTGGTTGTGCTCTGGGCGGATGGAAAGCCTTCAAGCATTGAAATGCCGTTGGTTGTAGAGGTGACTGTGGTGGACACTCCCCCTGGCATCAAGGGTGCCACCGCCACCAACCAATTGAAGGAAGCCACGTGTGACACCGGACTCAAGACTCGCGTGCCCCCCTTCATTAGCAACGGCGACAAGATTCGTGTGAGCACCGAAGATGGTGCCTACAAGGAACGCGCCTAACGCCAGCTGAATGAGTTCAAAGCGAAACGCCGGGCGCATCTCCAGGTGATGCGCCCGGCGTTTTCAAGCAGCGCCCGAGGGCGCCACTGGCGGGACCACACGAAACCCGCCTGTTCATCCCAACTGCACACTGGGTGCAACTCCGGCCAGGCCCGGGCGCCATAGGACTTTGGCAACCGGAAGACGGAACGGGGACAGCGCGAACGTAGCACGCGATACGGGAGTGTCTTCCAAAATCAACGCGATTCTTAAAGAATCGGAATGCAGGCCATCACAGCCCGTCTTCGAAGGCCCAGGACCCTCACAAGTCTTGCAACGCCGCTTGGTTATCCCACCTGTTTGGAATCGGTGTTGGCACCCGGCGCCAGCCCGGCCGCGGCCAGCGCACGCTTGCCGATCTGTTGCAGCACCACGAACGCCACCACAAGCACCACCAGTCCGGCGATCACCCCCCACAGCCCCTGCCTTTCCACCAATTCACCGAGTGACTTGGAGTGCGTCGCCGCTGCTTGCGAGGCAATGAACACCGCAATGGCAGTGCGGGGAAGCATTCCAAGGAGCGACCCCAGCAGCATGGGTGCCCACTTCACACCAGAGGCTGCCAGCACAAGGTTTGTGAACGCAAAGGGAGAGTTGGGTGGAAAGCGAACGAGCGCCACGATACCGACGGTGCGCCATGCACTTGCTTCCACCAACGCCTTGCGCACCACCATCCACTGAGGCTTTCGGTCAACCAGCGCGCTCACGCTGGAGCCTGCCGCCCATCGTGAGACGCCGAACCCCAGAATGGCTCCGCCCATGTAGCCAACCACAGCGACGCCAAGCGCAAGCCAGAATGGAAACACCCACCCCACCACGATGGACTGCGCGTACGTGGGCAGAAGGCCTAGACCTGACGTGACGGCAAAGATGGCGGCAGCGAGCAGGATTCCCGCCTCTGCCTTGCTGTTCAAGAACTCCGTCACGCCACCGATGTTGGCAAGCAGATAAATGCTGATGAGCGCCGGCATGGTGAACCACAGCAGTGCCAACGCACCGCTGACCACGACATGCGCATCCCATGTGCCCGCTGACGTGGGTGAGTCTGGTTGGGTCACGGCTTGACCAATCCACTTTGGTCCGGAGCTCCAGCGGGATCTCCGGGGGCTGCGGGGTCATGCTTGACGGGCGGCACTGCACCACCCAAGGGATCGCCCGGCACCGGAGTCACCGGACCCATTTCTGTAAGGCGCATTCGGATCTGCGCAAAGAAGTGGTCCGACTGAGCCCAAAAGTGGGCGGGAATGGCCCAGTCCGGACTGCTGAGTTCCACTCTCGTCGGCGAGCCTGGCAACACCGTGGCGGTGAATCTCCACGTTTGCTCCTGTCGTTGCGGCTGAAGCCCGGGGGTGACCAAGTCGCGCATGAGCAGGCGGTAGAAGTGCGTTGTTTGGGTGGCGTCATCGACACTCACCTGATTCTCAATGACGATCCAGTCGGGGTACCTCGGTTCACGCGATGCCTGCACCACCGCATGCCAGACATCCTGGCGGGGGCGATCGTCAAAGTCTTGCATGCTGTTCTGCCCGCACGCGGCGAGCAGTGTGCATGAGGCAAGAAGCGTGCTACGAACCAGAGACATCAGCATTGATGTGAACCTTCTGCACGTCATCGTGCTCCTCGAGCGCGGCCACTAGTTTGGCGACCTTGGCGGCCGTTTCACCATCCACCTCAACGGTGTTGCCTGGAATGTAGGTGACTTCGGCGCTCTCAAAGGCAATCCCAGCGGATTCCAGTGCATCGCGCACCTTGCCCAAATCCATGGGTGGCGTCACTACCTGCCAACCCTCTTGGTCACCTTGAATGTCTTCCGCACCCGCGCCGAGGGCCACTTCAAAGAGTCGCTCCTCCGTGGTGGCTAAAGCGCCAACCAGAAGTACGCCTTTGTGAGCGAATCCAAAGCTCACACTGCCGGGCACTCCCAGATTTCCGAAGTTCTTGTCAAAGATGGTGCGGATCTCAGGCGCCGTCTTGTTGACGTTTGCCACAAGGCACTCAACGATCACCGCCACGCCGCCGCTGGCATACCCCTCGTATCGCACCGCCTCGTACCGTTCAGTGCTGCCCTCGCCCGAGCCCTTCTTGATCGCCTTCTCAATGGTGTCTCGAGGCATATTGGCGGCCTTGGCTTCGTCCACAGCAAGGCGGAGCGTGGCGTTGAACTTGGCATCGCCGCCCCCCTCGCGAGCAGCCACGATGATGGCCCGGGAGCACTTTGACCAGATCTTGCCCCGTTTGGCATCCACCGCTGCCTTACGGTGCTTGATGTTTTTCCATGCGCTGTGACCTGCCATGCTGATGATTCCTTCACTTCTTGGCGCCGACTGGAGCTGGCGCATGGCCCGTCATGGGGGCCACTGGTGGTTCGGTTCCTGCGTCCACCGCGTTCAGGCGAGCGCTTGCCCGCAGCGCGATGGACGCATCATGCTCGCTGTAAAAGCGCTGAGGGTCAACCGCGCCCAATGCCGTTTGCCTGCGAAGTACATCACGGTACAGGGTGAGCGCGCGCTCTCGGTCAAGTAGTGCGGATTGCTCTAGCGCTAGTTTCCAACTGCTTCCGGCGGCGGTGCGATCCCCCGATCGCCACTGCGCGTCCCCCAGATGAAGAAACATATCTCCTCCGGCGGCGCGCCCTGCCCGCTCCACGGCTCGGGAGAGCAAGGTGACCGCGCCCGGCCCGGCAGGCGAGTCCGCAAGTGAACCCTGCAGATAGAGAATCCATCCCAACGTGTCCAAATGTGCGGCCTCTTCCGGTAGCAGCGCGACCGCCTTGCGCGCCATCTCAACCGTGCGTTCATCCACAATTCCTGATCGCGCTCGTGAGTACGCCAGATTGTTCAATGCGACAGCATCGTCGGGGTCAACCGCGCAGGCGGCTTCGAGAATCTCGGTGGCGCCAGCTGAATCTCCCACCACCGTAAAGATGGCGGCAAGTTCAGTCAATGCGCTGCCTTTGCGCGAAGGAGGCAACGGCAGAGGGTTTCGCCCGGCTGCTTTGAGTGCGGCCAGCAATTCCAACGCATGGCTCGCGCGCGAACCGCCACCGGCCAGCGCGTCGGCGGCGAAAGCAGCACGGGCAAGGAGCGAAAGATCAGTGTCGTTCAGATCTCGATCATCGTCGAGGCGAGCGCGTACGAACTCTGCCGCTTCGCGTGGGTGGCCTTGCACCGCCAGAAAGTCGCATGCCGCCCGCCACGCCTCGGTGGCCTCGGGGCGTCGGTGGAGCGGTGCTGAGGCCGCCTCCTGCGCAATCATGCCGGAGAAACCTTCGCGAGTGACACTGTCCAGTGCCGGATCGCTGGCGGTGGAAAGTGCTTCAAAGGCGAAGAACTCGAGAGGCGCGGCAGCGTCCGCCAGGATGGCGTCGCGTGCGATGCGACGCATGACTGCCGCACGATCCTTACTTTGGGGCAATCGCCGCAGAATGTCCAGCGCGGCCGCTCGCATGCCAAGCGGAGGAGGAAACGCGCCCTCGGCAAATGTTTGTAGCGCCTCAACCGCGGCTGCGGGATCCCCACCGTGCGCCTCAATAGCCGCAACCTCTAAAGCACGGCGAGGGCCCGGAGGCAAACTTGCCGCACGTGCGCGCGCGGAAAGCAGCGCGGCTTCGGTTTGACCGGTGGCCCGCAGCAGTGCTTCACGCGCGGCCAAGACTGTGGTGTCATCGGGATCACCTGCAAGCCGGGTGTCCACCAATGACAAGGCCGCAGCGCTACGTCCCATGGTCACTGCTTGCAACGCGTACGCCTCCCAGAGCATGGGGTCGTTGGGGGTGCGCTGAAGTTCACCCTGTGCCCAGTCGAGAGTGGCCTGTGGTCCTACTGTTCTGGGCAGCACGCGCAAGAGCATTCCCAGCGCGGCGTCATCTTCGGGGTCGATCGCACGTGCTTCCATGAGCGCAGCGGCCGCTTCGGGTAGATCGCCACGGGCGATGGCCTGCTCCGCGCGGCCACGAGGAGACCATGAGGGCGCCCCACCAACGGCTGACGCGCGCGCTCGCTCTGCGTCGGTGCTGGCAGGATCAAGTGTTCGGCACCGAGCCACGCTGGCGGCGGCCAGTTCATCCAACCCGGTGGCGCTTGCCGCACGGGCCACCGCCGCATGCCAGTTAGGATCGGTGAGCAGGAAGTCGGAAGCGTCCACCGTGGCTCGTTGAACCAAGCACGGGTCTGATGCTGCGGTGGCGGCCTCAACAAGCGCAAAGAACGCGATGGGCTCCTCCGGCCATTGGGTGCGCGCGGCGTCGGCCAGCGCCCAGGCGGTACCCGAGTCTCGCAAGTACGAAGCAATCGCTGACCGAAGCGCCTGACCTTCGGGGCTGGCGGGGGCAGCTGCCAGGTACTCACGAAGTTCACGCGCAGATTCAACGGCCCGCACCAGTTCTCGTGCTGCGGTTCGAGTGAGGGATGGATCGGCCCGTAGTGCGCGCAACGCCAAGGCTGCCGCTCCCGGAGTGTCCATGCTCTCAAATGCCGCGCGAAGAGTGGCGCGATCCACCGCGCCGCGAGTGACGGCAAAATCCAGCGCCGCCGGCGCGTTGGCGGGATCCGCCGCAGCCAAGAGCCGCGCAACCCGTCCATCGCCTGGGGCAAGCTCGCGGAGCTGAAGCATTCTGCGCGCCACGGTGGGATCCCCAGCCAATTGTTGAAGGATCCACTCGGCGAGCAACGTTTGAGTTTCCGTGGTGGGGACACCTCGGGCCAGAAGTTGCCCGAGTACGGCGCGCGCACTCTGAGGGCGCTGCGCACGAACTGCGGCGAGGGCGGCCAACGCTTGCGCTCGAAGCTCAGGCACCAGTTCCACCGAGCGAAGCAGCAGATCGCACGCGGCGTCCCATTGGCCCAATCGCAATGCCGCTTCACCTGTGTCGCGCCCAAGCGCCGCGGACGCTCGCACGGCGGCGTCGAGCCCATCGCCGCGCTCAGCAGCCAGTCGGTTGGGGTCCAGCACCAGCGCAGAGCGCGCGGGCTCCAGCGCCGCCTGATCGAACCCCATGCGCAGCAGCGCGCGCGCCAACGCCGATCCAAGCGCAAACTTACCGCTCTCATTCAGGTTTGAAACCGCGTCAACCTTTACCTTCTGCCACAAGGGGCCCAGGAGTACCGCGGCGCGCTCATAGTGGCCGGTCTCAAATGAGGCAACGCCAACGGCCAAGGCCGCGTGGACGTCATGAGGATTAAGGGCAAGGACTGCTTCCCACTCAGAGATAGCACGCGCCACATCGCCGGCCTCCACCGCAACATCCGCCCGGGCACGATGAAGTTCCGGCGAAGAGGGATCCAAACGCAGAGCGGCGTCCAAGTCATCCGCGGCGCGCATCGGCTGACCATCGCGTCGCCGGAGTTGAGATCGAACATACCGTCGGAGCGCTTCGCTCTCGGTTGCACTGCCGGCGGCAGGCACGCTGCCGATGGGAGCGGGGGCGTATTGCACCGGGCCCAATTGCATGAGTACCGCGGCCAATTCCGACACGTCACTGCCGGGCTGCTGCGTTGGAACAGGCGCAATGATTGGCGGAAGTTCAGCAGTGGGCGGCACCGTGATGGCGACGGCCGCGCCAGCCACACTCCACACACTAAGCATTGCCGTTGCCGTGGTGAACCACACTGGGGCAACCGCCATTACTTTTTGTTGGAGGCCTTCTTGACGGGCTTGGCTGCGCGACCAGTGGCGCGGGTTGCGGCCTTGCCCTTGGCGGCTTTGCTGCTGGAGTCGCGAGACCGCGAACGCGCTTCATCCCGCGCTTCCTTGGCCTTCTGAGCCAACCGAAGCGCGCGCGCTTCCTCGCGACGAGCAGCGCGTTCCGCAGCGGCGGCTTCGCGTTCGGCGGCCAGTTGTTTGGCCACGAGCGCCTGCGCATCCGCCACCGCTTCTTCAACACTCTTGGGGGGCGCCAATTCAGAGGGGCGCGACCCGTACTTGGTCTGCCGCGGTGCATTGGTGGTCCACATGTGGTCGGTGGCGGCCAAGATGGCGCGGTGGAGTTCTCGCGCTTCTTCAGCCTTCACATGGCGGGCGAGCCAATGGATGGCATCGGTGAGCCCTAGCCCTTGAGGCACCACATTGGCCTGCAGCAGAATGTTCAAGCCAAACTCATCAAGCGGAATGGCGTGAAACTGCACGCCGATCAAGAGCACGCGGTTGCTGACAAATGGCATCATGCCGCGCAGCGTTTCCATGTAGCTGACGGCATCCTTTTTCATGAGCGTGCTCAAGCGGTCAAAGGAGACCCGGTGCTCACGTCGGAAGACATCGTTCATCGCTTCGCGCATTCGGCTGACGCGTTCCTGGGCTCGCCAGTAGTTGCGACCGATGGCGTCGATCACGTCAGAGTCAAGACTGACGCGCAAATCGTTCCAATCAATGAAGGTGGACTTAATGCGGGCGAGTGCGGCGTTGGCGTCTTCGGTGGGCGCTTGCCACAGCAAGTATGAGTGCACAAAGAGGTCGACCAAGTCCACAGGTTCAGGCTCGCAGCCTGCCTTCAACGCGTTGCCGGCGGCAGCGTGCTTGCGTAGAAACGCGGGGAGCTTGTTGGGGGCGGGTGCGTCAGCTTTCACGGGAGGGCTCGCTGTCTGTGTCACGTGTTGTGCCCGTTTCTCCGGGCTCCTCGTCCGTGTCGACGGCCTGGCGGAGGGCCAGGTCGACGGCAGCGGCTCGCTTGAGTGTGTCGTCTAGGGCAAAGCGCAAACGCGGAACGCGGCGCATGCTTGTCTCTTGAAACAAAACTTTCCTGAAATGGCTGATCGCGTGATTGAGAGCCTGCACCGTAAGGGCGCCGTATTCACCAGGCAAGACGCTCACGCGAACGGTGGCATCCTCAAGATCGTGGCTCATGTCTGTGCCCAGCACCGTGACCAGCCCGCGAACCCGTGGATCGGAGATTCCACGCACGATCTCCATTTGAACAGCCCGTCCGATGACCGAAGCCACCTGAGCAGCGCGCACGCCACTTCGCGGACCGGAACTGGAATCACGCGGGATCACTGCGACCTCGCTGCTCCCGCAAGGCCCCGCGCCACCTTGATGGTCTTGTAGCACTCCAGCACGTCGCCGACCTTGATGTCGTCGTAGCCGTCGATCTTCATGCCGCACTCATTGCCGGAGCGAACTTCCTTGGCGTCATCCTTGAACCGCTTCAGCTGTTCCAGACGACGGTCCTTCTCCACCACGATGCCATTGCGCGTGACGCGGATTTGCGCGTTGCGCTCCACCACGCCATCGGTGACGTAACAGCCCGCGATGGCGCCAACCTTGGAGATCTTGAAGACCTCACGCACGTCGGCATGGCCCAACACCTCGAGTTTGAGCTCAGGCTCCAACAGACCGCTGGCGGCCTTGGCCACATCGTCGGTCAGGTCGTAGATCACTTCATACAGGCGCAATTCAATTCCCTTGGCTTCTGCCATGGCGCGCGCCTTGGAATTGCTGGTGACGTTGAAGCCCACCACGATGGCCTTGGTGGCCTCGGCGAGAGCGACGTCGGTTTCGTTGATGCCGCCCACTGCAGCGTGCTTCACGCTCACGGCCACTTCTTCAGACTTGATTTTGCTCAGCAGCGTCTTCAGCGCTTCCACCGAACCCTGCACATCCGCCTTCACCACCAGGGGCAGTTCCTTCACGCCCGCCTTGCCCATGTGCTCAAAGATGTTGTCCAGCGTGATCTTGGGGGCAGCCAGTTCGCGCTCGCGCTCGATGCGACGGCGTTCGATGGCTGCGTTCTCTGCTTCCTTCAGGCTCTTCACACAATAGAACTTGTCACCTGCATCGGGCAGCTGATCCAACCCCGATACGGCCACTGGCGTGGACGGACCAGCACCCTCCGTGCGCTCGCCGCGATCATTCACGATGTCGCGCACGCGTCCAAACGCGCGCCCGCACACGATGAAGTCTCCCTTGGCCAACTTGCCCTCTTGCACCATGAGGCGGGCCACAGTTCCGCGGCCCTCTTCCATCTGCGCTTCAAGGCATGTGCCTTGCGCCAGCCCCTTGGCGTCGGCCTTCAGGTCGCGCAAGTCTGCCTGATAGTCCAGCATGTCCAGCAACTCCTGAATGCCGGTGCCCTTCAGTGCGCTCACCTTGATGACTTCAGTCTCGCCACCCCACTCCACTGGGTTGAGCCCCTGCTCAGCCAACTGGCCCATGATGCGTTGAATGTTGTTGGTGGTGGCCTCCGGCTTGTCGATCTTGTTGAGCGCCACCACGATGGGCACCCCCGCCGCACGGGCGTGATTGATGGACTCCACCGTCTGCGGCATGACTCCATCGTCCGCGGCCACAACAATGACCGCGATGTCTGTCACTCGTGCGCCGCGAGCGCGCATCTGCGTAAACGCTTCGTGGCCAGGGGTATCGATGAACGTCACCACCCGGTCCTTGTCACCTGCGGTGACCGGAACCTGGAATGCACTGGTGGCCTGCGTAATGCCCCCCGCTTCGCCTTCGGCCACGTTGGTCTTGCGAATCTTGTCCAGCAAGCTGGTCTTGCCATGGTCCACGTGACCCAGAATGGTGACCACCGGCGGTCTGGAGCGTTCATCTTGTCGCTCGCGCTTCTCAAACTGGCTCTCGATGATTTCCGCTGCGCTCTGAGGTTGCGTCACCTGCAGATCCACGCCGTACTCCATCATGATCTCAATGGCGCGCATCGTTTCGATGGTGCTGTTGATGGTGGCCAGCGTTCCTGAAAGCATGAGCTTCTTCAGGATCTCCGCGGCCTTCACGCCGCTGGCTTCGCTGAGTTCCTTAATCGACACCGGCTCGGTGACGCGGACCAATGAGTCCTGACTGCCCCCCGCCGCGGGTGAACGATGTGCGGCCGACCCCGGGCGCGGCGCATGCTCTTTGCGGCGACGCTTGAACAACCCGGTGGCGTGCTGAAGCATGGAATCGCGATTGGACTGATCAGCCTTGGTCCATGTGGTGGAGGCGCGATCGTCGCGGCCGGTGCCGCGCTGATCGCCAGCGCGCGCTCGACGATTGGAGGGTCCGCCTGGACGGTCTCCACCTGGACGAACGCCTGCACCACCCGGGCCCGAAGCGCCTGGGCGCATCCCCGCTCCGCCCGAAACGGGCGCGCGTCGAGGAGCTGGAAGGTTGTCCGGCTGCTCCACGCGAATGACTTGTGGACCAGACATGGCTGTCTTCACGGGGCGATCCAGCATGACGCCGGCCGGCTTCACCACGTCTGGCCGCTTGGGCACATTCATCACTGGAGGAGCCGTGGCGGGTGCAATGCTGTGCTGAACCGGTGGCCGTGTAATGGTGGTCTTGGCAGGTGCGGCGGGAGCTTCCGCTGGACGCGCGGGCGCACGATGCGCCTTGCCGATGACCGTTGGAGCAACCGGAGCATCCATCGCGGGGTGTGCCGCAGCGCTGTCCGGGGAGAGCACCACTTCAACTCCCTCCGTGGGAAGGTGCGCGGGAGTGTCGACCGCAGCAGGCGCGGGCGGCAGTGGTGCCGCAGGTGCTACGGGCGCGGCAGCCGGTTCAGGGGCGGCGACGGGGGCGGACTCAGCCGATGCGCTTGATTCATCCAGCGCCGGTTCTGTGGTCTTAGCGCCTGTGGACTTGGAGGTGCCCGATTTGCGCGGGGCTTCTTCACCCGCAACGCTGGCCGATTCGCCGTCGGCAACGTTTTTGCGCACGCTCTTCTTGGGCTTCGCAGGCGCCTCCTTGACCGCGGTCGCGGAGGCCTTTGCTGCGCCCGTGGGCGCATCATGGAACCACTGACGGATGGTCTCAGCAAGTCCAATGGTCACACCGTTGGCCGCAGATTTGGGAGCTTCCACCCCCTCGGCGGTGCACTTGGTGGCAATGTCCTTCCACGTGACGCCGAGTTCCTTGGCCAAGTCTGATACGCGAATCTTTGTGATCTTGATGGACACGCACTGCTCCTGCAAACCTCTGATCGCGAGCGGCACGCGCCGCTCGTTGGCTACCTGATGAAACTAACTGCCGCTGGGAACATCCCCCAGAATTGAATCGGCTGCACTCTCCGCGGAGGCGTCGGTTTCCACCACGGTGTCGCGAATGGAATTGCTGAGCAAGGCGTCCGCCGACGCGGCTTCAGCCTGCTTGCGCTCGGCTTCGGCCTCCGCCGCCTTGCGCTGTTCCTCAGCCACAACCTTGCCCTTTTCTGAGCACGCCAGCACCACAGTGTCCGCCAGTTCGGGGCTCATACCCACTTCAACCTGCAGAACTTCGGTGCCCACATCCTCAATGTCAAAGACGCTGATCAAGCCCAGTGCGCCCATCTTGTCCAGCATCTCGTCAGAGACACCCTCAATAGGTCGAACGGTTTCTTCCAACGCAGCCAGGCTCTTGTCAAACTCGCCTGGAGTGAGGATGTCAACATCCCAACCGGTCAACCGCGCGGCGAGGCGCACATTCTGCCCTCGGCGACCGATGGCCAGCGAAAGCTGATCCTCGCGCACCACGATCGTGGCTCGCCCAAGCTCAAAGCACAGGCTCACCTCTTCGACTTCTGCTGGCTTGAGGGCGTTGCTGATCAAAATCTGGCTGGATTCATTCCAGCGCACGATGTCGATCTTTTCGCCGCCCAGTTCATCCACGATGTTCTTGATGCGACTGCCTCGCACACCCACGCACGCGCCGACGGGATCGACCTTGGTGTCCACGCTGGCCACCGCCAGTTTGGTGCGGAAACCCGGCTCGCGGCTCATGGCCTTGATCTCAATGACGCGCTCAGCCACTTCAGGTACTTCTGCCTCAAAGAGCTTGCGAATGAAGTCTGGGTGGCTGCGGCTGAGCACAATCTTGACCTGGCTCGCGGCGTCGCGCACATCAAGAATGAGGCATCGAACGCGATCGCCGGCTTGGAATTGCTCGCCTGGAATCTGCTCGCTGCGGGGCATAAAGCCTTCCGCGCGATCGATCTGCACGATGAGCGCGCCGCCCTCGTATCGCTGCGCCACACCTGTGACCAGTTCACCCTGGCGCTTGCCAAACTCTTCCAAGAGCGAATTGCGTTCATCCTCGCGGAACTTCTGAATCATCACCTGCTTGGCGGTCTGCGCGGGGATTCGGCCCAACTTGGCCAACGGAATCTCCTCGCGGCCTTCGTCGGGCACTTCGCGCCAAAGTGTGATCTTGCCAGTCATGCGATCCATCTCGCAGCCGAACTCCTCGGTGTCTAGGGAGTTGAAGTGCTTGCGCGCGGCGCTGATCATGGCCTGCTCCAAGTCATGCAAAAGCAGCTCACGATCAATGTTGCGGTCGCGGGCGATGGAGTCGAGGATGCGGAGGGTTTCGCTGTTCATGGCTGAGTCAAATGGGGTTGTTGAGATGTTTGGATGTGCGGACGGGACTTTGCGAGCGGCGGTGCGCTCCAAAACGAACACGGGCCACGCGCCGAGTGCGCATGGCCCGTTCTGGCAGGAGCTCAGGCTCCGCCGCTTCAAGGGGCAGGTCAGGCCATGGGGCCGACCTCCTTGAGCGGTCCAGATACCGCAACCGCGCGTCCGAAGACGCGACGAGCACGCAAACCCGACATGACGCGGAACGGCGTCATGGCAGAGTGCGGTCGGAGCTGGGCAGGTTCGTCATTACCAACACGGACTGACCTTGCCGAGAACAGGCGGGAGCGGAAACGGGACCAGAACGGTCTTTCCCCTTGAGTAGCCGGAACCGTTCCGGCTGGGGACAATCAAACAAGCCCTCAGGGAAACCCAAGGGCGAACAGATTGTAGCAGACTGCGTATCAGATGGCACGGCAGATTGCGTCCGGGGAACGGTTACCCTGTGCAATTCACGATGACTGCACTCTCAGCCCCACTTTCTACAGCAGTTCGGACCCGCACCCGAACGGCCACCTATTGGCTGTTGCTGACCACAATTGTGGCTTTGGTGCTGCCTCATGCGGCCGCAGCACAAGACAGCAGCGCCACGGTGGTGCAGGTGCGGGGCGTGGTGGCGCGAAACTCCGTGGTTCCGGGTGATTCCGTTCCGGTGGCCATCGTCTTTGACATCGCCCCCGGGTGGCACATTTGGACAAGTGAAGAGCAGTCGCGCACGTTGCCGACGGGCATGGTGACTTTTGACGGAGCGGTCTTCACGGAGGTCTCCGGCGGCTCAGTGCCTCAGGATTCCGCGCAGGTCTACGTGGATCGCATCCAATGGCCAACCCCTCACGGTGCCGTGGCGAATCTGGGTACGGGGCCGCAGAACTTTGGTGTGTATGAAGGCGCGGCCGTCGCATTTGTTCCGGTGGTGATTAGCCCAAACGCACCCGCCGGAAAAATCACGTTGGACCTCACTGCAACATTTCAGAGCTGCGACGACTCTGTGTGCAAGGCCCCCGCTGACATTCCCGTCAAGGTGGAGATCACGGTGGCACCCGGAGTGGTTGGCACGTTGAACGAACCCGATCTATTCAAAGACTTTGACATGGCTGTGTTCAGCACTCTTGGCACACCTGTCGCCAAGGAGTTGAGGTTTCCATTCTTTAACTGGGAGTTTTCACTCAACCAGAATGCCGCCTACTTCTTTCCGCTGCTGTTGTTGGTGGCATTCGGGGGCGGATTCCTGCTGAACTTCACCCCATGCGTGCTGCCCATCATTCCGCTCAAAATCATGGGGCTGAGTGCGTCAGCGCATGGTGAGCGGCGCCGGACGTTTATGTTGGGGCTCGCCATGAGCGCGGGCGTGGCCGGATTCTGGCTGATTTTGGGATTGCTTCTGGGTTCCGTGAAAGAATTCAACCAGATCAGCGCGTTCTTTCAGTACCCGGTGTTCACCATCGGCGTGGGAGTCTTTATTGCACTGATGGCCGTGGGCATGGCGGGCTTCTACAACATTGGACTGCCCCAATGGGTCTACGCCATCGAGCCCAAGCATGAGTCCTACGGCGGCAGCGTGATCTTTGGCGTAATGACCGCAGTGCTGAGCACACCGTGCACGGCACCGCTCATGGGCGCGGCTGCCGCGTGGGCGGTGACCACAAAGAGCCCTGGCACGGTGATGGCCGTCTTCTTGGCGATCGGTTCCGGCATGGCCAGCCCCTATCTGGTTTTAAGTGCATTCCCGCAATTGGCCAGAAAGATGCCCAAGACTGGCCCTGCAAGCGATGTGCTGAAGCAAGTGATGGGTCTTCTCTTGCTCGCCGCGGCCGCCTACTTCATGGGCGCGGGCGTCAACGCATTCTTGGAAGATCCCTCGCTCATCTATTGGTGGGTGGTCAGCGTGATCGGCGCGGCCGCTGGAGTGTGGCTGGTGATTCGCACGCTGCAGTTGGCAAAGAGCAAGGTGAACAAATCGATCTTTGCACTGACAGGTTGCGTGATCGCACTGTTGAGCGGCGCGATTGGTCCAGTCATGACCTATCAACCGCTGCCCTGGAGAAAGTTCACCCCCGCAGCGCTGGCGGCGGCTGGCAGCGAGGGTCGAGTCGTGGTGGTGGACTTCACGGCAGAGTGGTGCCTCATCTGCAAAGCGCTGGAGAAAACGGTGCTTGAGTCGCCCGAAGTATCGGCGGTGCTCAATGAGGCCAGCGTGGTGCTTCTGAAAGCAGACCTCACTGGTACCAACCTTCCTGCACGTGAACTCATGGCCAGCTTGGATCGCGTCTCGATTCCTTATCTGGTGGTCTATTCCCCAAACGGCAGCGTGGCATTCAGCAGCGATGCCTACACACCACAGCAAGTGATAGACGGAGTTCGCGCGGCGCAGAACTCAGCGCGTTAGCACGTGCTGCGCACTATTCCAGACCAGCGCTGCGCCGCAACTCCGCGCGTTCGTCCGCGCTGAGTTGGCGGAGCGGGTCAAGTTGGTACGTGAGATCCGCCGCCAACGCCATGCGGAACGCCATCTGCGCCTCGCCAGGGTCACCAAGCGCCTGATGGGCGATGCCCAAGTTCAGCCAGGCATTGACATCTCGTGGAGAGGCATCCAGTTGTTGCGACGCCCAGTCGCGCAAGTCCTGCGCAGCTTGCAGTTTGAGCGGAGCGTCACTCCCAGCACGCATGAGAGTTCGAGCCACCAATTGCGCCGCACTCAACACCGCGTCTGACGGGCATTCGTGGACAGCCATTGACGCACTGTGGCGGGCGCGCACACCCAGCGCTGCCAATTCTGGCGACTCCGGCGGTACTTGGTTGAGCACTATGGCCCACTGCCTGAGTGCGGCGCTCAACCGCAACGGGCGCCGAGCCCAGACGGAGGGCTGGGAGGGATCACCCAGCAAGACTTGAGCGGCGGATTCCCGAACCATGCTGGGAACCTCGTTCGCTGCGTGAGTCTTGTGGTCGTGGTACGCGGCAATGGGCCCGGCAGCGGCGCGCTCGCGCCGAGCGTCCGCAGCGGCGGGGAGCACGGCCCACCACACGCTTGCACCGGCCAGAACCACGGCGGCAACAGAAGCAGCCCGCACTCCCGATTGCGCCGGAATCCGCGCACGCGCCAGCACAGGCTGCCCCTCAACCCAATGCGCTGAAGTCACGGCGATGAACGCAAGCACCCATCCCACAGAACTGGCATTCCAAAGCGTCATTTCAATCTGCGCGTGCACCGCCAACACCACCGAAGCCCCCAACAGTGCGGCGGCGGCACTACGGGAGGGAACTTCCAACGTCTGCACGACAGCCACCACCAACACCACGGCAAGTGTCATGCCCACGCCGCGCAGAATGAGCCCCAAAGCGTCAAGAGTATGAAGCTCAGGAACTACCGCGAGCGCACATGCCGCCAGCACCACACCAAGTGCCACCAACAAGAATCTGCGACCGGGCGTTGTGGGCGCATCGTTTACGACGCCGCTGGAGCGCATCAATCTGATGAGCCCCTCACCCGCGCCCGCCAGCCACAGCCACGCAAGCACCACCGCAATCCATGCCAACCCCAAGACTCCCAGTGAAGAGAGCCAATCCGCCCACATGCTGTGGGCACTGATCACTTCTTCAGGTGCGCGGTCGGGCCGAGTGTCAAGGTATGCCTGAGCGAATCCAGCAGGCCCGGTGCCCAGCCACGGGTCCTTCAACCATGCGCCCATCGCGCCCTGCAAGTAATGCCAGCGAAAGAGCAGGCTGCGTTCAGCGGAGGATTCACCAATCAGACCTCGCGCCACGACGGCCGCAACCGAAACACCAACCGCCGCGATTCCGAGCCACGAAGCCCACGTTGCTCCCGGGCGCTGCTTGCGTGCCACGAATGCAACGGCGATGCCGATGACAACCGCCACGATTGCGCCCTTGGAGCCGTTGACGGCAACCACTCCTCCACACCCTATGGCCGCCGCCGTGAGCAGGAGAGCGGTTCCCCGTTCCAAGTGCCGCCAACCCACCACCGCCATGGCACCGAGCGCCACGGCCATGGCTCCCGCAAGAGAAGACATGATGTTTGAAAGTCCAAACCAACCTGTGGCCTCAACTTGCATCAAGCGCCGCTCAAACATGAGCGCTTGAGGGGAGTCCACACTCCACCCCCGAGCTGCCAGCATCGATTCTTTGTGGTCTGTGTATTGAGCGACGGTCTGGCCGTGTTCCACAAAGATCTGCGCCGCAGCATGCAGAAGCAGCGGGCCCGCAACAGCCAGCAACACCGCGAGCAGCGACGCGCGAAGCGCCGCGCCACGCGGCAGGCACCGCGCCGCGGTCCACAGCGCGGCCGCCGAAACAAACGCTGCCAGCCAGCCGCTGCCGCGCCACAAATCATCTGCGCTGAAGTGAGCGTGAACGATGATGGAAACGGCCGGCACCAGCGCGGCGAGCGCCACCACGGCATCTGCTGCGCGTGCCCGTGAACTGCAAACCCAATAGATGAATCCAACCAGCAGAAGGGAGCACACGTCAGCCAGGAGCGCCTGCGCCGGGCCCCATGCGGGAGCGGGCCATGGGTCCCACGCTGGATCCACATCAAAGTAAAGCGCGGGAACAATCCACACCATTGCCCGAAGAATCGCCAACCCTGCCAAGCACACCGCGGCAGCGAGTGCCGCGCGCTGAACCAGCGAAGGTCGCGTGCTAGGTTCGGTCATGGGGTTCGCTTTTTGGCGCGGCCACCGTGCAGTGTTTCCAGCATGGGGCGCTCTAAACCGGCAAGTGCACCGATGACCAGCGCCACCTGCAGTGCAAGCAATGCCGCCTGCCAGGGTGCAGCTGTGCCCAGCAGCAATCCGCTCACACCACAGATTCCTGCAAGGGCCCAGATCACGGCCACTGCACCCCGTTTTGATAGCCCGCGCATGACTAAACGATGGGAAAAGTGCTGCTGATCGCCAACCATGGGGCTTCGTCCCTGCATCAGGCGAAGCACCGTCACGGTGAACGTGTCATAGAGAGGCACGGCCAATATGACGATCGGCGCCAGCACTCCATACCAGTGTGTTCCCAAGGCGTAACTGGGTTCGTCAATGTTCACAAACACAATGCGCACCGCAAGGATGGCCAGCAAAAAGCCAACCAGTAGTGATCCGCCATCGCCCATAAAGATGCGTGCGCTGCGGCGTTGGGTCCACGGCGCGTTGAAGAGCAGAAACCCGCAGAGGGCGCCCACCAGTAGCGCCAACATGGCCGCCGTGAGCCACTGCCGTGCAATGCACGCGCCGATGCAAAGCGAGAGTGCGCCGATGGCGCTCACTCCCCCTGCCAGTCCATCCATGTTGTCCAAGAAATTGATTGCGTTACAAAGAGCCACGATCCACACGGTGGTGAGTGCCACGCTGAGCACCACGCCGCCTGGGTAGGAGTCCAACAATGTAAGTACGCGGACGTCTGCAGAGATCACCGTTCCCAGGGCCACCACCACTTGCATGAGGAGCTTGGGCATCGGGGGTATGGCGCGGCGGTCATCCCAAAGCCCGATCAGATGCATGGACAACGCGCCTACGAGGATGGCAAACGCGGGCTGCACCGCCTGCGGCAATCGGGCCACGCTGGCCGAGAGAGAGGGCGCCAGAGAGTGCATGCGATCTGGGGTGAGGATCTGCGCCGCCAGCAGAGCCAACCCCAAAGGCAGCAAAACCGCGCACGCAATTGCAATTCCACCGATGTTGGGAACCCGCCGCAATTCCTTGGAATGACCTGCAGCGCCGGCTGAGTCCAGTGCGCCCGTGCGCAGCCCCCAGGCAATCAGCAGTGCTGTAAACGGTGCCGCCAGCAGCAACCCCAGAGCACCCAGGGCCACGACTATGACGGGGGCAGGCAACGTGTTGGGCGAGTCCACGGATGCACAGTATGCAACGGCCGGGCGTACCGCGCACACGCGCGCCCGGCAATACTACGCAAGTGGTAAAAGCCGTCACGGTCTATTGCTCCTCCAGCGAAGCTCTGGAACCCCACTATGCCCAGATGGCCCGAACGTTGGGCCAAGGGCTGGCCGATCGCGGAATTGGCTTGGTGTACGGCGGCGGATCGATCGGTCTGATGGGTGAGACCGCGCGAGCATGCAAGGAGCGCGGTGGAAAGGTGACGGGAGTCATCACGCACAAACTGCGCGCCCTCGAGCAAGGTTGGGATGGCTGCGACGAACTGCTTTCGGTGGACACCATGCAGCAGCGCCGCAGAATCTTGATGGACAAAGGGGACGGATTTCTGATGCTGCCGGGCGGACTGGGCACCTACGAGGAGTTCTTTGAGGTTTTGGTGGCCCGTCAGCTGGGTGATCACCACAAGCCCATCGCCATTGTGAATCACGAGGGGTACTACGACCCGCTTCTGGTGCTGATTGATCATGGCATTGAGCACCGCTTTGTGCGCCCTGCCATCCGACGCATTCTGACAGTGGCACCCACACCCACTGTGGCATTGGATGCGCTGCTCGCGCACGAAGCCACGGCGTACCACGCGGCTGACTTTCTTCCGATGGGTGCAAGGCGCGGAGGCGAACCCACATGACCGACCCGGCTCAAGTGCCACAGGCTGGACTCATTGCCGGCGAAACGCAACTGCCGGTTCTGGTGGCAAAGGGCATGCGGGCTGTGGGGCGTCGCGTGGTGTGCGTTGGGTTGCGCCACCATTACGTTCCTGAGTTGCGCCAGCATTGCGATGAGTTCCACGAAGCGGGGCTCTTGCAGTTGGGAAAGTGGATTCGCATTTTGAACAAGGCGGGTGTCCATGAAGCCACGATGGTGGGGCGCGTGAGCAAGGCGCGCATGCACGACCCCTGGCGCGTGCTCAAGGCGGTGCGTGATCTACCCGACCTGCGAACGATTGACCTTTGGTATCGTCGGCTGCGCCACGACAGACGCAGCAGCACGCTGCTCCGCGTGTTGGCCGACCAACTGCAAGAAGGTGGAGTGACGCTCATCGACAGCACGCGATACATTCCAGAACACATGGCCGATGCTGGCGTCATGGGCCGTGTGCAACCCGACCAACGCGCGCAGGCGGACATCGCCTTTGGCTGGCCGCTGCTTGAGCGCGTGAGCGCGCTTGATGTTGGCCAGGCGATTACCGTGCGGGACGGAGACGTGGTGGCGGTGGAGGCCGTTGAAGGCACCGATGCCATGATCGAGCGCACGGGCACGCTCTGCCGCGCCAAGGGGTGGACACTCCTCAAGACCGCGCGCGTTGGCCACGACATGCGAAGCGACGTACCCACCGTTGGTGTGCGCACGATTGACAAGATGGCCGCCGCGGGCGCTGGATGTTTGGCGCTGGGTGTTGGACGGGTGATCTTGGTGGACCGCCCACAGGTGTTGGCGGCTGCAGATCGCGCGGGTATCGCCGTGGTGGGCGTGAATATGACTGGGCCGTCTGGTGCGTAGCGCGCGCACGCAGCGCGGAGGCTGCTCCGGTGGCTGACCCGGAGTGTCCATTCGTTTCACGCGCGGGGCTGAAATTGGCGCATGCGCTTCACGCGTTTGCGGTGGAGCCCGCTGGACTGGTGTGCGCGGATTTTGGTTGCAACGTGGGTGGGTTTACGGATTGCCTGTTGCAGCGCGGTGCCGCCAAAGTCATCGCCGTGGACACCGGCTACGGAACGCTGGCGTGGAAACTGCGGAGTGACCCTCGCGTGGACACGCGCGAGAGAACAAACGCCTTGCACGCAGAGCCGCCGGCGGATCGCGTGGACTGGGTGGTTGTGGACCTGGCGTGGACCCCTCAGCGACTGGCTGTGCCCGCCGCACTGAGATGGCTGCGGCCCGGAGGGCGCGTGATTACATTGGTGAAGCCGCACTACGAACTGCTGCCAGAAGAGAAATCACTCCTGCAAGATGGGTTTCTGCCACAAGAGAGAGCACCGCACGTGCTGGAACGAGTGGTGAGGGACATGCCAGCGCTCGGCGCCCAGGTGCTGGCCAGCACGCAAAGCCCCTTAACCGGTGGGAAGTCCAGCAAAAAAAAGGGCGTACCGGGCAATGTGGAGTATCTGGTGCTCTTGGGAGCCGCCGCCGCGCGGTGACCGCCTACACCCCCACTCCCACCTCTTGACCGATGATCGCGTTGAGCGTGGCACTCGGTCGTAGGGCATTGGACGCCTTCTGTGGATCGGGGTGGTAGTAGCCGCCGATATCCACCGGCTTGCCTTGCACACCATTCAACTCCGCCACAATCTTGTGTTCGTTGTTGGTGAGGTCGGCGGCGATCGGTGCAAAGTGCGCGGCCAGTTCCTTGTCCGTGGTTTGTGCCGCCAGCGCCTGAGCCCAATAGAGGGCGAGATAAAAGTGACTGCCTCGGTTGTCAAGTTCGCCAACTTTGCGTGCGGGGCCCTTGTTGTTGCGCAGGTACTCCGCGGTGGCGGCGTCAAGTGTTTGGGCGAGCAACTTGGCGCGAGCGTGGCCCGTTCGGGCGGCCAGGTGTTCAAAGCTCGCCGCCAACGCCATGAACTCCCCGAGCGAATCCCAGCGAAGACTGTTTTGGGCGTTGAACTGCTGCACGTGCTTGGGGGCGGATCCACCTGCACCAGTCTCAAAGAGTCCACCACCATTCATGAGGGGAACGATGGAAAGCATCTTGGCACTGGTGCCAATTTCAAGGATCGGAAAGAGATCGGTCAGGTAGTCGCGCAGAACGTTTCCTGTGACAGAGATGGTGTCCTTGCCATCTTTCATTCGCTGCAGGCTGTAGCGACAGGCATCGGCGGGGGTCATGAACTTGATCTCGAGCCCGGTGGTGTCGTGGTTCTTGAGGTAGGCGTGCACCTTCTTGAGGATCTGCGCATCATGGGGGCGCTTTTCATCAAGCCAGAACACCGCTGGAACTTGCGTGGCTCGCGCGCGGGTGACCGCGAGCTTGACCCAATCGGCAATGGCTGCATCCTTGGTGCGGCACGCGCGCCAGATGTCGCCCGGCTGCACCGCATGCTCAAGGAGCACGGTGCCGGCGGCATCCACCACGCGAAAGGTGCCCGCGGCTTTCACTTCAAAGGTCTTGTCGTGGCTGCCGTACTCTTCTGCGGCTTGAGCCATGAGCCCCACGTTGGGCACGCTGCCCATGGTTCGCGGATCGAATGCTCCTTTGGCCTTGCAGAAGTCGATCACCGCCTGATACACGCCCGCGTAGCTGCGATCAGGAATCACGGCCTTCGCATCCTGAGTCTTGCCCGCGGCGTTCCACATCTTGCCCCCTTCGCGCAGCATCGCGGGCATCGAGGCATCCACAATCACGTCGCTGGGCACATTGAGATTGGTGATGCCGCGATCAGAGTCAACCATGGCGATACCCGGACCAGCGGCGTACGCGGCCTGAATGTCTGCGTCGATGGCCTTGCGTTCTGCTTCTGGCAGCGTGGCAATCTTGGAGAGAAGGTCTCCAAAACCATTGTTGACGTCCACGCCCAGCGTGGCCAGCGTGGCCGCGTGCTTGTCAAACACGGGCTGAAAGAACGCGCGCACTGCATGTCCAAAGATGATGGGGTCGGACACCTTCATCATGGTGGCCTTCAAATGCAGGCTAAAGAGCACTCCGGTGGCACGGGCATCCGCAATCTGCTGCTGCAGAAAGTCAACAAGCGCGCGCTTGCTCATGTAGGTGGCGTCCAACACGTCCCCGGCTTCAAGTGCGATGCCATCCTTGAGCACGACAGACTTTCCGCCTGAGTCCACGCATTCAATGCGCGCGGTGGTGGCTGCTGGCATGGTGATGGAACGCTCATTGCCAAAGAAGTCGCCGGCGGTCATGCTGGCCACGTGCGCCTTGCTGTCGGCGCTCCATGCCCCCATGGTGTGCGGGTTGGCTCGGGCGTATTCCTTGACCGCCTTCGGCGCCCGTCGATCGCTGTTGCCTTCGCGGATCACTGGATTCACCGCGCTCCCCTTCACGCGGTCGTACCGCGCCTTGGCGTCGCGCTCGGCGTCAGTCTTGGGTTCCTCCGGATAGTTTGGAATCGCGTAGCCCTGCCCCTGAAGTTCAGCGATCGCGCCTTTGAGCTGCGGTACCGAAGCGCTGATATTGGGCAGCTTGATGATGTTGGCGTCGGGAGTAAGACACATGCGCCCAAGCTCTGCCAACGCGTTTGGGGTGCGCTGTTCAGGCTTGAGCAACTCGGGAAAACTGGCGATGATTCGGGCCGCCAATGAGATGTCGCGAGTTTGAACATCAATCCCCGCAGGCGTGGTAAACGCTCGGATGATGGGCAGGAATGAGTACGTGGCCAACGCGGGAGCTTCGTCGGTATGCGTGTAAATGATGGTGGGTGTGGACATCGCGTACCACGATACTGTTTGGCTGCAAAACACACCGTTTCACGGGCGGGAAAGAGCGCGCTCCATGGCATAGTGCGCGGGGTTTCGGGTATCATTTCCATGCTCCAAGACACCCATGGCTGAGACACCAGACAAGCCCGAGATTCCCGCACCGGTCATGGACCGGCTGATTGACATTGAGATCGAAAAGGAGCTGCACGACAGCTACCTGACGTACGCCATGAGCACCATCATGGATCGCGCGCTGCCCGATGTGCGCGATGGTCTCAAGCCTTCACAGCGGCGCATTCTGGTGGCCATGCATGACCTGAACCTGTCACCCGGGCGCAAGCACATCAAATGCGCCAAGATCTGCGGCGACACCAGCGGTAACTATCACCCCCATGGCGAAAGCGTGATCTACCCCACGCTGGTGAATCTGGGTCAGAGTTGGAAGACTCGTGCGCTGCTGATCGACAAGCAGGGCAACTTTGGTTCGATCGAAGGCGACCCCCCTGCGGCGATGCGTTACACGGAAGCGCGCATGACTGCCGCCGCTGTGGCCTTGATGGAAGACCTCGACAAAGAAACGGTCGACTTTAAGCCCAACTACGACGACCGCTTAAAGGAACCCACCGTACTCCCCGCCAAGTTCCCCAATCTTTTGGTGAACGGGTCCAATGGCATTGCGGTGGGGATGTCCAGCAGCATGGTTCCGCACAATCCTGGCGAGATTTGCGACGCCATTGTGGCGGTGATTGACAACCCGGAGATCGGGTTGGAAGAGCTGATCAAGTTCGTTCCCGGCCCGGACTTTCCGACGGGTGGATCCATCATCGGTCGGCGCGGAATCGTTGAGGCGTACGCCACCGGCCGTGGCCGCTTGGTGGTGCGCGGCAAGGTGCACCTGGAAAAGGATGGCACGCGCGACGCCATCGTCATCGATCAGATCCCCTACCAGGTGGTGCAGAGTTCACTCATCGAGAAGATCGTTGACGTGAGCCGTGCGGATCGCATTCCGGATATTGCGGATGTCAAGAACCACTCCGGTCGTGATGCGCAGACGCGCATTGTGATTGTGCTCAAGAAGGGCGCCGACCCGGCAGTGGTTGAGAAGCAGCTCTACGAGTTCACCCCCCTGCAGGACACGGTGAGCATTATCAATATCGCGCTGGTGAATGGCCAGCCGCGAACGTTGCCGCTGCGCAACCTGATCGACCATTACATCGAACACCGCAAAGAGGTCATCCGTCGGCGCACGGCCTTCCTCTTGCGTCAGGCCAAACAGCAGGCTCACAAGCTTGAAGGCTTGATTTACGCCGTGTGCGACATTGATGAGGTCATTCGCATCATCCGTGCCTCGCGCTCACGCGAAGAGGCGATTGAAGCGCTGATGGCGCGTTCCTTTAGGATTGCCCGCGATCACAAACATGCGGCCTTGATCCCATCGGCGGTGATCGCCCGCACCGAACCCGATGGCGTGCGCCTAACCAAAGTGCAGGCTGAGGCCATCGGAGCCATGCGGCTCATCCAGTTGGTGGGGCTTGAAGTTGAGAAGCTGGCCGCCGAACTTTCGCGCTTGGTGGATGAGATCGAAGGGCTTGAGGCAATTTTGGCGGACGATCGACTGGTGATGGACATCGTGCGCGAGGACACGCTGGAGGTGAAGGAGAAGTTTGCCAATCCGCGGCGCACCACCATCGAGGGAGCAGAGGCCGAAGACTTTGAAATGGCAGACCTGATTCCTGAGCATGAGGTGGTGGTCACCGTGAGCCGCAAGGGCTACGTGAAGCGCCTGCCGGTTGACACCTATCGCGTGCAGGGGCGGGGCGGGCGCGGCATCATTGGTGCGCGCGCAGCGGCGACGGGCGATGATGAGGTCGGCGATTTTGTGGAGCATCTGTTCGTCTCAAGCAGCCATGACGATTTGCTCTGTTTCACCGATACCGGGCGCGTGTTCAAAATCAAGGTGTGGCAGATTCCAGAGGCCGCGCGCACAGCCAAGGGGCGTGCCATTCAGAATCTGTTGGAGTTGCGCCCCGATGAGCGAATCTGCGCGTGGCGCCCCGTGGCACGTTTTGAGAAGAGAGAGGACTTCCTTTTCTTCTTGACTGCCAAGGGCAGAGTTAAGCGCACCGCTCTGCAGGAGTACCGAAATGTCAATCGCGCCGGCATCATCGCGCTTAGTTTGAATGAGGGGGACGGCTTGGTGGACGTGCTGCTGACCTGCGGCACTGACCATGTTCTTCTGGCCACCGCTGCAGGAATGAGCATTCGATTCGACGAGAATGATGCGCGCGTGATGGGCCGAAACGCTGCGGGCGTGAATGGAATTGATCTTGCGGACAACGATGCCGTGGTGGGCGGAGTGGTGTGCGATGACACCAGTGATTTGCTCACCGTCTGCGAAAGCGGCTTTGGAAAGCGCACCAATATGCGCGAATACCTCGTGCAGCAGGAAGATGGCGGCACACGCGTGCAGAGCCGAGGCGGCAAGGGGCGCATTGACATCCGCACCGAGGGGCGCAATGGCCAGGTGATCGGCGTGCGCTGTGTGGCTGAACAGGACAGCCTGATCTTTACCACCAAGAGCGGCATGATGGTGCGCATCAGCGCCGCGCAGATTCGCCAAGTGGGCCGCAACACGCAGGGCGTGCGATTGGTCTCGCTGGCCGAGGGAGACCTCGTGGCTGCGGTGGCCAAGGTGGTGGCGGGCGACGATGGCGACTCTGAAACCGACAAGAATGCGCCAGAACCTCCCGGGTCGGACGAATCAGGTTCCAAAAATCCTAAGGACGCGTAGTTAGGCGCCCCCACGGATTACCCGCGGGAGACTTGCAGCGCAGCCAAGGCTGTCGTGACGTCTTCGCTAAAGTCAAAGAGTCGGTCCAGATCCGTGGCCAGCAGTACCCCCCAAATCCGGTCGCTCACACCGCAGATTCGCACTTGAGAGCCTGCAGTCATGGCCGCTTTGCGCAGCCGGAGCAACTGGCTGATGTTGGATGAATTCAGAAAGTGCAATTGCCTCATGTCAAGGATCACATCAGGCGCTTTGGCTGAGGGGCGTTCGGCAAAGTGCCGGGTGAGGTTCAGCAAATCCTCGCTGAATGAGGGATCGTCCTGAAGTTCGGCGATGTGGATGCGGTCGGACCACTCGTTCACTGGCACTGGCGTTGGCTCCTGTAAGGCGCGAGAATCCATGCTGACGGCTGCGCGCGTGTGAGGATAGCAGCATTCGGTACGCTGATCTGCCTGTATGCGCCGTCTGCGTCGCAGCCCCATCCATCCTCGCATCGAGCTCATTCCATTGATCGATGTGATGACGTTTTTGCTCACGTACTTCATCTATGCCACCGCCACGCTCATGCGCGTTGACATTGTGCCCATGCACCTGCGGCAGTTCAGCAGTTCCAAGGCTGCCACGCCCGCGCCAGCGCTCACCATTTCAATGGACTTAGCTGGACAAACCTTTGTGGACCGCGAACCGGTGCCCATTGAGGACATCACTGCGCGCGTCAAGCGCAAAATTGATGCCGACCGCAAGACGGTCGTGTACTTGGCGATTGCCGATGGTGAGGGCACGGTCGATCGGGCTCCAAGGCTTACAGACCTCTGGGATCGCCTGCGCACGCTGAACATCACAGTGAATCTGGTAGGACGCCCCGGAATGGCACCGCGCCCCCCTGCCGATGCACCCTAAACTTGAACTCGCATGGGACTCCCGCGAGTACCAGCCGAACGCACCGGACTCGCCCTGACATTGGGCGTGGCTTTTAGCATCGCGTTCCACGCCACGCTCTTTAGTCCACAGTTGGCAAGTTGGTTTTCAGAACGCAGTGCTGAAGGGGCACCCACTCCCAAGAGTCAAGATCGCACCGCGCCCGCTCCCGAGCGCAAGCCCAAGGATGAGGCCAAGAAGGAGCCGAAGAAGGAGAAGGAACCTGAAAAGGCTCCGGAACGGGAGCCTTCCAAGGAGCCCAAACCCGAGGAGCCCGCGCCGCCTTCGCCGTCTTCGCCGCCCGCGCCGCCTCCTCCACCAAAGCAAAGCCAACCCGAACCGGTGAAGCCGGTGCCCGCATATCCCGATTCAGAGGAGGTCACCCTGGGCTCTGACGACGGTGATGTGAACAGCATGGTTGTGATTGGGCGGGACGCTTACGAAGAACACATGGCGCGTCTTTCCGAAGTGGACCAAGCCGCCTATCGCATGGGCGATTCGGGCGGAAAGGGAACCCCGAACTTTGGACGTTCAGAGGGCGGAGAGGGAGACGGTGGTGGCGGAGGCGCTCCAAACACGCCGATCACCGTGGCCGCTGCACCCGCCGCGCCGGAGCCCCAGACCACACCTCCGGCGCTGACTCCGGGCACCGTTCCCGAACCGGTCCAGCCCGCCGCACCTGTTCCGACTGCCCCACCACCACCGATCATCGCGCCCAGCGATGCCACGCAACCCCACCCACCAGAGGTCGCCAAGCCCGAGTTGCTGACGCCCGCTCCGGCCGCCCCTGAACTTCCACTCCCCACGCCTCCCGTTACGCCTCCAGTCACGCCTCCAGTCACGCCTCCTGTCACGCCTCCTGTTACGCCGCCAGTCACACCGCCCCCCACGCTCACGTCTCCCACGCCTCCCACGCCACCTGCACCTGCGGACCCTCCCACCGAGAAGTCTGAAAACGGCGGCGTTGCATCGCCCTTTAAGCCCACAGATGGGCCCAAAGACGCTGCTCCCGGAACAGCCGGCAAAGGCGGAGGCCAAGGCAACTCGCCCGTCCCGGGAACAGGCGGCGAAGGATCGCTCAGTGATTTGGAAAGCCCTGCGTCCTCCAAGATTGAAACGCTCCCCGCAGACTGGAAGAACGGAAAGCTCATCTCGGCGCGGGGCGTGCAACTCAAGACCCGTCGACCTCTCTTTGACATGCTCACGCAGATCACCACGCGTGGGCGACCCCCCATCGTGAGCATTTGGTTCAACCGCGAAGGCACGGCGGTGCGGGCCAGTATCGATTCAAGCAGCGGATCACCAGATATTGATGGCCCCATTCTGGACAGCTTGTATCGCTGGCGCGCCACAGGAAAGCAGATCAACGAACTGAAGGCCAATGAGACTGTCAAAGTGCAGTTGCGGCTTTTGCTCTAACGCCGCTACCTGCGATCGAGTCTGTCCTTCCATGCACTCAAGGCCGGGCGGTCGGTCAAGTCGTAATAGAGCGGAGTGATGGTCATGAATCGCTCGGCCAATGCTTCAACATCGGAGTCCTCGGCGGTGTGCGTGAACTCCATGCCATTGCCCGAGGGCCAGTAGTACACCTGCCCGCCGGGCGCCGATCGTCGCTCATAGCCATCAATGCCTGCGCCGACGTTCATGCCAACCACGCGAATGGGCGGAAGGGGAGCGTCTGCACTTTCAGTGCGCGGCACGTTGAGGTTAATGATGCGGTGCGGATCAAGCGGCCACTGAAGAACCTGATCGATTCCGTGCCGCGCAATCTGGGCGGCGCGCGCAAAGTGCGTGCGCGAGCGGTCGCCCAAATGCAAACTCACAGCGATGGAAGGCACCCCCAGAAATGCGCTCTCCACCGCCGCTCCGACGGTGCCAGAGTAAATGATGTTGATTCCCACGTTGGCACCCGCGTTCATGCCGCTAATCACAATGTCGGGGCGCGCGTTGGGGCCGTACCACTCCGGCCAAAGTGCGCGGAGCCCCACCTTGACGCAGTCTGCGGGCCGGCCCTCGACCGCGAGTCCTTCCATGCGATCCTTCACAAGAACCGTGCGGGTCATCAGCGGACGGTGAAAGGTGATGCCGTGGCTGGAGGCACTCTGCATGTCTGCCGGTGCCACCACATGCACGTTGCCCAAGCTCGCGATGGCGTCATACAGCGCAAGGATTCCGGGCGCCTCAATGCCATCATCGTTTGTGAGAAGTATGTTCATGGGTGAGATTGAGGGCCCGCACTAATGGTTGGTCGGTTGCAGCACATACTGCTTGCCACCCCACTTCACGGGTGTGCGCTTAACCAGGTCGCGTGCTCCCTGCACAAAGATTCCCGCCACGGCCACGCTGGCCAGCGAGTTGAAGAACACCGACCAAAGGGGGAACTGACACAGGGCGTAGACCGTGATCAAGCTCGCCAACCGAGCCGCCCAAGCTGCCAGCCCAAGAACCAGTGCGGCAAGTGCCACCATATGGGTGACAGGCCAGTCCGCCAGCATGGCACCCAATGCCAACGCGATCAATGCCAATCTCGCCACCGGCAGAACAACGTTCAACAGCAACAGATGCGCGGCCTGCGTGCGCAGGCGCCCGGGATTGCGAACACAGCTCTCAATGAAGATGCGTCGCCAGCCGCTGCGGAACGCGCTCCAATTGTCATACATGCTCACCGTGAGCATGCCACCGGACACACCCACACCCTGCTGCATTCCCGCGCGCTTCATGCGGCGCGCAAACCCAAGATCCTCAAGCAGGTCTTCTTTGACCGCGTGGTGGCCCCCCAATGCTTCGTAGGCCGCACGCTCAAAGAGCATGAATTGTCCGTTGGCGAAGGCGCGGCGCATGGGGCCGGCATTGGCCCGGCGGATGGGAAAGATCTTGAGCAATGAAATGCTGGCGACGGGCTGCACCACGTTTTCAAACCAGTGATCGTGCGTGGGGGCGCTGAACAAGCTGACCATCTGCCACCCTTGGGCTCGGAGCATGGCCACGCTACCCCGGAGCAGATCCGGATGAAAGGCAGTGTCGGCGTCGGTAAAGAGAATCACGTCGTGGCGCACCTGGTCTGCGCCCACGCGAGCTGCGTTGCACTTTCCCGCCCAGTCTGAGGGGCATGCTGCGTTGTCCACAATGCGCAATCGTGAATCTGCGGCCGCAATGGGTTCCAAACTTGCCCGTGTGCCATCGGTGCAGCGGTCGAGCACAAAGATCAACTCCAACTCGGGATAGTTGCTGGCCAGAATGGACTTGGCGCACGCGGCAGCCACCCGTTCTTCGTTGTGGGCTGGCACGACCACCGACACTCCAGGCCACGCTGCGGGCTGGGGGCCGCGCAGCGCATCCCTGACAAACGGCGCTTCTCGCGACTCGCGCACGCCGCGAACCGCAACCACGGCTGAGTACCCCAACTCCGCGAGGGTGGCTAGGGCAAGCAGCGCGAGAATGATGTCAACAGTGTGCATGGAACAAGGTGGCTCAGGCATCCACGGAAGACTGTGCAGCGTAGACGGACTCTCGCAGGTGCGTGTGCAAACCTAGCATTCGCCCCATGCTTCCTTCGGCTTTCGCCCCACCGCTGTCGCTGCAGCAAGCCCGCGCGCTTGACGTGCAGGCCGTCCGCAAGTTTGGCGTGAGCACCAGACTGCTCATGGAGAATGCAGGTGCAGGATGCGCTGAGCTTGCTCACACACGGTGGAGGCGCACCGGGGGGCGCGGGAGCATTCTTGTGTTCTGCGGTCCGGGTGGGAATGGCGGCGATGGCTATGTGGCAGCTCGACACCTGGCTCTGGCGGCGGTGCCCGTGCGTGTGATTCAAGTTGGCGTACCCGTCAAGGGTTCGGATGCTGCGGATGCACGCGCGGCATGGCGTGCACTCAACGTGAAGACCAAAGACGGCGCGCCAACCGTGATCATCGACGCACTCTTGGGTACGGGCATTGCTCGGCCCCTGTCCGGTGAACTGCTCCGTGCTGTGAATACGGTGAATGCACACCGAACTCGTGGTGCGTGGGTACTTTCGATCGACCTTCCCACGGGGCTCGATACTGACAGCGGCGTTCCTCACGGTGCGGCGGTCAAGGCACACGCGACCGCCACCATCGCAGCACCCAAGCGCGGCCTGACCGTTCCACCCTCCAAGCCGTACCGGGGTCGTGTGATCGTCGTTCCATTCGGCGCACCCGCAGGTCTACGCCGCTAGCATTCGATCCCCTTGCTCACTATGGGTGTCTACACCAGACTCTTGGTTCGCCGGTACCTCACCACGCGCATCATTCCGCTCATTGCGGTTGGTGCGGTTGCACTGTGTGTGGCACTGGTCATCATCGTGGTGAGCGTGATGACCGGGTTTTTGGACGCGCTGAAAGCATCGGGCCGCACGCTCATGGGCGACGTGGTGATCAACTATCCCGTTCAAGGCATTCCTTACTACCAAGAGTTGATCCAGGATCTTGAGAAGCTTCCAGAAGTGGCCGCAGCCACGCCCTTGGTGGACACGTTTGGCTTGGTGCGCATGCCCTATCCAGACGGCCCCAACAAAGACGTGGTCACCGCCAACATCTGGGCCATCGAGCCCACGAGCTTCTCCAAGGTGACCGGATTTGACGACACCATCTATTGGAAGCGCCCCAAAGATTCGGAAGCGGCCAAGCTCATGAAGGCCGACGACCCTCGATTGACCATCGACCCTCTGTGGGAACAGGCGGCGCACTCCATGCATGATCCTGAGCGCGGCCTGCCAGGTGCGCTGCTGGGAATCCATGTCAGCGTGGTGTACGAACGCCAGAACGACGGCAGCTATCGCACGCGCGATGGCGCAGAGCGCTGGTGGATGCCCTTTCACGAAGTGACCGTGACGTTGGTTCCAATCAGCGAACGCGGCGCGGTCAGCCAGTCCATCAGCCGGGTCTTTCGCGTGGTGAATGAGGTGATGAGCGGGGTCTTTCAGGTGGACAAGAATCGCGTGTTCATTCCGCTGAAGGATGGGCAGGAGATGCTGCGACTGGACGCCGCAGACATCGTGGACACCAGCGCGGAGCCTGACGCGAACGGCAACTATCCGCTGCGCGGCAAGAGCCCCGCCAAGGCCACGCAGATTCTGATTCGTGCTGCCCCTGGAGTCACCCCCGCTCAATTGGCCGCGAGCGCTACTGCTGCCTACGAAAAGTTTTACACGCGCAAAGCTGAGGACCGAACGCTGATGGTTCAACCTCCGCGTCCACCTTCAGCGCCCACCGGCAACGTGACCATCTTGACCTGGGAGCAACGTCTGCGAGATCTGATCGGTCCGGTAGAAAAAGAACGACAGATGATGCGGATCTTGTTTTCCATCACGTACTTGGTCTGCGCAGGGCTCATTCTGGCCATCTTTTGGTCCATCGTCAGCGAGAAGACGCGGGACATTGGGATTCTGCGTGCAGTGGGAGCGTCGCGCGCCGGCGTGCTGTGGATCTTTCTTCGGTATGGACTCGTGGTGGGGGTAGCCGGTTCCGCTGCCGGAACGTTCTTAGGTTGGGTGGTGGTCCGCCGAATCAATGACATTCATGAGGCGATGGGCCATGACTCCCCAACGTGGGTGTGGGTGATGGGCTATGTCTTGGCTGGAGTGATGGCTTTGCTCACACTTCGCAGCCTGTTTCATCAACGCGCACTCTCAAGCCTCATGTGGGCGATTGGAACGTTGGTGGTGGCCGGCGCTGCCACCGGGCTCATGCTTCACCGCGGGTTTCTGGTGTGGGACCCCGCCGTGTATTACTTCACGCGCATTCCAAGCGCAGTGGATTGGTGGAGCGCACTGGGAACGTGCGTGGGAGCCATTGTCTTTAGCGTGCTAGGCGCAGCGGTGCCCGCTGCTCGCGCAGCCGACATCGATCCCGTGCGCGCACTGAGGTACGAGTAGTTGGTCATGAATGCATTGCCCTCCTCAACCCCACCTTCCGCCATGCGCGCCAGCGAACACACGGCCGCGCACGGAGAGTTCTTGATCACCGCTCAGGACGTGCACCGCACGTATCAAATGGGTCGCGTGGAAGTGCCGGTACTCAAGGGTGCCACGCTCTCCGTGAAGGAGGGCGAATGGGTGGCGGTGCTCGGCTCAAGCGGCAGCGGCAAGAGCACTCTGCTTCATCTGATGGGTGGCTTGGATCGGCCGGACAAGGGCACGGTTCATTTCCGAGGCGAAAGCGTCAGCCGCTTTGGACCGCGCAGGCTGGACCGTTACCGCAATGAGCACATTGGGTTCGTCTTTCAGTTCTATCACCTGCTGCCCGAACTCACGATCATTGAGAACACCATGATCCCCGCCATGATCGGCATCGGCCATTGGGAGTGGCTGCGCCGCAAGACGGAGATTCGCGCGCGTGCCCATGCGCTGCTGGAGGGCTTCGGCTTGGCCCATCGCTTTCGCCATCGGCCCGCGGAACTCTCGGGCGGCGAGCGGCAACGCGTGGCGATCGCGCGCGCCCTCATGCGCAATCCGCAGGTGCTGCTTGCTGACGAACCCAGCGGCAACCTCGACGCGCACACTGGCGCGCAGATTCTGGACATGATCGCGGAGCAACACCGCGCGGGGCTCACCATTGTCATGGTGACGCACGACCAGTGGATCGCCGCGCGCGCCGATCGCGTGGTTCACTTGGTGGATGGCCGCGTGGTGGAGCAAAGCGCGGCGGATCTCTAACCCGCGCTTCCGCCGTAGACTGCGTGTTCTCGCATGCGCACGAATCCGTTCCGACTCCACCTGCCCGCCGCACTTCTTGGTGCGGCGATTGTGCTGCTGGCCGCATGCAGCACGCGCAACCCGTACGCCGACTGGGCGTGGTACTACCAGCCAGAACCAGGGTCCAACATTACTCCGCATGTGCAGGAGAGCCCGTACATGCTGGCGATGTTCGAAGGCACCACGGGCAAGCCACTCACATGGACTGACTTGTGGGAGGGAATGCACTGGGCGGACATCGTGGTGGTGGGTGAACAGCACGATGACGCCAGCGCCCACTTGGTGCAAGTGACCCTGGTGCAAGAAGCGATCGCGGCATGGCCAGGCAGCGTGGTGAGCTTGGAAATGCTGGAGCGCAACGAGCAACACTTGGTTGACGCCTACGTGGCCGGAACGCTGAGCAGGGATGAGTTCATCGACCAGACCAACAGCCGCAATTGGTCGGGCAAAGACACATGGGTGGTGTTCTATCAACCCATGATCGATGCCGCCAAGGAGGGCCGCAGCGGCGGCTCCAGAGTGGTGGCCGCCAATGCGCCGCGCGCGTACGTGCGCAAGGCGCGCACCGATGGATATGAAGCGCTGATCGCCCTTCCACCGGAAGAGCGCGTGCTGTTCGAGTTGCCTGCCAAGGCGCCGCCAGATACCTATCGCGAACGATTCCGCACGTTCATGTCGCAAAACGGAAGCACGCCCACCGAAGAAGAGTTGGACGCCGGTCTGCGGCCGCAGCGCGTGTGGGATGCCACCATGGCTGACAGCATTGCCAAGGCCTATCGCGCCCTCCCCAAGGGGGCAAAGATCATTCACGCTGTGGGCCAGTTTCACAGTGAGTTTGACGGCGGCTTGATCAGCGAGATTCAGGCGCGCGCAAGTTCTGCGCGCATTCTCACCGTTTCCGTGCAGAAGGGTGAGGCCAACGCCCTGCGTCACGAAGATCGCGGCAAGGCAGACGTGGTGGTGTACGGCGTGGCCAAGTCGCCCGACTGGAATGCCATGAAGTCGCGGCGCAAGGCCAAGCCCGCAGGCGAAGGCGCCGCGTCGGCGGATCTGCCCGAGTGGGGCGTGACTCACTAACGCCCGAGCAGCTTGTTCAAATCAGCCTGTGTGTCTACCACTTTGTAAAGCTTGTCCATCTTCATCATGGACATCAGGCTTTTCAGGTCTTTGTTCAGCCCGTAAAGCACAGGTTGCGCACCTGCTGTGGCCGCGGCATTGCGCGCGCCGATGCACATGCTCAACCCCATGGAACTCATGAAAGCCACGCCGCTCAGATCAAGCACCATGAACTTGATGGTCTTGAGTTTCAGGTAGGGACCGATGTCTTCTTGAATGATGGGAGTCTCGCGCTGCCCAACGTTGGGGCCGCTGGGCTTGATCACCACAATCGGGCCATCCCACGCCACTTCCACCAATGGGGTCTTCTTACGGTTCGGAGGCAGATCCATGATGATGGTTATATCAGGATGGGCGGCGCATCATGCCGGGCACCAGAAGCCCGCTGAGCTTCATTGATCCGGGTTTGCCTTCCAACCACGCCACCGCCCCTTTTCGCATGGCAATCCGTGCGCTGGAATCAGAGCACAACTCGGCCACCAGCAGCCCGAGCACCGGCTCATGACCCACAAGCACAATGCGTGCGTCGTCAGGTTGCTCGCTGAGCAACTGCACCAGCGGGGCCACTGCTTGGGGGCTGCCAGACTCCAGCAGGCTGGTTCGCGCCGCCTTGGGCCAGCGGGCTGTGGACCGCAGAATCTTGGCGGTGTCCCACGCTCTGGTCCAGCCGCTGGCCAGCACCATGTCAACCGAAGGCTTCCAGCGCCCCAGGCGTTCGGCCAGGCGTTCAAACTCCTGTGCGCCAACCCGCGTCAGCGGACGCTGCGAATCGTCAGCCCACTTGATCTCGTCGGGTTCTTCTGCCTTGGCGTGTCGAATGATGAAGAGTTCCACGCGGTCATGGTAGTGTCGGCGCCACTATGGCACCGCAATCGGTGGCGTTTGAGAATGTGAGGATTGTCACCGCCACGCCCAGTGAGCATGGAGGTGCCAGGCGCGGCGCCCAGATGAACCAACTGCGCGTGGTGCCCAGCGGTCATGTGGTGGTCGAGAACGGCAGAGTGGCGGAGGTGTCAGCCACCAGCACGTCCATGCGCCGCGTGGAAGCTCGAATTGATGGCCGAGGGCGGGTGCTGATGCCAGCTCTCATTGATTGCCATACGCACGCGTGCTGGGCCGGCGATCGGTGGCAGGAGTGGGAACTCAAACGCGCGGGTACTCCCTACCTTGAGATTCTGCGTCAGGGCGGCGGGATCATGTCCACCGTGCACGCCGTGCGGCAGTCCACCGTTGAGAGCTTGGCCACCCGCTTGGCGGAACACTTGGATCGAATGCGCGCGTGCGGCACGGGTGCGGTGGAAGTGAAGACGGGATACGGCCTAGACGCCGCCAACGAACTCAAGATGCTGGATGCCATTCGCTTGGTTCGCCGAGTGTGGCCCGCCCCGGTCGTGCCCACACTTCTAGCAGGTCACGCTGTGGACTCTTCCAATGCCGGGCAACTGGAAGAAATGCTGGCACTGCTTCCTGTTGCCGCGGAGCGATCACCTGGCATCGCAGTCGACGCGTTCTGCGAGGAAGGATCATGGAGCGTGGAAATGTGCCGCGCACTCTTTGCCCGCGCACGCCAACTGCAGATGCCCATTCGCGCACATGTTGACCAATTCAACGCCTTGGGGGGGCTGGAACTGGCGCTGGAGTTTGGTGCGCGCAGCGTTGACCACCTTGAAGCAACCTCCCCTGCCGGACTGCGTGCGCTGGCGGCCAGTCAAACCATCGGAGTAGCCCTACCCATTTGCGGATTTGCACTCGACGGCCGCTACACCGACGCTCGCGCGTTGATTGACGCCGGCGGTGCGGTGGCGGTGGCCAGCAACTGGAATCCAGGTTCCGCACCCAGCCCGAGCGTGGCGTTTGCCGCAGCACTGGCCTGCCGATTCATGCGCATGACGCCCGCGGAAGCGATGGTGGCAGTCACATGGAATGCCGCGTGCGTGTTGGGAGTTCAACATGAGTGCGGCGCGATCGCACCCGGCTATCGCAGCGATCTCATTCTGTTGCCTGACACAGACGAGCGCTCGCTGGTCTACGGTGTTGCAGATTGCGGCCCGGACGCCAGCATGTTGGGGCAAGACCTTCAGATTCGGCGGGCGTAACTGGGTATTCTCTCCCTCCCCGTGTTGGTCAAAGATCCCAAAGATGTGTCCCATGCGCGCGAAGCTGCACGCAAGGTTGTGCAAACGCACCAAGCGCTGGCGGCGTACCTGCGCCCGGGGCTCACCACGCCTGAAATTGACGAGTTCGTCGGCAAGACACTCGCGGATCTCAGTTGCGAAAGCTGCTTCCTGGGCTACCGCGTGCGCGGGCATCCCCCATTCCCCAGCCATGCGTGCCTGAGCTTGAACGATTGCGTGGTCCACGGAACGCACTTCACCGTGCGCCGCGGCCTTCAAAAGGGGGACCTCTTTTCCGTGGACGTGGGGGTGCGCTTTCACGGTTGGATCGGCGATGCCGCGTGGACCTATTCCATCGGCCGACCGGATCCGCTGACCCATGAGCTCATGGAAGCGGGTCGCGAGAGCCTTCGACGAGGCATTCAAGCGATGCAGCCTCATCGCCCGCTCATCAACTGGGCCAAGGCCGTACAAGGTTGCGTTGAGCAGGAGCGCAAGTTGCACCTCGTGCGCGGTCTGGGTGGACACGGCATCGGTCGCACTCTTCACGGCCCGCCGTACATTGCAAACGTAGTTCCCACCTTTCCCGGTGAGTGGAACGATGCTTGGAAACCCTGGACTCCCGGCATGCTGGTGGCCGTTGAACCCATGATCGCTGCAGGCACGACCGAGACTCGCACGCAGGGACGCGAGTGGCCCATCTGGACCGCCGACGGATCGCAGAGCGTGCACTATGAAGCGGACGTGCTGATTACCGACACCGGCCCCGAGAATCTCACGGCCGAACTCTTTGATCTTCCCGACGTGATAGACGCGTAGGCGGCCACAGGCGGCGCGCGGGGGTGGGTAACCTTTGCCGCCATGAAGATTGCCATTGCATTGCTGGTTCCGTTCGCGTTCAGCGCGCTGCACGCGTGCTCCATGACAGAACCGCAGGTCAGGCGCGCTACCGCCGCCCCGACCAGCGCGCCCACCACTCCTGTCAAGCCCGTGACTGACACCTACTACGGCAAGACGGTCACCGATCCCTACCGCTGGCTGGAGCCACTAGAAGCAGAGAGCGCCGAAGTGAAGACGTGGACGGATGCTCAACTGGCGCACACCCGAAGCGTGCTTGACGCACTGCCCTGCCGCACCGCCCTTGCAAGCCAGTTTGCAAAGCTGCTCACCATCGACAGCATTGGCGCTCCCACCATGCGGGGCAACAATTACTTCTACACCGAGCGCACTGGCATGATGAACCAAGCCAAGGTGTGCATGCGCCAAGGATTTGACGGTGCCCCCAAGACCATCATTGATCCCAACACCATGGACGCCAAGGGACTGGTGAGCCTGGACTGGTGGAACCCCAGTTGGCAAGGCACGCTGGTGGCATACGGAACCAGTTTTGCGGGCAGCGAAATGAGCACGCTCAAGATTCTGGACTTGACCACTGGCAAACTGCTGGTGGACACCATCGAAGGCAAGGTTGACTTTGGTGGTTGGAATGCCGACGGCACAGGGTTTGCGTACAGCCGGCTCACCGACACCAAGAACCCGTACAGCAGAGTTGTGGCATGGCACAGGCTGGGAACCCCCAATACCCAGGACGCCGAACTCATGCGCCAGACAGAGCCCAAGCGCGTGCCCGGCGCGGGGCTCAGCCGCGACGGCAAATGGCTCACCATGGCGGTGAGCGATGGCTGGGGTAAGAACGATCTCTCGGTGGCGGATATGTCCGCATACTTCAAGACGGGCACGCTCAAGCCCATCGTTATTGCCAAGGACATTTCAGCCAGCTTTGAGCCCGTGGACGTGATTCAGGACACGCTCTACATGATCACCACCTTCGGCAGCCCCAAGGGCAAACTGGTGGCGGTGAATCTGAATCACCCTGAGCAGGCCGCTTGGAAAGTAGTGCTCCCTGAGCAGAAGGACCGGGTTTTGGATGGCGTCAGTATGGCCAAGGGAATGTTTGTGGCCACGTTTTCGCAGGATGCCAGCACACGCATGGAGCGGTACGACCTGCACGGCAAGTCGCTTGGCCCCGTCACGCTGCCGGGGCTGGGCTCGGCTCGCATCAGCACAGAGGATGATCGCACCGAAGCGTTCGTAAGCTTTGCCAGCTACAACAGTCCGCGCACGGTCTATCGCTTGGACCTGGCACAGTCCGCGCCGGTGTTCGCAAAGTGGGCAGCGCCACAGGTTCCAGCCAAACTGGACGACATCGTGGTGACACAGATTCGCGCCACCAGCAAAGATGGAACGCTCATCCCCGCCTTTGTGGTGGCCAAGAAGTCCACCCGCAAAAGCGGCTCCAACCCAGCCCTGCTCTACGGTTACGGCGGATTCACCGTCAGTCTGACTCCGGAGTTCATTCCCAGCATCGTGCCATTTCTTGAGCAGGGTGGCATCTATGTGGTGGCCAACTTGCGCGGCGGCAGCGAGTACGGCGAAGAGTGGCACAAGGCTGGAATGCTCGACAAAAAGCAAAACGTCTTTGACGACCTCTACGCCGTGGCAGAAAAGCTCATTGCAGACAAGTACACCGATTCCGCCCACTTGGCGGTCATGGGCGGCAGCAATGGTGGCTTGCTCACAGGGGTTGCCGTGACGCAGCGACCGGACTTGTGGACCGCCGTGGTGTGCCAGGTTCCGCTTTTGGACATGCTTCGATACCAGCAATTCCTCATGGCCAAGTTCTGGGTTCCTGAGTACGGCAGCAGCGAGGATCCCAAGCAGTTTGAGTACATCAGCGCGTACAGCCCCTACCAGCAGGTAAAGGCTGGCACCAAGTATCCCGCCGTGCTGTTTACCGCAGGCGAGAATGACAGCCGTGTGCATCCGCTGCACGCGCGAAAGATGGCCGCGCTCATGCAAGCGTCAACCGCAAGTGACGTTTCACAAGAGCCCATCCTGCTCTACGTGGATCGCGACGCTGGCCACGGCCAAGGAAAGCCGCTGAGTGCGCGCATCAAGGAAGCGGTCGATCAGTGGAGTTTCATCATGTGGCAAACCGGCCTGTGCAAGTAGATCCCGTGCACCAGGAGAGTGTTCCGCGCATCGGCGCCTTGGTCTCGGGCATGGGCCGTTCTGTGCTCAACCTGCATGCGGCCATTCAACAGGGCACGTTGCGGGCCCAGATTGCGCTGGTCATTGCCACGTCGCCCGATGTGCCCGCCCTCGAGCGCTGCCGCGCCGCGGGTCTTGCCACTCAGGTGGTTCCCGCGGAGCCCGCCCACACATTTGACGATCGCATAGACGCCGAACTCTTTGCTCGGGGTGTTTCCTTGGTCTGCCTCTGCGGTTACTTGCGGCATTTTCGCGTGGCCGCCTGGAAGGGGCGGGCGCTCAACGTTCACCCATCGCTCCTACCGGAATTCGGGGGTCGGGGAATGTACGGCGCTCGGGTGCACAACGCGGTGCTGCAGTCCGGGCGTTCGCACACTGGCTGCACAGTGCACTGGGTGGATGAACAGTACGACCATGGTCCGGCACTGGTGCAGTTGGCCTGCCCTGTTCTGCCGGGGGACACCGCGGACACTCTGGCAGAGCGCGTTTTTCAACTGGAATGCGCCGCCTACCCCGCTGCCATTCAACGCGCCACGCAGGCAGCCGC
>CAZXGD010000007.1:0-103051 GCA_964640485.1 uncultured Isosphaeraceae bacterium | reverse complement strand
TGCTGCCGGCGTGTCAGTCATTCGCAGCGTTCACGTACTACTCCACGGTGCAGGGATGGCGCACGGCTAGTCTTACCCATCAAAAATGGAGGCAGGTTCAACCGGTCAACGCAACGCATGCGCGCCGCGTCGCTGCGGGAGTGTCGTACGCGAGCGTCTTGCGCGGTCGCTCGTTGAGCTGGCGCGCATTGCGGTTCAGGTCCGCCTGCGAGTGTTGCGCGAGATCCGTTCCCTTCGGGAAGTACTGCCGCAGCAGGCGAGTCCGGTTCTCGTTGGTCCCTCGTTGCCACGGACTCTGCGGGTCGCAGAAGTACACCTTCACGTCCGTGGCGACAGTGAAGTCCCGGTTGTAAGCCATCTCCATGCCGCGGTCCCATGTCAGCGGCCAGCGAAGCTCCGTCGGCAGCTTGCGCACATGGCGCTGCAGAGCCTTCGTTACAGTGCCCGGCTCTTTGTTTCTGAGCATCACCAGCATCGTGAAACGCGAGCGCCTCTCCCGCGTCGTACTCCACGCGCTCCAGGAGCGCGCCATCGGAATCGACCACGGCCACGACACTGAACCGCACGTTGTTCAGGAACTGGTCGCCCACACGATCGCCCGCATCGCCGAAGTCCGTGTCCGCGCCGCCCGCGAAGTTCGCGTTCACCCGGCGCATCACCAGGTCGTCGATGTGGCGGAGGCCCCACGGGATACAACATGCAAGTACTTTCCGAACGATTGGTCAGAACTGTCATGCGAGGCGGCGCAACTCAATCGTCGAAGCACGCCGAGCATGTGCAGGCCCTCGGTCTTACCGAAGAAAGGCGGTCACGTCTTCGGGCGACGCGAATGGCTCACCTCGGCCGTCGGGCATCGTGATTTGGCGCACCCGTGCAAACCTGGCATCGTCGTGCGCCGTGCCGCGCGCGACGACGACGTCCGCCTTCAGCCCAGACGGAACGTGGCTGACGTTGAACATCCCTCGTCGACGGGCGGCATCCACGGCGGCCTCGCGCTCATCCATCCGCACGACGATGTCGATGCCGTTCGTGAAGCGCGGCTCGCCGACACAGGCGCAAAAGTTCCGTGGGCTCCATCAGTCGGGTCCGTCCGATCCGGATCGGTGCGCCATGCGCCTGGTGATCTCGGCAGCGCACGCAGCACGGCGAGAAGCGCCGGATCGCATCGATCATCGACGGGGTGGGATCGGCTCGGATCGTGCATATCGTGATCGTACTTCGGTGGAACTTGCGCTCGCCGCTCGTCATGGTTTCAAATGGCTGACTACACCCCTTTCACATGGACGCAACTCAAGGTTGCAACTGGACGCCTTCCAAGGTTTCAATCAGCCGCATGCCGGACCATCCTCTGCTGCCACGTCTTGCGGAAGCTGCCCTCACCGATGCCCTCTCGGATACCCCCGTTGCGATTGTCCAAGGACCGAGGCAATGCGGCAAGACCACGCTCGCGATGCGCGTCGGCAAGCGCCTCGGCTTCGCGTACTTGAATCTCGATGACGACGCGGCGCGGCGCGCAGCGCAGGATGATCCCGCCGGGTTCGTGGCGCGACTTCCCGTGCGCGCGACTATTGACGAGGTGCAGCGGGCACCGGAGATCTTCCTGCCGCTCAAGATGGAGGTGGACCGCAGGCGTACGCCGGGACGTTTCCTGCTCACTGGCTCCACGAACGTGCTGCTGCTGCCGAGGATCGCCGACTCGCTCGCCGAACGGATGGGCTCAATCCGACTCCACCCGCTTGCACAGTGCGAGGTTGAGCGGCGGGAGCCGACGCTCTTGCGTGCGATCCTCCGAGGCGACTTTCAGGTCCGCACATCTCGCCGTCTAGGCGAGGAACTGGCCGTGCGCATCGCGGGCGGTGGCTATCCCGCTGCACTCGCGCGAAAGACGCCCGCGCGGAAGAAGCAGTGGTACGCGGACTATGTCGACTCGATGGTGCAACGCGACGTGCGCGATCTGTCGCGGTTCGGCTCCCTGAACGCCATCCCGAAGCTACTGAAACTGGCCGCCTCGCAGACGGCGCGCCTCATCAACGTAAGCGAGCTCGCCGTCCCCTTCCGAGTCTCCCGGCCGACAATCCGCGACTATGTCACACTGCTGGAGCGCATCTTCCTCCTCCAAGAACTGCCGCCATGGCACAGCAACCGCCTGAACCGGCTCGTGAAAGCGCCGAAACTTCATGTCACAGACAGCGGCCTCGCATGCGCATTGCTTGGCCTTTCGCCGGCGGCCCTTTGGGAAGACCGCGAGAAGCTCGGCCAGTTGCTCGAGACTTTCGTTTACGGCGAGCTGCGGCGGCAGTCCTCCGCCTTCGAAGACGAGATCGAGTTCTCGCACTTCCGGGACAAGGATGGTGCGGAAGTGGACGTTGTGCTTGAGCATTCAGGCTCACGCATCAGCGGAGCCGAGGTCAAGGCATCATCCACGGTGCGCACGACCGACTTTCGAGGGATGCGCCGGCTGCGCGAAGCGAGCGGAAAGCGGTTCGTCTGCGGCATCGTTCTGTACGACGGTGAGGTCACCGCTGGATTCGGTGACGGCATGTTCGCAGTGCCGATCGCTTCGTTGTGGAGATGACCTCCAAGGGCTTGGGCCGCGGTTGATGATGAAGTACAAGTTTTCGTACGCGCGCGGAGAAACGCGCCGTTGCGGACGCGTGGCGAGGTCCGCGAGGTCCACGTCAGCCTGCGTCACGCCGCCTGCCCCGTTGATGTCGCCGCGGAAGTGGTGCTGCGCCTGGCCGTACGCGGCACCACCCTGTTCACCTTGGAGAGATCTTTGGTGAGGTGTTTCTCGTGCCGCTTGACATCTCGATGTACCGCCTCGCCAAGGGCATCGGCATGTCGGCGGACCACGAAGGTCACGGACAATTCGGGTAGTTGACGAACTCACGCCCACGACGGACGCAAGCGAGCTGGCCCATGAAACCCCCATTCTCTCAGCGTGTCTCTGAACCAATTGAGGTCATACCTGCCGTACGCCTCGGGACTGATGAAGAGGATGTTGAGATCGTCTCGCGACTTGTGCAGATCGAAAATGCGACTGGAATAGAACTTTGGAGAGTTTTCTAAGAGGGCAACCACAACGCCGGTGGGTCGAGAGAAGTGCGGCAGGTCCAGACGAGCGTGAGCCGCTCACTTCCGATCTGTGATCTCACGTGGTGTGCGCACGGCGGCATCAAAACGCAGCGTTTGGCGCAGATCGAGATAGCGGGAATCTTCCGTGGCATCGCGGCGAAGAATTTCCAAGTTTGGCTCCGCATGCAGCGTAAATGGCTTGGCGGGATCGAAGCCGGGGGCTTGCACAACGGTTGTGTCGGTGCGGCGGGCGCGATCAAAAGTGGCTTGCCATGTGCGGCCATCCTGTTCCAGCGTCCATTTCACTTGAACCAGAATTCCGTTGATGTTTCCCGCCAAGTCGCACAACACCTGATACGCGTCCTTGCCCTGCGCCGGCAAGGGCACGATGCTTGTGCGCATGAAGGCATCTTCAACCCAATTCCCCACGCCTACCGTGGGCGTTGGTGTAAGCACCAACTCCGAACGAGGCTTTATGTTCACAAACTGCCGCCACTCAAATGGAGTTGCTGTGCTGCCTTCGCCCACCACCGGGGCGCCATCAGCACGCGTGTCACGCAGGTTGAACGCTCTACGCATGACCTCTGCATCGAGACCCTGCACCACCATCCCTCGTACAACCAACTCCAAGATCCCGCGCTCTGGCGCACCATTCAAGGAGATCTCTGCGGAAGCAGACATCGGTACTCGAGTTGCGGCAAAGGCGGGCTGCCAGGCGGACTCAGAGTCACCCTTCATTCTCCACCGCGCTTCAGTGACGGCGAGGGCCACGGGCAGTTGGTGCAGCCAGATATTGCCTTGGGACCCACCGAAAGTGGGTGTGATTCGAATGGTTACCGCGCTGGCGTCGTCCCGGAGCCTGACGTCTGTCATGCCGTGCCCAGAGTAGAGGTAGGCCACCATGGCCGGCGATGAAAGCAATTGAGTTGTGGCAGCGCCGTTGGGGGATTGAAAGATCATGGAGAGTGTCGTGAGATTCAAGGCAGCCAAACTCGCCGGACTCTCTTCTGCAAGTTGGCAGAGAATCTTGGCGAGCCGTACCGGCAAGATGGAATCGCGCACCCACATCATCATGTGTCCGCGGGCTGGCCCTCCAACGATGAGCGGAAGGAGCACAGCGCCTGCAGCAGGATCTGTCTCAATCCGGTCCAGCACGGCAGTGATTGCCTCTTGATTGTTACGACTTCCAGCGCGCACGCCAAAACGCCTGGAGGATCCGCTCAATGCACGGAGGAGGTCTGACGTGGCCCTTTGATTGCCTTGCACCGCCAATTCAACGGTGGCATTGAGGTCAAAGGAATCTTCAATCACCTGTTCACGCCACGAGATGACCTGCCCTGGAACATTGAACAAAGTGGAGGCCGCCGACGAGCAGACGATCACCACCCCTAGGGCCACCAATCCCCACCGTCGAGAGCGTGCGCCGTACACCACAGCGCTCCGGCGCGACAGCGACGCGCCGCACTCCGGACACACGGCCGCCCCTTCTGCCACTCCACGCAGGTCGAACTTGCACCTACGGCATCGGGGGCTCCAGCCCGCGCGCACACCCGCCAAGCCCACGCCCAACAGCACGCCACCCGCAACCGCCACCAGCTCATCCATGTAGTGCAGGCTGGTGAAGACATCGTCAGGAATGGCGATGAGTAGTTCAGCCAGCATGCGCCATCGATCCTATGCGTGTTGTGGGTACGCCAGCGGATTGTGCTGCGGCGCGGCGGGCGGATTGTGCCAGGCTCGTCCATCGCGAGCGAGCAACGCATCGGCAGAGGCCGGCCCCCATGAACCGGGTTCATAGTTGCCCTGAATGCCCTTGCGCAGAGGCGCACTGGCTGGACCCAGAAAAGGCATGACCGCGCGCCACGCGTCTTCCGTTTCTTCGCGAGTCTTAAAGAGCGTCTGATCGCCGCGCATGACGTCAAGAATCAGCGGGCCGTAGGCCTCCATGGGGTGGACGGTGAACTCGTCGCAATAGTCCATTTCCATCTCAGCGGCGCGGAGACGTATGCCCGCACCCGGCACCTTGCTGTTAAACCGCACACGGAAACGCTCGCGCGGAGCGATCTCAATGATGATCCGGTCCGGGGTCATGGCGTCTCGAGTAAGTGCGCGGAACAGATTGGCCGCAGGAGGCTTGAACTGCACCACGATCTCCGTGCTCTTGGCGGCCAAGCGCTTGCCTGTGCGCAGATAGAAGGGTGTGCCGCCCCATCGCCAGTTGTCAAAGGTGAACCGCAGCGCGGCGTAGGTTTCCGTTGTGGAGTTGGCGGCGACTCCGTGGATGTCGGAGTAGCCCTGATACTGCCCAAGCGCAGCGGCCCGTTCGAGCTCTTTGGCGTCAGGCTGCTGAATGCTCTCCACGATTTTGCGCTTTTCCGCGCGGATTTGGTCGGCGGTGTAACTGGAGGGAGGTTCCATGGCTACAAACGCCAGCACTTGCAGCAAGTGGCTCTGGATCATGTCGCGAATGCCGCCGGTCTTATCAAAGAAGCTTCCGCGGCTCTCTACGCCCAGGGTTTCCGCAGCGGTGATCTGCACATGATCTATGTAGCGCGAGTTCCACACTGGCTCAAAGATGATGTTGGCAAAGCGAAAGACCAGCAAGTTCTGCACCACCTCTTTGCCCAAGTAGTGATCAATGCGATAGATGGCGTCCTCTTCAAACACTCTGCCTAGCGCGCGATTGAGCGCTTTGGCCGAGTTCAAGTCTTGGCCAAAGGGCTTTTCAACCACCACGCGCTGCCACACGCGGCGCGTGCGGTTCAAGCTGCACCACTGTTTGCCTTCGGTCACAAGGTGCGCCGTGTCAATGTTGGCGATGATGGGTTCGTACAGATCCGCCGCCACGCTCAAGTAAAAGAGGACATTGCCTCCGGTGGCGTGGTGTTCATCCAATTGTGTAATGCGTAGAGCGATGGCCTTCCATTGATCGGGCTTCACCGCGTCGCCGGCTTGGTAATAAATGCGCGCGGCCAGAGCCTTCCAAGACTCCGCGTCAAAGTGCGCACCCTCGGCGGCGCGCACACCGCGCTCCAACTCAGCGCGGAACTCATCGTCAGTTTTGGGGGTGCGGCTCACGCCCAACACGCATGTGCTGGCGGGCAGTGAGTCGGCACGAGCCAACTGATAGAGAGCGGGCACAAGCTTGCGATGCGTCAGGTCGCCAGACGCACCCAAGATCACCAGCACGCAGGGGTCGGGGTCAGTCACGCGTGCAAGGTTACTTGCAGCGGGGGCTCCCGCTATGCCGCGCCCTTGGCTTCGCGAGGATGAAAGCGTTCGATGGTGCGACGTAGGTGTGTGCGGTCCACATGCGTATAGATCTGCGTGGTTCCGATGTCGGAGTGGCCCAGAAGTTCCTGCACCACACGCAGGTCCGCACCCCCCGCCACCAAGTGCGTTGCAAATGAATGCCGCAGCAAGTGCGGATGCACACCCCGAATGCCCGCGATGGCCGCGTACTTGGCCACGGTTTGCCAGACCGCCACGCGCTCAATGGGGCGACCGGTGTGCGAAAGCAGCAGCCTGTACTTGTCTCGTCCATCATTCCAGCGGCACAAGTGCGGACGCAACTCCTTCATGTACAGCACGGTGGCGTCAATCGCTGGAACACCCACGGGCACTACGCGATGCTTGTTGCCCTTGCCCACCACGCTCAACACTCCGATGGTCTGGTTAAAGTCGTTCAGCTTTAGCGTTCCCGCCTCGCTGGCGCGCAGCCCGGCCGCGTACATCAGTTCTAGCAGTGCACGATCGCGCAACCACAGCGCGCCATGTTCGGCGGTGGGGGCCTCCACCAACTTCTTCATTTGCGCGGGGCTGAGTGTGCCGGGCAGTCGACGCCAGTGTGTGGGGCGCTCCAGCAATCGCGCAGGATCACGCGGAATGCGAAAATTGGCGTGCAAGAATCGAAAGAACACTCGCATGGTGGCCAGGTGGCGCACAATGGTGCGAGGATCGAGCCCGCGCTCCTTGCTCAGGTAGCGCAAGTGAGCGGCCAGATGATCCACGGTGGCATCGGCGGGGCTGGTGACACCCAATGTCGCCAAGTGCGCGCGCAGTTCGCCAAGGTCGCGTGTGTATGCCTCCAATGTGGCGGGGGCCAACCCCGCTTCCACCCGCGCGTACGTCAGAAAGCTACGAACCGGTGCGTCGAACTCCAAGGGGGCGTCCATGGACGGTCATCGGCTGTGCTGAGCCGTAGGCGGCTTCGCGGTTGATTCTGTGGAAGAGAACGCATCCGTAGTACCCGCCCAAGCAGTACCGGTACATGACGTCAAGCTCGCCCATGCGGAAGCGAGTCTGACAACGGGGGTCATTCTTGTCCACGTGCGGGCAGAGGTGGGCGAGGGCTGGATCGGGTTCCGGTGGCATGGCGCGCACATGCATGGTAGATCGGTCTTGTGCGCGGAAAGACTGGAGTCTTGAGCGCCAGGGCGGCACCAAGCCGTTACTTGTACCCCAGCGTCCGAGGAAAGAACCCCACCCCCGCCGCGTTTCGAGCGCGCTCAAGCGTCTCCTCCGCCGTGGCGTTGGCCCGCTCGCAACCGTCTCTCAAGATGGCAAGCACGGCTGCGTCATCGTCGCCGATGCTCGCCCTGCGTGCGCGCATGGGTTCAAGCAATGCGTTGATGGCCGCGGCCACTTCCGCCTTCACGTGTCCATCGCCGATGTTGTCTCCCTGGGAGTATCGGCGCTTGAGTTCTTGCACGCGCTCAGGATCCTGAATGAACGTGTCTACATATTGAAAGAGCGCGTTGTTCACATCTCCAGGTTCTGTGGGGCTCTGCCGGCCCGTAAAGATCTTCTTGACCTTGTTCTCAACGTCCTTGGGGGAGTCATTGATAAAGATGGCGTTGTTCAGGCTCTTTGACATCTTGTTCTTGCCGTCAATGCCAACCAAGCGGCCCACTCTGCCAACTTCAGCGCGGGGGACGGGCCAGACGCCGCCAAGCTTTTCGTGCTCCTCATCCTTGGCATCGGTGGGAACGCCACAGTACATCTGGTTAAAGCGGCGACCAACTTCGCGGGTCAACTCAAGGTGCGGCACCTGATCTTCACCAACCGGCACGCCCACTGGGCGAAAGGCAAGAATGTCTGCGCACTGCCCAACCGCGTAGAGCGGGAATCCAAAGCTGTAGGTGTCCCCAAGACCTTTGGTCTCAATCTCAGTTTTGAGTGTTGGATTGCGCATCACTCGGTTGAAGGGCAGCAGCATGGAGAACAAAAACGTCAACTCGTGAATGGCTGGAATCTCACTCTGCAAAAAGATGGCCGACTTCTGAGGATCAATGCCCATGGCTAAGTAATCCTTCACCATGCCGATGGTGTCCCGCCGAATCTCATGCGGCTCCGCCGCACGCGTGGTGAAGGCGTGGTAGTTGGCAATGATGAAGTAGCAGTCGTGGGTGTCCTGCAATTCCACGCGGCGCTTGACACTGCCCACCCAATGTCCAAGGTGCAATTGCCCTGTCGGGGTGTCTCCGGTCAAGATTCGCGGTCGTGAGTTGGGCATAGTGGCCTTCGGGGGAAGCGTTGGAGGATACGCGCACGCCGTACCATTCAGGGCGTGGCCGAGAGCGATGACGAGATCACCGTAGACGGAATTGAAGCGCCGATCGCCGCACCCGCGCTGCCCGGTACCGTGGCCGCGCGCCGCACCGCAGACGAGGTGTACGACGCCTTGGCCTTTGATTTGTGGGCGCATTCCATGAATTGCGTGCGCGAGTTCGGCGACTTTCATCTGGCGTTGAGCGGTGGTCGCACGCCGTTTCCGCTCTATGAGCAGTTGATGTACGACCCGCGCTTTCGAGCGTTGCCGTGGCGGCGAACGCACCTGTGGATGGTGGATGAACGTTGCGTGCCCTTTGAAAGCGAGCTGTCAAATTTTGGCCGCATTAAAGAAGTGATTGTTGATCACGCAGACATTCCTCCAGAACAGGTGCACCCGGTGCTGGCAACACTGCCGGATGCGGATGAACGATACGAGCGAGAGTTGCGCGAGACTCTCGGTTGGCGCTCCAAGGGTCACGACCGCCTTGACTTTGTACTTCTTGGCATGGGCCCCGATGGACACACCGCGAGCATGTTTGCAGATTCACCAGCGCTCACGGCAGAGAGCCGGCTCGCACTGATGGTGCCGCCACCCACCACGGTGGCGCCGCATGTGCCGCGCGTGACGCTCACCATGAACATGTTGAACGCGTCGCGATTCATCGCACCCTTGGTGATGGGTGCGGACAAGCATGCCATGCTCCAACGCGTGGCGGCAGGTGTGAGCGCCAGCCAAGTTCCCATGGCGGGCGTGCGGCCATTGGCGGGTGAAATGCGCTGGTACCTAGACGCAGCTGCAGCAACAGGGCGGTGAGCGGGGCGGGCTTACCCCCGCAAGAAGTCTTCCAACACCGCGCACGCGGCAAGTGCGTCGCGAAGCTCCCGCTTCTGCTTGTGAGTTCGCCCTGATTGCACCATGCGCTGCTCGGCGTCAAAGCTGCTGAGCCGTTCGTCTTGAAAGTGCACGGGCAAGTTCAGGCGCGCCGCAATGGATTGCGAGAAGGCTCGTACCTCACGTGCCGCGGGACCCTCGGTTCCGTCCATGTTCAATGGCAGGCCGATCACCACGGCGTCAGGCCCGTAGTGCTGGACTGCCTTGGCCAGTTCATCAAGCAATGCCGGTCCGCGTGGCGCGCTGAGCACCTGCAAGGGCTGCACCAGTTTGAGCACGCTGTCGCCGCTGGCCAAGCCCGTGCGTTTCTCTCCAAGATCGATGGCCAAGTAACGCATCGCAGGGTCTCAACGCAAAGCTTCCGGCATGAGGCCGGCCACATCCTTCACCCTCTCGGCCATGTCTTTGCGCATCACGAGCGTGGCGTCTTTGGTGTGCACGATGATGATGTTGTCCAGTCCGATCGTGGCAATGGTGTGCGAGGGATCGTCGCTCACTGCCACCGTGCCGGTGCTCTCGGTGTGCACTGCGCGTGCATCGGTGCAATTGCCCTTGGCGTCGCTGTGTGTGCCCTCCGTCAGCCAGTCTGCGTAACTGGACCAGTTTCCCACGTCGCGCCAAGACACGCTCATGGGGACCACGCAGACCTCAAGGGCAGCATCCGCCACCGCGGGCTCCATGAGCGCATAGTCAACGCTGATCTTTGGCAACGTTGGGTAAACCCGCTCAAGCGTGGCGCGCGCTTGGGGCGTGCCCCATGCCGCAGCGATCTGGCGCATGCCTGCCGCAACTTCGGGTTTCAGTCGCTCCAGCGCGCTGAGCACCGTCTGAGCGTTAAAGACAAACATGCCGCTGTTCCAATTGAATGTTCCCGCAGCCAAGTACTCCTGTGCGCGAGCTTGGCTGGGCTTCTCTACCAAGCGGCTTACATGGAACGCGCCTGGAAACCCGCTGATGGGCTGGCTTTGCTCTACATATCCATACGCGGTGGCCGCAAACGATGGCTTGACCGCAAAGGTCACCAATCGACGTGGGTCAGCCTCAACCAGCTTGAACCCCAATTCCATGGCGCGCTCAAACTCAGCATCTGGCTGGATCAAGTGGTCGCTGGTGAGCACCGCAAAGACCGCATCGGCGTCGCGCGCGCCGAGCACCGCCGCGCTCAGGGCCACGGCGTTCACGGTGTCGCGGCCCATGGGTTCGCCAAGAATGTGCGCGTCGTCAAGCCATGGAATCTGCGCGCGAATGGCGGCGCGGTCGCGTTCTGCCGTGCAGATGTAGCGGTTGGACTGGGGTACGAGGTTCTGAATTCGCTGCGCGGCCAGGGCGAGCAGACTTTGGCCGCCGATCAGTGGCAGGAGCTGCTTGGGTTTGGAACTCCGGCTCATCGGCCAGAGCCGAGTGCCGGATCCGCCAGCCATGATCATCGCGTAGCGCATGTGGGGGCGTAGGATAGGCGCACCGTGATCACCCAACTTGAAGGCAGGCTTGTGGCAGTCCAGGATGGCGCCGCACATGTGCGCTGTGGGGATCTCACGTATGAAGTGCTCGTGCCCGCGGCAGATTCAATGCTGTTGGCCGCCAGCGTGGGGGAGACGATGATCTTTCACACGCTGCATTACTTGGAGGGCCAGGGGCAGGGCAGCAGCTTTTGGCCAAGGCTGATCGGCTTTCGCACGCCGGCCGAGCGGGAGTTTTTTGAACTGTTCACCACGGTCAAGGGGATCGGCAATCGCAAGGCACTGCGTGCGCTGCAACTGCCGTTTGCGCGCGTGGCGGAAGCCATTGCTGAACGCGATCTGGACACACTGCAGTCACTGCCCGAGATTGGCAAGCGCACCGCAGAGGCAATCTGCGTTGAGTTAAAGGGCAAGGTGGAATCATTCGCGCAGATCGCGGTGCGCGACGTTCGCCCCGGTGCCACAGCCCCGCGCAGCCAGCATCTCACCATGGCCAACAGCGCCGTCGAGGTGCTGGTGCAGTTGGGTCACACCAAGCCTGTGGCGCGTGACATGGTTGAGCGAGTGCTGGCCACCACTCACGCACCCGCGAATGCGGGCGAGATCGTGACTGCCGCGTTGCGCTGAGTGCTGCGGTCGAGCGAAGGCGTCGGGCGTTCTCGGCGGGCGCTCTCAGCGGGCGCTCTGAGCGCGCGTTCAAACCAGTGGCCAGCCGCTCTTGGCGGCGAGCGCTTGGCGGAGCCGTGCGCAGATTTCAGCGGGGTCGCGCACGCCTTCTGCCGCAAAGTCGTAGATGCCAACCAACTCAAAGCGGGCAGGGCTGCGCGGCACCAACGGATCAAGAAGCGCGCTTCCCATGGTGCGCGCGCCGTGGCTCCAGCAGAGCACCACGGGAGCCTTAGTGAGCGCAACGAGCACACCCACTCCTTCGGCAAACGGATCAATCGTGTGCGCCCGTTTGGCGATTCCCCGTTCCGGAAAGAGTCCAACGATGCCCCCCTCCTTCACGTGCCTGGTGGCCTGCCGCAGCATGCCCGAATCCTGCGGCCCGTAGTGAACAGGCAGCACGTCCAGTTGTCGCCAGAGTCGGCTCATGGCCGGATGCATCTGATCTGCAGCCATCATGAAGCGCACCCTGCGCCCCATGGCAAACTGCATGAGCGGGGCGTCAAGCCCACTGTTGTGATTGGCCACCACGATGAAGCCACCCTTGGGCAGCGCTTGAGTGTCAAAGCCCACCAGCCGAGCTCGATGCACCCACCGCAAGGGCCATCGCATGATGGACTCCACCACTCCTACTAGACCGCCGTACACCAACGGCCTTCCCAGTCGTGGGGCAATGAGAAAGCCGTACAGCACTGCAGCGAGTGCAATGAATGCCACGAGCGCCGTCGCGGCGCCCACCGCCTGCAAAGCCGTCACCACCCAGGGTTCAAACTCTGAGATGTGCGCAATTGCAGTCATTGGTGGCAATTCCAAGCGCGGTTGATACCGCCGGCCGCGCCCCACGGCACAGCAAGGCCGCTTGGATGCGCCAATCCGCTATCATCTCGCAAGTTTGGGCACCACGCGCGCCAGTCTGGTGCGGGTACCCGGACGCGGACACCCCCCAATGCCCCGTCGCAGCGACATTCAAACCATTCTCATCATCGGCTCTGGCCCCATTGTCATCGGCCAGGGTTGTGAGTTTGACTACTCGGGCACCCAGGCATGCAAAGCGCTGCGCGAGGAGGGGTACCGCGTGGTGCTCATCAACTCCAATCCCGCCACCATCATGACTGATCCGGCGTTTAGCGACCGGACATACATCGAGCCCATCACCCCCGAAACCGTGGAGAAGGTGATTGAGCGTGAGAAGAAATTGGGGCACCCGATTGACGCGCTACTGCCCACCCTGGGTGGACAAACTGCGCTCAACTGCGCGTGCGCCCTTTGGGACAAGGGCATTCTGCAGAAGCACGGCGTTGAAATGATCGGCGCCGATCGTGAAGTGATCCATCGCGCCGAAGATCGCGAAGCGTTCCGTTGCATCGTTGAGAAACTGGGGTTGCGCCAGCCACTCTCGCGAACGGTCACCAGTTTGGACGAGGCACGAGAGTTCTTAAAGGAGTGCGGGCTGCCCGCCATCATTCGCCCGGCGTTCACGCTGGGTGGATCAGGAGGAGGCATTGCCTACAACCTAGAAGAGTTCGAAGAGATCATTCGGCGCGGCCTGAGCGCCAGCATGATCGGCCAGGTGCTCATTGACAAGAGCGTGTTGGGATGGAAGGAGTACGAGCTGGAAGTGGTGCGAGACCGCAAGGATAACTGCATCATTATCTGCGGCATTGAGAACATTGACCCCATGGGCGTGCACACCGGAGACAGCGTGACGGTGGCACCCATCATGACGCTCTCCGACAAGGAATACCAGCGCATGCGCGATGCCAGCTTTGCCATCATGCGCGCGGTGGGCGTGCAGACCGGCGGCAGCAACGTGCAGTTTGCCGTGTGCCCAGAGACAGGCGAGATGGTGGTGGTGGAGATGAACCCGCGCGTGAGCCGAAGCAGCGCGCTGGCCAGCAAGGCCACGGGTTTCCCCATCGCACGGATCGCCGCCAAATTGGCTGTGGGCTATTCGCTGGACGAATTGCGCAACGACATCACGGGCACCACCAGCGCGTGTTTTGAACCCAGCATTGACTATGTGGTGGTCAAGATGCCGCGCTGGACGTTTGAAAAGTTCCCTGAAGCGGACGAGACGCTCACCACGCAGATGAAGAGCGTGGGCGAGGCCATGAGCATTGGCCGAACCTTTAAGGAAGCGTTCCAAAAAGCCATTCGCTCCATGGAAGTAAAGCGGTTTGGCTTTGGCTTGGACAAAAACGATCGTTGGCTGCGGCACTGGCGTGCGGAACACGCCGCGGCGCACGCTGGCGCAGATGGCGTGGCTCGCCCCACGGAGTCCGCCGCCGCCGAGTGGCCGATTCCTGAAGAGACCCTCGTGCGCAAGTTGGCTGTGCCCAGCCAGGGGCGCCTGTACTACGTGCGCTACGCGCTGAAGATGGGTTGGTCCATTCAGCGCATCTACGACATCTGCAAGATCGACCCGTGGTTTCTGCGCCAGTTTGCTGAACTGGCGGAGTTTGAAGAGCAGATTGTGGGTGTGGAGCGGCTACAGGATTGCACCCATCATTTGATGTTTGAAGCCAAGCGACGCGGGTACAGCGACGCGCAACTGGCCAACGCGTGGCTTGGGGACATCACCCCCGAGACCATCATGCAGGTGCGGAAACATCGCAAGGCGCTGGGTGTGGAGCCAGTCTTTAAGTTGGTGGACACCTGCGCCGCGGAGTTTGAGGCTATCACGCCCTATTACTACTCCACCTACGAAGTGCCCTTTACGCACAACGGCCGCGCCGTGAGCGACGATGAGGCACGCATCACCGATCGCAAAAAGATCATCATTCTCGGGGGCGGCCCTAATCGCATCGGGCAGGGCATTGAGTTTGACTATTGCTGTTGCCAGGCTGCGTTTGCGGCGCGTGAAATGGGCTTTGAGAGTGTGATGATCAACAGCAACCCGGAGACCGTTTCCACAGACTTTGACACCAGCGACCTGCTCTTCTTTGAACCACTCACGCTGGAAGATGTGCTGAACGTGGTTGAGCGACTGAATGGCGGAGGTGTGGACACCCCCGGCCGCGCTGGCGGAGTGATGGGTTGCATCGTTCAGTTTGGTGGGCAGACTCCGCTGAACTTGGCGCACGGGTTGCGTGCCGCAGGTGTGCCCATCATCGGCACCAGCGTGGAGAGCATTGACTTGGCCGAGGATCGCGACCGTTTCAAGGCCATGCTGGACGAACTGGGGTTCAATCAACCAGCCAGCGGCATCGCGCGAAGTTTGGAGCAGGCCGTGACAGAGGCGGCACGCGTGGGCTATCCGGTGTTGGTGCGCCCCAGTTACGTGCTGGGGGGCCGAGGTATGGAAACGTGCTTCGATGAAGTGGCGCTGCGCCGCTACATGACCACCGCGGTGAATGTTTCTGACTTGGCCAATGCTCCGGTGTTGATCGATCGCTTCTTGAGCGATGCCATTGAAGTTGACGTGGACGTGGTTGCGGACTTTGAACCCCACGAATCCAGCCGTTCCCGGCAGATCGCGCAGTGCAGCCCCCAGGCGCGCGCCGTGGTGTGTGGCGTGATGGAGCACATTGAAGAGGCGGGCATTCACTCGGGTGACAGCACCTGCACGGTTCCCCCCTATAGTTTGCCGCCCAGTTTGGTGAACCGCATTCGCGACCACGCGCGCCGCCTTGCGGAGCGATTGCAAGTGCGCGGACTTATGAATGTGCAGATGGCGGTCAAGGACGAGACCGTCTACATCATTGAAGTCAATCCGCGCGCCAGTCGCACCGCGCCATTCGTGAGCAAGGCTAAAGGTGTTCCCTGGGCCAACCACGCCGCCAAAGTGATGATGGGCGCAACGCTTGCCGACCTTGGCGTGCGTGAAGTGCACGACACGGGTTTCTTTGCCGTTAAGGAGTCAGTGTTCCCGTTTAGCAAGTTCCCTGGGGTGGACGTGATCTTGGGCCCTGAGATGCGATCCACAGGTGAAGTGATGGGGGCGGATCGCAGCTTGCCCGTGGCCTTTGCCAAGGCGCAAATGGGCGCGGGTGTGCACTTGCCCACCAAGGGCAACGTGTTTCTGAGCGTGCGTGAGGGCGACAAACATCAAGCGGTTGAAGTGGCGCGCAGCCTGGCCAGCATGGGTTTTGCCGTGCACTCAACTGAGGGCACGCACAAGACGCTCACCCAGTTCAGTGTGGCCTGCACGCTTGTGCCCAAGATTGCCAGCGGCCAGCGACCCAACGTGTTGGACCTCATCAGCAACGGACAGATTCAGCTCATCATCAACACGCCCACCAAGAAGGGGGGCATGACCGACGAAGGCCGCATTCGCGCACAAGCCGTTCGTGCCAACGTGCCCATCATCACCACCATTGCGGGCGCCCGCGCAGCGGTGCAGGCGATTCAAGCGTTGCGCGCCGGCAGTTGGCAAGTTGCGGCAGTGCAGGATTACTTTCCGGCGCTCGCGCGGCCCAAGGCCCCGAGCCCCGCCGCCTTGGTCCCTATACTTCCCCCCTCGCATGCAGACCATCACTGACTACTTGCCCGCGTGGCTTCCCACCGGTGATTCGCTCGCGCAACTCGTGGCCAGCATTCTTGTGGTGGCGCTTGGGCTACACATCATCCTGGGGGCGTGTGCATACACCATTTGGCTTGAACGGCGCCTGTCTGCGTGGATGCAAGATCGCGTGGGACCCAACCGCGTGGGTCCGCAAGGGTTGCTGCAGCCACTGGCGGACGGACTCAAGTTCATCACCAAGGAGGACTACACCCCCGCCGGTGTCGACAAGGCGATGTTCTTTGCGGCCCCAGCCTTGCTGGCGGTGCCTAGTTTGATTGGTTTTGTCATTATTCCGTGGGGCGGAATGTTGGACTTGTCCACCATCCCCTTCGTGAGCGAGTATTTCAGTCTGAGCGGCACGGTGCAGGTGGTGGGCGCCAACATCAACGTGGGCGTCATCTACATGCTGGCGGTGGCCAGCCTTGCGGTGTACGGCGTGGCGCTCGGCAGCTGGGCCAGCAACAACAAGTTTGCATTCCTGGGTGGAGTGCGCGCCGCTGCGCAGATCATCAGTTACGAGATTCCCATGGGCGTGGCGCTGTTGTGTGCGGTGCTCATGGCGGGCTCATTCCTGCCCAGCCAGATTGTGGCGGCGCAACAGACCAGCACTTGGTACATCCTGCAACAGCCGCTGGCGGCGATCCTGTTCTATGTGTGCATGCTCGCCGAGACCAATCGCCTGCCCTTTGACCTTGCCGAGTGCGAAAGCGAACTCGTGGGCGGCTACCACACTGAATATTCCAGCATGCGCTTTGCACTCTTCTTCTTGGCGGAGTACTTCAACATGATCGCCGGTGCGGCGCTCTTTGCGGTGCTCTTTCTGGGGGGCTGGAGTGTGAATCCGCTCGGCGCGTTCTTGCCTTGGGATCTGCCCGCAGAGGGCTCGTTCCTGCTGGTTCTCATGCAGATCGGCGTCATGGCAGGCAAGACCTTCCTGCTCATGAGCCTGGCCATTGCGCTGCGCTGGACTCTGCCGCGCTTCCGATTTGACCAGTTGATGCGCTTGGCTTGGGAAGGCATGATTCCCACCGCGCTTTTGGTGCTCACTTGCACGGCCGTGTTCATTCACTTTGGCGTGGCGCACTGGATGTGGGCGGGAAGCCTGCTCTGCTTGGCCGTGGTGTATTTCGTGGGCCCGCGCTTGCCGCAGCAGAAGAACCCGAACGCGCGCGTGCCGCTCATCGGCAGTCGATACAGCCCGCTACCTGAAAGCGGTGGTCGGGTGGGCCCGCTCCACCCTGTCGCGCTGAGCGATGCCGCCATCGTGGACCGCGCGCAAGGGCACATTTCTGCGCACTAGCCGCGCCGCAGCGCGCGCATCTTGCCCACCCACGCGCCGTACTCCAGCGCAGCGTGTCGGCGCGCGGCCGCGTTAGGCATGCGAGATGCGTTCGAGCCGAAGGCGGTCTCCTTGCGCCATCGCCAATACGGGCCGTTGAGTTTGAACCGGGTGGCGCAGCCCAACAAGAAGAGATTCCACATCGCGCGGATCATGAAGGCACACGATAGGTGAAGCCGTGCCAAGCCATCGCGGCCGCTCTAGGCAATGGTGGCTAGGTCTGCCTCAAGCATCTTGCGTTCGGTGGGATCCTTGACTTCCTCCAAGCACTTGCGGGCGGCCGTGATGTAGGTGGCCGCCCCATCTTTGTTGCCAGCCAGTGCATCCGCGCGAGCCAGCGCTTCATAGGCATAGCCGCAGTAGAAGGGCTCGACGTCTCCACTGAAGCCAAGGCACACCTCGGCATACGCGCGCGCGTGAAGCGCGTCATTGAGCAGGGCATACACGCGGGAGGCCTGCCAATAGCCGATGGCCATGTTCTTGGGGGTGCAGTCGGTGCGCTGCGACCAGTGGTAGATGGACGCGTGTGTCAGCGTGAGCATCATGCGATTCTCCGCGATCGTGCGGTCGGGCTTTCGCATGAGTTCCCACGCTTTGTTAAAGCAATCACTGGCAAAGTGGTGGTGGGCAATCGCAGGATCAAATGTGTGAGTGGTCATGGTGTCTCAATGGATGGGTGAGTGAGCAATGTGCGATTTACAAGGAGGGTGCGCCGAGCACAAGGCCGCACTCCGGGCATCGTGCCTGATTGGACCCGGGTACCAAGTAGCCACAGCCTGGGCATGAGGCAGGATCGCTTGGATGCCGGCGGTGATAGATGGCCCACGTCAGCACGATGGTGGCAAGTGCCATGTGCCAAGGAACGGCGAAGTACCAAAGGTCATCAATCGGTCGATTGCTCAAGTCGGCAACCACATACACCGACACTCCCACCCCCTGAAGCAAAAGGACCGCTGCGGCTGTGCGTGGCGATCGCGTGATCCAGTAGAGGAGGAGCGCCGTGACCGCGGCAAGCACGATGGACGAGATGATGACCTCAGAGTTCTGCGTGGGCCAGGCTCGACTCGGGTCATCAAAGATCAGCCTTCTGACCCACTGCCTCACGTAGAGATTGGACATCGCAAAGGTCCACACCACCAACAACATCAAGGCCGTGCGGGAAACGCGGCGCGGGTACACCGCCGCCGCCACCCACACCACCATCACGTCAAGAATGTTGAACCCCACGTCGTGCATGGAGAAATAGAGCCCCGCCTGAAACCACAGCACGTAGTAGATGGCCGCCTGAGCGCCAAACAAATCGCCTAGGGCCCAAATGACCGAATACTGCAGGTCGTAGCCGGTGAACACAATCACAACTAGTGCCAGCAACACCGGCAAGGCCAACCAACCCAAGATGCCGAAGCCCCAGAGCGGTTTGGCCACGGCATGTTTGGCACTCATTGCGCCCTCCTGGCACTGAATGGGTTCGGGTTGAGCATTCAGCTGAAAATCGTAGTGCCAATTGCCGGCACCACCGATCGCTAAAGCACCAGCATTCGTTCAGGCTTCTCCACGCACTCTTTCACGTGCACCAAAAAGCTCACCGCCTCAGCGCCGTCAATGATGCGGTGGTCGTAACTGAGCGCTAAGTACATCATGGGGCGCAGCGCCACTTGGCCGGGGTTGCGCGGATCCTCCACCGCGCGCTTCTTGATGGCATGCATGCCCAAGATTGCGCTCTGCGGTGCGTTCAGAATTGGCGTGCTCATCAGGCTGCCGTAAATGCCGCCGTTGGTGATGGTGAACGTGCCGCCGGTCATCTCATCCACGGTCAGTTTGCCATCGCGTGCACGCAGGGCCAGCCCCTTGATAGTGCCTTCAACATCGGCAAAACTCATACCCTCGGCGTTGCGCAGCACCGGTACCACAAGGCCGCGATCGGTGCCCACGGCAACGGCCACATCACAGTAGTCGTGGTACTCGTACTCATTGCCCACGATGTACGCGTTGACCTTTGGGAACTTGCGCAGCGCGCTGCACGCAGCTTTGACAAAGAAGCTCATGAAGCCCAGCCCCACGCCATGCTGCTTCTCAAACGCCTCCTTGTATTCCGTGCGCAAACGCATGACTTCAGTCATGTCCACCTCATTGAAGGTGGTGAGCATGGCTGCGTTGTGCTGCGCCTGAACCAACCGCTCCGCGATGCGCTGCCGAATCTTGGGCATGGGTTCGCGGCGCACGCCTCGAGTGCCCGCAAGTGCGGTGTTGGGCGCCGCGGGCGTCATGATGCGCTGCGCCAAAACGCTCGCCGCAGCGCTGGGGGCGGTGGCGGCGGGATCTCCGGCTGATGCGCGTTCGATATCTGCTTTCATCACCCTGCCCGCGGGGCCACTTCCGGGGACGCCCGAAAGACTGATGCCTTTCTCCGCGGCCATTCGTCGGGCCACGCTGCTTGCCTTGGGGGCAGGTGCGCCGGATGACGCGCGAGCGGGCGCCGCCGGTGCCGCAGGCGAAGCAGGCGCCGAAGCAGGCGCAGGCATCGCCGCTGGCGAACCATTCCCGCTGGCCTTGATTCCGGCTGGCTTCTTTGCCTTGGTGTCCACCGTTCCAATCACCGCTCCAACCTTGTGTTCGCTACCCGCAAGACCCTTAATGTTCAGCACTCCGGAACCTGGCGCGCGAACTTCTAGCGTGGCCTTGTCGCTCTCAATGTCTACCAAAATGTCATCGGTGTCCACCCACTCGCCATCCTGCTTGTGCCATGCACCGAGCGTGACTTCAGTGATTGATTCGCCTGGACTTGGAACCGTGATCTGCAACATGCGCGTCTCCGTGCGAAGTATGCGTTAGGTTCGTGCGGGGAAGGTGCCACTGGCGCGCCCGCCTCCGCCCTTGGCGGCCGGACTCACTTCCGTGCCAGGCGTTCCATCGGCGGTGGCAGTGGTGCTTGTCGCAGCCCCTACCGCTGCGTTCAACAGCGCAGCTTGCTCCTTGCCGTGCGCCTTCAAGCTGGCCACAGCTGGGCTGGCCTGCGAGGGGCGGCCGAGGTAGGAAAGCCTGCGATCAAATCTGTCAAGGAACTGGTCTTGCATGAATCGCCAAGCGCCCATGTTGCGCGGCTCCTCTTGGAACCACATGGGTTCCGCATTCTTGTACAAGGAAAGTTGCGCGGCCAATTCATCGGCGGGGAACGGGTAGAGCTGCTCCACCCGCACCAACGCCACGCTGGTATTGCCATTGGCTGCGCGCTGCGCGTCAGCCTCATGAAAGACCTTGCCGCTGCAGAACAGCACACGAGTGACCGTGGCAGGGTCGGGCTTGCGTGGATCCGGCAGCACCGTATGAAACTGCCCCTTCACGAACTCGTCCACATGACTCTGCGCGGCGGGCAATCGCAGCATGCTCTTTGGGGTCATCACCACGAGCGGCTTGCGCACATTGCGGCGCAACTGTCTGCGAAGCATGTGAAACACCTGAGCGCTGTTGGTGGGATAAATCACTTGCAGGTTGTCCTGCGCCGCCAAGGCCAAGAACCTCTCCAAGCGTCCGCTGCTGTGTTCCGGCCCCTGACCTTCGTATCCGTGGGGCAAGAAGACGGTCATTCCGGTGGCTCTGAACCACTTGGCTTCGCCTGCGGCCATGAACTGGTCAAAGATCACTTGTGCGCCGTTGCAGAAGTCGCCAAACTGCGCCTCCCAAATCACCAGACACATGGGGTCCACAAGCGAGTAGCCATACTCAAAGCCCACGCACGCGGTCTCCGTGAGAGGGCTGTTGTAGATGTCAAATCTGCCCTTGGCCGCGGGCAAGTGTTGCAACGCGATCCATGGAGTATTGGTCTCCTGATCAATCACCACCGCATGGCGATGGCTAAACGTCCCGCGCAACACGTCTTGGCCGGTCAGGCGGACGCTTCCGCCTTCAAGAACCAACGTGCCATAGGCCAAGAGTTCACCCATGGCCCAGTCGATGGTTCCCGTAAGAGTGCCACGAGCTTGCACGCCGCGATCCACGGTCTTGTGTGCTTCAAATCCTTGGGGCATCGCCGCGAGCTGCTTGGCCACCTTTTGAAGTGCAGCCAGAGGCACGGCGGTCTCAACTTTGTCCTTGGTGTAGTTGGCAGTAATGCCAGACCACGCGCCACGGAAGGGCGGAGCCCCTGGGCCCACCGGCTGCACCTTGACTCGCTGCTGAGCTTCATCCAATGCCGCAAAGATGGCGGCTTGATCGGCCTCCACTTGTTGCGCAGTCACCACGCCTTCACCCTGGAGGCGATGGGCGTACCGATCAACCAGCGGCACGGCCGCTCGAATGCGCTTGTACAGATGGGGCTGAGTAAAGTTGGGCTCGTCAGTTTCATTGTGGCCATTCTTGCGCCAGCACCACATGTCGATGAAGATGTCATCGCCAAACTTGGCGCGCCAGTCCGCGGCCAACTGCGCCACCCACACACACGCTTCGGCATCGCCAGCATTCACGTGCAGCACGGGCGCCTCGATGGATTTGGCCACGCCGGTGCAGTAAGGGCCGTAGAAACTGTCGCGATTGTCTGTGGTGAACCCCACTTGGTTGTTGATCACCACATGCACTGTGCCGCCCACGGCGTAACCATCGAGTTGCGCCATGTTGAGCGTTTCAGAGACCACGCCTTGGCCGGGCAGCGCGGCGTCGCCGTGAATGAGCAACGGCAGAACGCGGGCCGCACCATCGGGGCCGGCGCGCTCTTGCCGAGCGCGCGTGCGTCCGGTGACCACAGAACAGACAAACTCCAAATGGCTTGGATTGGGGCAGATGGAGACACTGATGTTGCCGGAGGTGAGCGTGGAGTAGTCACCGGTGTGGCCCAAGTGGTACTTCACATCTCCGCCGCCCTGCGCAAAGCTCTCGTGCCACAATTCGTCAAACTCGGTGAGCACACTTTCCGCGTTCTTGCCGGCGATGTTGTGCAACACATTCACGCGGCCTCGATGTGCCATGCCCAATACGCACTCCGTGGCACCCAGCTTGGCGGCAGATTCCAGCACCGAGTCAAGAATCACCAGCAGTGAGTCTCCGCCTTCCAGGCCGAATCGCTTCTTGCCGATGTAGCGCGTGGCCAGGAAGTTCTCAAAACTGTCGCACTTGATAAGCATGCTGAGCGCACGCCGCTTGGACTCAGCATCCAGCGTTGCGCGGTTGCCCGTGCTTTCCATGCGTTCCTGCAGCCACTCGCGCCGCTCAGTGCAGCTGACGTACCCAAACTCCGCGCCGATGGTGCGGCAGTAGGTGTCCTGAAGCAGCGCCAAAATGTCCCGCAGCGTGGCATTTTCACCCAGAGGCAACGTGCCCGTGGCAAAACTCCGGTCGAGATCGTGCTCTGAAAGGCCAAAGGCGGCAAGAGAGAGTTCACGCGGTGCTGGGCGCTGCGTGCCCAGCGGGTCAAGGTCGGCCGCCAGGTGACCAAGCATTCGATAGGCGGCAATGAGTCCATCAACCGCCTGCTGCTTGTGATTGCTTACGAAGGACTCGGCTTTGCTGCCAGTGGCTCCGTCACCCGCAGAAGAATCTGCCAATGGGCTGCGCGTGATCAGCCGGGAGGCGGCCGCATCCATGGGTGCAGGGCTCTCAGATGCTGGTCGTGCCGCACCCAAGTCAAACCCCAAGAAGAACTGATTCCAACTCTCACCCAGCGCTGTGGGATCACTGCGCCACTGCATATAGAGTTGTTCGATGTATTCGCTCGACCACCCGTTCACAGAGTGTGAGGCGGAGGTGCTTGCACGATGGCCCGAGGCGGGATCCGACATTCTTCGTCTCGCTTTGTGGTGGACGGCCTCTCCGACGGGGAGAGGCATGCGCGACTAGCCCAGAGATTGTATGGGAACCCCGGCGTTCTGGGCTACATCAGGGTGATTGGATCCACGTCGGTGGCCACGGATTCTCCAGGGCGCAGAAGACCGGAATTACGCGCCGCCGCCAAAAGGCGTTGCAGCGGCAGAGCGCCCTCTGCAAACGCCTCCACTTGCATACGCCACCGGTCCGCGATGCGCGAGATGGGACAGGGATATGGGCCCCGCAATTCCACCTGCGCACCTTCGGGCAACTGCGCCAGTCCGCGCGCCAGATCTTCAGCCAGAATCCTGGCGGCCTCTTCGTGGGCGTCGCGCACCACAAATCGCACCATGCGCCGATAGGGTGGAAGGGCAAAGCGTTTGCGCAATTCCAGTTCGTGGCGGGCAAACCCCTCATAGTCGTGACGTGCAGCCATCGCCACCGCAGGCGCCGTGGGCTGAAAGGTCTGCACGATCGCGCGCCCGACTTCTGCGCCGCGCCCGCAACGCCCCGAGACTTGGCTCACCAACTGAAATGTTCGCTCAGAGGCGCGAAAGTCCGGCAGGTTGAGGGCGGTGTCGGCGTTGACCACGCCGACCAACCGCACGCCAGGGAAGTCCAACCCCTTGGCGATCATTTGCGTGCCGACCAGCAGCCTCACCGTTCCATCTGCAAATCGCCCCAGCGCGTCATGGAAGTGCTTCGCGGATTGCATGGTGTCTGCGTCAACGCGCAGCATGGTGGTGCCAGAAACCAACGATGCGTCAAGGCGTTGCAACTGTTCCTCAACACGCTGCACGCCAAAGCCAAACACGCTGACTCCGCGTTGGCAATCGGGGCAGGTGCGCGGAAGGCGCTGCTCTGCTCCGCAGTGGTGGCAACGCACGAACTCCCCGGCGGGCAGTTGGCGGTCCGCTGTCGTTCGATGACAAATCATGCCGGAGTCACAGTGCTGACAGCGCATCATCCAACCACAGCGCTGGTCCGCGCAGGCGATGTAGTTGGCGTATCCGCGCCGATTGAGAAGAATGAGCACTTGGCCGCCATCGGCAAGAGTGTTCTGCACCGCCGCCGCCAGCGTCGGGCCGATGAGGTGCACGCGTTGGTCAGGAAAACGTTTGCGCTCTTCGACAAAATCAACAATCTGTACGGTGGGCACATTCAGGCCGGGCGCTCGCTGCCGCAGCGTGTGCAACGTGCTTGAGTGCTTCTCAGTGGCGTTAAACCAGCTTTCAAGACTTGGAGTGGCACTCCCCAACAGCACCGGGCATTTGGCGATCTGCGCGCGCCGAATGGCAACATCGCGGCCGTGGTACCGCGGCTGCTGATCTTGCTTGTAACTGGAGTCGTGCTCCTCATCCACCACCACCAGCCCAAGCATTCCGTCAGGGACGGGAGCAAACACAGCACTCCGTGCGCCCATGATGATGCGCACCTGGCCACGCGCCACCAGACTCCACTGTTGATTGCGCTGCGCGGCTGTGAGTCCGCTGTGAAGAAGAGCCACGCGCTCCTGTGGAAACCGCGCCAGCAGCCTTCCGCCTGTTTGCGGGGTTAGCGCAATCTCGGGCACCAGCAACAGTGCTGCGCGCCCCGCCTGCAGGGTTCGCTCGATGAGCCGCAGATAAACCTCAGTCTTGCCGCTTCCCGTGACTCCATAAAGCAAGTGCTGGCTGAACCCGCCGGGCAGCAACGCTTCCACCGCATCAACAATCTGCCGTTGAGGGTGAGTGAGCTCAGGCCTAGGCGTGCTGAGCGTGCGTTCTTGGCGCCACGTGGCTTCGATGGTTGAGCGGCGCTCCTGTGAAAGCACGCCCGCGCGAAGCAGCCGCTTGACGGGCAGCGCCGTGCCCAATCCAGCGCGGCTGCACAACTCGCGAATGTCCATCGGCAGGTCTTCAGAAGTGGCCGACGTGAGCGCGCTTACCACCGCACGCTGCTGCGCGCTGACCCGCGAGCACGCATCCAGTTGATCCTTCCAGCCGGGCGCGAGTTCAACCAACGTTCGGACTGCGCTTCCTGTGCCGCGTTTGACCGCCGCAGGCAGCATGGAGGCCAGCGTGATGCCTACTGGACACGCGTAGTAGGCGCTGATCCACTGGGCCAATTCAACAAGTTGCGATGGCAGGGGGGAAGCGTCACCTAGCCGCGCAGCCACAAACTTCATGCGGTTCAGCGGAATGGCTTTGGGATCTTCTGAGTATTGGGCGGCGCTTACCACCTTGATCACGGTGCCCGAAACCAACGCTCCACCCCGGCCCAATGGAACATTCACGCGTTCGCCCGCGCACAAATCTGCCAGCGCTTGTGGCACGGCATACGTCAGCCCATCGGGATAGCGGTCCACGCTTCGTTCAACTGCAACTTGCACCAGATGCGCCACCGCGTCAGCGTGCACCGGCGTGGCGGAGCCAGAATCTGATCCAAAGAGCGTCATGCGAAGAGTGGCCCCCATCACGGGCTGGCCAGCGTGTTTACACCGCGGTGAGCGCGCGTTGCGCGGATTCCATATCCGCAGCCGAGATGGGTCGGCGCGACTGCATCATGGTGATGAAACAGTCAAAGAGGTAAGCCGAATCATGAGGACCGGGGCTGGCCTCAGGGTGATACTGCACGCTGAAGATGGGTTTGGTGGTGTGGCGAAAACCAGCGAGCGTGCCGTCGTTCAAGTGAGTGTGCGTGGGTTCACCGCCGGCTTCACGCAGGCTGGATTCATCAACGCAGAAGCCGTGGTTTTGGCTGGTGATCTCAACACGCCCGGTGAATAGATTCTTCACGGGCTGATTGGCGCCGCGATGGCCGAACTTGAGTTTCCAAGTTTTTGCGCCCAGCGCCAGAGCTAAGAGTTGGTGCCCTAGGCAGATACCAAAGGTGGGAACTTCACCCGCAATCTCGCGGAGGGTGGCAATGGTTTTGCCTACCGCAGCAGGATCGCCGGGGCCGTTGCTGATGAAGAGACCATCTGGTTTGCGTGCGCGCACTTCAGCGGCGGTGAAGTCATGGGGCACCACTTCAATGTCGCAGCCGCGCTCAGTGAGATTTCTAAAGATGTTGTGCTTGGCACCGCAGTCCAGAGCCACCACTTTGAAGCGCCGTGCACCAGGGCCCAGTTGGCCGGGAAGGGTCCACTCGCCCATGCCCTGGGTCCAGGTGCTGCTACTGGTGGGGCTGACGCGTCCAGCCAAATTCTGGCCCGTCATGCTTGAAAGAGCCTTGGCTTTATCCACAAGTTCAGAATCTGAAGGCGATTCCCCCACCCAAACCACGCCGCGCAGGGCCCCCTGGGTACGCAGTTTTCGTACGAGCGCACGGGTGTCAATACCTTGAATCCCAGGAACTCCAGCTTCTGCAAGCCATGCGCTGAGCGACTGGTGAGCCCGATGGGTCGAGGGTTCCTGGATGAGTTCGCGCACGACGAATGCGGCGGCCCCGATGGTGGCGCTCTCCCAATCTTGCTTGGAGACGCCGTAATTTCCCATTTCCGGCGCGGTCATGGTGAGAATCTGGCCGGAATAGCTGGGATCTGTGAGTGCTTCTTGATAGCCCGTGAGCGCGGTGTTGAACACCACTTCGCCCCCGGCGTGCGCCCCCTCCGAACAAGCGCCGAACGCGCTACCCCTGAAAACGGTGCCGTCTTCAAGTGCCAGGCGGCCCACAACAGGCACGGATGAATCGGCGCGTTGGCTCATGAAAGTGCGGGGATTCTACCTGACCGCGCGGTTGCGCTGCCGCGCTTGGAGGTTCTTCAGCAATTGGCCGCCTTTGCGCGTTGCCGGGAGTGCCAGTACCTTCTGCCGCATTCCCTCGCCGTAGGCGTTGGAAGCAACCTTCGGACATCCGCGTCCGAAAGAGCAGAAGCCCACCGCTGCGCCGCAGCGGTTGTGTTGTCTAGTAGGAGCAGCAGATATGCCCCGTCAAATGAGCACTCGTTGTACGCACTCGCTGGCAGTTTCTGTCTTGACGCTTGCCGCGTTTGTGAGTTCGCTATTCCTGTTGCCTGCTGCGACCTGCCTTGCGCAGGACACGCCGCCAGCTCAGGATCCGCCGGCATCTGAGCCAGCGCCCGCCGCTGAGCCAGCTCCTGCACCGGCGCCGGCCGCTGAGCCTGCGCCGACACCGCCCGCCGCTGAGCCCGCCATTGATGTCACGCAGATTCGATCTGCGGCACAGAAGGCGATGACCAACGGCCAATGGTCAGAGGCGGTGAATGCGTGGAGCACGCTGCTTCAGTTTGTGCCCGGTGATGAAGAAGCTCTGCGCGGCCGCGCACGCGCGCAAACCATGCTCGAAGGTGGCGAAGTCATCGGCATCGTGAGCGCCGATCGTGAGCTGCGCCGACAGCAGGCCACCGCGCAGTTCAAGGCTGATGTGACGCGCGCACAGTCCTTTCTTGCTCGCGAGGACTTTGAGCAAGCCAAGTTGGCCGCCGTCAGCGCTCGCACCCGTCTGGACTTGAATCGCAGCGTGCTCTCGTCTGCGGAGTTTGAGCAGATGAGCAAGCAGGCCGAGCAACTGGTGGATCAGATCACTGATGCCGGCCGCGAGTTTCAGTTGCAGCAGAACGTGAAGGATCGCGCCAAGCAGGCCGAAGCCAGCGCCGGCAACGCGCGCAGCGAAGCGGAAAACCGCACTCGCAAGGTGACTGAGATCCTGATGAACGTGCGCAAGTTGCAGATGCAGCAGAAGTACACCGAAGCGCTGCAGGTGCTTGAGGGCGCCATGGAACTTGATCCGCACAACCCCGCAACACTCACGCTGCGCGATGCGCTGGCCACCACCATTGCGTATCAGAAGTTCACCGCGTCAAACAAGCGATTGGATGTGGGTGTCTCTGAACTTCAGCAGCAGGGGTTGGATGCCATGGTGCCACCGAGCACCAATCTCACCGGCCCTGGACCGCGCAGCAAGTCAGGACTGGTGCAGTACCCCGAAGATTGGATGGAACTCACTGGCCGTCGCGCCAATGAGCCCGAGTACGGAGCCAGCGGTTACCGCGAGTCCAGTTCCAATCTTGCCACCTTGGCGCGATTGCACAACACCACGCTCCCTGTGCCCTTTGACAACGATGCGCCGCTTGAATCGGCCATTGCCTACTTTAAGGATCAGGCCAAGATCGACTTCTGGATCGACTGGACCGCGCTGAAAGAAGCCGGTCTGGAACCTCAGCAGACCACCGTGAACCTGCAACTTGGTTCCACGCCTATTGAGGCGGCGCTCCGACGCGTTCTGGAATCGGTGCGAAGCAAGAATGGCGACACTCCGCCACTTGAGCCGTTGGCGTTTGACGTCACGGATGGTGTGGTGGTGATCACCACCAAGGCGGGCGTGCAGAAGCGCCAGATGACCGTGGTGTACGACGTTCGAGATCTTCTCTTCCGTGCCCCCAACTTTGACAACGCTCCTGAGTTCAATCTTCAGTCAGCCATCAGCCAGGGCGGCCAACAGGGCGGCGGCGGCGGTGGTGGCGGCGGTGGTGGTGGATTCGGCGGCGGCGGCGGTGGCGGTGGCTTCGGCGGTGGAGGTGGTGGCGGCAACGGTGGCGGTGGCGGCGGCGGCAACATCTTCGGTACTCCCGGAGAGGCGCCCGAGCGCGGCGACCCGGCCGAGCTCATCCAGCAGTTGCGCGACCTGATTTACGACCAGGTGGATGCCGCATGGCAGGACCGCACTGGTGGCCCTGACCGCATCACGGAGTTCAACCGCAACCTCATTGTGACGGCCTCTGCGGATGCGCAGCGCCAGATCGAAGGACTGCTGCAGCAATTGCGAGCCATCCGTGCCCTTCAGATCAACATTGAAGGTCGTTTGATCTCTGTTTCGATGGAGTGGTTCGAGCAATTGGGAATTGACTTTGACCTGTACTTCAATTCCAACGACCGCATGTGGTCTGCAGCCAAGGCTGTGAACCCTGACTTCCAGCTGAAGGACTTCTTCTACCAGCGCGACTCACCGTTCAACCCCAACAACGGTCGGACCGGTCGCTTGAAGAACCCCGTGATCTGGGATACCTACACGCAGAACTCTGCCATCGCAAACTCCCAGGCGCAGCAGACGGGTTTCCCGGTTAACGATGGCACAACGCCAGCCGGAACAGGCACCACCATCACCTACGCAGCCACGCAGCCGGTGCAGCCGGTGGGCCAGCGCGAAGGCGAACTGAGCCCCATCAACGTTCAACAAGAGGGTCTGCCACTCATCAATACGCTGGCGGCTGCCGGACTGAGCACCTTCGGTGCCACCGCACTGGCCGCCCCCGCCTTGGTGACCGGCTTCACCTACTTGGACGATGTGCAGGTGGATCTGCTGATTACCGCCACTCAGGCCGATCAGCGGAACGTGGTGCTCACTGCACCTCGCCTGACGCTCTACAACTGCCAGCGTTCGTGGATTAGCGTGGCCAAGGTCATTGCGTACATCTCGAACTTGGTTCCTGTGACGGGCGACAACTCGGGCGCATTTAGCCCCGTGATTAGCAACGTCTACGAGGGCTTTGTGCTGGACATCGAGGCGTGCATCAGCGGCGACCGCCGCTACGTGACGATGACCGTGCTCTTTGGCCTCAACCAAAACGTGAAGTTCACCAGCCAAACCATCACCGGCGCCGCGGGCGGCGGCGGTGGTACGGGTGGCGGCGGCCGCGCTGCCAACTTTGAGGGCGAGATTCAGCTTCCCGAATTGGCAGGCACCCAGATCAACACCACCGTCACGGTGCCGGACAAGGGCACCATTCTGCTGGGTGGACAGCGCTTGGTGAACGAACTTGAAGTGGAAGTGGGCGTGCCCCTTCTCTCCAAGATCCCGTTCGTCAATAGATTCTTTACCAACCGCATCACGGCCAAGAGCGAAACCACGCTCCTGCTGCTGATTCGCCCAGAAATCATCATTCAGCAGGAAGAGGAAGACATCCTCTTCCCAGGTCTGCGAAACAGCCTCGGCAGCGGCTCTGGCTTCTAGATTTCGGACCTAATTGCCCGTCAATCTGGCGAAGGGAGCCCGCTCTGGGCTCCCTTCGCCTTTCTGAGCGCCGTTTCGCACGAGCCGGGGACTACACTTGCCCCCCATGTCCAAGACTCCCAGCTACCTGCGCGTTTCCAAGCACGGGTCTGTCATCCAGGTTGACTTCACTGAGAAGCACATCCTGGACGAGTCCACCATTCGCAACATTGGCGATGAGCTCACCAAGCTTGTTGACGTCGAGGTTCGCCCGAGGTTGGTGATCACCTTCCGCAACGTGGAGCATTTGTCCTCGTCTGCGCTTGCGACTCTGCTCAAGATTTCAACCAAGATCCGCGCCAAGGAGGGCCAGCTGCGACTGTGCGACATTCGTCCGGAGATCAATCAGATCTTTGAGATCACCAAGCTCAATAGAATTTTGAAGATTGAAAAGGACGTGGCGGCCGCAAGGGCCAGCCTGGAATCCGCCAGCAAGGCTTGACCCAACAATGAGTGGCTCACCGCACACGCAACAAGTGCAGGGAGGGCGATTCGAGCGCGAATGGACGCTGCTCGATCAACGTGATGCCATTGAAACAGTTCAGCGTGCCGTGGCTGAAGCGCTGGATGATCGCGGGTATGGCGAGGCCGCTGCATTTGCCATTCGACTGGCTCTTGAAGAGGCGCTTGTGAATGGCTTCCGGCACGGCAATCGCGGCGACCCGCAAAAAAGCGTCACCGTGCGCTGCGTGATGGACAAGAATCAAGTGGAGTTCACGGTGCAAGATCAGGGCGAAGGCTTTGATCCGGGTTCGATTCCTGATCCCACCGCCGAAGAGAACATCGAGATTCCCTCGGGCCGCGGCATCATGCTCATGCGCGCCTACATGTCGGTGGTGGAGTTCGTGCCACCCGGCAACACATTGCGCATTGTGTACGAACGCAAGTAAAGGTCTACCCACTCCTGCGGCGAGAGCGATTCGGGGCGGCGTTGAGGGTCAAACCCATGGAGCGCCACAACATCGCGCCCCAGCGTTGAGCCGATCTGTTTGCGTCGCTGGCCGAACGCCTTCTGCACGAATGCGGCGAATGGCGGCCATGGACTCACAGGGCGTTGTGGGCGCGCGCGAATGGCGATCATGGCGCTGGTGACTTTTGGCGCGGGCCAAAAACTGCCTGGCGGAACAATGCCGATCAACTCAATCTGCGCCAGCAACTGCATGGTGACAGACAGGGGGCCGTACTCCTTGCCGCCAGGGGCAGCGGTCAATCGGTCTGCGACCTCGCGCTGAATGGTCACAAACTGCCCTGCGCACTCAGGGTGGCTCTCCAGCAGCGTGGCCATGAGCGGGGTGGCGGCTTGATAGGGCAGATTGGCCACCACCCGAAACGGCCTGCCCGGGCCCAGCGCAGTCAACACTCGTGCGCTCACCGAGTGCTTGCCGTCAAGGCAGTCACCTTGCACAAGGCAGAGTTCACCCGGCGCCAAGTCGGTGCCGCCGGCGCTCATCTTGGCGGCGTTGCGCTCTTGAACAATGCTCACCATGTCACGGTCAAGTTCGCAGGCCACCACACGCGCCCCTGCCGCGAGGAGGGCTTCAGTTAGTGTGCCCGTGCCCGGCCCCACCTCAAGCACCAGATCGCCAGTTTGGATTCCGGCTGCCGTCACTAGCTTTTTGAGTTGATTGTGATCATGCAGAAAGTTCTGCCCCAAGGCGTGCTTGGGGCGAAGGCCGTGCTGGGCCAGCAGCGCCTTGATTTGAGAAAGAGTCTGCATGATTGACCGACGCAGGCGAAGACGACAGGGGGCTGGCGCGGTACCGACCCTTACCGCGCGGTGGCCTCAGCCCGAACCTCGCGAAGCACGGTGACCTTGATCTCACCCGGAAAGGTCATCTCCTTTTCCACTTTCTTGGCAATCTCCTGAGCAATCTGAAAGGCATATGCGTCATCGGCCTTCTTGGCATCAACGATCACACGCACCTCGCGCCCGGCCTGAATGGCGTACGCCTCGTCAACAAACTGGTGCTCACGGGCGATCCCCTCCAGTTGTTCAAGCCGCTTGACGTACATCTCCAACGACTCGCGCCGCGCGCCGGGGCGTGCTCCGCTCACAGCATCGGCAGCCATCACGATGGGGGTGTACGGCGTGGTGGCCGGAATGTCACCGTGGTGGCCCCCCGCGGCATTCAGCACGGCATCGCTCTTCTCGCCGTGCCGCCGCAGGAACTCCATGCCGATGGCGGGGTGGCCGCCTTCCATTTCATGGTCCATGGCCTTGCCGATGTCGTGCAAGAACCCGGCGCGGCGGGCGATCTGGCCATCCAGCCCCAGCTCATCGGCGATGATCTGGCTGAGGAAGGCGACTTCAACGGAGTGCCGCAGCACATTCTGCCCGTAACTGGTGCGGAAACTTAGTTTGCCCATGGCCTCAAGCACCTTGGGGTGCAGTCCGCGAAGGTTGGTCTCAAGCACCGCGGCTTGGCCATCTTTCTGGATGCGCTCGTTGATGTCGCGCTTGGTTTGCTCCACCAACTCTTCGATGCGCGTGGGGTGGATGCGTCCGTCCAGCACCAGTCGCTGCAACGCCTCAGCGGCGATGGCCTGGCGCACCTTGTCAAAGCAGCTCACGCTAATCACGCCGGGCGTGTCGTCCACCAGAATGTCTGCTCCAGTGGCTCGCTCAATGGCGCGAATGTTGCGCCCCTCGCGACCGATGATTCGCCCCTTGACCTCTTCGCTGGGAATCTTGATGGTGCGAATAGTGGCTTCGCTGACATTTTCACTGGCGTAGCGCTGGATGGCTTGAAGCGTCACCTCACGGGCGCGGGTGCGGGCATCGCGCTCAGCGTCTTCAACAATCCGCTGCGCCAGCGTGGCGCCGTCATGCTGCGATTGCCGGCGAACCTCTTCCATGAACAGGTCATGAGCTTGCTCTCGGGTCAAACCGCTCATGCGCTGGAGTTGCGTGGCCACGGCGGCGCGCTCAGCCTCGAGCGCCTGCCGCGACTCAAGGAACTTGGCCTCTTCAGCCTCCAGTTGTTGGTCTCGACGGTCGAGCCGCTGTTCGCGTTGGGAGATTTGCTCAAGTTTGCGGTCGAGTGTTTCCTCACGCTTTTCTGCCCGCTGTTGGCTGGCTTTGATATCGGCAAGCGCGGCGGCGGTCTCCCGGTCTAGCGATGCTCTGCGTTCGGTGGCGGCCTTCTCGGCGTTGAGTTCGATCGTCTTGGCCCGGGCCTCGGCCTGAGCGCGACTGGCCTCCACCACCTGCGCGGCATCCATCTTGGCTCGCGCCATGGCTCGGCTGGACCATCGCGCGATAGCCATGAATGCCAGCCCGGCACCCAGCGCCAGGGCAACAACTGCAGTCAGGACGAGCAACCAAAGATCAACCTGCATGGCCACCTCCGTTGGGAGATGCCTGCGAGACGGGCGGGCAACTAGCCCGCACAGCGGCCGACGACAATGGTGGAGCCACGCGAAACGCGCGCACTCCAAAAGGCACTCAGATTGTCAAACGCAAATCTGTCCAAAACCTTTGGCCAATGTCGGATCTATCAGCGAGCCTTGTGGGGCTCGCTGCCGCTCCGCTCCAGCGCTGCCCGTGTGCAGAGACGCCGAGGCGAACCGGGAGGTCGGCCGATGCTCAGGCCGTCAAGCCTTTAGGCACCGCCGCGTGAAGAAACCCACCCGAACAACACAGGGGTGGAAGAACGGGTGCATTGTCCAGAAAGAGGGTGCGGCGGTCAATGGCCCCCAGCCAGCAATGGCCTAGTTGGTGCCGGCCAGCTTCCGTACGGTGAACATAAAGGTCTTGCGAGTGGCGGAGTGCATCGCCCAGACCACGGCTGCGCTGCCCACGGCGCTGGCCAGAGCTCCAGCCATCAGGCCGCCCCTGGCCACGCCGATTCCATCCTTCATGCTGGCGGCCATTGTGCTCTCCGGGGACACCACGCTCACCACCAGGGTGAAGGGCGTAAGGCCGTTCATGAACGCGCCAGCGGCGATGATGTTGCTTCCGGTGGCAACCGCGCAGAGACCCAACACCAGTGCCACGGCGCCCGTGGCGGCTACGGCGCCGATCGCGCTGCCGATGGTTCCCTTGCTCTTGATGGACCACTGCAGGCCAACCATGACGGCGAACGCAGTAAAGCCCAGCATGACCAGCGGGTACTCCAGCGCCCCCTCGGGCAACAGGACTGGCACGGGCACCGGCGCAGCAGAATCAGGAACGGTGGCCATGACCTGAATGCCCCCGGTGACGCCAAAGCCGTTGGCCAGCACATACACCGCAGCCATACCCAGGGTAATGGTGGGAACCAGCAGCATGGGAGCCAGAAACTGAATCAGTCCGCGGAGCTTTCCTGAAAGGTAGGGGCCCGGCTGAATGGGCGTGGTGAGGATGATGTCCAAACTTCCATCCTCACGCTCGCGGCTTACGGCGGTGGCACTCATGTTGAGTGCAGTGAGCACAATGATGACTGTCTCCGCGCCGATCACCGAACCAAGTGCCAGCCGAAGCCCTGCGGAGGAGTACCAACCCGCGTGATGCCCTACCAGCAGCATCACTCCCAAGGCCAAACCCATGAGCACAAATCCCCAGCGCCCAACCAGTGCGGCGAGGCTAGTGCCGCGGAGTTGGCTCTCCCTCCACGCGATGGGATTGTGCCAAACGGTGAGGGCGCTGCGCGCATCCTGCCGTTCGGCCTTAAAGAGTTTGCGCCACCACGGAGTGCTCACCGTGCGCATGCCCAGCGACCGCACGGTAAATGTGCTGCTGATGAGCATGACTACCGTGATGAGTGAACAAAGCACGGCGTAGGTTCGAACGGGGTGAAGCATCCAAAGTGTGCCGAGGGCGGTTCCCTCGTACGCCGGCGGAGGTTGGTAGCTGCTGGGCAAAAGCAGGCACTCCAGCGCGAGGAATGGATTGATGGCGGTGAAGAGCGTGGTGGTCTCTGCCACGCTGCCGGTGGCCACTGGTCCGCGCAGTGCTCGGTCGCCGGCCCACGTGACAAACAGGTAGAGCACGACCGCGCTGTAGAACACAAAGACGCTGCGTTTGCCAGCACTGCGTGTCACACTAAGCGTGACGGCGATGGCGCCCACCAAGAGCGCCGTGCAAGCGCTGACGCCAAAGCTGCCCCACACAGCTGCGGGCGGCACACCGCCAAAGAACTGCGTGCTGAGCATCAGCGGCAGCGCAGCCACCAGCAGGGCGAGCACAAAAAACAGGCGCCCGAACATGTTGCCCACCACGATCTGCACTCGATTCAGGGGGGTGGTGAGAAGGATCTCCCACGTGCGAGGGTTGGACTCCTGCGCAATGGCGCCGGCCATGAAGAGTGGGGTGAGCACGCAGATCAATGTGATCTGCACAAAGCTCAGTGCGGTAAATGCCATCGCGCCACGTTGGGCCACCTCACGCAGCGAATCAAAGCTACCGATGATGCCAAACAGCAGCGCCAGAATCAGCGCGGCCAAAAAGCCGCTACGGATCCAAAGATGCCGAACCCGCCGCGAGCCATTGCTCACGATTCGCAGAATGATGGGGTTGGTGGGCCCAAGGTCGGAAAGCCAGCGTCCCGCGGACATGGGGTTAGCGTAGCCGCTGGGGTCTAGCCCCAGTTGCCCAACAGGGTTCCCAGATCCGCGCCGTCGGTGATTCCATCACCGTTCAAGTCGGTGGCACCGGGGTTGCCCCAGCCTCCGAGCAACATTCCCAAGTCTGCGCCATCCACCATTCCATCGTTATTCAGGTCGCCCAGGATTCCTGGCTCAACCTTTAGCGCGGCCGTGTCCATGTCCACGGGTGCACTCTTGCCGAACATTTCCCAAAGCCCATAGAAGGTGGTTCCGGTGTCGTCCTTTGGGGTGTCCCGCAGGAATTCGGCGTACTCGCGGCTGGTGGTCTGGTAGTAGAGCGTGACCACCGCGCTGGACGCCGTGGCTGGCACCACATAGAAGGAGTCGTGCCAATACTGTCCATCGGCGTAACTGGTGCCGACAGGCGGGCAATTGCCCGCGTCAAAGGCCGCGTTGGTAAAGCCTCGCGGCGGAATCCGGTTGTCCTTGTACTTGGTGTTGGCCAAGGCCAAGTGGAAGTTCTGCCCCGCGGGCACGCCGGTGAGAGCTTCAACCGCAGCATCGGTGCCGTGCTTGGCTTCAAAGACCGTGGTGTCGCTGGTGCTGAGTTCCGCCGTGCCCAGGTTGTAGGCGCCGTGTTCCTGCACAAGCACATTCTGCGAGTCATAGAACTTGACGTTCACCCACATCCGGCGCCCCTCGGGGTAGCCGGTGGGAAGTTTGTGCCCCGACTGATTGATGACGCGAACCTTGAGGTGCGCGCCCTGCTGAGAGAGTTCCATATCGCTGGCGTCACGGAGCATCTGCACCGTGCGAGCCTTGGCACTCTGAATGCGCGTCTCGGTGAGGCCCACGGCCTCTGCGTCCAACCCCAGTTGGTGGGCCACGGCGTCGAGCACCCATGTGTTTGCACCAGCAAAGGAGTGCTGTGGCATGTCCTGCCGCGTGAAGAAGGGTTTGAACTCCCAGAACGTGCAGCCGCCACCCACCTGGTCAGGCATATGGCAATCCTGGCAACTGCTGGCAGGTCCGCCGGCTGGTCCTGTGAATCGATTGTCGGGGTAGCTCACTCCGCCCGCGGCAAACTGGCTGTTGGCCCACTCGGTGTAGGTGCGCTGTTCCGGAAACATGTCCTGAGGAAGCTGCGTGGGGTGAGGGGCGTTGAGTGGCCCGATCTCATACTGACCAGCGCCGTTCTTGGTGAAGACGGGATTGCTGACGTCATGGCAGGTGCCGCAGAATTCGCTCTTGCGGTGGAAGGGGCTTGTGATCAACCAGACCGGCTCGTTCCACTCTGAGTAGCCGTGGTAGTTCAATGGAACATCGCTGAATGGACCTCTGCGGACATCGCGAGGATCCACCACATAGCGACCATTGCCGTGACCTTGCGGAACCAAGTTCTGACTGGCAAGCGCACCAAGGATCTCCACGTCTGGCGTGGGGTCTTGATCCTGCTCGTTGTAGCCAACGGCACTGTCGGGCCCGAGTACGGGGTTGACGCTGCGATGGCAGAAGTGGCAGTTGATGCCGTCAAAGTCTTCAGGAATGAACTCGGCCGTAGTTCCTGATTCACTTCGACCGCCCAACCACGCACCCGGAGAGTGGCAGCGAATGCAGAACTCTCCAGACAGATTGACATCTTGGTTGGCGACAGACAGCGCGGCATGCCACACAGGGTCTCGCGCAGCCTGAGCCTTCAGGCTGGTTACCCACGAATCGAACGGCGCGAATTCAGGGCTGTAGTCGCTATGGCAAAAGGCGCAGTCGGTGGCGCTGAAGACGCGCGTGAACTCATTTGGATTGGAGTTGGGCTGCGTGCCGGGCTGAAAGAAGTCCATCGGGCCGGTTGGGATCTGCGTCTGACCCGGAGGGTTCATCATGAACGCAGCCACCGTGGTGGCCGAAGCCGCGATCACACCTCCTGCTGCGGAAAGCAGCACAAGGGTGCGGCGGAAGCGGAGTCGCGCGTTTGACTTTGGCAACAACATTCGTGTGTGCAGCGTAGGAACCATGGATTACGGGCGGTCGCCCAATCTTGTGAGCAGAGGCTTGGTGGAGAATCTTCGGCGGGGGACCGCGCAGGGATCATGAAATGAGGGCATCAGGCCAAAGAAATGGGCAAATGCGCTCCAACCGGCTACAAGATTCAGTCACCTTGCGGGCCAGTCAAGGCGCATTGGGCACGAGTGTGAAAACAGGCGTCGCCCCGAACAAATGACCTTGAGTTTGGTCTGGGAGGGGCCGATAAGCGAAGCGCTGGCCTAGCGATCCAACTTGCCAACCTGCCTGAGCAGTTCGGCGGTGATCACCACATTCTTGAAGGCCGCGTCCTGCTGCGGGTCGGCCTTGAAGGCATCAACCTTGGCCTGGGGCATCTGCGTGATTTGAGTGAGCGAAGGAGAAATGCCCTTCAAGAGTTTGCCACGACCGGGCTCAGTGACGCTGGTGAGTTGGTTGCGCACCACGAGCAGCCCGCGCTGCAAGGCACTCACCAATTCTCGCTGCTTTTCAAAGCGTTCGGTCACGCTGTTAATCATTGAGGCCTGCGCCTCAGCCACCGCTTCAGCCTGGGCTGGCGGCAGCTTCATGCGCAGCAGTTCTCCCACCGCGTCAATCTCAGCGGCGATCGCGCGCCAATTGGTTTCTTTGCGGGCCGCGGCAGCCAGCTTCTTTGAGAGCGCGTCGATCTGGGGGGGACTCAGGTTGGCGTTGGGGCCCGCACGCGGAAGTTGCTGCGCGGCAGTGGCACGCAAGCCCGCATCGGGTTGGGTTTCTGGGTCAATGTTGGCTACCAGAAAGTCAATAGCGTCAGAGGACCGCAGAAACTGTGCCACCAAGAAGGCGTTGGTGGCGCGAAAGGTTTCAGGCGATTTGGTAAGCGGCTCGAAGGCCTTCACCAGGCCGGCGGAGAGCTCGCGGCGAAAGATCTCCGAAGCGATTGAGCTTCGGCAGAGATCCACCAGATCATTTCGCGCATCAACCACCTCTGAAGGATTGCCGATGGCAAACATGTTGCCCATCCGCGTGATGTATTCGTTAAGCCGAGTCTGCTGATCAGCGGTCAACTGTTCCTTGGCAGTCACCAGTTCGGTGGGAAGGCCAGAAACCTGAGGCGCCGCAAAGGCACCAAGGGTGAGCGCCGCAGCAAGAACAAGGCCGAAAGCAGGAGCAGTTCGTCGCATGAAGTCCTAGAAGAGGTGTCGTGAAGATTGGACACGCTACAGAATGCACTCTCTGCGTGTCAATTCAGGGTTCGCCGGGCATGCCGGCTTTGGTTGCGGTCCGGGCTGTTATCCGGTGCGATTGAAGGTAACGCCCCCTGCTGGCTCAATTGGGGCCTTTGAATTGGGTACGGAATCGGTGGGTGGCTGCAGCAATCGCTGGATCTCAGCAATGATCGTTCGCTCGTACGCCTCGTCCCGTCCGACTGGGGTCCAGTTGCCAGGCATGGTTGTGGTGGCGTCACGTGGATTGGGCGTGTCCAGCGGGTCTGAAGACGACCGGGTTTGCGAGTAGGTCCAGTCACCGATGGATTGATTGGGCAGGAATTCCCGCTCCACGTACACCCACGCTCGCATCTCCACGGGACCCGGATTGCTAAGCAAGTCAAAGCGACCCTCCGCACGCGTACTTCCCGGGATTGCTGCCGCGAGAATCGGCTTGGACGGGTCGGGAGTTGGCGCGCTGAACTCCACCGGTACGAATTCAATGCGCAGTCGGCGCCGTTCAAAGTTGATGGTGTGGGCCATGGTGTCACCCAGAGTGCCATTGTCGCGCCGCCAGGGCTCCAGCAGACTTCCGGCGTGCCGTGGACGGGTTTCGATGACCCCCGTCTCTCGGTCCATGACTACAGGCTGAAGTTTGTGCTCCTTGGCAACGGCCACCGCCGCGTCAAACGCTGCGGAGTAATCGCCCGCGTTGAACGTGAGCACGCGGGGGCCTTCGCGCGCCACGGAGCAGCCGGCGCTGCCTAGGAGGGTGGCCACAGTGAGGCACAACGTGGGGCGTAGCACGCGGAGCAGAATAGCGGTGGCGTCAGTGTGGTGCAGAAGCGCGTACAACATGGGTATGCGGTTTGTGCTTCCGTTTCTGCTGATTCTGGCGCTGCTGCTGGCGGTGGCGTCGTACGACAAGGGCGCCCCTCGCGCAGACTTTGTCATCGCGCAGCCGGTGGACACATTCACGCTGGATCCGCAGCGCATGAGCTGGCAGCAGGACATTCGCACGGCGGGCGCACTGTACGAACCGCTGGTGCGCAAGGATCCGTATGACCGCAGCGACGATCCAGGAGTGGCGGAGCGCTGGGAAGTGGACTCTGCGCGGACGGGATGGACATTTCATCTGCGCAAGGAGGCTCGGTGGAGCAATGGAGACCCCGTCACCGCGCAAGATTTTGTCTTTGCGTTTCGGCGTGCCATGTTGCCGGACAGTGCATCTGACTACGCGGGTTTCTTTTTTGAGATCGCCGGCGCGGAGGAGTTTTTTGAGTGGCGCAGCCGAGCGCTTGAGGAGTACGCCAAGGCCGCGGCGCGTGGCGCGGGCGGCACGCCAGAAACGGCGGAGAAGCTCTGGAAGGAAACCCTCGAAGCATTCGACCGACTGGTGCAGCTTCGGGCGGTGGACGACAAGACGCTCACCATGACACTTCGTCGGCCGGTGCCGTACTGGTTGAGTCTGGTGGGCTTTCCGGTGATGAGCCCCATTCATGTGGCGACCTATCAGGCGCACTCATGGCTTGATGGGCGATCGGGGCGAGTGATGGACGATCCGGGGTGGACCAAGGCTGGAACCAGCGTCACCAATGGACCATTCCAGCTTGCACAGTGGCGCTACAAGCGGGTGCTTCGCATGGAACGCAATCCCTATTACTGGGATGCCAAGAACGTTGGTGTGGAGAGCATTGACATTCTGCCCATTTCTGACAACAACACCGCGGTGCTGGCTTTTAACGCCGGAAGCGTGGACTGGGTGACCGACCTTCGTGTGGGGTACCGCGTTGAAATGGCGCAGCAGGCGTTTGCGTATGTTGATCGCCACCGAGCGCAGTACGAAAATTTGTTGCAGCAGGGCAAGAGTGTGGACGAAGCACTGGCGCTGTTGCCGCCGCCCGGGCCTGGGGAGCGCCGTGATGTCCACGTGCTGCCGACGTTTGGAACAGACTTCTACAGCTTTAACTGTCTACCCACACTCGTGGACGGAAGCTTTAATCCGTTCAAAGACAAACGAGTGCGACGGGCGTTCGCCATGGCAGTGGACAAGCAAGCGCTCTCAGATCGTGTGATACGCACGGGGGAGCGGGTGGCGGGGTCGCTCGTGCCCCCCGGCAGCGTGCCCGGCTACACCCCTCCAGCAGGCTTGCCTTTTGACCCCGCGCGCGCGCGTGCAGAGATGGAGGCTGCGGGATGGAAGGATCGCGACAACGATGGAATTGTGGAGGACGAAACCGGGCACCCCTTTCCTACGATTGATCTGCTCTACTCCACCAACAGCGAGCGTTACCGAGATCTCACCATCGCACTGGGCGACATGTGGCGCCGGCTGTTAGGCGTGAATGTGGAACTGCGCGGCAAGAGTTCAGAGGTCTTTAAGGACGATCTGAAGAATGGCCACTACATGATCGCGCGAGGGGGCTGGTACGGGGACTTTGAAGATCCCACAACCTTTTTGGACATCAGCAAGACGGGGGACGGCAACAACGATCGCAAGTTCTCAAGCGGCGAGTTTGACCGGTTGCTTGATCGCGCAGGAGTTGAGCCAGACCCCCAGGCACGATTCAAGATTCTGTACGACGCAGAGCGCATGCTGGTGGAAGATGAACTGCCCATCTTGCCCCTATCGCACTTTTCAACGTTGTACATGTATGACCCAACGCACGTGCGCGGTCTCTCGCGCAATCAGCGGCTTGAGCAAAAACTGGCCAGGATTCGCATGGTGCAGCCGGAGCCGGAGCCGGAGCCGTAGCGCGGGTGCCCGGTGCTATTGCGCCACGTCAATGCGCGGGTCCACCCAAGCGTAAAGCACATCCACCGCCAGATTCAACAGCACCAGCAGCGTGCTAAACACCAGCACCACTCCCATGATGAGCGTGATGTCTTTGCTGATCACGGCGTCTACAAAGTGTTGACCGATCCCGGGCACTGAAAACACTCGCTCAACCACGAAGCTGCCTGTGACCGCTGCCGCCGTGGCGGGCCCCAGATAGCTGAGCACTGGAAGAAAGGCGTTCTTGAGCGCGTGGCGCAACAACGACTGTGATCTGCTGAGCCCCTTGGCGCGAGCCGTGCGAAGGTAGTCCGTGCTCATTTGTTCAATGAGCGATGTGCGTGAGAGACGGGCGATGTATGCCGCAAAGGGCAAACTGAGCGCAATGGCGGGCAGGAGCATGGATTGAACGCCCGTCCATCCACCCACCGGTGCGATGCGAAGTTTGGCGGCAAAAACAATGAGCAACAGCGCACTCACCACAAATCCGGGCAGACTGATACCCGCCACCGCAAGCAGCTCGGTGGATCCAGCCGAGATCGTCCCTGGCTTTAGAGCTCCCACGACGCCTGCGGTGAGCCCAACGCCCAACGCAATGAGCATGGCTGCCAGACCAATGGTGAGCGAAATGGGCACACCATCTGCAAGGATTTCATTCACGCTCCAGCCGGGTTGCTTGAGGCTTGGCCCCAGATCAAAGGGGCGATCAGATTGCCCGAGCACCCAACTCACGCCAGAGGCTTTACCTAGATAGTCAAAGTAGAAGGCCACCGGGTCATCAAGCTTGTAACGCTTGCGCATGGCCTCTTCAATCTCAGGCAGCGGACGCCGGCCCTCAGGATGGCTCAGCGGATTGCCCGGAGCGAGCCACGCCAAGCAGAACGCGATCGTATAGATGACCAGCAGAATGACCGGCACTTGAAGCAGCCGCCGGCCGATGAACTGCGTCACGGACGCGCCCCGGAGGCCGGCGCAGCGTCTCCGCCGATTCCCTGCATTTCAATGGCGCGTTTGTACCGTCTGTCAGCCACCCATGCCACGGAGTCTGCAAGCCGAATCAGTCTGGGCTCAGTGGTGCGCCTGGCCACATCAAGCATGGGGTCCTTGGGATCAGTCACGCGTGAAAGCAGCCAACTGGTGAGCACCTGCGGAGCAGTGCTGGAGCGAATGGCATCCAGCAGCGGTGCCATGGCGGGCGTTTCCTTTGGAATCGCGGCGACCACCCACGCCTGCTCAAGAGGCTCGTACGTAAGCCACGCATCGGCGATCGCCTTAAAGACGTCTGCAGACGCGAGGGCAGGGCGTGCTGCTTCCGGCATTTCTTCGGGTGGGGCCGCAGCCGCGTGTGCCAAGAGCACCATACGAACGAGGGCTTCGGTGCTCCGCGCGCCTCCGATGAGCGCCATGCTCTCCGCCACCCACTGCGGGCTCACCTGCACTCCCGTCACGGTGAAGGGAACCGTTGAGGCTGAGGACCCCATGAACCCCGGAAGTGCGCCATATCCGGATTCGTGCGGATTGACCACAAATGCCGCTGACACAAGATGCGTCCGCAGCGGCTGCTGCGCCAGCGTGTAGCCCAGCGGCGTGTACGCGCTATCAATGGTGAATTCGATCTGCCCCCCGGGAGCCACCTCAAGTGCTTGATCAAAGGGTATTGAAGCCTGCGGCAGCGGTGGCGCTTCCGCGGCCTTGGTGACGGACGCTGAGGCGCGCATGGCCAGCCGGCTGATGATGGGGTCGGTGCGCCCGATCGAGAGTGTGAGCCCCGACTGATTGAGCAACGTGATCTTGAATCCCAGACGGGAATACGGACCGGGTGTCACGTTGGGTTCGCTGGTCACCTGCTCTGCCTTCACCATGAGTGCGCGTCCGGGGTGAGCGATGAGGTCGTCCACGGACTTGGGCAGATTGTCTTGCACAGCCTTGTTCAACAGTTGGGCGCGCGTGGCAAGCTCGGGCGAGAGTTGAGTAAAGAGCAGCGGTCCCTGGTTCAGGATTGTGGATAGGCGATCAAGCGCCATCAACCCCAGCGTGGTGCCCACGTTTGACTTTGCCAGTTCGTGCAGTTCACGCGCCCCCTCCTGAGTGCGCCCCGACTCCACGAGTGCCATGGCATACGCGTACTGTGCCAGAGAGTCACCCTTGCGGATGGGTTCGAGCACGCGAAGGGCGTCGTCGTACTTTTTGTTTCGCCAGTCAAGCATTCCCTGCAGCCGGGTGGTCATGGCGGGTGAGATCACCCCCTCCTTGGCGGAATCTTCCAGCAGCAGAGCCACTTCAGACGGATCGCTCTTGAAGAGCAGCGAAAGTACGGCCTTGTCCAAGAGGTCATTGATGTGGGGAGCAAATCCCTGAGTGCGCAGCGATTCCATCATCTGCTCGGACATCTGCAACGCCTGCACCACCATGCGCTGAAACTCTTCAGAATCCTGTTTGGGTTGCATGAGCGCCAGCCCGGCCAAGGAGAGACTGGCCGGCAATGGTGGGTACAGCGTCTTGATGCGCGCAGCAGTCAGCGTGGCATCGGAGAACTGCAGCATGCGCCGATAGTCATCAGTGATGTTTCGCACGCGCAGGGTGAGTTCTCGCTGGGCTTCCTCGCGCCGACCCTGACCCCAGAGCGCCGTGACCAGATCAGCAGTGAGATTGTTGGTGGCGCGCCAATCGCGTTCATCGGTGGCTACCACGATGGCATTGCGCACCACGCGTTCGGCGGAAGTGAACGCCGCGCCGTCGAGGAGAACCGTGATCAACGCCGACCATGTGGAAAGGTCACGCGGATTGGCCTCGGCGGCCAGCGACAGCAACTCTGCATCCACCGCAGGATCGTCAATCCGTGTTCTAAAGAACCCCGCTGCGGCCAGTGCTGCCTGAGGGAACGCGGGGTCGATCTTGACTGATTCGCCCAACCAGCGCGCGAACAGTTCAGTATTCCCCATGCGGTTTTGCAGCATGGCCAGCTGGTAGGCAAGTCTGCTGCGCACCGCAGCACCAAGACTTGCCGCATTCTTGGGATCCAGCAAGTGTTCATAGGCACGGACCCGTTCCTCGGCCGTGGCACTGGATTCCACTGCGTCCGAAAGCCTGGCCAGCGTAATGCTGTCATTGCGCGGCTCAAGCCGGGCAAGATTTGCCAGCGCCGACCGACGCGCACTGAGGGCAAGATCGGGGCGGGTGGCCTCAAGTTGGTCCGCCAAGAACATGATGATCCGCCAGGGCGCAGGCTTGTCCGGTGTCAGGGCGGCACATGCCTGTGCCACCTCCAGCACGGACTCGATGCCCTCCGCTGAGATGTCCGTATCCGCGACCAGCAACAGAGCCTTTTGCATCCACACCGTGCTCAGCAGTTCAGGGGGCGACTGCGGAAGGGCGATTCGCTGGGTCATCTGCGCCGCCGTGGGAGATTCCTGTGCTGAAGCCACGCCGACCGCCCCGACGAACACGCACACGACAAGGTTGGCGAGGCAGGCAAGGCTCAGAGGGCGGAAACGCATCTGCGAAGTCTACTCCGGTGGATTGCCGGGAACGCGCATCGAGGCCGCGCGCGCACGCCGAACCAGGTAACTGAAACCCGCCAATCCCAGTGGCACACTCACGGCCACATCAACCGCGCGCCCCATGAGTTCAGCGGCTAGACCGGCAGTGGACTCGTAACCCGTGATGATGGGCGCCGCCAAGGCAACTGCCCATTCTCGGATGCCCATGCCATTGCCCACGAACGGAACCAGGTTGGCGGCGGAGCCAACGAGTGCAATGCCCAGCGCAGTCTCGCCGCTCACCGGCCAGCCAAAGAGCTTGAATTCCGCCCATGCGTGCAATGCCCACACCAAGAGTTCCGTGGTTCGGAGGGCCAGCACGATGCCAAACACACGCAGTCGTGGGTCGCCAGCCAGAGGCAACCAGATCAGGGGAACGAAGAGTGAAATCCACCACGGCGCTTTCATGGCGTGCACGAACAGCGCGCATGCGCCTAGTACGCACAGCGCGATAAACATGGAAAGCATGGCGCGCAGAATCACCAACAGACTGTTGCGCACGGGGATTCCATTGACAGCCTGGTGATAGGCCACGCGCCCAAGACTGCCCGCTTGCATGGGGATGTAGTTTCCAAGCGTGCTGGCCGCCAGCAGGGCGTTCATTTCAACCACCCCCACGCGCCCATACTGGCACATGAGCTGGTGAAAGGTGGCGCTGGTGAGCAGTTGCATCAGCAGCACCGAGAGCACTAGATATCCCAGCGCATCCCAATTGGGGGATTCAATCGCACGCACCAGCCCATCGGTCACGGCGCCATTGCGCAAGACCGCGGTCACCGCGGCGGCCATCAACACCACTCCCGCCACGACGCCTACGCGCTTGTAGAGCGTGCGGTGTCTTCGGTCAAGAATGTGCCCCTCTTCGGAGGTCATTCCACCACGCCCAGATCGCGGACCGTGAAGAGCGCGTGAAACTGAATGGACTCCCTTTCGATGTTCTGCCGTGCACCCTCAAGCCGGTCAATGGTGGCCAAGATCCGCAGCACTTGCGCCCCTTGCGCGCGGATCACCTTGGCGGCTTCAAGCGCTTGTCCGCCGGTGGTGGCCACGTCCTCCACGATGGTGACCTTGTCGCCGGGGTTCAGAACACCCTCAAGCTGCTTGGCCGTGCCGTACTCTTTTTTCTGGTTGCGGATAAAGACGCAGGGCAGACCGGTGGCCATGCACGCCGTGGTGACCAGCGGAATGCCGCCCAACTCGGCTCCCGCGAGGCGGGTGGTGCCCGGCGCGATGTGCTGCGCAAACATGCTGCCCAGAGCCTGAAGCACATCGGCTTGAGTGCTAAACAGATACTTGTCCAGATAGAAGGTGCTCGTGCGTCCGGAGCGGAGTGTGAACGTGCCACGCAGCAGTGCGGTTTCAGCGATGCGGTGCGCCAGTGCAGTGCGATCCATGAGCGGATCGTATCGGTGCGGCTATTGCGGCTTCAGCCACTTGGCGCGCGTGGCGGCAAGTTCTTCGGCGCTCCAGTAGTGCCGTGCGTATTCGGTATCGAGCATCTTGTGGATGTACTCGGGGTAGGCGTGGATGGCGGACTTGAGCCTGCCATACATGCCACCCGCGCCCTCGCCGCTCTCGCGTGCGCGGAGCACGGTGATCGCGGGCAGACCGGTGAACGCTCTGAGCGCCTCCGACTTGGCCGGGTCGGGCAGGTCGGCACGCAGAATGAGAATGTCCCAGCGCCCACTTTGGATTCGCTGCCATCCCGTGGCGTGAGGAAACGGCTGTGCATAGGGATCAAAGTTCAGGGAGGGCGCAAGCTCTGCACGCGGCCACACCGCAATCGATTCGTGTGGGAAGCGAGCCAGAAAAAGCTTGGCGAGGTCCGGACCGGAAAGCCGCCCGATGCTTGAGCGCATGTCGCGCATCCACACGCGATGCGCCAGAAACGCAAAGCAACTGAGATTTGTACCCACAGGCTCGCGCAGCGTCACCACAAATTGAGCGGGACGCGGCGACTCAAGAATCACCCGCCGCGCCGCTTCGGAGTAATGGCTGCCGCTCAGGATGGTTCCATCGGGGTGCACGTGATTTCGCAAGTCGCCATGCCAATCGTGTGAGGGCATCAGCGTGTGGACTTTGCTAATCACTAACTCGGGCTGGCGTTCCAGCGCGGTGCTGGCGGCGGTGCTGCCGGTCTTCTGGGGCGTAAAGACCACAACCGGGCGCCGACCCGCTGCGATTGCTCGCTCCAGACGGGCCGATTCGCGGCGTAGGCGCACCGCGTGGCGCACAACGCGCTCGCGCTGAGCGATCCAGCCGATGACGGCATCGACGGGTCCGATGGGAGTGGGAGTGCGTTCCATAGGAAAGCGGTGAAGCGTTGAGGATAACATTAGGCCGAGTGGCAAGCACCGTTCGGCGGGTGAAACATCGCTGGCAGCGCGGCGCGCGCCGCCACCATAATCGCCAGCACGCTGGAGCCCACCGCAATGTCATCTGCTGCTGCAAAGATGCCCGCCACGCACCAACTCACCGTTATTCCGAACATGGCGCGCCCCATCCAACTTCTGGGGGCGGCTCTCCAAAATCCAATGAGCAACAGATACGACATTCCCACAAGTAGGCAGACGCCCACTATCCCTGTGGTGAACCACGTGTTCAGATACATGTTGTGCGGCGAAGGGAGTGAAGCCAGAAATGCGGCGTCGCTCTTGGACTTTCCGTAATGCTGGTAGTTGGCGGCAATGTGGGCACCGCCGACCGCCTTCCACGTGTCAACGCCGTGTCCGGCAATCGGTCGATCCCAACCCATGGCCCATGCCACTCGCCACAACGTGACTCGCTCGTTGGCAATCGGAACGATGAGCGTGTCGTGGATGGTGCTGTCTGGCTCCGCGCCTGGCTGGAAGTTTCTAAAGCGCTCTGCTAAGTAAGGGCCGTTCAGCACCGCAGCTGCTGCGGTCGTTGCCAAAATCGCCGCCAGAGTGGCGGTGCGCGACCAGGGCATGGAACGCAGTGCTCGCCGAAGGTGCAACCCACCCAGTCCGGCGGCCAACGCCACGATGGATGCGCGGCCAGCCAGCACCGCCACTTGCAGGCAACACGCTCCGCTGGCTACCAGTGCGGTAACCCATGTGGTGAGTGTGCGCGCATGAACGGCGAATGCCGTGAGTGCGCAGGCACCCACCACGCCCATGAATGACGCGCTGAAGAGGTGACGGATGAGCCGCCCCGCGTTTTCTCGCGCACGTATTCCTTCGGCGCCAAAGGACGCGGCTAGTGTGAAGCACGCACTGGTCAGGGCGCCTACCGCCAGCGAGGCGACTATCAGGTTCAACCGATGCATCAACGGCCATAGCGCCAGCATGGCAAAGAATGGTCTGGGAAAGAGTTCCGACCATCGTTGCAACGGAACATCCGACCAGAGGTGACTGCATAGCCGCCACGCCGTCCACCCGGCAAAGAGCAAGAAAGGTGGCGAACTGCACAGCAAGTGGTAGAGCGTTCGCGTGCGCGGCAGTCGAAGTACCGCTGCGACCAAGAGCACCCCATACGCGATTCCCTCGGGGGCGTGGCCTAAGGAGATGCATGCGCACCACAGGCAGGCCGCTGCCATGTGGACGAATGCCAATGTGGGTCCGCGGCGTTCCGCCGCGTGGAATGGTTCCATCCATCCACTGGACACGAGATTGCCAGTCGGTGTGCCCACGCCCGTGTTACGCCTGGCTGCGCGTACGCATGCTGTCTAGCACATTCATGAAATTGATGTACGCGTCATACGGGCTGTCGTACGGGCTGAAATACTTGTGCACATCGCCGTCGGACCAGTACTTGGTGCACATGTAATACAGGTGATCGCTGGTGCTGAGTTTGCGCCAGTCCTCCAAGATGTACGGGTCACCCGCCGCGTGGCGCTCCTTGACGGCGCCCTCCATTTGGTAGAGCTGCTCCACCGCGCTGTCCTGCAGCGGATTGCCCAGCCACGCGCTGAGGTCGCGCTCGCTGTCTGCCCAACTGATGAACTTTTCAGTGCCGTAGTCTCCCACGGGCCGGTACTTGTCAGCGGCCTCGGTGACGGTGAGAAAGTCATTGGCGCCGGGATTGACGTCAAACACAGCCTCCGGCAGCTTGTCCAGGAAGTCAAAGATTCCCGTGCTGGACCACTGGTGCTCGCCAAACGTCTCGTAGTCCATGAAGAGATTGCACAGGTAGCCATCGCCATTGATCTGGTTTACCCACTGCGCAAACTTTTCGGCACTCAGCGGCCACTCTTCCCAAGACTGATTGCTGAAACGGAATGCGATGTCGTCGGAGAGGCGAAAGTTTTTCAGGAGCAGTCGAACGGGCTCGTGTCCGGGCGGCGTTGCGCCCGGCGGGGGCACGTATGAATAGTTGGGGCTGCGGAAGTTCAGCAGTCGGTCCACGCCCTCGCAGAGGACGGCGCGGTAGCCGCCATGCCATGCCATGTGTCCGGCCAGTTCATTGTTGAAAATGAGCTCCGTATTGCGGAAGCTCCGAGGTTGGTAGCCATGAAAGAGCCGAGCAATGGTGGAACGGTGCGCGGTGACCTGATCGTCGAATTCCTGACGGCTAAAGAGAAAGCTCAGCGAGTGGTGGCTGGTTTCGGCCAACAATTCACAGGCGCCGGTGTCTACCAGTTGGCGAAAAGTGTCCAGCACATCCGGCGCCCATGCCTCGAGTTGTTGTAGTGCGGTGCCGCTGATTGAGAAACTGACACGGAAGCGCTTGTCATGCCGCTTCACAAGATCGAGCAATTTGAGCGTGGCAGGGCGATAGCACTTGTCCGCCACCTTCTGCAGGATCTTTTCGTTGGCAGCATTGTCGAAGTAAAAGGGGTCGGAGTCAAAAACTGAGTAACGCCGGATACGAAAGGGCTGATGTAACTCAAAGTAAAGGACGACCGATGCCATTGGAGGTGCAGACTAGCCGCGTGTGACCGAGGCGTTGCGCTCAGTGGCCCGCATCGTTGCCCAGAACCAGCTCAATGAAACGCCCGCGGCCGCGCCCGCGAGCATTGCAGCCGCGCAGATGAGCAGCGACTTGGCCAGCGGTTGCCCTTGGCCTGTGAATGTTGATGCAGCCTTGAGCTGGGGTGCTCGCAGCGAGTCGCTCTGCGTTTGAAGGAGAGCAGCTTCCACGCGAAGCTGTGCTGCTTGAATGGCCAGCGCGGGACGATCGGGAGCGTTGGCTTTGCTGGCCAGATCGATCAGCGCCTCCGAGGCAGAGATGGACTGCTCTACCCGCTTGAGTTTGGCGGAGAGGAATTGTTTAGTGATGTCTAGTGAAGGCTGCGTGTTTCTGGCGAGCGCCTCCATCACCTTTGACATGGCGCGGTCCGCCTCTTGGGAGGCTGAGGAGTAGTCAGTGGCGCGGATCACCAATTCCACGCGCACCAATTCGCTGCTGCGTTCGGCTGGCTTGGCATCCACGGATACAGAATCCAGTTCTTGCACCACCAACGTGTCTGCCGCCACCGCATTGAGAATGAGGGCCAAGTCTGGAGTGCTGACTGGGTTGATCACCGAGGGAGCCAACGAGGGCGGATTGTCAACAAAGGCCGTGAACCGGTATTGGTCTGCGCCTCTCCAACACCACCACAGTGCCACAACCAAACCTGCCACTGCACCCAGCGCTCCCAGTTTGCGATGGATCCACACGGTCTCTGGAAGGGGAGTGGCTGACTGAGTGTCCGTTGACCTCGAGTATCCGTCGATCAATATGGCGCGGACTGAGCGGCAATCACTCTCGTCACTCGGGGCTGCTGCGCTGCGGGTCTCCAAGGGGCGGTCGCTCATGGGCTGCGGCAGGGTAGCGTGTTTGCCGTGTAAGGCTCAAGTTATCTTCATTGGTACCGGGGCTAAGTTTCGATAGACTTACGGTGCTCTGAGGCGGTGCTGCAGCTATGACAAAACGAATTCCACGCTTTGTCGAATCTTGGTCTCGACGGTCCAAGCAAGCGCTGATGATGGCCTGGGATGCCGCGGCCGCTCCGGCGTGCCTATTGGCTGCGGTGTCCTTGAGACTGGGTACGCCCAATCCATTTGCGATTGTAGAGGTGTGGGAACTGGCACTCTTTGCCCTCGTCACACCACCGGTGTTCTGGTTCTTTGGGCTTTACCGCGAGATCACGCGGTACATCGGACCCCGATATGCGTGGCTGCTCGCGAAGGGCTGTACCGTCGCCGTCATCTTGCTTGCGGTGGCGCTTTTCTTGGATTCAGATCGAGGTGGCGCCATTCCGCGTACGGCGCTGCCCATTTCCGGCATCCTTCTGGGATGCGCGTGCGGTGGAATTCGTATGGTGGTGCGGCAATTGCTGCGCTCGGGCTCCGGGGTTCGGGCCAGCGTGGCAATCTACGGCGCCGGCGATTCAGGGGCGGGGTTGGTCTCCGCCCTGGGTCAGGATCGAGCCACGAGAGTGGTGGCCTTCTTTGACGACAACCCCAAGTTGATAGGAGGCGCCATCCGTGGTGTGCACATCTACGGCACCGACCAGCTGGAAGAGGTGCTGGCTGCAAAGCAAGTGCGCGCGCTTCTGGTGGCACTTGCTCCGGCGGGGCGCACCAAACGCCGTGTCATCCTTGAACGAGCGGCCGCTGCGGGTGTACGCGTGCTGTCCGTGCCCACCATCGCCGAGATCAACGACGGCCGGGTGAACGTGGATCAATTACGACCGGTGGCCATCGAAGACCTCTTGGGTAGAACTCCGGTGGCGCCCAATCCATCGCTGCTGGCCGCCAACGTCACCGGCAAGACGGTGCTGATCACGGGTGCTGGCGGTTCAATCGGCAGCGAATTGTGCCGACAGGTTCTGGCATTGGCACCGCGCTCACTGGTGCTGGTGGATAACAGCGAGTTCAATCTCTTTCAGATTGACGACGAAATGAGTCGGGCTGTTCGTGGTGCTGCGCCCGGCTCGTATCGCACGGTGGTACACCGCTATCTGGCCAGCGTGACTGACGCAGTGCGCATAGACAAGATCTTGGCCGCTCACACGCCTGAAACCATCTATCACGCGGCAGCCTTTAAGCACGTTCCCATCGTTGAAGACAACGAACCCGAAGGGGCCGAGGTGAATGTGCTGGGGACGCTTCGAGTCGCGGAGGCGGCGATCAAGCACGGGGTGGCAAATTTTGTCTTTGTGAGCACAGACAAGTCGGTGAGACCCACAAGCGTCATGGGCGCCACGAAGCGCTTAGCAGAGATGGTGCTGCAGGCGCTGCAGGCGGAATACGGCGCGGCCAAGGGCATCCGCTTCACCATGGTGCGATTTGGCAACGTGCTAGGTTCGAGCGGAAGTGTGGTGCCCATCTTTGAACGGCAGATCGCCGCGGGTGGCCCCGTTACCGTGACGCATCCTGAGGTCACGCGCTACTTCATGACCATTCCCGAAGCAGTGCAGCTCATCCTGCAGGCGGGCGCCATGGGCGATGGCGGAGAGGTGTTCTTTCTTGACATGGGAGAGCCCGTCAAGATTGCGGACCTTGCGCGCAACATGATCCGGCTTGCTGGGCGAAGTGTTCGAGACGAATCCAATCCCAGCGGAGAGATTGAGATTGTGTACACAGGCATGCGCCCCGGAGAAAAAATGTTTGAAGAGTTGGTGATCGGCGCTGACCTGACGCCAACACAACATGAGGCCATTCTTCGAGCCTGCGAAGGATTCGAGTCCTGGGCGTCGCTCGAAAGTGCTTTGCAGCAACTTGAGGCACGAATCTCTCAGCACGATTCCAAGGGCGTGCGGCGGGTGCTGGCGCAACGAGTCGCGGGTTACTTGGCCAGCACGCCCCGTCAATAGGGTTGCAGTTCATTCAGAAAGTCACGAGCGATGCGGTGAGCGCAGTAGCGTTCTTCCGCGAGCTGCCGACAGGCGTGCGCAGTGGGCGATGCGGGCCACTCAAGCACCTGCAGAATGGCGTGGGCCAAAGCGGTCGGATCCCGTGCGGGTACCACCAATCCGTGTACACCCGCCTGGAAACAGTCACGACAACCCGGAACATCGGTCACCACCGCAGGGCGTCCGGTGGCTAAAACTTCTTGCACCGAACGTGGGCGACCTTCGTGATAGCTGGGTAAGGCCAGCACGCTGCACTCCCTCATCAGCGGGCGCACATCTGAAACGTGTCCCACGTACTCCACGGTGCCGGCGGTGCATAGCGAATCCAATTCAGCGCGTGTCAGCGCGCCCGCGCGCGTTTCAAAGAAACCAGCCAGCACCATTCGTACGTGCGGCGCGCGAGCACGGATCAACGCCGCGGCTTGGCAGAACTCGCGTACCCCCTTGTCAATCACGAGGCGCGCGGTCATGAGCACCATCGGCCGAGGTGTGGTCACAGGTTCCTGGAACGCGTAATACGACAGATCCACGCCGGAGCCGGGGGTGGTAAATATGCGAGCGCGAATCTGCTGCGCAAAACGCATTTGCAAAAACTCGGCATCGTCCGCGTTTTGGGTGGCAATGTGTGTCATGCTTCCCACGGCGCGACGGAGGAGTGGTGCAGCCGCCCAAGAGACCGCGCGCTGCTTGAATCCATGCGGCCGAACAGCTGAACCCAGACCCGCAAAGAGGGCGGCGCGAATCGGAACGCCTTGTGCGCGTGCGGCCGGAAGGCCGTAGGTGATAGGTTTGATTCCCTGTGCGATCACGAGGTGCGGTTTGTGTTCGGCCAGCACACTCCGGATCTCCTGCGCGTATCGAAGGTCGTTCAGGGGATTGAGCCCGGTGCGCTGCAGGCCCACCTGTTGTACGGTGCCCCCTAGGTCTCTCACGGCGCGTTCTAGGTCCGGAGTCACGAGCGGCACCAGGACGCGGGTGACGTATCCGCGCCTCACCATTTCTTTGAGGAGGGGCGCGCGAAATTGAATGAGGAAACCGGAAAAATGCGCCAGAAGTACGGCGCTTTGGCGAGCGGGCGGAGCGGTGGACGTATGCGAAGTGCTCATTGTGTTTGAGCGCACCGCAGCAGGCGAACGCCGCGAATGAAGATGCAATTCTAGCGGTAGCATTCAGCATCGGTCGCGCCTCGCCAAGCCGACTCCTCTCGCCTGCGCACGCATGCGCCGACCTTGGAATCAACCACTGATCCGCGACTTCCGAAGCGTTTGGAGCCTGCTCTCTCGCCGCGACAAACGCGGAGCGATCGGGATTCTCTGCCTGCTTTTGGTGGCCATGCTGCTGGAAACGGTCGGAATCGGACTGCTGATTCCCGCCCTGGGCGTGGTGACTCAGCCGGAAATGCTCGAGCGCTTTCCAGGTGGCGCCGATCTTGTTCCCACGATCCGCCGGACCGATCCCACGGTCCTGGCATTTTCCGTGCTTGGCGGTTTGGTGGTGTTCTATCTGCTCAAGAGCCTGTTTCTGGCGTTTGCGGTGTGGCGACAAATGCGATTCGCCTATCGGGTGCAAGCGGACATCTCGCGGAGACTCTTTGCCGGATACCTCGCGCGCCCGTATGTGTTTCACTTGCGTCGCAATAGCGCCGAACTCATCAACAATGCGCTTGGCGAGACGCAGATCTTTACGCATGGAGTCATCATTTCCGGAGTGAGCCTTTTGGCAGAGGTGTTTGTGCTGCTGGGTGTGAGTGCACTCTTGGTGTCCATTGAGCCGCTGGCGGCGCTTGGAGCGGCCGTGTTGTTGGGCGGCATGGCTGCTGTGTTCTATCGATCCATCCGTTCTCATTTGGCGCGGTGGGGCGCGCGGCGCCAAGAGCACGAATCCAAACGCGTGCAACATTTACAGCAGGGTCTGGGCAGCGTGAAGGAAGTCATCTTGCTGGGGCGTGCCCAAGAGTTTGTGCAGCAGTACGACGTTCATAATCGTGGAAGCGCGCGAGTGATTGGTTCGGAAAAGACGCTGGCGCAACTTCCCAGACTGGGCCTAGAGCTATTTGCGGTGGTGGGCCTCTGTTCGGTGGTCGTGGTGCTGGTGTTGCAGGGCCGAAATGTGGCGGAGATCGTTCCGCGTGTAGCGGTCTTTGCACTGGCGGCGTTTCGATTGATTCCATCGATGAATCGCATTGCCACCGCGGTGCACTCCTATCGATTTGCCAAGCCTGTGATCCAGACGATTCGGCAAGAAATGGAAGAGGCGCCGGCGCCATTGGATGCCGACGCGCGCACGCACGAGGCCAGGAGCGAACTTGCATTTGTGCGCGAGATCACCGTCGACGATGTGTCTTTCACCTATCCGGAGTCGCCGCGCGCCGTGCTGCAGCGTGTCACGCTGCGCATTCGTAAGGGAGAAACGGTGGGACTCATCGGCGGAAGCGGCGCGGGAAAGAGCACACTGGTGGATGTGCTGCTGGGGTTACTGCCGCCGACGCAGGGACGCATTTCGGTGGACGGGCAAGACATCCGCGGACACATGCCATCCTGGCAGTCCAAGATCGGTTACGTGCCGCAGACGCTCAGCCTGACCGACGACACTCTTCGCCGCAACATTGCGTTCGGCGAGCCTGAGGATCGCATCGATGATGCCGCCGTGGCGCGTGCAATTCAGATGGCGCAGTTGGACCAGTTTGTGGCTTCGCTTCCCCAGGGGCTGGACACACTGGTGGGCGAGCGTGGCGCACGCCTATCGGGTGGACAGCGGCAGCGGATTGGAATTGCACGTGCGCTCTACCGTAGTCCACAGATCCTGGTGCTGGACGAGGCCACCAGCGCTCTAGACGCGGAGACGGAAAGCGATGTGCTGGAATCGCTCAAGCTGCTCCCCGCCGACACCACGGTGATCATCGTGACGCACCGAATGCGTGCGCTCGCAGGCTGCCAGCGCGTGTTCAAGGTGGACGAGGGCGCGGCCACGCTGGTTCCGCAGAATTCCTAGAATCCCAATCCTCCACCACATGCTTACTAACGCTTCGATTTTGATCACTGGCGGCACCGGCTCCTTTGGCAACACCTTTGTGCCCATGACGTTGGAGAGATTCAATCCACGCAGGCTGGTCATCTTTAGCCGGGACGAGATGAAACAGTGGGATATGGCGCAGCGATACCAGAACGATCCGCGTGTGCGATTTTTCATCGGCGACATTCGCGATAAGGATCGGCTGGCCCGCGCGCTTGACGGCGTTGAATACGTGGTCCACGCGGCCGCAACCAAAATCGTTCCCACCGCGGAGTACAACCCCTTTGAATGCGTCAAGACCAACATCATCGGTGCCATGAATCTGGTGGACGTGTGTATTGACCGAGGGATCAAGCGAGTTGTTGCGCTCTCCACCGACAAGGCCTCAAACCCTATCAATCTGTACGGTGCAACCAAGTTGGCGTCTGACAAATTGTTTGTGGCGGCCAATGCCTATGCGGGGACGCACAACACTCGTTTTGCGGTGGTGCGTTATGGCAATGTCATGGGCTCGCGTGGGTCGGTCATTCCCTTCTTCATGTCTTTGGCGCCCTCGGGCACGCTTCCCATTACCGATCCGCGCATGACTCGCTTCATGATTACGCTTGAGCAAGGCGTTGAGTTGGTGTGGCGCGCATTCCAGGAGATGCACGGCGGCGAGATCTACGTCAAGAAGATCCCCTCCATGACCATCACCGACATCGCTAGTGCCGTAGCGCCCGAAGCGGTGCAGAAAATCATCGGCATTCGCCCTGGCGAAAAGATTCACGAGCAGATGATTGGGGTGGAGGATGCGCCGCACACGTTTGAGTACGAGGGTCACTTTAAGATCCTTCCCGCCATTCACAACTGGTCCTCAGATCCGGCTCGCAGCGATGGCGGCAAGCCTGTCGCCGAGCATTTCAACTACACCTCGGACAACAATCCCGTGTGGATGCCCAAGGAGCAATTGCGGGAATGGATCCACGCCAACCGAAGCAAGATTCTGGCGGTGTGAAGCAGCACACCCTCATCACCGGCGGTTCAGGGCTCCTGGCATTGAACTGGGCGCTGGCCACTCGCGCCGATCGTTCCGTCACGCTGGGATCGCGCGGAATGGCGCCAACGCTGGCGGGAGTGGGTGCGCGATCGCTCACGTTGGAATCGGTGGATGCCATCGTGCGGACACTTGATGATGTGAAGCCTCAGTTGGTGGTGCACACTGCGGGCTTGGCGAATGTGGATCGGTGCGAACGCGAGCCGGAGCATGCGTACAAAGCAAATGTGGAGTTGGCGGCGAATGTCGCTGCGGCCTGTGCGCGCACAGGTGTTTCGATGGTGCACATCTCCACGGACCATCTCTTTGACGGCACACGGCCCATGGTGGATGAATCGCAACCGGTGTGCCCGCTTAATGTCTACGGGCGCACCAAGGCGGAGGCGGAGGCGCGCGTGCTGGAGGCGTTGCCTAGTGCGTTGGTGGTACGGACCAATTTTTACGGATGGGGTCCGAGCTACCGCCGGTCATTTGTGGATTTTGTGGTGGACTCGCTGAGGTCTGCCACCCCAATCTGGCTGTATACGGACATCTTGTACACGCCGATTGTGATTCAGAGTTTGGCCCTGAGTGTCCACCAATTGGTGGACAAAGGCGTTCGGGGTGTGATCAACGTGGTTGGAGACGAGCGAGTTTCAAAGCACGAGTTCGGAATGCGCACGGCGGCGCAGTTTGGACTGGATGTGGGACTCATTCGTGCCTGCACCACCGCCGATCGGCCACTGACGGTGCCAAGACCTTTGGACATGAGCCTTTCCAACGCCAAGGCTTGCGCAGTACTGGGCCGCGGACTGGGCGGACTCAAGGAACAACTGACCATGCTCTCGCTGCAACCGTCTGAGCTCCCTTTGGAATCGGCTCGCACGATGATTCCGTACGGCAAGCACCACATTGACGAAAGCGACATTCAAGCCGTGACTGCGGTGCTGCGCAGCGGTGCCCTCACGCAGGGCCCGGCCGTCGAACGATTCGAGTCCGCCATCGCTCGCTACGTGGGGGCGGAGTATGCCGTGGCGGTGGCCAGCGGCACCGCGGGATTGCACCTCGCAGCGGTTGCTGCGGGGGCCGGGACGGGTGCCACGTTGGTGACATCACCCATCACCTTTGTGGCAAGTTCCAACGCCTCGCTGTATGCGGGCGGAACGGTGGCGTTCTGTGATGTGGATCCCGCCAACATCAACATGAGCGTCGCGTCACTGCAGGCCACCTTGGCGCAGACTCCCCATGTCAAGGTTGTGATGCCCGTGCACTTCGCAGGTCTGCCCTGCGACATGGAGGGTATCTCTGCCATCGCGCGCGAGGCCGGTGCTTCGGTCGTTGAGGACGCAGCTCACGCGCTGGGTGCTACTTACCCCGATGGCCGGCGAGTGGGTTGCTGCGCGCATTCGCTATGTACGGTGCTCTCATTTCACCCTGTCAAAGCGATCGCTGCCGGCGAAGGCGGCATGATCACCACTAATGATCCGGTCACGTACCGTCGGTTGCTTAGGCTTCGTAGCCATGGCATCAACAAGTTGGACGACACCCTGCAGTGCCCTGATCAGGCGTTCACGGATGGCGTACGCAATCCTTGGTACTACGAGATGCAGGAGCTGGGATACCACTTTCGCATCACCGATATCCAGTGCCAACTGGCGCTGTCGCAATTCAATAAGCTTGACCAGTTCATTGCGCGGCGCCGGCAGTTGGTGCTGGCCTACGACCGCGCCTTTGCGGGACAGGCGCGGTGCAGGCCCGCGCAGTGCACCGGTCGTGACCGTAGCGGGCACCATCTGTATGTGCTGCGCGTTGACTTCGCAGGGGCCGGCACCACGCGTGCGGCATTCATGAACGCCCTGCGTGAGCGGGGCGTTGGTACGCAGGTTCACTACATTCCGGTGCCCGCCCAACCGTACTACCGCGCGCTTGGCTTTGATCCTCAGAATTACCCCAATGCGTTTGAGTACTACCAAAGCGCGCTCACCATTCCGCTTTACTACGACCTGACCGACCAGCAACAGCAGCATGTGGTGGCCAGCATCAAGGAGCTGCTTCGTTGAAACTGGCGGTGGGAACTGTGCAGTTCGGCCTCCCCTACGGAGTGGCCAATCAGCATGGTCAGGTGAGCGCCCAAGAAGGGGTGCGCATTCTGGATCTCGCGGCACGATCGGGCATTGACACATTGGACACCGCGGCGGCATACGGCCAAAGCGAACATCGCCTAGGCGAGATTGGTGTGTCGCAGTGGAAGGTGATCTCCAAACTTCCCGCGCTGCCGGAATCGTGCCATGACGCGGAGGAGTGGGTCCACGCCACGCTCGCGCGATCCCTTCAGTTGCTGGGTGTTCCCAAGCTGGAAGGGCTGCTTCTGCACCGCCCTGCGGATTTGGCCGGCACGCAAGGTGCGCACATTGCGCGTGCCATGCTCCACGCAAAAGCACTTGGCTTGGTGAACAAACTGGGTGTCTCGGTGTATTCGCCACAGGATCTGCAGGACGTGCAAGAGCGCCTTCCGCTTGATCTGGTGCAATCACCATTTAGCATTCTTGACACGCGACTGCGTGACTCAGGGTGGATGGAACGCCTGGTGAACTCGGGCACGGAAGTGCATGCGCGCTCAGTTTTCTTGCAGGGGCTGCTGCTTCTGCCGCCTCATGCGCGGCCCGCCAAGTTCGCACGCTGGCATGACGTCTGGCGCGCATGGGATTCGTATCTCATGCAGACCCAGCAGACACCCCTTCGCGCATGTCTGAGTTTTGCCGCTGGAACTCCCGAAATCGCGCGCGTGGTGGTTGGAGTGGATACTGCGGCACAACTGGCGGATTGCGTAGCCGCTCTGGAATCCTCGAGCCACTCTCAGGCGGCGGTCCACGCCAAACTGCAAGACTCATTGCGCACCGCCATGCGTCACGCGGAGCCGCAGCTCATTGACCCGCGTACGTGGAACGAACTTCAGCCCTGAATCAGCCCACTCGACCCACCACACCATGGACCTTTTGCTCATCCTCAGAGGACTTGCCGCCATCGCTGTCGTGGTTTGGCATTCGGTGGGATTTCAGGGGGAGTTCCCCGCGGTGTTGAATGTGCCGGGACGGGGGGCTGTTTGGCTGTTTTTTGGCATTTCTGGGTACGTCATCGCGTATGGGTTTGTCCATCAGCGGTACCAACTCACGCCTCGGGGCTTTGGAGCTTTCTACACCAACCGATTGCTCCGAATCTTTCCACTCTTTCTATTTCTCAGTGGCGTCGCGTGGGCTCTGGAGTACACGCGCACCGGTGTCAGCCCGCTGCATTGGATCGATGTACCGGCGCAGTTGCTGGCGGTGCAGTTTGATCAGAACTACCGGCTGAATGGAGTGTTCTGGACGCTGGGCATTGAGATTCAGTTCTATCTGCTGGCACCGCTGTTGGTATTGCCTCTGCTTCCGCGCGGGCACCGCTGGGTGGCGGGAGCGGTCGTGATGTATGCAGCATCAGTGGTATGGGTGCATGTGGCCAGCCGAGTGCTTGGGTGGCCCATAGATTCGCGAAACATTCTGGGCAGCCTTCCGCACTTTCTGGCAGGCATGATCGCATGCCGCGCAGTGGTTGGCATGACGCCGGAGCGAAGGCGCGGGTGGATTTGCCTGATCGCTGGCTGCGGACTCCTAGCGTTCGCCAATCGTCTCTACCAACGCCACTATGTTGAGTTCCTTTCCACGCAGGGAATTCTGGTCATGGACGCCGCCATCGCGCTCTTTGTGGTGGCGCATGCCAGTTGGGAACCGCTACCCAGAAAACGAGGGCGTGTGCTGGCGGCGTTCGCGCTGCTGGGCACGCTCTCCTACGGTGTCTATGCGTGGCATCCACTTCTGATGACCAATGTTCCCTGGACCGCGGAACGCGTGATTCCACTGGTGGCACTTAGCATTGCGGCCGCAACCCTTAGCTACTGGCTGATTGAACGGCCCGCACTGAAGCTGAAATTTCGAAGGCCATTGCACGGGGACTCCTCCGCTAGTCTTGCCAAGTCCATGAAGGAGGATCCCCGTTGAACATCGAGATTGTTGCTGAGTTGGCACAGGGATTCGAGGGCAGGCCTGAGCAGGCGCGACTCTTGCTACGCGCCGCAGCGTCTGCGGGCGCCGATGCCGCCAAACTTCAGTTGGTCTACGCCGACGAGCTGGCTACCCCAGATTACAAGTACTACGCACTCTTCCGCTCTCTGGAGATGTCTGATGACGTGTGGCAGGACTTGGCCACCTACAGTGCCGAGCTGGGCGTCCGCCTGTACGCAGATATCTTTGGTCCGCGGAGCCTAGAACTAGCGGCGCACGTGGGAATGACCACGGTGAAACTTCACGGCACTGACATCGCCAATGTGGGCCTATTGGAATTGGTGGCGCGCAGCGGAGTTCCGCGCGTCATGCTAGGCGCGGGCGGTGCACATCGGCCGGAGTTAGAGCAAGCGCTGGGAATCCTGAAGACCAAACAGGTGATCGTGCTGCTGGGATTTCAGGGGTATCCAACACCCAACGACGACAACAACGTGGCGCGAGTGCAGGCATTGGTGCAGGAGTACGCACAATCGCATCCTGGCGTTGTTGTGGGATTTGCCGATCACGCTCCACCCGAAAGTCCGCTGCGGCTGGCCATTCCTGCCTTGGCGCTGGGCGCGGGCGCGCGAGTGATTGAAAAGCATCTGACGCTGGGGGCCGTTATGAAGTTGGAAGATTATGAAGCGGCACTGAACCCCGATCAATTCGCCCAGTTCAGTGCTGCGCTACGGGAGTGTGCGCGCGCTTACGGACACGCGGGACAGCGAGAGGACTTTGAGATGTCCGAGTCTGAGCGCGCATACCGCACGATGATTCGACGGCATGTGGTTGCCCAGCGAGCGCTGGAATCTGGCTCCACGGTCGGTCCCGAAGACCTCTCGTTGAAGCGCACGCCTGTGGAGAGCGCGCTCACGGATCTCGCCCAGGTGTACGGGCGAAGAGTGCGATCCACCGTTGGAGTGGGTCAACCCATCACCCCCGACATTCTTTCGCCAGGAGCACCGCTGTGAAACGAAGATTGGTGGCCGCACTGGCCTGCCGCAACGTAGGCAGTCGGTTGTATGGCAAGCCCTTGCAGAAAATTAATGACTCGGTGTCCATCATCGATCAGATTGTGCTGGCCCTGCAGCGCCTCGGTGCGATGGACGAGATCGTGCTTGGAATCTCGGAGGGCACGCCCAACTTACCCTTCATCGACGTGGCGCACGCGCACCATGTGAGCTTCATTCTGGGAGATCCGGTGGATGTGCTGTTCAGGCTCATCCAATGCGGGCGCGCGGGAAGGGCCACCGATGTGTTCCGGGTGACCACCGAATGTCCGTGGTTTGCGTATGACATGCTGCCCGATCTCTGGCACGCACACGTGGAGCAGGGCAATGACATCACCGTGACGGATCGATTGCCTGAGGGATTAAATTTTGAGATCTACTCGCTGGATGCACTTGAACGTGCGCACGCTCGAGGCAGCAGCCGGGATCGGTCGGAGTTCTGCTCCAACTATCCTCGCACGCACCCTCAGGAGTTCAAGATGCAGGTGCACCTTCCTCCCGCTGAGCTGCGGCGCACCGACCTACGGGTGACCGTTGATTACCCTGAGGATCTGATCATCGCGCGGGAGATTGCTAAAGCGCACGCGGCGAGTATGCCAATCGTGCAGCCTGGCCAGATCATTCAATTCCTAGACAGCCGCCCCGATCTGCTCCAACTGGTGGCCCCCTATGTGGATCCTCAGCCTCTCTGGGATGTGTGCAGCAATCAGGTGGAGTGGGTGCCCAGCCCGCGCGGGGCCGCCGCATCGTCACGGTAAAATTCGACTCCTTGGACACTTCAATGACATCACCGCCGGCAGCCAAGTCCAGCCAAACCTCAGGGCAATCATCTGCTCCCCATTCCGATTGGCAGGCGCGATTGCAGCGCGCCATTCCAGGGGGTGCACATACCTATTCTCGAGGTGCTGACCAGTTTCCGGCCAACGCTCCGCAGATCTTCACGCATGGCTCGGGGGTGTACGCCTTTGACCCCCAGGGGCGAAAGTACTTGGACTTTGCCATGGCGTTGGGATCGGTGTGCATTGGTTACGGCGAACCAGACATCGTGGCGGCCGCGCAGCGCGGCATGACTATGGGCAACGGGCTCAGCCGGCCCAGCGTTATTGAGTTGGAAGCGGCGGAACGACTGATTGACGTGGTTCCCTCCATCGACATGGTGAAGTTCACCAAGAATGGTTCCACGGCTGTGACCGCTGCCGTGAAGTTGGCGCGCGCCTTTACCGGCCGCGAACTCGTGGCTCGGTGCAGTCAACACCCTTTCTTTTCTTACGACGATTGGTTCATTGGATCTACCGCCGTGAAACGCGGTATCACAAAGAGCACGATCCAAGAAACGTTGGCGTTTGACTACAACGACGCCTCTAGCGTGGAGAGACTTCTGGTGCAGAACAAGGGCGCAGTGGCCGCGCTGGTGCTGGAGCCCGCGTCCATGCTTCGCCCCAAAGTGATGGGCCAGCCGGCGGATGCAGGACTCATGTCGGACGCGCACTCATTGAGTCAGTGGCAGCAGTCGTCTTCGGGCCATGCCACCTTTCTGCATGAAGTGCGCGAACTGTGCGACGCCCATGGCACACTGCTCATTCTGGACGAGATGATCACGGGATTCCGGTGGGACATCGCGGGCGCACAGCGTGTTCTGGGAGTTCGCGCGGACATCACCACATTTGGAAAGGCCATGGCCAACGGATTCTCAGTGGCCGCAGTCGGTGGGCGCCGAGACATCATGCAATTGGGCTCTATTGAGTTTGCGGGGACGGAACGTGTGTTTCTGCTCTCCACGACGCACGGAGCGGAAATGAGCAGCTTGGCTGCGTTCATGGCTACGGTGGAGTTTCTGCAACAACACAAGGTGTGCGAACACTTGTGGGCGTGGGGTGAGGCATTCATCAACGTGTTCAATCAAGCCGCCACCAAAGCCGGCGTGCATCACCGCATTCGCGCGGGTGGTCCGGGCTGCAAGCCGGGATTCGTGACGCTGGACGACAAGGGCCAACCCTGCATGGCGCTTCGCACGCTCTTCATGCAAGAGATGATCAAGCACGGCATTCTGATGCCGCAAGTGGTTGTGGCGTACCGCCACGGTCCAGCAGAGTTGGCGCTGGTGCAAAAGGCACTGGAGCAAGTCATGCCAGTCATTGCTCAGGGATTGGACGGAGGGGTTGAACGATTGATCCAAGGTCCGCTGGTGAAGCCGGTCTTCCGCAAGTGGAACTAGTGTGTGGAGGGCGCGCCGCGCCCTGTGGTTGGTGCACTCTCAGTCATGCTCATCATTCGCGCCGAAGATCGTCCCAGTTTCGGCTGGGGGCACCGTTCACGCGCCACAGCGCTGTGCGAAGCGGCTACGAGGCTGGACATTCGTTGCACCATGGTGGTTTCCGATGACTCGTGGGGTCAACTGCTCAAGGCCGAGGGAGCAGTCTGCGAATCCGTGGCGGCAGTCGACGGAACGACGGCGGAAGCACGCGCGCTGGTCGCTCAAGCGGCACAGTGTGGCGCGCGCGCCATCGTGCTGGACGGAAATCGATTTACCCCCGCACTGATGGAGGCTCTTGCCGCGGCTGGCATGCTTGTTGTGCTGGTGGACGACAACGGTGTGGTGCCTCGGCCCGCTGACATCGTGGTGAATCCCAACATCTATGCGGGTCCGGAGCTGTACCAGCATGGTTGGAAAGGCTCCTTGCATCTGGGAGAGCGATTCATCCTGCTCAGAAAGGCGTTTGCGCAGCGCCCAGTTGTTGCGCCGCAGGAGCCGCGCGCACTCTGCTCGTTGGGGGGCGCGGCCACTGCGGCGCTGTCCACTGCGGTGGCGCAGACGCTTGAGCGGGCTGGATATCAGGTTCGGTTCGCGGCAGGGTTGAATGCAGCGCACATGGTGGAAGCCATGGACAGTTCCAGCATTGTGGTCTGCGGTGCTAGTGTGACCTTGCATGAAGTGTGGTCCAGAAAGAGATTGGCCATTCCCATGTTCCAGGCGAAAGATCAACACAACTTTCGCACATGGTGCACCACCCAAGGCATCGCCGTGGTGGATGCGCTGGAGGTGGCGCCTGAAGCCGTGTGTGCACAGTTGGAACGCGTGGCTCGGGAAAGTTTGCACCACACAAGCGCTCCGGGCAGGACATTCCCAGATGTCCCAGCCGTGGATGCGCAGGGGGCGATTCGCGTGGTGGAAGCAGTGGTGACTTACATGGCCGCGCGAAGGGAGCGGCTGAAGACCTAATGCGCGTAGCGGTCCTAGCAGATGTCCATGCCAATTTGGCCGCACTGCACGCCGTGTTGCGGGAGTGCGATGTGCAGCGAGTGGACCAAACGTGGTTTCTTGGAGACCTCGTGGGATACGGCGCTGAGCCTGCTGCGTGCCTGCACGCACTTCAGGAGCGTACAGATCGATGGATTCGCGGCAATCACGATGCCGAACTTCTCAATCCAGTGGCGCTGGCTGCCACAGTGGGATGCGGATCTTCCGGAGATCTGCTGGCACGCAAGCAACTCACCGATCAAGAATTGCGTCAGGTGGCGGGCGCACCAGACTGGCTCCGATTTTCTGAGTGCGGACGTGAGGTGCTGATCTGTCACGGCGCTCCCTGGGATCCGCTGGGGCGCATTTATCCCGACGCCAGTGCGGAGATGCTCCAGCGGGTTGCAGCGGAAGGGGGTGACGTCACATTGATGGGACACACGCACTGGGCGTTCAGCGTGACATGCGGCGGTCGACTGGTGGCCAATCCCGGTTCAGTGGGACAGGCGCGTGACATTCGGGGCATGGCAAGCTGGGGCATCTTGGATGTCCAACTATGCTCTTGGACGCAAATGCGCACGCCATACTCCGCATGAACCACTCAGCAGGGCAAGTTCGCAGCTATCAGTTGAAGCGGCATGAGCTGGGATTTTTTCAAGCCGATCCCTTGCCCACGGCAGCCGAACTGCAGCTTTACTACCGCGATCGTTATTACCAAAACCCGCTGGTGGCCACCTACCGTCGTAGGTACGACGCGGAGGAGCAGGCAGCGCAGGAGATTCCTGCGCGTGTCACCGATCACCTGCTGCGGAAGGATGCTCCGCTGGCTCCCCGCTCGCTGTTGGATGTGGGGTGCGGCGAAGGGATCTTCATGCAGGCTATGTCCGATCTGGGCTGGATGGTGAAGGGTGTGGACTACTCCGAAGAGGGTGTCCGCACGCACCGTCCCGCCATGCTTCCTCAGTTGGTGGTGGGTGATTCTCTGGAACTTCTGCGAAGCATGCAGGGTCAAGGGGCGGTATTCGGGTTTGTGAATCTTGGAAACATTCTGGAGCATGTGCTGGATCCTCTGGATTTGCTGCAGCTCTGCGGCACGCTGCTTGCGCCCCACGGTGTTCTGCGTGTGGTTGTGCCCAACGACGGGTCGGCCTTCCAGGGGATGTTGGAGTCTCATCAACTGGCCGGCCGAACTTGGTTCGCCCCCCCAGATCATCTGTCCTACTTTGACGACGACTCGTTGGTGCGCACGTTGGCTCACTGCGGCTACCGGGTGGCGCGGATGCTGGGCGACTTTCCCATTGAGCTCTACTTGCTCAACGAATCCTCCAACTATGTGCTCGCACGCGAACGTGGACCACACGCGCACCGGGCCCGCATTCGTGCGGTGAACTTTGTGGCGTCGCGCGGAATAGAGGCTTACGTGCGCTGGGCCGAGGGTCTGGCGGCCGGCGGAACCACGCGCAGTTGTATTGCGTTTGCGCAGAGGGTTGATCCGGCATGAGCGGCAGAACATCCGTGCTCGTGACGGCCATCCGCGGTGATTTGGGGCAATCGGTGGCCAAAGCGCTGCGCTTAGCACCCGGGGGCTCTATTCAGCTCTGCGGTTGCGATGTGAGTCACGGCCTGACATCTCAACTCTTCGTAGAGCGCTTTGCCACCGTTCCTCGCGCGGATGCGCCGGACTACGTGGTCCAACTGATGACCACGGCTCATCGGCTGGGTGCAAAGGCCATCATTCCAGCGTCGGAGCAAGAAATTGAGCGCTTGCGTGAACAACCTGCGCTCCCCGAGCAACCGGTGATTGTTCTGCCCACCATGGGTGCGGGAGTGAACTGCGCAGACAAGCTCTCAGTATTCAAGGCGCTCAACGCTGCGGTGCCCATGGCTCCCTTCGCCGACGGCGCGGATCTTGCAGCATCAGAACAGGTACTGGCGCACGCGGACGGCGGTGTGGTTGTCAAACCGCGCAAAGGGCGAGGGAGCAAGGGGATCGCAGTCTGCCGAAACGCGAACGAGTTGCGCACAGCGCTCTCACGCGTGGAGTCCCCGTTGGTACAGGGTTGGCTCGAGGGCCCGGAATGGTCCGTGGGAGTACATCGGCGAGGGCGCGCGGTGCATGTCTGCGCGCTTTGTCGAGATCTGTCGGGGCTTGGCCTCAGCATGTACGCGGAGGTTCTCCGCAATGCTGCTGTTGAGGAGTACGCAGCGCATGTCGCGCACGCGCTCGAGGTTCAGGGTGCCGTGAATGTTCAATTGCGCCTGACCGCACAGGGCCCCAGACTGCTTGAAGTCAATGCGCGTTTTTCAAGCCTCACGTCAGCGCGCGCCGCTGCGGGCTTTCATGATGCACTATGGAGCGTGGAGGACGCGCTGGGCTTGCCCGCTACAGCGCCCCGGGACGTCGCGCCGCGGCATGTGCGCTTTCAGCGGTATTTTTCCGAGGTGCTGGAGGTGGACGGTTCCGCGCGTATTCCGCCACAATGGACGCCACACCTTGAGAGGAGCGCACCGTGAGCACGCTGGATCAGACCTTTGCGATTGCTGGTCGAACGGTGGGGCCAGGACACCCCGCCTTCATCATCGCCGAACTCTCAGGCAATCACAACGGCAGCTATGAGCGAGCGCTTGCGCTGGTTGATGCGGCCATGGATGCAGGCGCAAATGCGGTGAAGGTGCAAACCTATACCGCTGACTCCATGACTGTGGTGGCGGATGGAGGCGTGTTTAGCTTGGAGGGCACGCCTTGGGCAGGCAGAACACTTCACGATCTCTACGGCGAGGCGTCCATGCCGTGGGAATGGCAGCCCAAGTTGGCTCAGCGCTGCGCGGCGCGTGCAATTCCGTTTTTCTCCACACCCTTCGATGAAAGTTCGGTGGAATTCCTTCAGCGGATGGGCGTTCCGTGCTGGAAGATTGCCAGTTTTGAGTTAACGGATGTCCCGCTGCTGCGGTGCGTGGCTCGCTCTGGCCTTCCGGTGATCGTCTCCACCGGTATGGGATCGCTCACAGAGATTGAACGCGCAGTACAGGAGCTTGAAGCGCACGGGTGCTCCTCCGTCGCGCTACTCAAGTGCACGAGCGCGTACCCCGCACCCGCCGCATCGCTGCATCTACGAACGCTCACAGATCTTCACGCTCGATTTGGCTGTCCGGTGGGGCTTTCAGATCACACGCTGGACAGCACAGCATGCATCGCATCGGTGGCACTGGGTGGGAGCATCATTGAGAAGCACCTCACCATGCAACGCTCCGATGGTGGTCCTGACGCGGGGTTCTCGCTCGAGCCGCAGGAGTTTGCCCACATGGTTCTTGCGGTGCGAACCGCAGAGGCCTCTCTGGGACAGATTCGGTATGGAGCGTCCGAAGCCGATCAAGGGAGCCTGAAGTACCGTCGCGCAATCTTCCTGAGGAAGCCCATTCGCAAAGGGGCGCTCATTGGTGCGGCAGACTTGGTCATGCTGCGCCCGGCGGCAGGACTCTCTCCCACCATGATTGACGCGGTCGTGGGTTCAACGTTGGTGCGTGATGCCAAAGCTGGTGAACCAGTTACAGCTGACATGCTTGCGTGGAAGGACGGGGCTCCCCCCGCATGCTGTTGAGAGACCGCGTCAACGTGAGAGTGGGCCAGTGCGCGCTGGAGTTACGCTCCCTGACTGAAATGGACGTGACCCCCGCGTGGATTTCTTGGTTCAACGACCCTGACACGCAAAGGTTTATCGCGGCCGCACGCCAGCCGTGCACTTTGGAATCTCAGCGCGCGTACGTGCGCGCCGCTTCAGACTCGGCTCACGACCTGCTTCTGGGGTTGGTCGACGCCCGCGGGCACCTCTGGGCCACATCAGGAGTGCAGGGTGTGGGGCTCCAGTTTCCGCACGGTCCGTGGATGGGATGCTTGGTTGACCCTGAGAAACGTGGCCAAGGAGTTGGACGCACGCTCGTATCAGAAGTGCGCAATGCGCTTGCTCGCCAGTATCGCTGCATGCACGTGTACGCTGGAATTAGTTCAGACAATTCGCGAAGTGCCGCCGCGTTTGCGGCGTGCGGGTTTCAGCGCATTTCAGACCGTCCCGATGGATCCATGGTGATGCGCTGGTCGCAAGATTCCGCTGGCCACGCCGGAGCGGCCCTGTGACGCAGAGGCGCACGCTCACCGAACGCCAGATTGACGCCAAGCGCCGGCTCGAAAACGATGGCCGCGCCTGGACGCACATCTGTGCCATGACTGATCAGGTCTTTCACCATGTTCGAGGTGGAGCGCGATCGCCAGAAGAGCACGTAGCGGCAGAGCGAGTGCTCTCGCTCGCCATGTATCGCTGGCTGCTTCCCGCATGGATGCTCAACGCCGCTGGTGATCGGAAAGCGTGTTTCATGCCGCTCCCAGGCGTTTGGCGCCGTGCGCTTTCCCGCAGCGGAGTTCAGTCGTCAGCGCTTTCGGCTCTGGCGTGGTTTGGTCTAGGGCTGGCGCTCATCGCTCAGGGAGTTCGCCGAACGTTGGAAGGTGGCGGCGCGTGGAGTACGGATGCTGCGGGCGCGGCGACGGTGGTGGTGGGCGGCTCTGCAGAGCACATGTGGCCACCCGGCATCGCGTTGGAGCGTCGCACGTGGTACCTGCAGAGCGCGCTTGCCACCGGCCCCCACTCCACGGATCGCATCAGCATGGTGCAGCCCGGTTCTTCAGGGGACTGGGCGCCTCCGCTTGATCCTTGGCCACGCCTCATGCTGTTGGGCTGGACCCTTATGCATGCGGTTGACTCCGCCCTGCGGCATGTCATGGGCGACGCTTGCGCCGCCGCGGGATTCAAGGACCGGGTCGAGGCACGGTGGATGTCTCGGGTGCCGCTGCACCGCATGGCACGGCGTTACGTGTTCTTGAATTCGCAGTACTGCTACCGGCCTCTGTGGACCACCGTTGCTGAAGCTCGTGGCGCACGCGTGGAGTTGCTGTTCTATTCAGCCAACACAGAGTCGATCCGATTCCATGGATGGGATCCCGAGCCGATTCCCGGATATCGCGGCATGCGCTGGCCGCGCTGCTTGGTGTGGGACAAGGCCCAAGCAGATTTTGTTCGGGAAGTGGCGAGTGCGTCCACCGAGTGTCAGGTGATCGGCCCAGTCAGTCTGTCAGATGACGCAACTGAGCTCCCAGCGTTTGCGATGCCGGCGCTGGCCGTGTTTGACGTACCAGTACAGACTGACCAGGCGATGGCCTCCAAAGGTATTGCGGGAACCTACTACTCGCCGCAGACGGTGGCAGCCTTCATTGAAGACGTCACTGTGTGTGCGAAGGAACTTGGAGTGTGTGCGGTGCTCAAAGGCAAGCGAGATCTTGGCGCCAACATCCATCCCGAATACCGCCGTGCGCTGGAGCGTGCCGCACAGCGAGGCGCCATCGCGCTCAATGAGCGAGTTGCTGCGGGGAGGCTTTTGGAGCACGTGCAGGCGGCAGTTTCCATTCCATTTACGTCACCTGCCATCAATGGGATCTTGCGCGGGATGCCTAGCGTCTACTACGACCCCACAGGGACTGTAACGCGACCGCAGCGCGCTGATCACGGAGTGGAGGTCCTTCATGGGCGGCAGGAGTTACGGCTCTGGATGAGCCGTCACCTGCAGTGCGCACTTCGATAGACCATTGGTGTCTTTCGTACACTCTCGCCCCAGACCGGCAGTCGCCGCATTTGGCCTCTCTCATGACTCGCGCGCTCATTACTACCGTTCCCTTTGCGGATAGAAACCGCCTTCCGCTGGACATTCTTGAGGCTGCGGGGGTGGAGTACGTGGTGAACCCTTTGGGCCGCAAGCTCAAGGAGGAAGAGTTGGCTCAGATGGCGTGCGAGTTTGACGTTCTGATTGCGGGTACGGAACCCATCACCGCGCGCGTGATGGCCTCGGCCACCAAACTCAAGCTGATCTCTCGAGTGGGAATCGGCCTAGACAGTGTGGACCTGATTGAAGCTCAGAAGCGCGGCATTCAAGTGTCCTATACACCGGACGCCCCCGCGCCGGCCGTAGCGGAACTCACCATGGGGCTCATGTTCAGCCTGCTGCGTTCCATTCACGTGGCAAACTCACAACTACACCAAGGACACTGGAAGCGCCTGTACGGACGCCGCATCGCTGAGGTGACCGTGGGCATCATTGGGGTTGGCCGGATCGGCGGGCGGGTGCTGCGGCGCATTCCCGTGTTCGGCACGCCGCGCGTGCTTGCCAATGATTTGAAGCCCGACTTCAAAGTGGCTCCCGAACTCAAGGTGGACTGGGTGGGCAAGGAGGAGATCTATCGACAGGCGGACTTGATTACCGTGCATGTGCCCCTCACCGCGCAGACCAAGAACATGATTCGGCGCGAGCACTTGTTGATGATGAAGCCGGACGCTCTGTTGATCAACTCCGCACGCGGCGGAATCGTCAATGAGCGAGACCTGTATGAGGTGATGAGCCAAGGCCACTTGGGTGGCGCGGCAATCGACGTGTTTGATCATGAGCCTTATTCTGGCGATTTGTGCAAGATTGAGCGATGCCTGCTCACCGCGCACATGGGCTCCATGTCAGTGGACTGCCGCACTCGAATGGAGATTGAAGCTACTGAAGAGGCCGTGCGTTTTGCCGGCGGACAGCCGCTCAAGAGCCTAGTGCCGCAAGGGGAATACGATGTGCAGCGTGAAGGCCTGTAAGGAGCATCCGTGAAGAAGGCGTGCGTCATTGGCGGATCGGGATTCCTAGGTTCGCATGTGGCCGATCACCTCAGCGACGCTGGGTATTCCGTCACCGTGTTCGATCGCTGTGTGTCGCCGTGGCTGCGCCCGGGACAGCACATGGAGGTGGGAGACATTCTGGATCCCTCGGCGCTTGACCGAGCCATCGCGGGAAGTCGCGCGGTCTACAACTTTGCGGCGATTGCGGACATCGACGAGGCACGCAACCAGCCCGTGGAAACCGTACGGGTAAACGTGCTGGGCGCTGTCCATTCGCTGGAGAGTTGTCGGCGCGCGGGAGTTGAACGCTACGTGTATGCAAGCAGCGTGTACGTGCATAGCCGCGATGGCGGCTTCTATGGATGCAGCAAACGCGCCGCCGAACATTACGTGGAGGAGTATCAGCGCAGCTTTGGCATTGACTACACGGTGCTGCGCTACGGATCCCTCTACGGACCGAGATCCGATCATCACAACGGTCTCTGGCGTATTGTCAGCCGAGCGATTGAAACGGGTGAAGTGAGTTACCAAGGGAGCCCAGAGGCAATGCGCGAGTACATCCACGTCGAAGACGCGGCTCGCGCCAGTGTGGCAGCGTTGGGGCCGGATTTCCGAAATGAGCATGTCGTGCTCACCGGGCAGGAACCCATGCGCGTGATGGACTTGCTCAAAATGCTTGCAGAAATCCTGGGAACATCGCAGGCAGTGGCATTTACAGAAACTGATCACGCTGGGCACTACGTGCGCACTCCCTACGCGTATCAGGCCAAACTGGGCCGCAAGTATGTTCCGCCCATGCACGTGGACTTAGGTCAAGGATTGCTGCAGTTGATCGGTGACATTCGGTCAGCCAAGAACGCGCAGGAAGGCGCGTTCAAAGGCTCGTAGTCTGGACCTTCTCATGCTGGACTCACTGAAACACGCGGCAAAATCTGCCATTCGAAGTGTCGCCCGGCTCACCGGGCGCACAAAACTGGGGGCGTACTTTCACGATCAGGTGATTCGCACCAACATGGAGCATGTGGTGTCCGTGAAACATGGCGGGGTGCAGTTGCAGTTTGCCGCACCCAATTCTCTGTGCCGGTGGAGAGCCGAGACATTCTCTAGCAAGGAACCGGAGACGCTTGAGTGGATCGACACCCTTCCCGCCGGGTGCATTCTTTGGGACGTTGGTGCCAATGTTGGGCTGTATTCGGTGTACGCGGCCAAGTCCCGAGGATGTCGGGTGTGGGCATTTGAGCCTTCGGTCTTTAATCTTGAACTGCTGGCACGGAATGTGGCGCTGAATGGTCTTGCCACGGATGTGTGCATCGTGCCGGTAGCGCTGAGCGACAAGCTGGCGTCCAGCCAGATGCGACTGACCACCACCGAATGGGGAGGCGCGCTTTCAACGTTCGGCGAAAACTTTGGCTGGGACGGAAACGCGATTCGTCAGGTCTTTGAGTTCAAGACCATCGGGCTCACCATGGAGGATGCCATTCGCAGATTGGGCATTCCGCAGCCTGACTACATCAAGATGGATGTGGATGGCGTGGAACACTTGATTCTCTCAGGAGGAGGCAGCGTGTTGGGCCAGGTGAAGCAAGTGCTCATTGAGGTCAACGACAACTTTAAGGTGCAAGCCGAGCAGTGCGCGCTCCGATTGGCCGAAGCGGGACTCACGTTGAGGGACAAACGCCACTCCAAACTCATTGCCAATTCCACTTCGGGATTTGACGCCAGCTACAACCAGATATGGGTTCGGGCGTAAATCCAATGCAACTGCTGGAGTCCGCGCAGGTTCTGTTTTGGGATTTTGACGGCGTGATTAAGGAGTCGGTGGGCATCAAGGAGGACGCTTTTGTGCAACTCTTCCACGGGGGCGGTCCGGAGCTTGGCGCGCGCATTCGGGAGCACCACTTGCAGCACGGCGGACTTTCGCGATTTAAGAAGATTCCCCTCTATGTGCAGTGGGCTGGACAAGAGGTCTCCCCAGAACGCATCCAGAAGTTGTGCGACTCCTTTGGCGCGCTGGTGGTGAAACAAGTCATTGATTGCCCGTGGGTACCGGGAGCGAGGGAACGCCTCCATCATCCTCCCTCCGCCCAGCGCATGGTCTTGGTCACCGCAACGCCTCATGAAGAAATTGTGCAGATCCTTACCGCACTGGGTGTGCGAGAGTGCTTCCAGGAGATCCATGGCGCACCGGAATCAAAGCCCGCCGCCATCGGCGGGTACTTGAGCAGGCATGGCACGTCCCCCACGGCGTGCCTCATGATCGGCGATTCTCCCGCCGATCTCGATGCCGCGAACTCGCACGGTGTGCCCTTTCTGCTGCGCCGTCACGCAGCGAACACCAGCGCGTTTTCGGACTACACTGGCCCCTCCGTCCTCGACTTCACACCGCCATGAATAGGCTCTCTGCAATTCGCGCCATTCGTCAGGAGCTTGCCGATGGCAGAGTGTCCCTGGGAAGTTGGATTCAGCTACCCGGCGGGTCTGTGGCAGAAATCATGGGCCGCGCGGGATACGCATGGGTGGCCGTGGACTTGGAGCATGGATCCATTTCGGCGAGCGATCTGCCGGACATGTTTCGAGCGTTGGAACTTGGAAACACGCTGCCACTAGCTCGGTTGGCGCGCGGTGACTCCAAGGATTGCAAGCAGGCACTCGATGCGGGTGCGGGCGGCGTGATTGTTCCAATGGTGGAAAGCGCTGCCCAGTTGGAACGCGTCCGTGACGCTTGCCGTTGGCCGCCGGCGGGGACGCGTGGCGTGGGGTTTTCTCGCGCCAACCTCTACGGCGGGGACTTTGACACGTATACCCAAGAGGCGCAGGCACCGCTGTTGGTGGCGATGATTGAGAACGCTCCGGGATGCAAGGCTATCGACGACATCTTGAGAGTGAAGGGGTTGGACGCAATCTTGATTGGCCCCTATGACCTGTCAGCCTCGCTGGGCGTTACCGGAAAATTCCAGGATCCGGAGTTTGTCAGAGTCATGGAACACCTACGGCAACGGTGCGGCGCCTGCGGGATTCCCTGCGGCGTGCATGTGGTGGCGCCCTCCGTGCAGGACTTGCTTGCACGCATTGCGGAGGGCTATCGGTTCCTTCCCTACTCACTTGATGCTGTGCTTCTTCGGGGGGCGGCCGCGTGCCCACCTCTCCAGCGTTCGCTCACAACCTGAAGGCGCCCTAGTGTCTATTCCCCAGCATTGCCCACTCTGCAACGCCGCGCCCCAGCAGCAGGGAGTGGTCACCCGTCATGTGTACGGCGCGAAGAACAAAGATTCAGCGTTTTTTCACTGCCACACCTGCGATGTTCGCTACCAGCATCCAGGCCTGACGCCCCAGGAGGAAGCACACTTTTACGCTGCGGAGTTTGAGGGGTTCATGGCTGGTCGCTCGGGTGCCGCAGGGGGATGGCAAGGATGCGAGAGTCATATCAGGGCCAATGAACCTACGCGAGTTCGGCGGATGAAGTATTTAGCGCCGTACCTTCGTCCGGGGTCGCACATTCTTGAAGTGGGCTGCTCCTCGGGCTTCATGCTTCATCCTCTGGTGAAACAGGGTCACACGTGCGTCGGCGTGGAGCCGTCAGGATTGTTCGGCGAGTACGTGCGCAACACTGGCATACCGGTGTACGCCTCAGTGGATGAGTTGACCTCCTCACAGCCAACGTGCCAGTTCGATCTGGTGCAGCACTTCTTCGTGTTGGAGCACATCAGTCAACCGTTGAGTTTCCTGCAGCAACAAATGAAACTTTTGAAGTCGGGCGGCGCGCTGGTGTTTGAGATCCCCAACGTCGCCGATCCGCTCTACACGCTGTATGACATTCCCGCGTTCGAGCGGTTCTATTGGTCAGTGGCGCATCCCTGGTACTTCAGCGAGGCGTCTCTGCGATATCTGCTTGACCAGTTGGGCCATCAGTATGAGATCAAACTCGATCAGCGATACGATCTTTCCAATCACATGATTTGGGCGCGGGATGGGCGCCCCGGCGGATCTGGGCGCTTCTCATCTGCATTTGGGGCGCAATTAGATGAGGCCTACAAGCAGGCTCTGGTGGAGCGGCGCATGTGCGACACGCTCATCGGCGTGGTGAGACAGTCATAAGGATGCGTGCATGAAGCGAGTATTGATCACCGGCGTAGCAGGCTTCATCGGATCGCACGTGGCAAGGCGCTTTTGCGCCCAGGGCTACCAGGTGGTAGGTGTGGACGACCTGTCCACCGGCAAGCGCCAGAACATTCCTCAAGGCATTCAGTTCATCCAAGGGGACCTTGCGCAGCGCGCTGTCTACGCCCACATCCCCCAGGACTGCCAGTGCATCCTTCACCTTGCTGGTCAGTCTTCGGGCGAAATCAGCTTTGACGATCCGGTCGTGGATCTTGAAATGAATACGGTCTCCACGCTGCGCTTGATTGAGTTTGGCATCCGAAACGCGTGCCAACGCATGGTGTATGCCAGCTCGATGTCGGTGTACGGAGCAGTCCCGGACGCGCCCATCGCGGAGACGCAGCACCCAGTTCCACTGTCCTGCTATGGCGTAGGGAAGCTTGCGTCAGAGGGATACCTGCGCATCTATCAGAGAAAGCTGCCCTTTGTCGCCATGCGCATGTTTAACGTGTACGGTCCAGGACAGGATCTGACCAATCTGCGGCAGGGCATGGTGAGCATCTATCTGGCGCAGGCGCTTGCGGCTGGACGCATTGAGGTCAAAGGGAGCACGGAGAGGTTTAGGGATTTCATCTTCATTGATGATGTGGTTGAAGCGTGGTATCGAGCGGCTACCTTGCCCCAGGCGCTCAATTGCACTATTAACATCGGCACCGGCAGGCGCACGAGCGTGGGCCAACTGCTGGACTCCATCTGTTCACAGGTGCCGGGGAGCAGCCACTTCACCTCTGGTTCAACGATGGGCGATCAGAGCGGCATTTACTCAGACAATCGTCTCATGAAACACGTGCTCGGTATTGATCGCACCGTGGAACTCTCTGCCGGGCTTCCGATGTTCGTGGCGGCTGCGCGCGATCAATTGCTTACCCCTCCAAGAAAGGAACAACCTACATCATGAGAGCGCTGGCACTCATTCCGGCACGCATGGGCAGTTCACGCTTTCCTGGCAAGCCGATGGCCATGATTCTGGGAAAGCCAATGATTGGGCATGTCTACGAACGCGTCTCCAGAGCGTCCTGCTTGGAACTCACCGCAGTGGCCACATGCGACGCTGAGATTTGTGACTACATCACGTCCATTGGCGGAGTGGCAGTGATGACCAGCGATCGACACGAGCGGGCCTCCGATCGTTGCGCTGAAGCATTGCAGGCACTGGAGGAGTCCAACGGGGTTCGCTATGACGTGGTGGTCATGGTTCAGGGCGATGAACCCATGACTCATCCAAACATGATTGAGGAGGCGCTGGCGCCCATGCGAAAGGACCCTTCAGTTCAGGTGGTCAACCTGCTTGGACAGATCGCAGACGACGCAGAGTGGGAAGATCGCAATTGCATCAAGGTGGTCTGTGATCTGAATCACAATGCCATGTATTTTTCGCGCGAACCCATTCCCACGCGCTGCAAGGTAAGCGATGCGCCGAGGGGCAAACAAGTGTGCATCATCCCGTTCCGCCGTGACTACCTGCTTCAGTACACACGCATGACCCCCACTCCGCTGGAGGTTGCCGAGTCCGTGGACATGATGCGCATCTTGGAGCACGGCGGCAAGGTCAGGATGGTTCCAACTCGCCATGCCACACAGTCCGTGGACACGCCGCAGGATTTGGAGCGTCTGGTTGAGGTCATGCGCCGGATGCCAGCGCTGACCTAGTGCACATGGCCTACCCACCATGACCGATCGCAACCACGCGGGTTCCACGCTTTACATCTGGGACTCTTCCGATCCTCCACCCACGGTTCCGGGGATGCGCGTGTTGTGGCAGAGTTTTGGCGGCAAGAAGGATGACAGGACCGTGTCCGTGCCGCGCCTCGTTGAAGAGCACGCCCAAAGCCTTCGGCGACAGTATCTGGCATGGATCCATGCCTTTGGTCAGTGCCGGGTGCACGGCATGCGCGTCATTGATCATCTTGAGATTCGGCCCGGCTTCAGCATGTGGTGGATGACGCTGCTTGCGCAGAAGTGCACCTACGCCCGCTCGCCCGCCATCTACGACGCGATCCGCCTGCTGGCGCTTGACGCATATTGCAAGCAGCGGGAAGTTTCCCATGTTGAGGTTGTCACTGCCAACACTTCGTTGGCCAAGGCGCTTGAACAGTGGGCCGCGGAGTGCGGCGCAAGCTTTGCTCGTCTGCCAAGTCCTAGGGGAGTTCAAACACAGCACAAAGCCTCGCAGTCAGGTGGCGCATTCAGGCGCATGCCTGCATTGATCCGCGCCACTCTCATGGCGCTTAGGTTTGCTTGGAATCGCAGAGCGATTGCCTCCCACGCCCCACCCAAGTCCGTGAAGGATGGCATTGCATTCGTGGACATTCTCACCCATTTTGATGCGCCAGCCGCCGAAGCGGGGGAGTTCCGATCTTCGTACTGGACCGCATTGGCCGCCGCGGCACAGCGGGAGCGATGGACCTGCACGTGGCTGCACTACTGGCATCGATATCGCGCCACACCAACGGTGGCTGGCGCGCGGCGGCTGGTTGACGCGCTCAATGGACCTGAGGCGATGGCGAAGCATGGCTCATCCTCGGTTCACGTGCTGATCGATGGAAACTTTGGAGTGGCTCAGTTGGCTCGCGTGATGAGAGATCTGCTCCGGCTGCGTGGTGTTGCGCGCGCGCTGCGTGCGGTCGATTGCTGGCGCCCTGAAGGGACGCGCGTGAATCTGCAGCCGCTTCTTGGCGATGACTGGAAGGATTCGCTGCTGGGAGCGCCCGCCGCCACCAACCTGTGTTACGTGGAGGCCACCGATCGTGCGCTTGCCCGCCTGCCGCGCCAGCGTGTGGGCGCCTACATCCAGGAGAATCAACCCTGGGAGTTTGCGCTGCTTCACGCTTGGCGCAAGCACGGGCATGGCACGATCGTGGGTACTCCTCACACCACGGTGCGATTCTGGGATTTGCGCTACTTCTACGACCCTCGTTCCTTTGACGGGTCTCAGAGTTCCGTTCCCGCGCCAGATTTGATTGCGATCACCGGCGATGCCGCCGCCGCGGCTCTTGCCGGCGGGTGGGCACCCCCCGAACGACTGACGCGCGTGGAGGCCCTGCGGTATCTCCATTTGGGCAGCCAATTCTCGAACGCACCGCCCGCCTCCGCGCCGCGAACACCGGTTCTTCTGGTGGCCACAGATCTTCTTGACCGCAATACCCGCAAGCAAATGCAGTGTGTCGACGCGGCCCTACGGCAGTGCCCCCACCCGTTTTCTGTCGTGGTTAAGCCTCATCCTGCGTCGGATTTTTCTGCCACCGACTATCCCCACTGGCAGGATCGAGTGGATCGAAGCGAACTTTCGGAACTCATCGCGCGGGCAGATGTGGTGCTTTCAAGCAACGCCTCATCCGCAGCAATCGATGCGCATTTGGCAGGCAAGACGGTGCTCACGATGCTTGACGGAGATCGATTCAATTTTAGTCCGCTGCGGGGACTTTCTGGTACCGCCTACATCGCCGATGAAGGAGACCTCCTGCATCACTTGAGCGCGCTTGCCTCGGCACCTGCCGCTGCAGATCTCGTCCACCGTGCGGTTCCGCAGGAATACTTTCACTTGGATCCCGCGTTGCCGCGTTGGCGCGCACTGCTGCGGCAGGGAGTCGCATAGCCTCAGTATCGCTGTATGTCCAAGTGCACGTCGCTCTTCGTTCAAGTACGTACTTGCCAAGAGGCTTACGCGTCTTGGTCCAGGCTTTGCATCTGGATCTGCGTGGCACTCCTGGCGGTGATGGTGGCAGAATCAAGCGATACTCTGGCATGCTGGAGCGGCATCGCGTTCAATGCCGCCGTACTGGGAATGCGTCTGGGCTGGCGCAGGTCGCAGGATCCATTTGTTTTGGTGTTCTTGGCCTTCAGTTTGATCTACGTGGAGGTGCCAGTTGCGTTCATGTCCATGGCGTGGCCGGAATACTTTCCGTCCACGGGCCTTAGTTTTGATCTCCCCACACCCCCTGAATCCACCATCGGGTACGCACTTGCGTTCCTCCTGACTTTTTATGTCGGGTTTGCAGTGGCTGTTCGTGCGATCTCGTTACCTGTTCATTCTGCATGGAATCTGCCGCCGGGCGCCACCCTGGCGCGGGTGCTTCCTGTCGCGCTGGCACTCCTCGCGTTCTCCTATGCGTACGACAACTACCTCAGCGCGTCGCTCACACTCAGCAGTCCGGGTGTGCTGATTGAAGTGGCCAAGTTCTTGTCCTACGACGCCGCCATCGTGTTCCTGTTGTTCGTGGTGTTGATGGCCGCTCCGCCCAGAGGCGCCAGTACCGGACGAATCGGAGTTATGTACATGGGTATTGCTGGTGCGTTTTTTGCGCTGCACACGGTGAACTCCAGCAAGGGCGCACTGCTGGTACTGCTGTTCCTGGCCTTTGTGCTGCCGCTCGCCGTGCTGGTTCGCATTCGCCACGCGCGCATGATTCTGCCCAGAACATGGGTTCTGGGGACGTTGGCAACCGCTGCGCCGCTGGTGTTCATCGGCGCGCAAGTGTTTCGACACATGCGCCGCGCGGCTGCCATGGAAGGCAAGGAACTTGGGTTTAGCGAAGCCTTCGCCCGTCTTTCGGTGGATGGAGGCATCTTGCAAGACGGCGGCTCAGAGCTCTTTGCGGTCATTGGCGATCGGCTGTCCACCGCGTTCAACCGATACATCGTGCTCTATGAGCAGTTCGATCCCTTCTCTCATTCAGCAGCACTTGAAGCTTTGAATTTTCCCACCTATCTGGTGAAATCATTTGTCAATCTGCACGTGCCCGGCACGCCCTATCCCGAGGCGTATTTTCCGTCCAGCATGATGGTTGAGCGCATTGTGCAACAGCAGGAACTGCTCTCCGGCGACCTAGTGTCGCTGCAGACCAGCCTGAATTCACAACCCTTTTCCATTTTTGGGCTCTCTCTGCTCTTGGCGGGAGTGTGGGCGCCCATATTGTTCGCTGGAATGGTCATGCTTCTGCGTGTGGTGCTCCGCAGATGGGGCTTCTACGCTTCAGTCTGGAGCCTTGTGCTCTTGAATGGCCTGCTCAGTTGCTATGGCGCTGAGGCCGCCTTTCAGACCTCCGTCTCCTTCTGTGCCACCATCGCGGTCGCATTGTTTGTGGCGCGTATTCTGGCGCGGCGGTGTCACTCTGCGACGGGAACGCAGTTGGCGTAGCGAGCCTTATGCAACTCTCCGTCGTCATTCCCACCAAGAATCGGCTGGCTGATCTCCGTCACGCCGTGGAATCAATCTGCACTCAGGAGTGCCTGCCGCACGAACTGATTCTGGTGGATCAAAGCGATGCACCCATTCCCGAGGAGGTTCTTGAAGGATTCTCGCGTGATCTGACACCAGCGGTGTCATTGCAATATGTTTACGATCCTTCCATCACCGGGCTGGTGCACGCCAAGGATGTGGGCATGCGCAAGTGCACAGGCGATGTGGTGTGCTTTCTCGAGGACGACATCGTGCTCGAGCCCGCGTATCTGCGGGAGATCGCCGCTGGATTCATGGAGCGCCCCGACATGCTGGGCTGCTCGGGACTTGTTTCCAATCCACCATCCACAGGTCGTCTCTATATTCTGCTTTACGAGCTGTTTCACGTGGGAATCTTTGTGGACCAGCGCCCCCGGCACTACAAGGCCATGGCGCGCGGGTCTTCTGGACTCACACAGTCGCGGGCCATTTCAGGGGGGCTTTCGGCGTGGCGCAGAAGCGTTTTCAGCCGGGTTTCTTTTGACATGACGAACGGGTTTCACATGCTGGAGGACTTTGACTTCTCCACACGTGCTACTCTGGAACTCGGGCCACATTTCTACATCAACCCCCGAGCGCGGCTGGCGCACAATTTTGCGCCGGCGGGGCGGGATGCGTTGGGAAGGCGAGAGCAGCGCAAGGTCACCGAGTACTTGGTGTACTTCAAGAAGCGAAGGCATCTACCCTTCGCTGTTCCGGCTACTCTTTGGCTTCTGTGCGGGTTAGTGATTTCGGCCGTGGCCACGTCGGCTCGGCACGGGTCCGTGCGCCCGCTTGTTGGCACATTTCGCGGCATCTCGGCTGGCGTGAGCAAGCGCGTGCAATGAAGGACAACTACGACAGCGTCGTCATTCAGGACTTTGGCGCCGAATGGTCTCATGTCGACCAGGGCTCGCTGACGCACGCCGAACGCGAACGCCTGTTTAATCAGTACTTTTGCATATTCCCCTGGGGCGAACTCCCGCCAGGTGCCGTGGGATTTGACTTGGGCTGCGGCTCAGGGCGCTGGGCGTACATGGTTGCTCGCCGGGTAGGGCATCTTCACTGCATCGACCCCTCTGCCGCCATTGACGTGGCTCGCCGAAATCTTTCCGACATCGGCAACTGCAGTTTTCATCGCAACCATGTTGACGCGATTCCGCTGGCCGATGGCTCCATGGACTTTGGGTATTCGTTGGGTGTGCTTCATCATGTGCCCGACACTGCCCGGGCCGTCGCCAGTTGCGTACGAAAGCTCAAACCTGGTGCGCCCTTCCTGATCTACTTGTACTACGCCTTTGACAATCAGCCCTTCTGGTTCCGGTGGATTTGGCGCATGAGCGACCTCGTGCGCAGGATCATTTGCATGCTTCCATACGGCCTGAGAATCCTAGTCACCCAAGTGATTGCAGCCGTAGTGTATTGGCCCATTTCGCGCGTGGCCAAGGTGCTGGAGAAGCTAGGCATGAATGTTCACAGCATTCCACTCAGCGCCTACAAGGACCGATCGTTTTACTCCATGCGCACCGATGCCTTGGACAGGTTTGGCACCACACTCGAACATCGCTTTACGCGCGAGCAGGTGTCTCGCATGATGGAGGCCGCGGGATTGCGCCGCGTGGTGTTCAGCGAGCGTGTTCCTTTCTGGACCGCCGTGGGCTACAGGGCCTAAACGATGTGTGGAATTGCAGGAACTCTCGGAGAGCATTCAAACGACGCCGCGGCGCTGCGCGCCATGGCGGATTCACTGAGGCATCGAGGTCCGAATGACTCCGGCATCTGGGCAGAGAAGGGGCAGGGCGTGGGGCTGGCGCACGCTCGCTTGTCCATTGTTGATCTCTCGCCCTGCGGACACCAGCCCATGACCTCTCCCAGTGGGCGATTCACCGTGGCGTTCAATGGCGAGATCTACAACCACATGGCCCTACGTGAGCAATTGCACACGAGAGGGCAGGCACCGTCTTGGAAGGGCCACTCCGACACGGAGACATTGTTGGCTTGCTTTGACGCCATGGGGATTCACGCCACCGTCGTCAAATGTATGGGAATGTTTGCCTTTGCAGCGTGGGACAGCGCGGACCGCGTGCTGCTGCTGGGCCGAGATCGCTTGGGCGAGAAGCCGCTCTACTGCGGCTGGAACGGGCGCACGTTTTTCTTTGCCTCGGAGCTCAAGGCGATGCGTGCGCATCCCATGTTTGTGCCAGAGATTGATCGGCACGCCGTGGCGCAGTTCATGGCGTATGGATACGTGCCCGCGCCACGCTCGATCTATTCGGGCATTGGAAAGCTGCCTGCCGGAACGCTGCTTCAGATCAAGCCCGGCCACATCGAACACACGCAGCCGCGCGCGTATTGGACGCTGGCTGATGTGGCCGCTCGGGGCGCAGCAGAGCCGTTGCAGTGCTCCGATTCCCAGGCGGTGGATCAGCTAGAAGCCACGCTCTCCGCCGCAGTTCTGCGGCAGCAGATGTCAGACGTTCCCTTGGGTGCATTTCTTTCAGGGGGCATCGACTCTTCAACCGTCGTGGCTCTGATGCAAGCACAGTCCAGCCGCCCCATCCACACTTTTACAATTGGATTTCAGGAGCCGGGCTACGACGAATCTTGCCACGCGCGAGCTGTCGCCGAGCATCTGGGAACGCACCACGTTGAACTCCAGGTGTCATCCGATCAGGCGCGCGCCGTGATACCTCGGTTGCCGGACCTCTACGACGAGCCCTTTGGCGATTCCTCCCAGATCCCCACGTTTCTGGTGAGCCAACTTGCGCAACGCGATGTCACGGTGTGTCTCACGGGTGACGGTGGCGACGAGATGTTTGGCGGATACAACCGCTACAGATTGATGAGCCGAATGCAGGCAGTGCCTGCGCCGCTGCGTCGTGCGGTGGCGATGGCACTGCGTGTTCTGGGGCCGGCGCAATGGGATCGCGTGGTCGGGGCAATGCCATCGGCCCTGCCCGGTGTCCGGGGATTGAAGGCCGCAGGCGACAAGGCGCACAAGCTGGCGGCAGTACTGGAATGCCAAAGCGAGCACGACATGTATTCGCGCATGACGATGTCCTGGGCAGACCCTGCATCGCTCACAAGATTGGCGCATCCGGAAGGTGCCGCACTCGGAATCTCTCAAGAACAGTGGAATGGAACTCACCAACTGGCTTCGGTTCCCGAGCGCATGATGCTCTTGGATGCCCTGACCTACTTGCCGGACGATATTCTGTGCAAGGTTGACCGCGCGTCCATGGGTGTGTCGCTCGAAACGCGCGTTCCGTTTCTTGATCCCGCGGTCGTTGATTTCTCTTGGCACCTGCCCCTGCACATGAAGATTAGGAATGGACAGGGCAAGTGGATTGTTCAGGAACTGCTCGCACGGCACATCCCGCGCGCGCTGTTCAGCAGACCCAAGATGGGATTTGGCGTTCCAATCGATTCTTGGCTTCGAGGACCCCTGCGCGGTTGGGCTCAGGACTTGCTGGACCGTCACTCACTTGAGCGCGATGGCTTTCTGAACGCCCCGGTTATTGAGCGAGTATGGAACGAACATCTGTCGGGGCGGTGTAACTGGCAGCACACCCTTTGGAACGCACTCATGTTTCAGGCGTGGAGGAAGCGATGGTGCTAAAGAGAACCTTCGACGTGCTATTGGCGGCGGTGCTCATGGTGGCTTTGGTGATTCCGGCATTGGCCGTGGCAGTGCTGGTAAAGGCAACATCTCCCGGTCCTGTGCTGTACTGGTCCACTCGAATTGGCAAGCGCAACCGCACATTTGCAATGCCCAAGTTCCGCACCATGCGTTGCGGCACTCCGCTCCTGCCCACGCACCTCATGTCCAATCCGGCGGCCTACCTTACGCCCGTGGGGCCATTCCTTCGCAGAAGTAGCTTGGACGAAGTGCCGCAGCTCTGGTCCATCCTGATCGGAGATATGAGCTTTGTGGGGCCAAGGCCCGCGTCCATCGTTCAGGCGGACTTGATTGAAATGCGCACCAAGGTCGGAGTAGACGCGCTACTCCCGGGGCTTACTGGCTGGGCGCAGGTGAATGGCCGCGACGAATTGCCCATCCCGCGAAAGGTGGCGCTTGACCAGGAGTACCTGCATCGGCGCTCATTCATCTTCGACCTGAAGATCATCTGGCAGACGTTTTTCCGGGTGGTCGGGCAGGATGGCGTTGCTCATTGATCGTTGGCGGCGGGTGAGAGTGACCGCTCTTCCCACCGCGCGGCGCCCACAACTTCCATTGCCTTGGCTCGCGCCTGAGCATCGGGTGCCACCATCGCCAAGATGACCACGAACCCCTGATCGTTGAGCAGCTTTGCCATTTCCGCGGCACGACGCAAGTTCTCGCTCCGATCTTCATCGCTAAACCCAAGATCTTTGCTCAAACCCCGCCGTACCTGCTGACCATCCAGCACAACCACAGCGTGACCTTCGTCAAACAGCGCACGTTCCAACTCATGAGCGCTTCGGGTTTTACCGCTGCCAGGTGGGCCATAGAAGAGAATGGTGCGCGGCTCCTGTCGCCATCGCCGTGCACGCTCTTCGGATGTTACAAAACTGGGGCGGTCGCCTGGTTTCTCAAGGGACTCCAACGCGCACGTTTCCCAGTGAGCGCGCCGTGCCCCAGTTTCCGTGGCCAATCGAACCATGCCCGCGCCCGCGGTGGCGTTGGTCATGCGATCCACCAGCACCACCGCACCAGTGCCGTGGCAATCGCGATATCCGTCGACCGCAACGCGCTCTTCCGCTTCAAGTTCGACGCGACCGATCTCGTTCAGGCGGAGAGTTTCCGCCGGTGCGGTAGCCAGCGTATTGACATCCACGCACCAGCGCACGCGCCGCACGGTGCAGGGAGTGGTCTTGGTGCCCACGCGCAATAGCCACTGCTGGCCGGGCACCAGCGGCGAAGATTGCATCCACACCATGTCGCACTCCAGCCGCTGCGTCACCGTGGGTTCACGCCCCACGGTCACGATGATGTCGCCACGGCTGCAATCGACCTCGTCTTCAAGCATCAGCACCACGCTCTGCGCAGCCACAGCCAGAGGGGCGTCCCCGCCATCGTGTTCCGCGCGCGCGATGCGCCGCACTCGTGTCTCCTTACCCGACGGCATGACTATCACGCGATCGCCTGGCTTCACGCTGCCTTGCGAAACCCGACCCGCAAATCCACGTGTGTCCAAGTCCGGCCGAAGGACACACTGAACCGGCATTCGAAAGGGGGCATCAGCACTCGGACGGTCCACCGGCACGCTCTCCAGCAATTCCATCACCGGGCTGCCGCTGTACCAAGGGGTGTGCGCGCTGCGGGTAACCACATTGTCGCCATCGCGCGCGCTGATGGGCACTGCCACCGGATCGGCAATGCCGATCTTGGCGCAGAATTCAACAAAGTCTGACTCAATGGCGCGGAAGCGCTCTTCACTCCAGTCCACCAGGTCCATTTTGTTAACGGCTGCCACCACGTGGCGAATGCCCAGCAAGCTTGCAATAAATGCGTGCCTGCGCGTTTGCACGCTCACGCCTTTTCGGGCGTCAATCAAGGTGATGGCCAGCTGGCAGTGGCTGGCGCCCGTTGCCATATTGCGCGTGTATTGCTCATGTCCCGGGCAGTCGGCGATGATAAAACTTCGCTGCGCCGTGGCAAAGTAGCGCCATGCCACATCGATGGTGATGCCCTGTTCACGTTCCGCTTTCAGGCCGTCCACCACCAGCGCCAGATCCATGCCTCCACCGGTGGTGCCGTGCACCTTGCTGTCGCGCTCCAGTGCTTCCAAGTGATCGTCATAGATACGGCCGGTGTCATGCAGCAACCTGCCGATCAGCGTGCTCTTGCCATCGTCCACGCTTCCACAGGTTAAAAAGCGCAGCAACTCGTTGCGCTCATACCGCTGCAAGTACTCATGTACGCGCTGACCCTTCTCAAACAGGGGGGCCGTCATTAGAAGTAGCCCTCCCGCTTCTTTTCTTCCATGCTGCCCGATTGGTCGTGATCTATCAGACGTCCCTGCCGTTCGCTGGTGCGCGCGAGGAGCATCTCTTCAATCACGCTCTCCAGCGTGGTGGCATCGCTTTCCACGGCTCCGCTCAGCGGGTAGCAGCCCAGTGTGCGAAATCGCACGCGTTTTAGAGTGGGACGCTCACCGGGCATCAGCGGCATGCGTTCATCGTCAACCATGATGAGCGTGCCGTCGCGTTCCACCACGGGGCGCTCTGCCGCCAGATACAGCGGCACCACCGGCAGTTGATGCTTCCAGATGTAGAGCCACACGTCCAGTTCAGTCCAGTTGCTCATTGGGAAAACGCGAATGCTCTCGCCAGGATTGACCCGCGTGTTGTAGAGCTCCCACAATTCGGGGCGCTGATTCTTGGGGTCCCAGCGGTGGTGCTTGTCACGGAAACTAAAGATGCGCTCCTTGGCGCGGCTCTTCTCTTCATCCCGCCGTGCACCTCCAATGGCCGCATCAAACTTGTGCTTCTCTAAGGCTTGGCGCAGCGCTTGGGTCTTCATGACGTCCGTGTGCATCTTGCTGCCACTGGCGAATGGATTCACCCCTTGAGACAAGCCTTCTTGATTGATGTGCACAATCAGGTCCAGCCCTAGGCGCTTGGCCGTTTGATCTCTAAAGGCGATCATCTCCTTGAATTTCCAGGTGGTGTCCACGTGCAGGAATGGAAATGGTGGGCGGGCTGGCCAAAATGCCTTCATGGCCAAATGCAACAGCACCGTGGAGTCCTTTCCAATGCTGTACATGAGAACGGGTCGTTCAAAACTTGCGGCGGTCTCACGCAAGATGTGAATGGACTCGGACTCCAATTCGTCAAGATGGGAGCTAGGCGCCGTCATGCGGTGGGGTGCGCCACGATATCACCCTTGGCGAAGCACTCGTACCAGTTGGGCGGGATCATGCTCCTCTGCGAGCACCCGCGCAGCCACGCGTGATCGTTCGCAGGCATTGGTCCAATCGTCAAGGACCGAATGGACCGCGGCGTCCAATGCCTCTGCGGTATGGGGGCTGAAAACCGCCCCAGCGCGGAACCGCTCCACCATCCTCCCGGGCCAACTGTTTGCGCTCGCCACAACCGGAGCACCGCGCAGAAGCGCGTCCAACACCACACCGCTGACGTTGTCGGCAAAATGCTTGGGGTCGTAGGGGGCAAGCACCATCGCTCCATTGAAGCGTTCGCCGTACCCGGCGCTATCAAGTGCCCGATCGCTGGTGTGCAATCCGGGCGCGCCACTCATTTGAAGTCGCTGTAGCAGGGCCTCCTCCTTGACACCGCGTCGTCCGGAAGTGCGCTTGGCGGTTGTCTGCACGAGCAGAGTCGTGGCTTCTCCTCGCGCAGCCATACGTTCAGCCAGGCCGGCAACGAGTGCCAGACCCTTGTTGGCGCGGGCCGCACCCGCCATGAGCAAGTGTCTGAAGGGGGTGGCTTCCGCCGGCAACTCGGGCGCAATCATGGGATACGGCACGTGCCTCACGCGCGCCCAACCGCAGCGGCGAAGGTATGAGGCCGTGGCTTCGGTTGGTGCGATGGCCACTGTGTTGGCGCGCACGCTAAACGCCGCCGCCATCAGTGCGCGATTCACCGCGCCGCGCTCTTGCCAGTGAAAAAAGAGGCGGGCATTCCTCAGACGTTCGGGTTGACCGCGCGCCAACCATGAAAGCATGGCGGCATGTGCAGCCTTGGCAGTGAGCACTAGGAACGGCTCTCCAGACTCCAGTGCGTGGCCTAGCCAGCGATACTCAGTTTCTCCGCCGGCAGGTGCGCGCAGGCGTATGAGCGGATCTCCTTGGACCAGGTTTCCCGCACGCTCGTCGGCACAGACTTCAAGTTTTGCAAACACCCCTTGGCTGCCAGCCGCGATGGCCCTCACCAACTCTGCATAGTGCCCGCTGTGTCCCGACATATTGGGCTCAATGATTCGCAGGGTGCATTCTGGGAATTCCGCCATCACAGCCAAGCGTAGCGCGATTCCACTCCCCGCTACGCTGCGCGCCGTTGATCGCAAACTTTCCCATTCTGGCTTCTGCAGCAGGGGCGCCCGCGTCGGGTCCCGACTGGCACCTTTGGCTTACCGCCGCCGTCATGGTGGCCGTAGTGTGCGCATTGATCGCTGGTGTCGCGGCGGACATGGCCATGCTGGGCGCACTCATCTTGCTGCTGGCTGCAGGGGTGCTCACCGCCAGTCAAGCCGCCAGCGGCTTTGCCAATGAAGGCTTGCTCTCTGTCGCAGCGTTGTACGTGGTGGCCGCGGGTCTGCAAAGCACCGGGGCGGTGCGGTGGGCGGCCGGCGGACTCATGCGCCCAGCGTCCTCTACGCGCTCGGCGTTGATCCGAATGTGCACGCCGGTGATGTTGTTAAGTGCGTTTGTCAACAACACTCCCATCGTGGCCTTCATGATTTCGCCGGTGCAGGACTGGGCTCGGCGGAGCCGCATTCCCGCCAGCAAGCTGCTGGTGCCGCTGAGCTACGCCGCCATTCTGGGAGGCACCATCACAATCATCGGAACCAGCACCAACCTAGTCGTGGTGGGGCTCGTGCAGGGTGCGCTCAAGAGTCAGGAGACACAAACGCTCGGCCTCAGGCAGATTGGGTTTTTTGAGTTGGCGTGGGTGGGCGTTCCGCTGGCCATTTTGGGGCTCGGCTACATCTTGCTCTTTGGGCCGCGCCTGCTTCCCGCCCGTCAGCCTGTACTTAGCACCCATGAAGCCGACGCGCGTCGCTACACCGCATGCGCACGGGTGGCACCCAAGGGGCCCCTCGATGGCAAGACCATTCAACAAGCGGGTCTCCGCCATTTGCCGGGCTTGTTTCTGGCGGAGATCGTCCGGGACGGCGAGTCCATTCACGCGCCTCCCCCCACACAAGTGCTTCGCGGCGACGACCGCCTGATCTTCGCCGGTGTGGTGGAGAGCGTGGTTGAACTCCGCCAGATGCGTGGGCTTAACTTGGACGGTGCTGATACTGATGGGTCTCCAACCACCGCACCTCCCGGCTCGCGCTTAGTGGAGGCGGTTGTCTCAGACACGTTTCCAGGCATCGGCATGACCATTCGCGACTTTGGTTTTCGTCGTCGCTACGACGCCGCGGTGGTGGCGGTGGCGCGCAACGGAGAGCGCGTGCAAGGAAGGTTGGGCGATGTTGCGCTTCAACCTGGCGACACGTTGCTCCTCGATGCCGACCCCAGTTTTGCAGATCGAAATCGAAACAGCCGCGACTTTTATCTCGTTGGCGCACTTGGTGGTCCAGAAGCTCCGCGACACGATCGCGCGTGGGTGGCCGTCTTGGTGCTTTGTGGAATGGTTGGCGCTGCCGCAGCGTCCGGGGACATGTTCATCCCCTCCATGGTGGCTGCCGCGGCCATGCTCCTCTTCCGTTGTGTAAGTCTTCCCGACGCGCGCAGTTCCCTGGACCTCACCACGCTTCTGGTGATTGCCGCCAGCTTGGGGCTGAGCCGCGCCATTGACGGAACCGGTCTCGGCACCATGGTGGGCGGGGGCATGGTGCAGTTGGCAGGCGGTCAACCGGTGGCGGCCCTCGTGGCGGTGTACGCCGGCACGATGTTGTTCACGGCATTCGCAAGCAACAGCGCTGCAGCGGCCATTATGTTTCCTGTTGCGTTGGGCACCGCGGCCACGGTGGGGGGCGATCCCATGCCGTTCGTTTTGGCGGTGCTCTTTGCGGCCAGCGCGGACTTTGCCACTCCCATTGGCTACCAAACAAATCTCATGGTGGCCGGACCGGGTGGATACCGCTTCACGGATTACCTGCGCTTTGGTTCGCCCCTGAATGCCATCGCACTCGCGGTGACGGTGATCATGCTTACGCTGCTCTATCAGGTGGGAGCTGAGACGGTATTGCCGTTGGCACCCGGCTAGACTCAGATCATGCATTCCATGCAAGAGCGCACCCCCGATGGACATGCACCGCGCGACCCCAACGTGGTCTGGCATGCCACTGCGGTTGACGCTGCGGCGCGCGAGCGGTGTGCAAGGCAACGCGGCGTCACCGTGTGGCTCACCGGGTTGTCCGGTTCGGGCAAGAGCACCATCGCCGTGGAGTTGGAGCGACAATTGGTAGAAGCAGGGCGCCTCGCCTATGTGCTAGATGGAGACAACCTTCGTCACGGGTTGAACGCGGGCGTGGGGTTTGACGCCCATGGGCGTGCAGAAGCCGTTCGCCGAGCGGGAGAAGCCGCACTGTTGCTGGCCAACTCAGGTGTCATTGCCGTGGTGAGCATGATCAGCCCATATGCGGAGCATCGTCTTGCGGTGCGTGAACGGCATCGGCTGGCGGGAACTCCCTTTGTAGAAGTGCACGTGGATGCACCGTTAACGGTTGCCGAACAGCGCGACCCCAAAGGGCTTTACGCCAAGGCGCGGGCGGGTGAAATTCGCGGATTCACGGGAATTGATGACCCCTACCAGGCCCCGCACACCCCTGAAGTTCACCTACGAACCGACAAAATGGGCCCGCAGGAGTGCGTGAACAGCGTGCTTGACGCATTGGCGCGCGCGCACGCGTAGGCGCCCTGCTCAGCCGCCGCTCAGCGAGGTTACTAATGCACGCAATGGCTCTTACATTGCAACGCACAATGTTGCCACCTTTGCTATAGTATTGCCCCTATGTCCAACAAGAGCAATGCACCCGTTCAGCGCAAGAAGTCCCCCAAGGATGCCAAGCACTCCGCCAAGGTCGACGCCGCAAGCCGCGCGACCGCAGCCACCGGCACACGCCGGACCAAGCGAGGCGTGGCCTTTGACTTAAGTTCATTGGTGAGCGAAGTGCGGGATCTGCGAACCCTTCGCGACCGCTACCAAGCTCTGCTGCACGAACACAATGGCCTGCTGGGCACACTGAAAGACCTGAGTTCCGAGTTGGGAACCAGCGCCAAGAATGCGTGGACCAACTACCGCTCCGGCGGAGCCACTCCCGCATCCGCCAGCTATCGCCCACGAGTGCGCACCAGCAGCCAGGATGTGGACGCCCAGTACGACAAGATCGTGGAGAATCTGCCCTCGGGCTGGTCTAGCAAGGAGGCGATCTGCTCCGCCGCAGGTCTTACGCCCTCTGAGGCCAACACCGCCTTCCGCAGGTTGGTCACCGGTTTCAAGCGGGATGGCAAGAACCACCCCGCTCTTCTTGAAAGCAATGGCAAGCGCGGCACGGAAGGGCGCTACCGCAAGAAGTGAGCAACACCACGGTTCAGCTTTCGACAGCGCTTGCGGCGGCACGAGCTGCGGCCGCGGCTATCGCGCACGTGGGAGACCCGCAGGCCTTTGAGAAGGCCGGCGCGGGCCCAGCAACAGTGGCTGATCTGGCCAGCCAAGTGGCAGCCACCCGCGCACTGCAGGAACTCTGCGGAGCTGGCACGCGCTTTATGGCCGAGGAGAGTTGGGACGAAGTTCAGAAACACGGCGGGCGCGCACTCCTTGATCCAGTGGTGGCTGCGCTCTCTGCCGCCGGAATCCCGTGCAGCGCTGCCGACTGCGAGCGAGACCTTCACTTGGGTGCAGACCCCGGAGGTGATGGCTCCTTCTGGGCCATTGATCCGTTGGACGGAACCAAGGGCTATCTACGCGGAGGGCAGTTCGCAGTGGCCATCGCGTTGGTGGTTCGCGGGCACCCCGTGCTGGGTGTGGTCGCTGCCCCACGTCTTGCGGCGCATGGCATCGCGGCTGGTTCGGGGGTGATTTTCGGCGCGGTCAAGGGGCAGGGCGCGTGGCAGACTCCGCTTTCGGGCGGGCCGCACACCCCCATTCATTGTGCAGCGTGGAAGGCGGGTTCACCCGTGCGCGTTGCGGGCAGCGTGGAATCTGCACACAGCGATTCGTCGGAATTGGAACAATTGTTGGCATCCGTGGGTGCTGTTTCATCCGTGCGCATGGACAGCCAAGCCAAGTACGGTCTGGTGGCGCGCGGTTGTGCGGATGCCTACGTGCGCAAGAGCCCCAACGCAACGTATGTGGAGCACGTTTGGGATCACGCCGCCGGAGCGCTCATCGCGCAGGAAGCGGGATGCTGCGTGACGGATGTGCACGGTCTGCCCTTGGATTACACGCGTGGACGTGGACTGGCGGCCAATCGGGGTGTGGTCTGCGCCCCGCACGCACTGCACGCACGGCTGGTTCAGGCATTTCAGACCGTGATGCGGTAGAACTGGTACTTCAATGGCGCGCGTTGCTCTCATCGGCGGATACGGCGACCTTGTGGTCAAGCTCAGGGGCTCGCTCATTCGGGCGCTTCGAGAGCAGGGCCACGAAGTGCTGGTGTGTGTCCCCCAGCCTTCCGCCAGTGCCGCCCGTGGCGTGCAGGATGGCCTGCGAGAGTTGGGCGCACGATTCATCGAGGCCCCGCTGGATCGAACCGGCACCAATCCGTTTGCCGAACTTTCCGCACGAAGCTTCTATGAGCGTTTCATGCGCGATGAGCGCCCCGACGCGGTGCTGGCCTACAACCCCAAGCCAGTGTTCTATGCGGTGCCAGCGGCCAAGCGAGCGGGTGTTCCGCACATCTCCGCAATGATCACGGGCCTTGGCTACGCATTCACCGCGGGCACACTCAAATCGCGTCTGCTGGCGTTGGTGGCCCTGCGGCTCTATCGTCGCTCCCTGCCTCTGACGAACTCGTTGATCTTTCAGAATCGGGACGACTCAACATTCTTTGAACACGCGGGCCTGCTCGCTGGCGTGCGCAGTGTGCTGCACATCCCCGGTTCAGGGGTGGATCTCGAACACTTCGCGTTCCAGCCAATCCATGAACCGCCCGCGGTGGTCACGTACCTATTCCTAGGGCGCCTGCTGCGAGACAAGGGCGTTGTTGAGTTTGTAGAAGCCGCGCGTGCGCTTCGGGCTTTGCGAACCGACGATCACCGCATGCGATTTCAGGTAGCGGGTTTCACCGATTCCAACCCCAGCAGCGTCTCCGCACAAGAAGTTGCTCACTGGCAGTCCAGCGGAGTGGTGGAGTACCTAGGGCGACTTGACGACGTGCGCCCCGCGTTGACCGCCGCCAGCGTGTTGGTGCTCCCCAGTAAGGGCGAAGGCATGCCCATGTCCGTTCTTGAGGCCATGAGCACGGGCCGAGCTGTAGTCACCGGAGATTCGCCAGGATGCCGTGAAACCATTCAGGACCAGGTGAGTGGCTATCTGGTGCCCACCGGTAGTGCGCCCGCGCTTGCCGTGGCGATGGAAGCGTTCTTGGAAGATGCCTCATTGGTAGTTTCCATGGGGAACGCCGCTCGCACACGTGCGGAGCAGCACTTTGACTCGCGGCAAGTCAACGCGCAGGTACTACGCGCAATGGGGTTGGTTTCTAGAACTCCGCCACAGCGGGTTACCGCCAGTTAACTGCTCAGCGATCAGCAAATCCCACCACGCGGCCGGGGGCATCGCCGATGTCGCGCGCGCGGTCCATGTGCAGGTGGCCATCCCACGTGAGGTAGATGACGAAGTTCCTTCGGCCGGACCGAATCCATGTGTCCACCACGCCATCGCCGTTCCAATCGCGCACGCTCAGCACGCGACCGCCTGAGATCGGCGTGCGCATGCGCTCGCGCAATTTGTAGTTGCCGTCATTCTGCTGGTCGTAGAAGTCAACGGTGATTCCTCCGGACTGCCACCACAAGTCGGGCTGGCCATCAGAATCAAGATCACCGTAGCCGACCAGGCGTGCGCGCGGTCCACCATCGCGCAACTGGCGGTAACTCACCGCGCCGTTGTTGTCCACCAGCAACCGCAAATCGTGTTCTGCAGCATTGCGAATGAGGATGCTGTTGCTCGAAGAACTGGCAAATGGGCCCACGTAAATGGTCCACTCGCCCTCAGGCAATTCATAGTCAGTGCTGCTGGAGATTCCTCCGCCGCTCATCAGCCAAACGGTGACCGCACGCGAATCCACCGCATCCTGCAGCACGATGTCTGCCTTGTTGTCGCCATTCACATCGGCCACCGCCACCACCACATAGCCCGCTGGCAGCGTGTCGATGGTGATGTCTTCGCGAATGATGAACTCATCGCGCTTCCAGTACTTCAGCACGTTGCCTGCGGTGACGTAGACCACGTCCCCAGAGTTGTCCCCGTTCATATCGCCCAGACCGACGAATGTGGCACCCTCGGGCAGTGTGCCCACAGGCTTGAACTTGGGAACGTTGCCGTCATGTACGCCATCGGTCTGCAACGCACTAATGCGCTGGCCACCGATCGCAACCGCCGTGCCCTTGATCACGCCCCAGTCCTGAATGATGGGGAGCAGTGGCAACGTAAAGCCGCCACCGACGTCCGAGGCTGTACCGGGGGCCCCGCCGCCAGTAATGCCGCCGCCCGTGCCGCCGCTGCCTAGGCCGCCGCCTCCTCCGCCAGGACCGCCACCGCCGCTTGGCAGCACGCCGTCCACCGGGCCAGGCACCTGGCCATCTTCAGTACCCAACACCGAGAGTGCAAAGGTGAATCCAAAAACCGTTCCGTCAGACCCTGAGGGAGTCTCTGCGCCCACCAGGGCCACGTTGCCCGCCGAAGGCGCAATCGCAACGGAACGGCCAATGCTCGTATTGAGCGTTCGAATGTCTGTGGTCCACAAATCGGTGCTAATGTCGCCGACTCGGCGGAAGTCCCACGCGCCATCGGTGCGGACGAGTGTGAACCCCGTTCCTGCGTTCACCACTTGCACCAACTCTGCGGGATCCACAAGGCCGGGCACCACGGTGTCGTAACCCGGTGCGCCCACGAGCACTTCAGGCGGATCCGTCTGCGTCATTGCAACGCTGTATCCGAAGTTGTTGTTGATGTTCACCGCCCGTGGGAGCAGGGTGCCGTCTTCCACCCACAGATCACCCTCTGAGCGTCGATACATGAACACGGCGCCGTTGCCCGCTGCAGCAGTGGGGCTGCCCGTCACTAACGTGGGCGAGCCCAGCGCGATGTAATCCGGTTGCGCGCCAGTGCCGTCTCGCACGGCCACGCTTGCCCCAAACTGCGCACCTGACACTGGAGTTGCCGCGGTGAGTTTTGTCACCAGAGCAAAGGGGGTTCCGAGTGCGTTGCGCTTGAAAATCAATGCGCTACCCGCGTTCACTTTCCCCTGCACATCGTCGTTTTGCACGCCGCATACCAGCAAGTTGCCGTCGAGTGCCACGCGAGTGCCCAACTGATCGTTGGCGCCTCCGGACTCATCAACCAACTTCTGGGTTTGCACCCAAACGTCCCCAACGTTTTCGTACACGTACACCGCGCCCGCGTTGCTTCCACCGCTCAGCGGGGTACCAGCCACGATGGTTCCATTTCGAATGGCCACGCTGAACCCAAACTCATCGATCATGACAAGATCAGCCGGAATCAAGTTCTGCGTGGGCATTCGCGTCTTGTTGCCCAAGCTGCTTGAGGTCTCCGCGACACCCCATGTGTCACCTGTGCCCTTCTTAAAGTAGAACGCGGCACCGCTAAACACGCCCCGACCGTTGTAGGCCCAAGCTCCCACCACGATGTCACTGGTTTCCGGATCGATGCTGACTGCCGAACCCATCTGCGACAGCACAATCTTTGGTGCCACCAAGCGCTGCAGGAACACCCACGAGGCGCCATCGCGCTTGAACACGTAGGCCGCTCCAGCGCCGTTGACAAACCCCTCAATCTCTGCGTCGTACAAGCGCGCGTCCGGTGCGCCCACCACGGCATACGTGTCGTTCATAGACATCGCATAGCCAAATCGAGAGCCGGCATTTAGCGCCTCAGGCGTATCGATACCCACGTTCAATTCATCACCGGGGATCCACCCCGTAACGGGGCTGCCAGGACCGACCTGAGGGAGCGCCATCGCAGCCGCAGTCAGCAGGCAGGCGCACGCACACGCCGCAGCATGGGCGATGCTGCTGTAAAGGCGTTCAGTAACTGGGTTTATGAGGTTCAATCGGTCAGTCTGCGGCATAAGGTTACCAACGCCTTGGAGCAAGAAACAAAGGCGTCCACTCATACTCTTAGCTTCTATCCGTCGCGAGTGTGCCGAGTTCCGGCAGTATTTCCGTCGATTTCCGGCATCATGGGCAGAAGGGACGGCGTTTAGACGCAGCACCTTACAGGACGGACGTGCGGCGTCAGTCGCACGGTCCTAGAACTCTGGACTTCAGGAACAACACCATGCAACGCATCAGCCTTCACCGTTCTTTCATCGGATCTCTGACTCTGTCTCTTGCGCTTATCACGGCAGAGAGTCAGGTGGCACTGGAGGTTTCCGCTCAGCAGACCGCGCCAGGCGGGCAGCAAACGCAGGATGGTCAAGGCGGCAGGGGCGGCGGCGGGCAGGGTGGGCAAGGTGGGCAGGGCGGCCAAGGTCAAGGCGGTCGCGGCTTCGGTCGCGGCTTTGGCGGCATGGGCGGCATGGGTGGAGGAATGCAGAACCAGTTCCGCACTGCCATGGAACCCGACTTCCTGCGCCGCGACGTTCCGCAGTTCAAGTCTCAACTGAAGTTGGAAGAGGCGCAGATGGTGGTGCTTGAGCAATTGATGCGCGACTATGAAGACGCCTTCAATCCTGCTCGAGAAGAAATGCAGAATCAACTGCAAGACATGGGCCGCAAGGTGATGGCGCCAATGATGAACCCCGAGGTTCAACAGAAAATGGGCGATGCCATGCAGAAGGCGCGCGAGCAAATGGAGCAGCTCATGGCGGAGAAGGGTGAAGAACTCACCCCCGAAGAGCGGCAGCAGTTTTTTCGCGACCAAATGTCCCGCGCCGGTGAGGAAGTGCAGAAGCAACTGAAGGCAAGTGGCGCGTTTGAAGAGATTCGCGCAAGCCTGAAGCCCGTGGTTGAAGACTTCAACAAGTGGCGCGAGGCCAAGGCGCGTTTGCGTAAGACCTTTGTGGATGGCCTGCAGGCGTCGCTCACCGAAGCGCAGAAGGCACAGTGGGCCGCCTTTGAACGGTATCTCTCCCGTGAAAAAACTCTGCCGCAAGGCACACTGAGCGGTGAGCGCGTGAACTTGTTCTTTGTGCTTGACGAAGCGGGTCTTCCCAAGGAAATGTTCAAGAAGCTGACCCCCATCATGGATCAGTACGAACTTGAACTGGATGAGGCTCTCAAGGCTCGCAACGAGTATGTGTCAGCGAGCGAACCCAAGTTCTTGGAGGCATTTGTGGCGGGCGACGCCGAAGCGGTGAAGAAGATCGCGCAGCGATCCATCACGCTCCGTGAACGCGTGCGCGATGTGAATGACCGTTATCGCGAGGCCATCATGGCGGAGCTGGATGCCGCTGATCGGAGCCGCGTTCGCAAGACCGCCCTTGAGTCGGCATATGAGCGCGTCTACCGGCCCTCGCAGGTGGAGCGCGCTCTTGAAGCGATCTATGAAATGGAAGGGCTTGAAAAAGCAGTGCTGGATTCCGTGCACACGCTGGATGCCCAGTACCAAGCTGAAGTCGGCGGCATGAATGACAAGATCGTGCAGGCCATTCGCAAGCAAGAGCCCGCTGAACAGGTGGACGATGCCGTGCGGATTGTGGGAATGCTCTCCGGCGAAGGAAACTTTGCCACCATGATGCGCCGCCAGCGTGATGAGGGCGAAGTGGGCGAGATGATGTCCAAGCGCCGGGACCTGAATGACGCGTACATGGAACGCCTGAAGGCACTTCTCACCGCAGAACAGTTTGACTCCCTGCCTCGCGGCGGAGGTGGCGGCGGACGTGGCGGTCAGGGCGGTGGAGGCGGAGGGGGCGGCGGCTTTGGCGGCGGCGGCCCCATCACGCTGGCCGACCTTCCAGAAAACGTTCGTGAACGGCTCACTCCGTTCGACACCAACAAGGACGGCACCATCGACGACGCTGAGCGCACCAAGATGATGGAAGACTTCCGCAGCCGTGGCGGCCAAGGTGGTCAGGGCGGCCAAGGCGGCCAAGGGGGCCAGGGTGGCCGACGGGGTGGCCAGGGCGGTGGCCAGGGCGGCGCCGGCGGTCGAGGCGGAGCAGATTCCTGATCAAATGCCTGTCAATTCACGGGGAATGCCCCCGATTTGCCTGAGGTTCGCGATCTTCGCTTCCCTCGGGCGGGATCGGGGTTATTCTTCAGTTCAGCTTGTGGGCATTGGGGAACTTGAATCCGGGGGAAACTTCACTGTGTTTCGAGACCGATCATTCGAGCAGGACTGATGCACTACACACACCTTCGCACCGTTGCGGTCGCCCTGCTGGCGGCCGTGGTTTGCTCCTTCGCCCCAGCCCACGTTGATGACCTCAAGGCGCGCGACCTGCTTCCGCCGGTCTACGGCCAGGCCTATCGCGCCATCGAAGGGGGCGTGGCGGGCGAGACTTTTTCCAGCAACGGAATGCTCCTGAAGAGTTGGCTTCCCTTGAATGTCTTTCCGGGTTCACCGACCAGCGGTAACGATTGCTGGGGGTACTCCAGCCCCAGCCATCGCGAATACGCCATCATCGGGCTGAGCAACGGCACGGCCTTCGTTGAAATCACCGATCCCAGCAACGCGCAAATCGTGGCACTCATCACCGGCCCCACCAGCTTGTGGCGCTGCGTCAAGACCTACGGCGCATACTGCTACGCGGGTAGTGAAGGCGGGGGCGGCGTGCAAGTCATCAGCATGACCAACATCGATGGTCAAAATGCCGGCCAACCGCGGGTGTCACTGGTGGGAGAGATCACCACCGGCGGCAGTCTCAATACGCACACGCTCTTTGTGGACACAGTGAGTGGCTACTTGTATCGCGCAGGGGGCAGCACCAACGGCCTTCGCATTTACAACCTGCAGCCAGATCCCAGCGCTCCTGTCTTTGTCGGGCAGTGGAGCAACGTCTACGTTCATGAGGTACAGGTGGTTAAGTACACCTCCGGCCCATACGCAGGCAAGGAGATCGCGTTTTGCTGCGGTGGCGCCAGCAGCGGCCATGTCAACACCGGCGTGTACGTGGTGGATTGCACCAACAAGGCCAATCCCGTCCAACTGAGTTACACCACGTATCCAGGAGCCAAGTTCTGTCACCAGAGTTGGCTGAGCAACGATGCCACGCGCATTTACATCAACGATGAGCTTGACGAGGGGGACACCACAACGGTCACCACCACCATCGTGATGAATGTGGCCAATCTGAACGCCCCATTTGTGGAGGGGACCTTTACCAACGGCAATCCGTCGGTGGGCCACAACCTGTACATCAAGGGCACAAAACTCTTTGAGGCCAATTACCGCAGCGGCGTGCGCGTGTTTGACCTTGCGCAGAGCGCCACGACTCCGCCCGAGGTGGCCTTCTTTGACACGTGGCCAGGAGACGACGGCCCGCAGTTCAACGGACTCTGGAACATCTGGCCCTTCTACCCAAGCGGCACCATCATCGGCAGCGATATCAACCGCGGCCTTTTTGTTTGGCGACTGGGCACAAACCCGGGCACCTTTGCGTTCCCCAACGGATTGCCCAGCCTGGTGTCTCCTGCGGGCGAGCCAGTCACCATTCAAGTGACGCCCGTGGCGGGTCAGTCCATCCCAGCAGACGGCGTCAAGATGCGTGTGACGGTGGGGCAGAACACCACGGTCACAACCATGACCGCACTGGGCAATTTCCTCTACCGAGCAAACTTCCCCGCCACCCCCTGCACCACGCAACTGAGTTACAGCTTTGAAGTGGTCGTGGGTGGCGATACCTTCACCGATCCCTCTGGGCTCCACCTAGCCACTTCAGCGGCAGGCATTCTTGAAACAGTAAACGACACCTGCGAAGCCCTTGGTGGATGGTCGCTTAGCGCTGCTGGCGACAACGCAACCACCGGTCAGTGGATCAATGCAGACCCTGTGGGTACATCTGCACAGCCAGAGGACGATCACACCGTGACCGGCACCAAGTGCTTTGTGACGGGCAACGGGCCGGTCGGCGGCTCCGTGGGCGCGGCCGACGTCGACGGCGGTTCCACCACGTTGACCACCCCAATCTTTAGCGGGCTTGGTGACGAGACGTACGTCAGCTACTGGCGCTGGTACAGCAACAATCAGGGGGCGGAGCCCAACCTTGACTCCATGCCTGTGGACATCAGCAACAACGGTGGTTCCACGTGGACCCAGTTGGAACTGGTGACCGAAAATGCCGGTGCGTGGGTGTACAAGTCCTTCAAGATTGCGGATTACGTCACCCCCACCGCGCAGATGCGAATGCGTTTCATCGCACGCGACTTGGCGGGCGGAAGCATCGTTGAGGCCGGTGTGGACGACGTGAAGGTGCTGGGATACGACTGCACTTCATCGATCCCAGGTGATTTCAACGGAGATGGAATCGTTGACGGCGCCGATCTTGGAACGCTGCTTTCCGGCTGGGGTCAGCCGGGGGTGACGGACCTGAACGGCGATGGCGCCACCGACGGCGCAGATCTTGGCATCTTCTTGGGCTTCTGGACCACCATCTAACCTTTGTAACTCCAAGTTAGACCGACACTTACTTCGTAGGCGAGCGCTCCACACGCAACCCGCAAGGGGTTGTCCGGTTGGCTCACAACAATGCAAGTCACACGCCGCTCCTTCGTCTTTACGGCGCTTAGCGCGCCGGTGCTGCTGAGCACTGTTCCCACGCTCAAGTACTCGTCCACGCCGGGCTTGGAGAAACTGCGCATCGCCAAAGTTGGATGCGGCGGAATGGGCGCGTCTGACCTGAATGCGGTCATGTCGCATTCGGGTATTGAGATCGCCGCGCTCTGCGACGTGGATCTAGATCCGCTCAATGCGTGCAAGGCCAAGAAGGAATTGGCATCAGTGCCGCAATTCCGCGACTGGCGCGAGATGTACACCACGCTTGGCGACAAGTTTGATGCTGTGGTGGTGAGCGTTGCCGATCACATGCACGCGGCCATCGCCATGGAAGGGCTCAATCGCGGCAAGCATGTGTACTGCCAGAAGCCGCTGGCACAGCAGGCGTATGAGAATCGACAGCTGGCCAAGATTGCGGCCGCGAAGCCTTCGTTGATCACACAAATGGGAACGCAGCGAATGGCGGGTAGGACGCGACGCCAGGGTTATCACATGGTGCGCGATGGTGTCGTGGGGCCCGTGAAGGCGATGTATGCGTGGACCAATCGTCCATCGGGCTGGTGGCCGCAAGGTCAGCCTCGTCCGGCAGGTTCGGATCCTGTGCCAGCCAACCTTGACTGGGATCTCTTTCTGGGCTCGGGGCCGGTGCGACCCTACGTGAAAGATCGCTACACGCCCTTCAAGTGGCGTGGCACCTATGACTGGGGTTGCGGTGCCTTCGGCGACATGGCCTGCCACATCGTGGACATGCCCTTTTACGCCTTGGAACTCGGCTTTCCTGTCTCGGTGAAATGTGACTGCACGGATGCCACCGATGATGAGTTTCCCTCGGCTGAAACCGTCACCATGCAGTACCCCGCCAACGCGCGCACGGCCAAGGAGGGGCTCACTTTTGTGTGGTACGACGGAGGTCGTGTTCCTGATTACAAGGCGTTGGGACTCCCCGAAGATTTTGCAGGGCGCGACGAAAAGGGAGCGCTCAAATCACCCCCGGGCGATGGCGGCGTGATTCTTGTGGG
>CAZXGD010000006.1:93231-104090 GCA_964640485.1 uncultured Isosphaeraceae bacterium | reverse complement strand
GACTCGAACCTTGGACCCGCTGATTAAGAGTCAGCTGCTCTACCAACTGAGCTACCGAGGCAGGAAAGGGGAAGAGTATAGCCAAGTTGGTTATGCGTTGGCTCCGTGACACGCCTTGTACTTCTTGCCGCTGCCACACGGGCAGGGTTCGTTTCGGCCCACTGTCTTGGCCGCGCGCGCCGAAAGCTGCTTCTTGGGCTCCGGAGCAGTGCCTGTTCCCGCACGTTCGGCCTGATCGATGACGGATTGCTGCTCCGCAGAGGGCGCGGGGTCTTGGGCCGTGAGAATCCCCGTTTGCGGTCCACCTTCGCCCGTGGGCTGAGGTGGGCGACTCTGCGGCATCATGCGTCCCTTAAAGAGCAATTCGGTCGACCGGTCGCGAATGCTGGCGAGCGTTTCGTTGAATTGCTCCGCGGCACCCTTCTTGAACTCAATTCGGGGATCCTTCTGGCTAAACGATCTAAAACCGATCGAGTCGCGCAATTGGTCCATCTGATGAAGATTGTCCTTCCAGGCTTCGTCGTAGATCTGCAGCAGCACCCATCGTTCAAACTGCTCCAACTCTTGCCGTTGCAGACTACGAACTCGCGCATGCACCCATTTTTCTGGGTTGGCTTGACATTTAGTCCGCTCGAGATCAGTCAAGCGAAGCTTGCGTGTGCGCTCAAACCACGCGGCAATCGAGTCCACGTCCGTGCCACCCGCCAGGCACTCCTTGGCTCGGCGGTCGAGTTCCGCGTCGTCGATCGTGCGCGCCACCTTCAGAAGCGTGGCGGCCAGCTCGGAAGGATTCTGTGTGGGTAGGGCATCCGGACGCCAATTCACGCCGTAGCGGCTTTCCGCCCACGTGCAGAACTCTGAAAGCGCCTGATTTGCAGCGGCGGGGCCCCCCTCAGGATCCTGCTGTGCAGCTTGCAGGCGACCGGAGGTGAGTTCCATGACAAACTCAATGGGGTAGCGCAATTCACGATCGTGGAAGATCTCCATGGCGCGGGTCAGCAGAAGGGCTGCGGCTTCATCCGGGTTGGAACTCTCCGCAAAGAGCGTGGGCTCCACCGGTGCACCAAACTTTGTCGTGGCCCACTGCGCCAGTTCCCTGGCACCGTAGTTGGGCACCATGAGCGCTTCCACTGGCGAATTGTCAATGGCTCGGTAACGCTCCTCGGCGGCCAACTCAATCACTCGGCGCACCTGATCGCGATCCCCGGACTTCACGAGCTCGGTGGGCACGGTGGCACCAAAATTGGTTTGCGCCCAGTGTTGCAAATCTTCCGCGCTCCACTCGGCGGGATCGGTGTCTTCGGGCATGTACTCGCCCACGGTGTTTTGAATGGTGGTCGTTGCTTCCTCCAATGTCTCGGAGTCAATCACCTTAAAGACTCTGTCGCGATCCTTACCCTTAAAGCGCTCGGGATCGATGTGAACGTTGTACTTCTCACGGACCCATTCGCTGATGCATGTGGCCACGTACTCTGGGCCGAGGTATCGGTGCGCCGCGTCGTATACGGCGTCTTCGATGTACTCCACCACTGTGGCGCGAATGCCCTCGTGCTCCAAGAGGGGCTGCCGCATTCCATAGAAGGTGCGGCGCTGATACTCCATGGGCTCGTCATACTCCAAGATCTGCTTGCGAACCTGGAAGTTTCGCTCTTCAACCTTGCGTTGGGCCTTTTCTACGGCACGGGTGAGCATGGGCGCCTCGATGGCGTCCCCCTCCTTCATGCCCAGCTTGCTCAGAATGCTCAACGTGGTATTGCCCGCAAACATCTTCATCAGGTCGTCGTCGAGCGCCAAGAAGAAGCGGCTGCTGCCCTGATCTCCCTGTCGCCCTGATCGTCCGCGCAACTGATTGTCGATACGTCGGCTTTCATGGCGCTCGGTACCAATGATGTGCAATCCGCCCATGGCCTCCACGCTCTCAAAGAAGCGCAGCCTGTGGAGCATGAAGTTGCCCAGCGAATCCAGTTGAGACTCAAGCACTTCTGCAGACGCAGCGTTCACCTTGTTCTCGCTGGCGCCAGGAAGCAGACCCATGACCCAGTGGCGCAGGAGCGACAACCGAACATCCTCGGGGGTCATGCTCTCCACGGCCTTCGCGTCCAGGTCAAGGAACTTGCGGGCCATGTGCTTGTGCATGGCCTGAAGCACGCGCTCTTCGCCCCACTCAGCATTGGCATCCTTGGGGGCCAAGTCGCGTCGCTTCCAGTGGTCAATGAGCGCAGCGGGATCCACCTTGCCCAGTTTGATGTCCGTGCCCCGGCCCGCCATGTTGGTAGCGATCATCACTGCACCAAGGCGCCCGGCGTGCGCAACAATGTCTGCTTCACGCTCGTGCTGCTTGGCATTCAGCACCTCATGTTGAATGGTGTGCTTCTTGCTTAGAAGTCGGCTCAGATGCTCGCTCTTCTCAACGCTGGTAGTGCCCACCAGAACGGGTCGGCCGGCATCGTGATAGCGCTTGATCTCCTCAACGATGGCATCCCACTTGTCCTTCTGGCTCAGATAGACCAGGTCATTGCGGTCAGTTCGCGTGACGGGCTTGTTGGTCGGAATGGAGACCACACCCAGCCGGTAAATCTCATGAAACTCCGTGGCCTCGGTGTCCGCGGTACCGGTCATTCCCGCCAAGCGCTTGTAGAGCTTGAAGAAGTTCTGGATGGTGATGGTGGCCATCGTCTGCGTTTCTTCTTTGATGGGCACGCCCTCCTTGGCCTCCACGGCCTGGTGCAGGCCATCGCTCCACTGACGGCCCACCATCTTGCGGCCGGTGTTCTGGTCCACGATCACCACCGTCATCTGCCCCTGATCATCCGGTGCAACCACATAGTCGCGGTCACGCATGTACACGGTGTGAGCGCGCACGGCCTGCTCAAGAAGGTGCGGCATGTCCACGTTGTCACCCACGTAGAAGCTGCCGATTTTGGCCTCGCGCTGCGCCTCGGCAATGCCATCGCTGGTGAGGGTGGTGCGCTTTTTGTCCAACTCAACTTCGTAGTACTGGGTGAATTTGGCACGCTCCTTTTCAAGCTGAGGCAATCGCTTGCGCGCCTCTTGCAATCGCTGCTTGAGCGCGGGAACCTGATCCTTCTCACGGGCGTTGCGAATGTCTCCCTCCAACCCCGCAGCCTCTGACTGGCAGGCCTTCACCTGTTCGTCCGCGGACTCCCAGCGAATCTGCTTGGCCACCAGATGCTTGGCCAAGCGGTCTGCCAGGTCATAGCGGGGCTTGCTGGCATGAGCCATTCCGCTAATGATGAGTGGAGTACGCGCTTCATCAATCAGAATGGAGTCAACTTCGTCCACGATGGCAAAGTGGCGCTGGCGCTGCACCTGCTCTTCGGGGCGCACCTTCATGTTGTCACGCAGATAGTCAAAACCAAACTCGCTGGTGGTTCCATAAACCACGTCGCATTGGTAGGCACTCACCTTGTCAAAGTGCCCCTGCATGTGCATCGGGTGGATGGCACCCACGGTGAGACCCACGGCGCGGAAGAAGGGGAAGGTCCAGTCGCGGTCGCGTTGCACCAGGTAATCATTCACGGTCACCACATGCACCTGCAGGCCCTCCAGCGCCGCTAGGTAGCAGGCCAGTGGGCCCACGATGGTCTTTCCTTCGCCGGTCTTCATTTCGGCGATCTGACCTTCGCTCAACACCACGCCGCCGATGAGCTGCACGTCAAACGGTCGAGCGCGGAATGGCGGGCGGCTCTCGGGGATCAGCACACGCACCGCGGCGTACAGGGCGGGAGGAATGTCCACGAACATCCAACTGGGAATGGGGCCACGACATCCCAGCAACTCACCAGTGGGCTGGGCGGCAGGGGTGGCGGCGATCTGCGCTGCCACCTGGTCGTAGAGTTGGCGCGCCTGTGGATCCAGCGTGGCCGGGTCAAACTTCTGCTCCGAAGGTAAGTCTGGGTTAAAGATGTTGCGGATCCCCACGCCCCGATCCATCGCCTCGCGTGCCACGGCAAAGATCTCGGGACGTAGGTCAATCGCCTTCTCCCCCTTCTTGATGCGTTCGCGGAACTCAACCGTCTTGGCGCGCAGTTCCGCATCGGTGAGCGCGCTGATTGCTTCCTCTTGTTTGTTCACGAGGTCCACTTGGCGCAGGTAGCGGCGCACCATGCGCTGATTCTGCGTGCCGAGCGTGGAGCGAACAAGCCAGTCAAGAACGGGGATGCCTTTAAAGAGCTGATTGGTGGCCATAGGAAATGTCCTTTGCAAGGTGCGCGGCGCCAAAGGCGCAGCGCGAGTGCCCGCAGCATGCGAGCGAGTCAGTCGTAAATGTTTGAAGGAGGGGGCGCAGCGAGTGCCCACCAGCCGCACGTAGCATCGCGTGGCGGTGGGTCAATTCAAGCGCGCACAGGGGGAGGCAGCGCGCTCATCCAGCGCGTGCGCTCCGTGGCCCGGATGATCTGAGTGGAAGCATTGGCCGAACCCAAGCACTCGTCCAAGCCTGACCGCTGGCAATCCGGCAGCACCGCCACCCGAATAGCTGCTGCGTGTTCCGCAGAGCATTGAACGAGACGCACATCCGTTTCCACACGCTCTTTGGCTGAACCACCAAGCGGTGCTGTAGCCGAGACCACGAGGGCCAGCAGCACAGCGACCACGGCATGAATTGCCGAAGTCTTGCCAGGGGTGCGTGCGGGCGTGGGTTCAGTGCGCATGAGGACGGTTGTGAAGCCCTTCGGGAGAAGGGCTCCTCAGTATCGGCGGAATTCGGGTGAAAGGCAAGGGGATGACCCGGGAAGGTTGTACGCAGTGCCCTTTGGGGCAGTTCGCCATGTGAGTTTTTCCAGCTTGGGGGATCGGTCTTTGGGCTGTAAAGTTGCGGTCAGGAGTACCCGGCGAATGAAATGTGAAGCTCGTGTCGTGCTTGGTGGGGTCATTGTGGCGGTGCTGGCGGTGGGAGTGGTGGCCCACGCCGATGACTGGAACAACAAGGGTGGCAATGCGTCTAGAAATGGGCTTTGCAGCGCGCAGGGGCCCACATCGGCTACCCCAGCGTGGACGGCGCCGGACTCCACAATCATTTCATGGAACGTGGTGGTTTCAGAGGGGCGCGTCTTCACCATCAAGGAATGGGGGTTTCCTGGGGCGTCGCCAGTTCCGACCGATGAAATCGTTGCGCGCCGCCTGAGCGATGGCGGGTTGCTCTGGCGCAAAAGCCTTCCCTATGGCGGCAACAATGGCACCCAATGGATCGGCTGGATTGCCGGCGCGCGGGATGGCAGGGTGTATGCCTCGCGATCCACAGCCAGCGGACCAAGCGGCGCAGCGGGTTCACCGCAGCCCATCACCGCGTACGCGGGCGCCACCGGCGCGCTGGTTTGGAATAGTGCGGACACCACCGTGTGCGGTCCCTATGACGGAGTGGTCTTCGCACCCAACGGAGACCTGATCGTGGGCGATCGTCTCAATGTCACTCGAATTCGTGCTACCGATGGAGGCACCGAGTGGCGATTCGCTCGCACCGGCTCAGTCAGCGGCAACTGTGGAGCGGCGGTTGCCGGCAATGGCGTCTACATCGCTGATGTGGCGGTAGGGGGTCACCGAATTGAAAAGTATGACTTGACCACCGGTGCATTCCTGTACCAGTCCGCCGTCATGCCGGGGTTCACGCTGCAAAACACTCCGTTCATCAGCCCAGACGGGCAGACGGTCTACCTTGCGCGCACACAAAACTCGCCCACCGTGGACTTTCTATACGCGTGGCACGACACAGGAAGCGGGTTCGCTCCACGTTGGAACAGGCCGGTTCGATGGACCACCGGCCACGAACACGGTGTGAGCGCGGACGGCAGCATCTACACGTTCCTGGCAGGCAATGAGTTCGTCCGCCTAGACCCAGCGACTGGCACCGTAACCGCTAGCGCTGGCGTGCTTTCTCCACCCACCGGTTCAGACAACCTTAGCCCTCAGACCGCGGTGGATGCATCTGGGCGCGTGTATGTAGCCAACGGGTGGGCTGGCACGCCTTCCAGTGGAGGCAGGCTCTGGGCATTTCCGCCGGACCTGAGCAGCGCGCTGTTTACGCTCACACTCACCAATCCAAATGTCGGTGGGCCAGCGCTAGCCCAAGACGGCACTCTGATCTCTGCCGACCTTGCCGGCGTTCATGCGTGGCGCACTGCTCCCTGCACGGGCGACTTCAATCAGGATGGCGTGGTGGACGGCGCGGACCTGGGTCAGTTGCTGGGCGACTGGGGCACTGCAGGACAACCGGCCGGAACTGACTTGGATCACAATGGCTTGGTTGACGGCGCAGATTTGGGCACCCTTTTGGGTGCGTGGGGTGCTTGCGCGCTCCCATGATTCTGGTCGCTCGTGTGATTCTCGAATGAATGCAAGGCGCACGCGCCGTTCAATGGCCCGGCTCGGATTCGAACCGAGGTCTAATCGATTATGAGTCGACTGCTCTAGACCGCTGAGCTACCGGGCCGATTCAGTAGGGTAGCGGCCTTCAATGCGGCAGGAGTCTTGCCGAATACCATCACTCCCCCCTCACCGTATGGCAACCAATCGGATACTTCAGGCATTTGGCAATCGCCCCAATTCGGGTCGAGCCGTGCTGCTGCCATTCATCACTGCGGGATACCCCTCGCTTGACGTGACGGCGCAACTTCTGCCCGCGCTTGCGGACGCCGGTGGTGGCATCATCGAGGTGGGCATTCCATTCAGCGACCCAATCGCAGATGGTCCGGTGATTGCCGCCAGCATGCATGACGCGCTCGTGGCCGGCTGCACACCAGAGTTGGCCTTTGCCGCAGTGGCTCGGGTGCGCCCGCGCGTGAAGGCTGCGCTTGCCGCCATGGTGAGCTACTCCATCGTTGAGCGAATCGGTGTCAAGAGTTTCACCTCTCGCGCCGCCGACGCAGGTTTTGATGGGCTCATCGTGCCGGATATCGATATGGACGATGCGCCTGCACTTCGCGAATCATGCGATGCCGCCGGCCTTGCGTGCACGCTGCTTGTAGCGCCCACCAGCGGCGCTGACCGCGTGCAGCGCATCGCGGCTCTTTGCTCTGGCTTTGTGTACGCGCTGGCCAGAGCGGGTATCACCGGTGAACGCGCAGAAGCTCCGGACGCGGCCCCGCTGGTCAAACGCATCCGCGCCTGCACAGATCAGCCGGTGTGCGTGGGATTCGGCATCTCCACGCCCGATCACGTCAGGTCCGTCTGCCAGTACGCAGATGGCGCGATCGTGGGCAGCAGTTTGGTGAAGCGAATGCAAACCGCTGTGAAGGAAGGGCACGATTCCGTCGCAACCGCGACCGCCTTCACCGCTCAACTTGCAGCCGCCTTGGAACCCTGTTCTCGCTAGTACCTTCTGAGTACACCCACGACCACACCCTGGATCTCGCACTCATCCACGGTGATGGGCTGAAACTCGGGGTTGGCTGGCTGAAGGCGAATGCGCCCGTCTCGCTCTCGTTGAAAAGTCTTGAGCGTGGTCTCCCCGTTGGGCAGCAGGGCGACCACCCGTTCACCGTTGCGAGCGGTTTGTCGCCGCTCGACGATGACGTAGTCGCCGGGGTGAATGCCCTCATCCCGCATGGACCAACCCTCAACTTGCAGCGCGAACATGGGGTTCTGCCCACCACCTCGCTGGGCAAAGATCTCCTCCAATCGCAGATCTTCTTCCTGCTCGAACTTCTCCACGGGAAGTCCCGCAGCAATTCGACCCACTAACGGGAACTGCATGGACGTGTGCTTGGGTGCGCCGCGACCGCCTACTTGCGCCACAACCGCGGGTGCATCACCATCCGTCTCATTTGGCAGCGTCGCATCTTCAGCGATGGACAAAGAGCGAGCCTTGTTCTTGTCGCGCATCAGTGCGCCTTTGGAGATCAGCGCTTCGATGTGCTCGAACACCGTGACTTTGCTGACGCCGAGCTCGTTCGCGAGCTCCTGCATGGTGGGGGAGTATCCGCGGTTGGACCTCCAGTCCCGGACAAGTTTGAAGATTCGCAGTTGCTTGGGGGTGAGTGTGAGTGTCATGAAGAGGCTCCTGCATGGAATGGTTCACCGGCCCGCGTTGGCGGACCAAGCCGGTGCCCGATGGGTGAGGCATGAAGCAATCGACAAAATCGCCGCCTGGTCCAAGAATCACCAGAGGTGCGTGGGCAGGCGTGGAAGAGGCAGATCCTGCAAGGAAAGATCGGACACGAGAGAAGAATGGAGTGAGAAGTGGCATTGAGTTTTTCTCCGGGACAGGTTCCGGCGCCCGTTGGGGGGCTGTTTGGTCATCGGCAGGTGTCCTTGCGCAACTGCAGAAGTTGTTCGGGTAATGTTATCCCAAATAGATCCCGAATGCATCCACCACCGCCTTTTGGCAGATTTCTTTGGCTCAGGCAAGTACCGTTGCCCCCCGTGAGTGCCGCTTCTAGCCCCGTAAAGACCCCTTCCTGCCCTTCGCCCCTTGCTCCGAGGCTAGATCGGCTGTGGAAGTTGGACCCCACCTATCGCTATCTCAATCACGGCAGCTTTGGCGCCGTGCCCCGGGCCATTTCGCAGGAGTGCACCGCCGCGCAGGACCGCATCGAAAGCCGTCCGATCGAACTTCTGGGGCGCCGAATCCATGAACTGCTGGCCCCCAGCCGCGCCCGGGTGGCCTCCTTCTTGGGGGTGGCGGAAGATTCCTTTGGCTTTGTAACCAACGCCACAGAGGCCATGAACGGGGTGCTTCGATCTCTTGAGTTCAACGCTGGCGATGAACTCCTGACCACCAACCATGTCTACAACGCCGTGCGAAAGGCGATGTCATTTCGCGCCCGGCAGTGCGGTGCGGTTTATCGCGAAGCACGGCTCGAACTTCCGGTGGATGGGCCACACGCACTGCTTCAGTCACTGCTGCCCTACATGACTGAACGCACACGGCTGGTGGTGGTGGACCAAGTGACTAGCCCAACGGCGCTGGCGCTCTCCATGCAACCGCTGGCGGCCGAGTGCAACAAGCGCGGAATAGAACTCATGGTTGACGGCGCTCACGCTCCTGGAATGATTGACTTTCAGGTGCCCGCTCTTGGAGCGACCTATTGGACCGGCAACCTGCACAAGTGGTGCTGTGCGCCCAAGGGCACGGGAGTGCTGTGGGTTAATCCATCGCGCATCAAGGACATTCATCCCTCCACCGTGAGCCACTTTCTTGACGAAGGATTCTGTCAGGAGTTTGAGTGGCAAGGCACCAGAGACATCGCACCCTGGATGACCGCAGGCGCGGCCATTGACTTCATGGGGCAGTGGGGCTGGGACCGCGTCCGGGGGCACAACCAGCAACTCAGCACATGGGCACACCGTCTGCTTTGCCAGCGCTGGGACGTTGAGCCGATCTCCCCAATCGACGGAAGCATGCTTGGCTCGATGTGCACAGTGCCTCTGCCGCCGGAGATCCGCGCACACTTTAAGGATGCTCCTTCCTTGCAATTGGCGCTGTACCAAGAGCACCGTATCGAGGCAGCCATCGTGGAGTTTGACGACCGCTGGTTCGTCAGGTCCAGCGCGCAGATTTACAACCTCGCCGATGATTACGAGGCGTTGGCTCAGGCGATACTGGATTTCACTCGCCGCGTGTAGTGCCAGCCCCGGCCGCCGCCGCAGCCAACTCGCGAGCTTCCCGCTGTTTCATGGGCACGTACTCCTGATTGAACCAGCGGGCCCATGCACGCATGTCCCAGGCCAGATATGAAGTGTCCGTACCCGTGTCAAAACTGCTCATGGAGATGAGCGAGTTGTGAACGTCCGCGCGGTAGGTGGTGACGATGCAATCTGCCACGCGCATTACCACTCCTTCAATCACCTGCCCGATGACGGGGCTGAACGCTCCGCTGTTGTCACCGGTCACCGGCACCAGATTCTGCACGTAGCTCCGTTGTGTGCCGATGGCGATCCACGCTAAGTCACCCTCAGAAGTCTGGGTGTCCTGAGAAAACTGAGCAAAGATCAGAGCGGGTAGCGCTTCAATGGCATGGATGTTCCCTGCAAGAAGTCCCGCGTTGTTCACCACAACATGCTCATTGCTACGCAACGACTCATCGAGCACTTGCAGCACGCTCTCTGTGGGCGGCTGGGCGATTCTTCTGGTTGCCTCAGCGCGAATGGCTGAGTTCTTATCGTGCACCGCAATGCGCGCCAGCAAGGCTTGACCTGCGGAGGCTCTCCCCGCTAGGTGGTCCAAGACGGCCAGCCGTACATCGTCACTTTCTGATTGAAGCACCGTCCACATGGGCTCCAGCGACGCTGCGTCGGTGTACGCACGAAGTTGAGTCAATCCGGTTTGCCGGAGTGCTGCAGTGTGCTGCCCAAAATACTTGGACTTCAGCGCGCGAAACTGAGCGGTGTACTTCTCTGCAGCCTCTGCCGAGTGGGCGGCGGGTTTGGACTTGGCCACCATGGGGGGCACTCCTCCCCGCGTGGGTAGCGGCACCAACAGATTGGCAGGCACTTGCGTGCGTGTGAGTTCCACCGGCTTTTGGCCGGTCAAGGCACCCGAGGGAGGTGTCGCCAAGGCAAGAAATGTCACTGCTGCCGCAGCCAGTACGGCAGGCAGAACAATCCTTGGTCCGTGCGTTGTCATTGAACTTAACCCTACCATCGCTGCATGTCCTCCACTCCTAGTGATTCCGAAGAACCCGGCTCAAAGGTTCCTTCCCAAGCCCACAAGGCGCTCCCGATTGGCTCAGAGTCATGGCAGCCCTCGCCACAGGCCCCGGGCCGATCGCTCGGAGGCGCCACGATCTACGACCGCCTGGGCGGGCCTGAGCCCTTCTGGAGGGTGGCGCGAGCCTTCTATGCGCGCATCGATGTGCATGCGTCACTCCGGCCCATGTTTCCAGCAGATCTTGAGGAGCCCA
>CAZXGD010000006.1:21345-93221 GCA_964640485.1 uncultured Isosphaeraceae bacterium | reverse complement strand
CAGGCGGAGTTTCTCATTCAGTACTTTGGCGGACCCCAGACGTACAGCGATCGAAAGGGTCACCCAAGGTTGCGAATGCGTCACGCCAAGTTTCGCATCGATGTCACCGCTCGCAATGCGTGGGTGGAGACGATGAAACTTGCACTCCAAGACGCGCTGATCCCCACCGCTGAACGCGCTGAAATGATCAGGTACTTTGAGCACGCCGCATCGTTCCTGGTGAACGCGGAGGAGTGATGGTTCAGCGACCGTGAGAAACAGCCACCACTCCACCTGGAATGGGCAGTTTCTTCAGTGCCGCTTCCGCCTTGGCTCGATCGGTGAATGAGCCGATCTCCACGATCCACACTCGCTTGCCTGGCGCGCTGGCCGGCACCACTCTGGGCGCCGACACCCCCGCCCGCTTGGCGGCATCAACCAGCGTTCCGGCCCTCTGCCGGGCGGCAACCTCTGAACTAAAAGTTCCCGCAACGATGGTGAGTTGGTTGGCGGTGTCCGGCGAGCGACCCGCACCGGTGGAAGCGCCGGTGGCTTCCTTGGCTGTTGGTGAACTCTGCGTGTTCCCCTTGGTTGCGCCAGTTGCAGCCGAGCGTGCGGGTGGGGCTGAGTCGGCGCGTCGACCGCGGGCCCGTTCTTCAGCGGCCTGGGCCAGTGCGCGCGCTTCCTCCGCGTTCTTTCCCTTGAGCATTCCTGCCGCCTTGGTGTAGAGGGCCGCGGCATCACTCCAGCGCCCTTGCTCAAGTGCCACCGCCCCCTGCATGGCCGTGGCATTGCCTGCCAATTCTGCATCAGCGCTGGTCGCAACAGACGCAAAACTGCGGGACGCATCATCCATGCGCCCCAGTTGGTATGCGGCGAGGCCCGCCAAGTAGGCGGACTTGTCGCGCACTTCAGTGTCACCGGCTTTGAGTGCGGAATCCTGCGCCGATCGGGCAGTGGTTAACGCTTTGGCGTATTGCCGCGCGTTCCATGACGTAAGTGCATCGTTGTATTCCGCTGTGTGCGCACTGGCGCACGCACCCAAGAGCGCAGCACAGATGAGCGCAGTTGCGGCACCCAGCTTGGCTGCCATCCTTGGCGTGTGGGCGATCCATCGCACGGTGCGTATCCTAGCGGCCGTTCTAACCGCTCGGCACTCCACGAGACCGCAACGATGAAGCTTCTTAGACACATTCAACGGTCGCTCCTGCTCAGGGCGCTTCGCCCCATTTTGGTGGACGATTTTCGTACGTGGACGGGGGGAACGCTTGCCGTGGCCTCATGGCACATTGCCCGGGCGCTCGCCCGCCAAAGCCGGGCGCAGAATGTGGGAATCCTGTTGCCCACTTCGGGCCTCTTTCCGGCCGCTCTGTTGGGGGCGTGGCAGGCAGGGCGCACGGCCGTTCCTCTGAACTATCTGCTCTCACGAAGCGACCTTGAGTACATCGCCAAGGATGCCGGACTGGATGCCGTGGTGACCGTGGGACCGATGCTGGACCATATCGGCGGCGAGCTTCCAGGGCTCATCCACATTCGCATGGACCAAATGAGATTCAAAGGGATCCCACCAGTTCGGCTTGGCCCCTCTCGGCCCTCTGACAGCACGGCGGTCATTCTGTACACATCGGGAACCTCGGGCCGGCCCAAGGGAGTGATGCTCACCGAAGGCAACCTGCGAACCAACATTGAGCAGGTCACCCAGCATGCCAGGTTCGACGCCACGGATGTCATGCTGGGGGTCCTGCCGCAGTTCCACAGCTTTGGGCTCACCGTGCTAACGCTGCTGCCAATCTGCGTTGGCTGCCGGGCGGTGTACGCGGCCCGATTTGTGCCTGCACAACTGCTGGAAAAGATGCGCGCCCACAAGCCAACGGTATTCGTTGCCATTCCCAGCATGTTCAATGCGCTGGTTCTCACTCGCAGCGCACAAGCAACAGACTTCGCTTCACTGCGATTCATCGTCAGCGGTTCCGAGCCCTTGCCCGACAAGGTGGCAGAGTCGTTCCATCGCCGCTTCGACAAGCGAATCAATGAGGGTTACGGGCTGACGGAAACCAGCCCCGTCACCAACTGGTGCATGCCTCACGAGTATCGGCCGCACTCAGTGGGACGGGCTCTGCCCGGAGTTGAAGAGCGAATTGTGGCGCCGGACGGTCGAGTGCTGGGTGTGGACGAAGATGGTGAGATTCGAATCCGCGGCGGCAACGTTATGAAGGGGTACTACGGTCTGCCCGAACTCACCAAGGAGGCATTTGATGAGGAAGGATTCCTGAAGACCGGGGACATGGGCCGGTTTGACAAAGATGGATTTCTGTTCATCACCGGGCGAATCAAAGAGATGCTCATCATCTCTGGTGAGAATGTGTTTCCCCGGGAGATCGAGGAGGTGTTGAATCACCATCCATGCATCAAGGCGAGCGCGGTGGTGGGGCTGCCAGATCCCTCCCGAGGGGAGGTGCCGATCGCCTTTGTGGAGCTTCATGAGAACATCGAATGGGACGACGCCGGCGTTCGCGCGCACTGCAGGGAGAAGCTGCCCGTCTACAAGATTCCCAAGGAATTCAGGGTGCTTGACGCGCTTCCCCGCAACGCCACCGGCAAGGTTCTCAGGCGGACATTGGCTGAACAACTCAAGCCCAAGCCTTAGCACCGGGGCCTAGGTGCAGGCTCCCCACGCACCGAGCAAGATGCCCAGATCTGCGCCATCCACGGTGCCATCTCCGGTGAGATCGTTTTGTGGCGTGCCCCATGATCCCAGCAGGATGCCAAGATCCGCGCCATCGACGATTCCGTTGTGATCAAAGTCCTCAGGGCAGGGGCCAGGGCAGGCGGGCCCCGGGCATGTCACCGTTACTTGCCCGCTGCCCACAATCGAGCGGTTGTCACCCCCCACACGGATGTAGTACGTGGTTCCACACGTGGCTACAAACTGGACGCGAGCGCCACCAATAGGTGTGCACAGCACGCTGTCAGTGTTGCACACCGCAAACTGCAGCGCATCGCATTGGCCGGTGTAGATGGCCAACCTCAAATCTGCGCTGCTTCCACAGGTGGCGATTGCAAGATTGCCGCTGCACGTTGCGGTGTGCACGAACCAAACGTCGGGGCCTATCAGGATTCCCTGACCTTCCTCGCAACTGGCCGGAAGCGGCGGCGCACTGGTTGTGGCGGCCAGCGTGGTGAAGGTCAGCGTCTGGTCAGTGGCAATGGGCATTGCATTGGCACATTCATCGTTGGAGGGCGCGGGAACGCCGCACATTTGGCCCGCCTGCATGACGCAGTCGCTGTCCCACGCCGTGGAACAACAGAATGGATCGGCGTTGCACACGGCTGTGCAGCAGGCGCCTTCATTGCAACCGGGTGCTGCATGCACCTCAAAGCAAGAGCCCGCATTGGGCGAGCACGCGGTGCCGCATGTGACCTGGGAGCACTCAACGGCGATGGAGTATCGAGGATCGATGTTGCACGGCAACGAGCTGCTTTGCCCCATGGTGGGGTAGGTTCCCGCCGCCACCAACACCCAGTAGTTGCCCGGGGGCACACACGCCGAAGCGCTCTGCTGAAGGCAGTTGGAAGAGTTCACATGGAGCATTGCCGCAGCCATGTTCACGGGGCACGCGGCAGGGACGAGCGCGGCAAAGCCCGCAAACTCGCTGGCCAATCGAAGGGTGATCTTGACCGATCCGTCGTTGTTGCTGTCGGTGGCTGTGAAGAGATACGCATCGCGATCACCGTTCCAATTGCCGCCAGTCAGGGTGCCGTCAATGGTTCCGCACATCGTGACGCCGCAATTGATGCTCTGAGGGGTCTGACCGCTCATGCAGGCATCATTTGTTCGCAGGCCGCACGACTCGCCTTCAAGGGTTGAACCTGCTGGACATGAGGCCGAGCAGCCATAGCAGTAGCTGTTGGTAAGTTGCACGCAGAACGCATCCCATGCCTGAACGCAGCAACTGGGGTCAAGGTTGCACACCAATTGGCAGCAGGCAGCATCGTTGCACGAGGGAGTGGCGTGAGGTGTGGTGCAACTTCCCGCGTTGGCGGCGCCGCATTCCACAGGTTCAGGGGGACGGCACAACTGTTGAGCTTCAAAAGTGCAGATGAGGTCCCAGTCGAATTGGCAGCATGCGGGGTCCACGGCGCACACCGTGTTGCAGCAAGCCTCGTTATCGCAGGCTCTGTTGGCATGCACCAGGTAGCAGCTACCCGCCGAAGCTGAACCGCACATGAAGGGACACTCGGAGTTGGCCAGCTCCACGCAGAACTCATCCCATGCCTGCAAGCAGCAGTCGGGGTAGATGCCGCACACCGTCTGACAGCACTGAAGGTGCGCACACCCCCCGGTCTGGTGCGCCTCCAAACAGCTTCCCCCTGCAGGAACGCCGCAGTTGGACTGCGCGTGGCAGGCCGAGTGCAGTGCAAAGGCGCAGAAGGAGATCGCAAGCGAGCGGAGCATTGTCATGAAGTTCTCACCATCCTCCGTTTCACCATATACGGCGGTTCCATGCGGAGACTGAATCAAAGGTCCATTCCAGATTGGAATGATGGCATTGTGGTGAGCAAATGGGCCCCAAAACCAAGAGAAAGCCCCCCTGGCCAGTTGGCCAGGGGGGCGGATGAACTCGTGATCTGAACGCCGAAGCGTCAGAACTTACGCGTCGCAGGGTCCCCACTCGCCGAGCAGGGTTCCCAGATCCGCACCATCAACAACGCCGTCGTTGTTTAGGTCGGCTGGGCAGCCCGCGCACGGGCCCCAAGCTCCGAGCAAGGTGCCGAGGTCAGCACCGTCAACAATGCCGTCATTGTTGAGGTCGGCCGGGCACGGTGTCGCGCAAGGCGTGCCGCCTGGCGTGATGGTCAACGTGCCGGTTCCGAAGCCAGCGGCTGAGTATGCACCCACGCGCACGTAGTACTTCTGATCGCATGAGAGATCAGCAGTCATCTGGCTGGTGAAACCACCGCATCCCGCGAAGTCGTCATTGCAGGCAACGACGGTTCCAGGAGCGTTGGGGCAGCCAATCCACAACTCAAGGCGAGTGTCGAAGTTGGCAGCGTTGCACGTGGAGAACGTAGCCACACCGGATGTCGCGGGCGTGTAGGTGAACCACACGTCGTTGTAGAACCCGATGCCGTCGCACGTGGAGGGGTTGGGGAAGCCCGACGTGGCCAACGTGTTGTCAAAGGCATTTGCGCCCTCAACAGCCACGGAAGCCGTGTCGCACTCGTCGTTCTCGGCAGTGCCGCCACCTTCACCACAAGAAATGGTGATGTTGCCGGTTCCGCCGGTCGCATATCCACCAACGCGCAGGTAGTACGTGGTTCCCGTCACGCCGGCAAACTCCATGCGGCTGGTGAATCCAGCGCATCCGAGTCCGTCGTCGTTGCAGGCAACCAAGCTTCCCTTGCAATCGCTGTATGCCGCCAAGCGCGTGTCAAAGGCAGCGTCATTGCAGGTGGAAACCGTCACGACCTCGTCGCAAGTGGCCTCATAGGTGAACCAAATGTCCTTCTCAAACGTGAGCCCGAAGCCCTTCTCGCAGGACGGATCCAGCGGGAGTGGGGAGGTCGTAGCAAACGTCGTGTTGAAGGGGGTTACACCGTTGTAGATGTCGATAGCGCCGTCGCACTCGTCGTTCACGGGAGCCTCTGCATCGCAGGGCACGCCGGTCACTTCGAGGGCGTAATCGCTATCGGGGTTACCGCATGGCGAATCAAAGAAGCCAGACATCAGGGCGACAATGTAGTAGTTGCCGGCCGGCAGGCACACCGAGGTGGAGCGCGGGCAGCCAGAGGTGCCCGAGATTGCCCCGATGATGGTGCAGGCATTGATGTCAACGAAGGCCACGAACGCCGGAGCTGTGGTGTACAGGCTGGCGGTGACCTGAGTTCCCTCAGTCAGGGTCAGCGTGTACCAGTCGGTGTCGCGCAGTTCGGTGCTCGACCAGTAGGTGCCGATGACGATGTCGCCCAACGCGATGGGCTCAGAGCTGCCCACAGGGTCATTGCAACCACCGTTTGAGTCGGCGCCGCAGGGCTCCACCTCGAAGGCAGTGCCGGTTGGCAATTCGCAGGGCACGTCGCAGATGGCGCAGTTCAGCAAGGCTGCATCAGCGCAGAGCTGATCCCATTGCGTCTGGCAGCAGAAGCTGTCAGCGGCGCAGATGGCTTCGCAGCAAGTGCTGTCCGAGCAGCCAACGGTGGTCGCAGCGGCGCAGCAGTCGTTGGACGACTTGCCGCAGGCGAGACCGAAGTTGCACAGCACGCACTCAACTGATGCCAGATCAGCACAGGCCTGATCCCATGACGTGTCGCAGCAGAACGAATCCAGTGCGCAGACGATGGTGCAGCAGTCAATATCAGAGCAGTACGGGCCATCGTTGGCCACGCAGCAGTTCTGAGAACCGGTTCCGCACGCAGCGCAGTTGGCGCAAAGATCGCCAGCTTCGCCTGCACAGATGGCATCCCACTCTGTGGTGCAGCAGAAGGAGTCAACAGCGCAGACTGCGTTGCAGCAGGCCGCGTCGGTGCAGTAGGGGCCCACACCGGGGAAGCAGCAGTCGTTAGACCCTGTTCCGCAGTTTGGATCGCCACCGGCGCAGGAAGCGCACTGAGCCTGAGCAGCACTGGCGCAGATTCCGTCCCATGCTGTGGTGCAGCAGAAGGAGTCGGAAGCGCAGATCAGGTTGCAACAATCAGCGTCGCTGCAGAAGGGGCCCGCGTTCGCAACGCAGCAGCTCTGCTCCACGGTGCCGCATGCAGGATCGCCGCCGCCGCCGCCGGCAACGGAAATGTTCATAAAGCCGGAGCCTTGGGCGGCCCCGTTGTATCCACCCACAGCGATGTAGTAGGTGGTGCCTTCGGTTGCCGCAAACGTGAGCTTGCTGGCCCATGCAGTTGTGCCACCCGTCATGAAGCAGCCAGCAAAGTCGTCATTGCAGGCCAGCGCCGTGGCGGGGTTGGAGCAGTCGGTCAGCACTGCGAGTCGGGAGTCGTAATTCACCAAATTGCAGGTCTGCACCGTGTAGCTCTCGCTCGTCGGAGCGACGAAAGAGAACCAGGTTGTGTTGTAGATCATGTCGTCGCCCGCGGGACCCGGATCGCAGATCCCGGTCAGGTTGAGCGTGACACCAGCAGTCGTCGCAACGGGCGTGTCACCCACAGATGCAACGAATGGCGATCCGCAGCTCTGACCGAAGGCGTTACACGCCAGAGTCAGAAGGGCCGCGGAGGCCGTTCCAAATAGTTTCCACGAATTCATCAGACTCTCCTTAAGGACTGGAGGCACAAAAACGAACGTTGCGGTCGCCACGTGATCGGCCGCATAGTCCTAGAAAGTTAGCCGCAGTTCTGCCCCATGCGAAACAAATCACCGGGAGATTTAACAAAACTCAAGATCTCCACCTTTTTTCGGGAACTTGAATATTGCCCCCCGCTGGGGATTCAGCCCCGCACGGGAGGCTCTTGGGCGTTCGGCTACCCTTTCCGCTGCTACCGGAGGGCGTCTCCGATTCACCCCCAAACGCACCCCAGAGAGGATTATCCAAGCACATGTCCGTAACTGTCGGCTCCAAGGCTCCCCCGTTCAAGCTTCCCTCCAAGCCCGGCCACGAGGTGGATGTCGGAGCGGTGATTGGCCGCCAACCCGTCGTGTTGCTCTTCTTCCCGCTGGCGTTCTCAAGCGTCTGCACTGAAGAACTCTGCCACTTTAGGGACGATTGGTCCAAGTGGGAGGGTTTGGGCTGCTCCATATATGGAGTGAGCGTGGACAGCCCCTTTGTGACAGACAAGTTCCGGCAGGAATTGAAGATCCCATTTGAGGTGCTCTCTGACTTCAACAAGGACGTCTGCCGCAGTTACGGCGCGTTGCACGAAGACTTGATGGGCTTGAAGGGTGTGGCAAAGCGGGCAGCGTTCGTGGTGGATGCCTCCGGAACGGTTCGCTATGCCAAGGTCAACGAGTCGCCTAAGGAGCAAGTGGACTTTCAAGCCATTCATCAGGCGGTGAAGTCGTGCTGAGCGCGGGTGCGATTCGGTCATTGCTGCTGAGTTGCGTTGCATTTGGAATCGCAGTTCTGGCTGGGTGCCAGTCGCCAGCGATCACACCGGTGAACGGGGTGGCCACGTTGGAGATTCCCGCTGCAAGCGGCTCCGACGCGGCCAAGGCCGACGCAAAGCCGCATCCAGTGGCGCTCAAGCCAAGTGACCGATTGCGGGTGTTGTTGAATGCGCCCAGTGGCACGGGTTACGTGTGGCAGCTGGCTGGCTCGGCACCGGCCGTCTTGAACTCCAACGGGATCATCACCACAGGGCCGGCAGCAACGCCGGACTCAGCCAAGCCCGCGCCGGCAGGGGCTCCCACCTGCACCACTTTTGAATTTCTGGCCATCGCGCAGGGTGAGGGGGACCTGCGGTTCGTCCTCCGCAGACCGTGGGAGGTTCCACCCAATGGAGTGGCGCGCACGGTGAATGTTCCGGTGACGGTGGCGATAGACAAGCAGGCGAGCAAGAACTAACTCCTGTTACACTTGCGCGCCCCGCTGCGGGAGTAGCTCAATGGCTAGAGCAGCTGCCTTCCAAGCAGCAGGTTGCGGGTTCGAGTCCCGTCTCCCGCTTTCCGCCTTTCTGGCGAATTCAGCGATTGTCCTCGTAGCTCAACTGGATAGAGCGCCGCCCTCCGAAGGCGGAGGTTGTGGGTTCAACTCCCCCCGAGGACGCCTTTATGAATGAGCAACCTGGCCACCGCGGCCCTCCAATGGCCATCCGCGACTTTCAGCAGTTCATTCGGGACCGGTACTTCGCAAGCGACAGTGCCCGGGGTGCCGCAGGAACCTATCTGTGGTTTGCAGAGGAAGTGGGAGAATTGGCGCACGCCCTAGGAAATCTTGAGAAGGGGAAGCCCGACGCGGCCAACCTTTCAGAGGAGTTCGCCGACGTGCTGGCCTGGTTGGCAACGCTGGCCAACATCGCCGGGGTCGATCTGGAGCAGGCCATTCACCGAAAGTACATGGTGGACGGCGGTCCCTCAGGCACCAAGTGACTGCTGACATGAGCCGATTGTGCGATGTGTGCCGCATTCACGAAGACGCTGCCGCCGTGCAGGACTTTGAGATTGCGCGCGATGATCAATGGGTGGTGCGCCACCACGCACACCCTTCGCCCCTGGTGGGATGGACCTTCTTGTGCACGCGACGCCACGTTCAGGGGATCGCAGATCTCAATGACACCGAGACTGCGGAGTTTGGCCGCCGAATGCGGGAGACCTCTGCGGCGGTTCGTCGTATCACCGGCTGCGATCGGGTCTATGCGGTGGCCTTTGGCCAGGGGGCACCGCACCTGCATGTGCACTTGATTCCGAGATTCGATGCGGATGCTGAAACCAAAGCTTGGGCTGTGGCAGATCACTATCGAGCGGTGGAACGGGGCGAACGGCCCGCAGCGGATCCGGGTAGGGTGCGCCTATTCGTGACCCACATGCGACAGGAATTGCTCCGTTGACCCTGCCCTTGCCGATGGTGAAGGCTATGGCGGTCCTTGAAAGTCCCTCGGCTCAACGAATGCAGATTGAGGCGCCAATCCGCCGGCAAATCGTTGAACGCGCCGCGGCATTTGTTCGCCAGCGATATCGAATGGATCACGCCGCCGCAGAGATGCTCACGGCGCTCCCTGTTCGCTGGAAGCAGGGGGCAGGCCGGAGTGCGTTCTACCGCCGACCCTGCCGAGGCTACGACGGTCCGCACATTCTGCTTCGCGTGCCATCCGCCGCATTCGCGCGCTGGCATACCTATCGACGCATGCGCGCACGTTGGGCGACTCCGCGTCATGGGGTTGAACTGCCCATCGACGTGCTGATGACTGTGGTGCTGATTCATGAGTACACGCATGCGGTGCAGCACGGCGTGTGCGGCGGAGTGGCCCGGCGTTACAGCGAAGTTGAGACCACCGAGAACGAGATCGAGTTTGTTCGGCTGCACGCCCCGTCCGCGTACGCCGAGCTTGTGCCGGTGACCACCGCCCGAACCCGGCGCCGCCCCGCACGGGTCACCGCGCTGCGCCGCATGGTCACAGGAATTGCCCAGCACTTTAGAGTGGAGCCCAAACCCAGGCACACCACGGGCGCCCGCGCCGTAGCACTTCGCGTGCTCCGCGGAATCGTGGTGCGCTATCAGGTGGCGCGCGGCGGCTAGTTAGCGTGCATGGCGCTGAGCGCCTTGTGTGCACGCTTTGGCGGCCGCGCACCCTGCAACAAAGCCGCTCGCCCATGCCCACTGAAAGTTAAACCCACCGATCCGGCCGTCGACATCACAGATCTCGCCAGCCAGGTGAAGCCCGGGCACGATCCGACTCTCCATGGTGTCCAGTCGAATTTCAGAAAGGGGTACTCCTCCAGCGGTGGCCTCGGCAAAAGTAAATCCTCTGTCACCGGTGACGGGCAGAGGGCACTCCGTGACCAGCGCAGAGAGTTCGCGGCGTCGTTCTCGTGCCAACTGTTGAGTGGTTGCATTGGGCTCGACCCCGGCGACCTGACAAATGGCGCGTGCCATTCGTTCCGGCGTGTGCCGGCGGAGCACCGTGAGTGCGCTCACACCCTTGGCCTCCACGAGTTCGCGATCAAACTGATCGAAGTTCAGGCCCGGGCACCAGTTGGCTGTAAGTCGAACGCCCGGGTGGCGTGATTGCTCCACCAAGTAATGTCGACTGATGTCCAGCACCGCAGGTCCGCTGAGCCCAAAGTGTGTGCACAGCGTGCTGCCTCTCGTACGCGCCAGGCGCTTTCCGGTGGATGCGCACAGCGTGAGCTCCGCCTCAAGCGACAATCCGCTCAACTGAAGAAGCCAATTCTCCTTGGGCAGCAGCAATGGCACCAGCGCCGGTACCACCGGTGGCGCAATGGAGTGCCCAAGGGCAAGTGCAACCTTGAACCCTTCACCGTCGCTTCCACTTTTGGGGAGCGCCTTTCCCCCCATGCACAAGATGACACGCGTGGCAAGCAGCGTGCCCCAAGCCCCCGTGACCTCAAATCGCCCGCCGCTGGGCACAACGCCATCCACCCGGGCAGGATGGCGCAGCACACACTGGGCCCTGCGTGCGGCCGTGAGAAGCGCGTCCAGCACGGTGTGCGCATCGTCCGTCACAGGAAAGAGCTTTCCCGTCTCCTCACGCTTGAGTTCAACCCCCAACTCGCTAAAGAACAACGTAGTGCGCGCCACATCAAACTGCCTGAGTACGTTGCGAATGGCGGGGGGCGTGCTCCCGGCAAAATCGCGCTCACTCACCTGATGATGGGTGACGTTGCACCGACCGCCGCCAGCGACCAGGATCTTTGCGCCCAAGCGTCGCGCACCGTCAAACGCCACCACTCTCAACGGCGTGGACGATTCTTGTGCGGTGCGGCCAGCCCAAATGGCGGCAAAGAGCCCCGCGGCGCCGGTGCCGATGATGGCGATGTCCGCGCGATCGTGCTGCAAAGTCACTTGGGTGGCGCGGCGGGCAGCGTGGTCTGCCCCAGTTGAATGCTGGTTGAAATGTCCTTTGCCTTCTCAGCCGAATACTTCAAGGTGAGCGGCATGCCTGAAGAGCCCTTCACCAGAAAGCGGGCGGCCAAACTTCCATTGCCAGGAACGCCGTTCTCCACTCGCAGGGCGCCCCCCTCGGCCAGTTGAGCGTCAAAACTCTTGTCGGTGCGGCGACTCAAGAGACCGCTCGCCACGATGGGTGCGCCCTCTAACGAAAGCAAGTCCGGCAAGCCGATGCGCTTGTCCGCTGCCCGTGCGGTGCGCGTTGGAATCAGGCGATCGTTGGCAACGGTGACGGTGACCTCCCACAGCCCGGGGGAGATTTCACGCGTATCTACGCTCTCCCAGCGCAACAGTGGCATTTGCGCCGCGTGAAACATGGTGAAGGCAAAGTTGCGGTGTGCTTCCTCTTCAATCATGAATGGCGGTGGAGTGCGAGAACTGAACTTCGTTCCGCCCCCCACGAGCACCACGCCATACTCCGGATGAACAACCTCGGTGAATGGAACCTTTGTCTGGCGGAAGAGCATGTGTTCATCCCAGTTGGCTCGCTGATCGCGCGTGGGATCGGTGCCGCTCTGAGTGATTCGCTTCTCAGTCCACAATTCGTTGGTAAAGGAAATGATGCCTAACCCTTCCGCAAACCAATTCACCAATCCTCCGTGAACCGTGTACAGGTCCTTCCACAGAATCATGGCCTTGTATCCGGGGAGCATTTCCGCGCCCACCGCTTGGATTTTGTCATAGACAGAAACGTCAGAGCGCGGGTACTCACGTTCGCGCGCTTCTGTACCCGGTCCACGAAGAATCATGCCGCCGGCGTTGTGGTACGCCTGTGCCGCTGCAATATGCGGCCGAGCCAGCACGAAGTCTGTAATGGCGCGAGCCTCCGGATAGCACAACGGGTAGGCGCCGGCTCCGTTCTGAATGCCATCGGGCTGCCAGCCAGACACAAAGTTGCGATTGAGGTCATAACCGCCGGGACCGTCCTCATTCACGCGGCCGTCGCCGTCGTTGTCGAAACCCTCCTGGCCAGCCATGACCCAGTCGCCATACTCCCGGGTGCCATCTGCGCGCGGTTCGTTGGACACCGCGATCATCTTGTTGCTGTCGCGAGGATCCAGCTTGTGCGTTCCAAAGGGATCGCGCCGCCACATCATTGAAATGCTGCCATCGCCATCCATGTCGTCGGGGCCATCCTCGTCAGCGATGCCATCGCCATCGTTGTCAAACGGGGCTTGTCCGGAACGAGCAGAACTTGACGTCTGCGGATCGGAAAACCACGCGGCCCGACCATCTGGATTGACCATCGGAATGAGATAAAACGTGGACTGGTCCACCAACTCCGTGATCTTGGGTACCGATCCATACGCCGACAGCAAGAACCACGCGGTGTAGAGCACCGTCTCCGCGGCTTGAATCTCGTTGGCGTGGATCGCGCCATCGATGTACATGGCCGGCTTGGTGCCGGCAATCCCCGTGGCCGCGTTGTTGATGGTGAGCACCCAGAGCGGTCGCCCATGTGAGGACTTGCCGAACTCTTCCAATGTGCACAAGTTTGGATAGGCCGCGGCCAATGACTTGAGATTGGCCTCCATTTGTTCAAGTGTGTAGAAGCGATTGAACTCAATGGGCACCCGGCTGCTCAACTGCTGTTGCGCATGAAGGTTCGAAGCAGGTAGCAGGGCCGCACCACACACCACGGCGCACAACAACGAATGCATTGCGCGAATCATTCAGACACCTCCCCGTTGCGAATGGTGTACCGCTTGATGGGCTGACCCACAAAGAGCAGTTCGAGCTCAATCACTTCTTCGGGCGCGGCCGCCACGATCCATTGCTGACGGCGAACTTCACCGGGAGTCATCCCCCGGACGATGCTCATGCGCTGGCCACTCTTCACGCGATCAACGGGCGTTGAAACTCGCACCACGTGCGCGGGGGTGACATCGCCAGAGCGACCACCTTGTTGAATGCTGGCAAGACGGCCAACATTGGCAAGTGTGGCATCAATCTGATAGAGCCCCGGCCCAAGCACCGTGACGCGGGGCTTCTGCAGCACAACCTGTGCCCGATTCTCAGCGAGCGCGGCCACAAATGCCGCACTTTTTTCACCGAGGGGCCGCACCTGATCCAAAGGCGGGTTTTCGCGCCACCCTGGAATCCATCCGCCCACTTCGACCTCACCCAGTTGGGCATGCACCATAGGTTTCCACTCAACGAAGCCTGCTCGCCCCTGAGCATCGCTTACCGCCAGCCAATCCGCGTCGTCGGCGCTGCCTGCGGCAACCTTTTCTGAGGCCGCCACCTGAGGCGCCGATTGAGCGGGGCGCCCGCGGCCGCGACCTCGGCCGCCGCCGCTCGGTGCGGGTGCGGCATCCTGCGCGGCAGGCTTGTCCGCCTCCGCAGGCTTGGCCGTTTCCGCCGGCTTGGGGGCAGTTACGGATTTTGCACCGTCCCCCGATTCTGGCGCGGCTGCTTCTGCGGGGCTCTCACCTGATTTGGGTGGCGCGTCGGGCCTTCCCCACAACTGCGCACCAAAAGTGGGAATACCTCGCTGCGCGTTCATCCACGCCACGAAGCTTCCTGCGGCATCACTCTCTGATGCCCGGGTCTGCCCCACAAGATCGCGATACAACTTGGCCACCGCGGCATATGCCTTGGCATCGTCTTCGGTGATCATCATGGGGCCGCCGGCATCGGTCTTGCCCTTTCCATCTGGCACCGCAATCACCGTGTCCACGCGGCCAATCACGTACGCCGCTGCAAGAGTGGGATGTCCCACCACAAACTTCACCAGTGCTTCAGCTTCAGGCGCTTGCAGCGGATACGCACCTGCATCCATGTCGAACTCGGGCCATCGGTGCGGAAAGTTGCGATCCGGCGAGATTCCGCCGGGACCATCTTCTGCGATCCGCGCATCACCATCGGTATCAATGCCTTCAACAAACACTGTGTAATTGGCCACTTCGCCCTTCAACGGGTCTGGTGCGCGCAGGATGCGTGAGTCGGCGGCATCCACCACAAAGGTCGGGTTGCCATACGGGGGTCCAAGATCCTTGGCGCGGATGACCGTGATGGCACCATCGCCATTCAAGTCCTGGGGAGGGTTCTCGTCAAACTTGCGGTCGCGGTCTTCGTCGCGATGAATGAGGTTGACGGATCGATCGCGCTTGGGGCCTGAGACGAACGCGGCGGCGGCGTCGGGATTGGCGCGCGGAACCACATACACCGTGATCTGCTTCAGAAGTTCTGCATGTTCCTTTGCCAGCTGTTCGGCCATAATCAGCGCGGCCTCAGTTCCAGCCCATCGGGGGCCGTCCAACCCCGCCACAACAAGAATGCCAGGGCGTGAATCCGCCGCAGCCGCGTTGTCGGACAGAATCAGAGAGTGCAGCGGTACGCCCGATGCTGTGCTGCCAATCTTGCCATGAGTGATTGAAGCGGGATAGCGCGCACATAGGTCGGTCACCGCCGCCTGCAGTGCTTCATGGGATCGGGATGCGCTCGGTTGAAGGGTGGCGACCGGCGCGGGTGGAGTTGCCTGGGATGCGAAGGGCATCCAAAGCGCCATGGCAAGAAGTGTGTGCGTCATGATTGGTTTGGGTGAGCGTATCGGCTTTACATCTCAGGATGCGTGTTTTGAATGAGCACCGAGTCGTCGAGCACATAAAGCCCTGCCAGAAAGTCGTCTGGCAAGTATGGATCAAGCTTGAATTTGCCCTTCACGCCGCCAAACTGAAAGGTGGCGTGACCGCCTGTTCGGCGCGCGGGCTCGAGGAGTTTGACTTCGATGGCGTCGTAGGGGGAGGGGGGAACACCGATGCAACACCCGTCCCATTGGTTGAGCATCACCACCAACGCCTTGGTTTCAGAGAGCATGAGAGGAAACCACAGGTACCCGTCGATTCGCAACCACTTGCCGTTGAGCATGGCCACGCGCTGCGGAATCTCGTACTCCTTCAGACGCGGAATGAACGTGTCCGAAACGCTCGCGAGGCACTCCCAACTCACTCGGTAGGGCTCCTCAAACGTGCCCTTGCCCCGAATCTGATAGCGGCCATCCGCCAGCAGGTATTCCTCGCCGCTCTCTTGATCCTTGGTGGGAACAATATTGCCTGGCGCTATGGTGGCCCCCGGCACAACGAGGTCAAGGCCATTCGAAACCGCGTTCGGCGCGCGAACAACAGCCGCTCGGGGAGGGCGCGGCAACGAAGGGGTACTGGCCGAAGCAGAGGCCACGGTGGAGGCGCCGGTCGCGGGCGAGGGAGGACCCACGAATGTGGAGTTCTGTGCCGCGGCCGATGGTGTCGAGGGCGGCATTCCCGAGGGCGCAACCAGGGGCTCGACCGCTGGCATCTGAGAGTTTGAGTCGGGCAGGAGTAGAAGCGCCACAGCCGCTCCCACCAAAGCCAACGCCAGCAACCAGACTGCCTTAGTGCCGCTCACGGGTGTTGAACGCTCCTGCACATGAGAATCACAATGCTAGGCACTGGGGCGAAGACTTTCTGCCACGGGTGTGTTGTAGGCGCGCAATCCAGGCAGCACTCCCGCCAATATGGCAAGGATCACCGTGCCCGCAAGAATCACGATGGTGGCCCGCAGATTGAGCGAGGGCTCAATCGAAATGCCCACGGCGCTCCGCAGATATGCCGAGCCGGCAATGGATCCCACCAACGACAGCACCACACCCCCGCATGCGCCCAGAAACCCAATCACCACGCTCTCAGTCACCATGAGGCCAAAGACGCGCGACCGGCTGGCGCCCAGCACACGCAGCACTGCGATCTGGCGCCTGCGTTCATTCATTGAGTTGTAGAGAGCGAGCAGCAGGCTCACGGCGCTGGACACCAACACCACGATGCCCATGGCGATGAAGAGTGTGTCAACCTGGCTCACGATTCCCATCAATCGACGGACCTCTTGCGCGGGCTGAGCCACCACGATCGCGGGGTTTCGTCGAAGCGTGTCGATCTGCTGCCCCAGCGCGGAACTGGCATCGCTGCCGTCGCGCGTGGGCAGCCGCAACAGCAGACCGGTGATGAGTCGGTCATCGTCTATCAAGTCCGCAGCGGTGAGCTTGGAGTCTGCGCCATGTGTGTGCCCCTCTTGCCGCTCCCGCCGATCGTGGGCGTGAAGAATCCACGTGGAGTCAAGATCAATGAATAGCGCACGGTCATGCGCGCTTCCGGTGGGCTCCAGGATTCCAACCACCGTAAAGGCATATTCAGTGTGCACGTGCGCACCTTCGCGGCTTCCCTCAGTGCCATGAGTCAAAAACAGTTGACTGCCTATGCGAAGGCCCGTTCCTTTGGCGGCTGCGGAACCCAGCACAATCTCCCACGGTCCAGTGAAAAAGCGTCCCTCCTTGAGTTTCCATGGTTCACCAGGAGTGGGTTGGAACTTCACAAAGAAGTCTGGCGTGGTGGCGAGCGTGGGGTAGCCGCGAAAGCTGTCCCCTTGCTGCGTGGGTACGGCCCATGCCCAGGGAAAGCTCTTCTTGATGTCTTGATAGGTTTGCCAACTCACCGGCTTCTGCGGCGGGTTGGCATAAAACACACCGTTGAGCACCGCCACCAAGGGGCTCGCGTCGGCGCTCACCAGGATGTGTGCGTTGCCCGACCCGCGCAGAAATGCGTCCTGTGCGCTGTGGCGCAATCCGTAAAGCGTGAGCAGCAGCGCCACTGCAACGGCAACCATGCCCACGGTCACGCTGGTGGACAGGGGTCGCGCCCGCAGGCTCCGCATCACGATGCGCGTGTCCGTCATGTGCTTCATGGCGTTTCCACTTTCTGCATCTGGCGAACAAACGTCTCCATACTCTCGATTCGCGGGAATCTGCTGCGAATGCTGGGATCGTGGCTGGTGCAAAGCAAGGCAGCCCCTGCCGCACGGCACGCGTCTTGAAGAAGGTCCAGCGCCAGAGTCGCGTTCTGCGGATCCAGGCTCGCGGTGGGTTCATCAGCCAACACCAATTCCGGCCGGCATGCCAAGGCGCGCGCTACGGCAACGCGTTGTTGCTGACCCACCGAGAGCGATGCCACGTCCTGATCTTCTTGGTGCATTCCCAAAGACTGCAGCAATTCGTGCGCGCGCGCTTCATGGTGGGCGGTAGGCAATGATCCAAACATCATGGCCATGAGCACGTTCTCCAGCGCGGAAAAGCCCGGCAGCAAGTTGAAGGTCTGAAAGACCACACCAATGTGTTGCCCGCGCGCCTTGTCCCGGGCGGCGCCACGGAGCTGCGTTAGATTCACGCCTCCCACATGAACCTCGCCTCGCTGTGGATCGCGTAATCCGGCGATGAGCTGCAGCAACGTGCTCTTGCCCTGGCCGGATCCGCCAGTGAGCAGCACTTGCTCTCCAGCATCCAACTGCAAATGTGGAACGTTCCAGGCTAGCGGCGCGCCTTGGAACGCAAACTCAAGATCTTGAATGAGAAGGGCAGGTGCGGTCACGGTCGAGCAGTGTAGGGGGGTCGCCGAACCCGCCACTACGCCACGTCGCCAAGCCCGAGCGCTTGTCCATACGCCGCAAACAGCTTGCGGCGCAGCAGCGCATTCTCTTGATTCATAAGTTCAGGATCGCGTTGGATCCATTCAATGGCATCCTTCCTCGCCATGCTCAAGAGTGCGCCATCTGTGGCAAGATTCGCCACACGGAAGGGAGGCAAGCCACTTTGCCGACTGCCAAAAAGCTCGCCTGGCCCTCTGATGGCCATGTCTAGCTCTGCAATCTGAAATCCATCCCCCGTGGAGGCAATGGCTTCTAGGCGCTGCGTGGCCTCCGGGGTCACAGGGTCGCCGATGAAGACGCAGAGGCTGCGCCGGGTGCCCCGGCCCACACGTCCTCGCAACTGGTGGAGCTGCGCTAAGCCAAAGCGATCTGCATGTTCAACCACCATCAGGCTGGCGTTGGGCACATCCACTCCCACCTCAATGACAATGGTGGCCACTAGCACGTCCAATTGCCCCGACCGGAACTGTTCCATGACGGAGTCGCGTTCCTCGCGGGCCAACTGGCCATGAACGATTCCGATTCGCAGACCTGCGAAGGGGCCCGCTTCCAAAACGCGGGCGTATCCCTGCGCATCCTTCAGTCCGGCGGCGCTTTCTTCCACCGCCGGCACGACGACGTAACACTGCTCACCACCATCGATTCTTGAGCGGACAAAGGCATAGACCTCTGTGCTCTTGTCACTCCCCACCACTCTGGTGGTAATGGGTTGTCGGCCGGGCGGTAGCGATCGCAAGGTGCTGGTATCCAGGTCGCCGAAAACGGTCAGAGAGAGGGTGCGCGGTATGGGAGTGGCCGTCATTACCAGCACATGGGGTACCTCACCATGGTCTCCGGCCATCTTGGTGCGAATGCTGGCTCGCTGCTCAACGCCAAAGCGGTGCTGCTCGTCTATGACAGCAAAGGCCAGACGCCTGAACCGGGCGCCCTCAAGAAGGAGCGCGTGCGTTCCGATGGCAATGTGGCTTTCACCAGCGGCAATTCTGGCCAGTGCAGCCGCACGCTGCGCTGCGGGAACACTGCCCGTGAGCAGTTCCACCTTGACTTCGCTTCCCTGGAGAAACCTCTGAATGCTGGCGTAATGCTGCTCTGCAAGCAGTTCGGTGGGAGCAACCAGTGCAGCTTGCGCGCCGTTGGCCACGGCCAGCAGCATGCCAAAGAGCGCCACTGCTGTCTTGCCTGAGCCCACGTCTCCTTGGAGCAACCGATTCATGGGAATGGTGCCTCCCAGATCCTCTGCGATTTCTGCAATCACCTGATTCTGCTGACCTGTGAGTTCAAAGGGAAACCGCGCCCGAATCCTTGCGTTGATGGTGGGCGTATGTGGGAGTGCCAACGCCTTGGCCCCCATGCGCAGTTGGCGCCGCTTCATCATCACCCCCAACTGGAGCACCAGAAGTTCCTCAAATGCCAGCCGGCGCCGGGCCTCGGCCTGCTCGTCCATGGACGCGGGGTCATGCATGCGTCTATAGCACTCGTCCAAGGGAAAGAGTTGGCGCGATACTCGGTACTCCGCCGGCAGTGGATCTTGAATCGAGGGCAGAATGCCAGGCAGGGCGGCCCGTACCGCGCGTTCAATCTGAGCGCTGCTCACCTCCTCACTTGCGGGATACACCGGGCGCAAGCGCTCCGTACGTCGCTCCGGTGGAGTGTTGGAATCGAAGGGAACCCAGCTTGGGTTCGCCATCTCCACATACGCGCCGCGCATCTTGGGCTGGCCCTGCAGCAGCCCGCGCTGCCCGGGGTGGATACGGCGCTGCATCCAGGGTGTGTTGAACCACACCGCGCGAATGGTTCCGGTCTCGTCCTCAAGGGTGGCTTCAACTCTGGGGCGAGGCTTAGGCAGGGTGCGCACTTGTGCCACTTCTGCGCGGACGCTGGCCGTGGACAGGTCGCCGCGCGCACACGCCTGCGCAAGATCCTGCACGGTGAGCTCGCTTCGTTCGACTTCATATCGAGTTGGAAAGTAGCGAATCAAATCGGCGAGCGTGCGAATGCCCAAGTGGCCAAACGCCTCAGCGGCGCGAGGACCTAGGCCCGGAAGTACGTTCAACGAATTGGTTGGCCTAAGTTCCGCTTCGGGCATGGGCGCTTCCAAGGAAACGTATCGTACGAGTGTGCCTCGCGATCCGTTCAATGCCCACGCCCCACGCGGCGGCCTCTTTGACCAGTCACCCGCAGTCCCTGCCGCGCCATCGCGGAACGGCGGCGACCGCGTGCCATTAACGGTGACCCAGGTGTGCGATCAAGCGCGCGGGGTTCTGGATTCCATAGGCCGCGTGTGCGTACTGGGTGAGGTGAGCAACTTTAGCGGCCGAACGCACTGGTATTTCTCCATCAAAGACGCGAAAGCCGTGCTGGGGTGCGTGATGTGGGAGCGCACGGCGCAGAGCGCCTCGGTGCAACCGTGCAATGGAATGGAAGTGGTCGTGACCGGCAAGCTCACGTACTACGCGCCTTCTGCCCGCACGCAACTGGTGGTGGAGAGCATCGAACGGCGCGGGACAGGTTCGTTGCAACAACGGCTGGAGGAACTCTGCCGCGTACTCCGCAGCGAGGGTTACTTTGACGAATCGCGCAAGCGCAGACTTCCCACGCATCCTCGACGAATCGCGGTCATTACGTCCAAGCATGGAGCTGCACTCCAGGACGTGCTTCGCACATGCGCCATGCGCGCGCCCTTTGTGGACATTCTGGTGGTTGAGGTTGCCGTGCAGGGAGAGGCTGCTGCGCCAGAGATCGTGCGCGCCATTCGTGCCGTCGATCGCCGCGCAGATGAATTGGGCATTGACGCCATGATCATCACTCGGGGTGGCGGATCGCTGGAAGACCTTTGGGCATTCAATGATCGCGCTGTGGCGGATGCTGTCTTTCAGAGCACCACGCCTGTGGTGGCGGCCATCGGGCACGAGACTGACACAACGGTCATTGAACTGGTGGCTGACCGTCGCGCCAGCACGCCCACTCAAGCGGCAATGCTTCTGCTGCCCGACCGGGCGCAACTCGGCGAACATGTGGGCCACCTCACCGACCGCCTGTCGCTGCTCACCCGCAAGTGCGTTCGCGATGCCAATCGCACGCTCACTGAACTTCAACGCCGATTGGTGAGAGCACCAAGAGTCAGGCTCGATCGCGCCGCGCGAAAGCTTGCCGAGTTGCGCACGGCGTTTGAACAGCTGCGTCCGGCGACGCGGCAGGCGCTGGCGCGGCAACGCCTGGAGTCACTTCGCAGCCGATTGAATCGTGCTCAAGCGGAGCAGTTGTCGCGTGCCCGACAACACGCAGAAAACTTGTGGCGACAATTGCGCGTGCTGGGGCCCGAGCAAGTTCTGGCTCGCGGGTACTCGCTCACGTTTGCCGCAAATGGTTCGCTGCTTCGCCGTGCGCACGACACGCAACCCGGCGCCCAGTTGACCACCAAACTGGCCGAAGGTTCTATCACCGTCACCGTCAATCACCCGATACAGAGCGGGTCATCCACTTCACCGCCCGTCACTCCGTGAGTACGCTCCCCGCCACATGAGCAAGTCACCTCGCAAGCCTGCGGCCAAAGACTCGGAGCCTTCCGTGGATCCCCACGTGGCAGCGCTTGGCTTTGAAGAAGCCGTGGAAGAGTTGGAGAACATCATTGACCGCATGGAGCGGGGTGAAACCGGCTTGGAAGAGAGCCTGAAGGAGTACTCCCGGGGCGACCAACTCATTCAGCGGTGCCGCCAAATCCTGGACGCCGCCGAGCAACGCATCGAAGCCATCGCGGGGCGTGATCTTGATTCAGGCGGCGCGCCGTCAAGGCAAGAATGAGCTTCGCCGAACGCTGGAACGACGTGGCCCTTTTGGTGCCTCACCTGGTGGCGCTGGCGTTTGCCTTTGCCTTCGGGGCGAGCGCTGGATCATTCATCAACGTGGTGGCATGGCGAATGCCGCTCAACATGAGCATTGTCTCTCCGCCTTCGCGCTGTCCCACGTGTGGATATCGATTGCGCTGGATTGACAACCTTCCTGTGCTTGGCTATCTGCGTCTCAGGGGGCGCTGCGCGGCGTGTGGCATTCGCATTCCGGTGCACTACCTACTCATTGAAGTGTGCATCGGGCTCATGTTTGCGGCGGTGTACGCGGTGCTCTTTCTTCCCAAGTATGGATCGTTTTGGTACCCGGTGGGCCAAGGGTGGTGGGAAGCCCAAGGGCTGGCCCGATCCGTGCCCGGGCTGGTGGTGGTGTTGTTCACACTCTCCTCACTTGCGGCCATGACTCTGGCAGACGCACGAACCTTTCACATTCCGCTGGCTATTCCCACACTCGCCAGCATCGTGGCGTTCGCCGGATGGCTCATCCAGTCGGGTGTAGCGGGTCAGGTGCCTCACCCGTGGCCGATTGATCTGCCTGCGTGGCCAATTCAATCGGCGGGGATCGGCGGACTTCTGGGTGTCTTGATTTCGGCACTCCTGCTCAAGGCCGGCGCACTCAAGCCATCTTTTGCTGACTATGACCTGTATGTCAAGCCCGGCGAGACCTTTGCTCACTACCCCCACTCGCGGCGGGAGGTGGCTCGGGAACTGCTCTTCCTGGCACCGGCGGCAGCGTTGGCCGCGGCCGGTTACCTGGCAAGCGCGTGGATACAGCCGTGGGTAAGCAGCGGGGGCAACGGTCCGCCCCTCTGGCTGCAGGTCCTCGGCGCATGCTCCGTGGGTTTCGTGGCCGGTGGAGCCATCATCTGGGTGGTTCGGATCGCGGTTACGTTTGTGCTGGACGTTGAAGCCATGGGCTTGGGAGATGTCCACCTCATGGGCTGCGTGGGGGCGGCGTTCGGTTGGCGCGCAGTGGTTGTGGGATTCATTGTGGCCCCTTTCATCGGGTTGGCCTGGTGGCTTGCCAACGTGGCAAGGCATGCTCCAATGCGGGTGCCATTCGGCCCCAGCCTGGCCATCGGCGGGGCCGCCGCCTTTTTGCTGTTACCCGTGCTGGCATCGACATTTGCGGGCACTCGTCACGTCATGTCCATCGCCGCCACTGTGGCGAGGGATCACCCCTTGTTGGCGCTTGGACTGAGCGTGATTGCCGCCGCCGTCGCTATTCCGTTTTCCAAGAGCGCCGGTCAGGCGCATGGCAGGGTGGGGGCCAAGGTCGCGGGAGCGATCATGGCCATGGTGATTGCGGTCATCGCATGGATCTTTGGCAGCCCCGGAGGGAGGCTTGCCACGGTCGCGGTGGCCATCGTTCTTGCGGTAGCAGCCGTTGGGTGCGCGCGCCTAGCCAACGCGCACCAAGAAGAGGATGCCGGTCCCCGCACCGCACTCCGGCGAATCATGACCTTGCTTGTCGTGGTCATCGTGTTGCTTGGATTGTTGCTGGTGGTGGCGACACCCTCGAGCGCGGCGAATTGATTTAAAAAAGCTCGTCCCGGCTCTGGACAGGCAGCACGGGGGCATGTTCAATAATCACGCCCCGCATGGACGCGGGTCGCCGTGTCGGAAGGCCGACCGGATCTGTCGCCAACTCATGAAAGGACTCTACCGACATGGCATGCTTCAAGGTGTATGCGCTCCCCACACTCGCGTTGTGCGTAGCGCTGACAGGATGCAAGGACAACAAGGCAGGTGACTCCGCGGCGGTGGTTGACGACCACAACGCTGTGGCCAAGCAACTCGATGATCAGGGCACTCGACTCAATGAACTGGGATTGCAGCTCCAGCGAGAGCGAGATCGCGCAGACTCGCTGGCCACTCAACTGGCGGAGTGCCAAGAGCACACCGGTTCAGTGCCTCCGCCAACCGCAGGTGTTGCTGATGCTTCGCAGTTCAATGGCATTCCGGGAGTAGAAGCCACATCCGTGGGCAGTGAGATTCACTTGACGATCGCCAGCAGTCTGCTCTTTGACTCCGGCAAGACAACGTTGCGCGACTCTTCGAAGAAGTCATTGGATCAAGTGGTGGCACGCATCAAAGATCTCTACCCATCCCGGCAGATCATGGTGGTGGGCCACACCGATTCCGACCCCATTCGCAAGAGTACGTACGCCACCAACTATCACCTCGGGTTTGAACGCGCTTTCCGCGTGCGCGAGTACTTGGGCAAGAAGGGATTGGCTGATCAGCAGATGGCGCTTGTGAGCTATGGCCCTGATCATCCGCAGGGTTCTAAGGATCGCAGCCGTCGAGTTGAGATCGTGGTCATGGGCACAGAAGTCATGGCCGGTGCAGCCAAGTCTGAGTCGCCGCGCAACGCCAGTGCGGCCGCTTCGAAGTCGGCCGCGTCTACCAAAGCGCCAGCTGCCAAGGGTGCCGCCAAGCCTGCGACTACAGGCAAAACGGCCACAAGCGGCAAGCACACGTCAACGCCCACCAAGTAAGAGATCTCTCGTTGCCATTCTGTCGCGGGCCCTGGCATGTGCCGGGGCCCGCGCTCTTTCATCTCACGCACCCCACGCGTGAATCACCCATATCATTTGCCAAGAGGTGGATGCTCACAACACGCGCATGGAACGCACGCTGCTCCATCAAGGAAAGATTTTCGGTGTGGAACGCGTGGAGTATCGCGATCCATCGGGGCAACATCTCACCCGCGATATCGTTCGTCATCCGGGAGCCGTCACTGTGATTCCTGTGATGGCCGATGGCCGCTTGGTGATGATTCGCAATTGGCGAATCACCGTTGAACGCTGGCTCGATGAGTTCTGCGCGGGCAAACTGGAACCAGGGGAGGACCCCGCTCAAGCCGCGGCGCGTGAACTGCAAGAAGAGACTGGGTTTTGTGCGCATCGCGTGCGCAGGGTGGGGGAGTTTCTCACAAGTCCTGGCTTTGCCGACGAGCGGATGCACGTGTATCAGGCCACCGAGCTGACCCCGGTGCCGCAACGGCTCGAGCCTGGTGAGCGAATCGAAGTAGTCATGCGTTCGCAAGAAGAGTTGCAAGCCATGATTGCCGATGGAAGCATGGAAGACGGCAAGACCATTGCCGCGTTCGCCCAGTGGCGCCTGTGGCGTGAAAGTGCCGCGCAGTGAATTGGGTGGAGTCAGAGTCCCGCTCCCCGCGTGCGTGGCTCCGCCCCATTCCCATTCTGTCGATCGCGGGTTTTCGGCTCAAAGTCCATTGGCTGCTGCTGGTGTACGTGGTGCTGGTGATGTCTCGGAGCATTCTGAGCAGCTCGCCGGACACGGCAACGGGGGGCTCCACACCGGGGCCCGCGATTGCCGGTCAGGCGTTGGGCGCACTGTTGGTGTTGGTTGTGCTCCGCGAGTGGATTCGATCGCTTGTGGTTAGGGCGTGCGGTGGAACAGCGGATGATCTCACCCTTTGGCCACTGGGATCACTGGAGGGTGTGCACCCCGCCGCTGGTTGGCGCGCATCGTTGGCCGCAGGCCTCGCGGGCCCATGCACATCCATTGTGGTGCTGCTGGGATTGGCGGTTCCCATCGGGCTGGCAACCGCAGAGTGGCGAGGAAGCGCCTTTCCAGATCCCCTGAACGACGCGTGGCTTCGCAATCCTCATGCCGCGTGGTTGGAGACGTTGTGGATCATCCAGCGCACCGGACTTCAGTTGGCCCTCATCAACTGCCTGCCTATGTTGCCACTGGACGGCGGGTACTTCCTTCAGGCCGTAACCGGCGGCGCGGATGGCTCTGCTCGCCAGGGCTCTCGCACGGCGGAGATCAGCATGGGAGTGGCAGCGGCGGTGGCCACAGTGGCTCTTCTGATGGATGTTCCAGCATTGCTGGCGGTGGGAATCCTGTGCTTTGTCCATGCGGCGGTGGTGCGAAGGCAACACCGCCTGCTGGAGGCAATGATGCCCTCGTTTCCTTCTGTCTTGGACACAGATTCCCAAGACCATCCACAGGAAACAGCTCGGCAAGCGAGTGCTCAAGAGGCTCAGGAACTTGATCGCATTCTTAACAAGATTGCCCGCAAGGGCATCTCCAGCCTTTCCAAGGCCGAGCAGGCCACCCTTCGCGCAGCCACGAATCAGCGGCGCGGTGGATTGGATGACCGCAAGCCCTAGCGGATGCGATTATCGTTTGCGTTTTCGCCAAACGCTACGTCCGACTGAACGCTCCCCAGAGTTCTAACACCCCACATGGGCATCTACGACCGAGACTATTCCCGCGCTTCCCACGCTCCGCGCACCCCCTCAGGTTTCAGGGCTGGAGGTCGCAATCCGCTGAGTGTCACCGGTTGGATCATTGCGGCATGCGTGGTGGTGTACGTCTTTAACGTGTTCGGCCCCAAGGTGCCCACACTCGTCAGCACCACGCTGCTGCAGTCCGTGAGCCCCGCCGAGATCGCGGGAATCCGCGCCTCAGACTTTGCCGTTTCACCCATTCAATGGGAAAAGAATCGACCGCGCGGCCAAATGATCGGGCGTGCCGTGGTGCAACTCGGTGGACGCCCCGTGGCCATCCAAGAGTTCCGTCTGGATCCACTGCTGATGCACTGGGGGTACTTCTCAACCGCCAAAGCGGTCATCTGGCATGACACCATCACCGGCTGGAGCGGGCTGCAGGTGTGGCGCTTTATCAGCTTTCAGTTTCTGCACTCGGACGTGAGCATTGACCACATTCTGTTCAACATGCTCACCCTTTTCTTCTTTGGTGGAATGGTTGAGCAGTACTTGGGTCGCAAGCGGTATCTAGCCTTCTATCTGCTCTGCGGCATTTGCGGCGCACTCATGTATCTGCTGTTGAACGGTCTGGGCGTCGGCGGGCAGGCGCTCTTTGGCCCAAGGTTCAACGTACCCGGACTGTTAGTGAATGATCCGACGTTGCCGCTGGTGGGCGCATCAGCTGGCGTGTTCGGCGTGATCATGGCGGGAGCATTTCTGGCGCCGAATGCGCAGGTCATGCTCTTCTTTATTATTCCCATGCGGCTCAAGACTCTGGCCTACGGTCTGGTGTGCGTGGCGCTGGTGGCCGTCTTCTTTGGCTGGACCAATGCTGGGGGTGAAGCGGCGCACATCGGCGGAGCGCTGGCTGGGTTCTACTTCATTCGCAATCCCCATCACCTGCATGGAATGTTTGACTTTCTGGGGCAGTTCGACCCCACCAGTCGCGTGGCGAAGGCACGCGCGGCGCAGAAGCGATCCGGAGTGCAAGGCACTGAGATCGACCGCATTCTGAGCAAGATTCGTCAGGGTGGTCTGAACTCGCTTACTGAGGCTGAGAAGGGCACGCTGCGCGAGGCCAGTCGGCGCTGATCACGTGAGCGCACTCTCCTTCCAAGTCACGGCCACCAGCCGCACCACGCGCGCGCGGCTCGGAGTGGTGACCACTCCGCACGGGTCATTTGATACGCCCGCCTTCATGCCCGTGGCCACCGCTGCCGCGATGAAAGGGCTGACTCCACAGCAGGTGCGTGAGACCGGCAGTCAGATCATTTTGAACAACGCCTATCACCTGCTGTTGCGTCCCGGAGGAGACCGTCTGGAACAGTTGGGCGGCACTCACTCGTTCATGCGGTGGAGTGGACCCATCCTCACCGACTCCGGCGGGTACCAGGCGTACTCCATGAGTGACACCGCCAAACTGACGGATGAGGGAGTCTCATTTCGCAGCTTTATCGACGGATCGCTGGTTCACCTGAGCCCCGAGTCAAGCATGCGCGTGCAAAACCAGATTGGCGCGGACATCATCATGGCATTTGATGACTGCGCTCCGGCGGCCATTGCCGGCCCCGATGCAGACCCCAGACGTGTGGCGCGCACTCGCGGTATTCAGGATCACGCCACCCGCATGGAGCAGGCGCACGAGCGCACGCTCCGCTGGCTGGAGCGGTGTGTGCGGTCCCATGCGCGCCCGGGTGATCAAGCGCTCTTTGGAATCGTGCAGGGGGGCACAGATCTTGATCTGCGCAAGCGATCCGTGGAAGGGGTGTGCTCCTTCGACCTTCCCGGATTTGCGATTGGGGGCGTGGCGGTCGGGGAGGGCCCGGATGCCATTCGACAGGTGGTGGAGTTCACTGCGCCGCTGCTGCCGGCCGCGCGGCCGCGCTATCTGATGGGGGTGGGATACGAACGAGACGTGCTGATGGCTGTCTGTGCCGGGGTGGACATGTTTGACTGTGTGCTGCCCACCCGGAACGGCCGCAATGCCAATGCATTCACGAGCACAGGGCCCATTAGGCTCAAGAACGCCGGTTTTGCCCAAGATCCTGGCGCGCTCGATCCGGCGTGCGATTGCTACGCCTGCGCTGGCGGATTCAGCCGGGCCTACCTTCGCCACCTCTTCATGGCGGGGGAAATGCTCGGACCCACACTGGTAAGCATCCATAACATTCGGCACTTCCAACGCCTTATGCTGGACATTCGGGCCGCGATCCGGGAGGATGGGTGGTCTTGGCTTCGCGGCAGGTGGCCGTGCCTAGACAGTCCAGTCATAGTCCCAGAGCAGTCCATCGCAGACACACCATGATCAACATGCTTCCTTCAAACATCGTCCTCCTTGCATACCAAACCGCCGGCGCGCCCACTCTTGACGCTCGCCCCGCCGTCGGTTTGCCACCCGTCACAGGTGCAGCCGCTGCTGGATCTTCCACGGTGGCCGGCGGTACCGGGACACCAGGCGCGGCGGATACCGCTGCCCCCGCAAGTGGCAACAGCTCCTTCCTCATCATCATGCTGCTCATCGTGGGCGGCATGATCGTGTTCAGCCTCATGGGCGGGCGCAAAGAGCGCAAGAAGCGCGAGCAGATGCTCAGCACCATTAAGAAGCATGATCGCGTGCTTACGGTGGGCGGCATCCTTGGATCGGTGGTTGAGTTGAAGGACGACACCATCATCATCAAGGTGGACGAAACCACCAACACGCGCCTCACCGTCAGCAAGACCGCCATCAGCCAGGTGCTGGCCGGCGCGACCGGTTCCAACGGCTCCTAACTTTCACGACTTTGCCTCCAGGCTCCGCCGAGGGCCTGATTCACACGCGCGGGCACCGCAAGTGGCCCACTTCAGCGCTTCCTCGTTTACAGGTTCACGATGCAGCTTCTCTTCTACACGCTCATACTTCCCATCCTGCTAGTGGTCTATGTGATGGGGGTGCGCAAGTCGCTTCCGCCGCTCAAACAGTCACTGGTTGACGCGATTGTCATCCTGTGCACCTGCGTGGTGATGGTTCTGGCATTGATTCCGCCAGTGCAGAAAATCAAGTTGGGCCGTGACTTGCGCGGCGGTGTGAGCCTCATTTATTCCGTCAACATTCCTGAAGGGGCCAACAAGCGAGAAACGCTCAATCAGACCATTAAGGTGCTGAAAGATCGCGTGAATCCGCAGGGCGTGTTGGATCTTTCTCTCACACCGCAGGGTGAAGATCGCATCGAAGTTGTAATGCCCTTGCCCGATGAAGAGGTACGCGACGCACAGGTGAAGTATCGCGATGCCCTCGAGGCATTGGTACGCAAAGCTCACCTGACACCACGCGCCGTTGACCTAGCGCTTGCTGAAGGCAAGGCCGCCACCCTTGGCGAAGGAGACCCCGCGCGACAGGCCGCATTTGTGGCGCTGCAGGAAGCATTCAACGCTGCGCGCGACGCACGCACACGTTACGACGCCGCCAAGGCTGCCAATGAACCCAAGGAGGCCATCGACGCGCTGGAGTTGGCGGTGGCTGAATCTGAACTCAAGTATGACGCCGCACGAGCTGGCATTCGCACAGGTGCGCTCAGCGCTGGTCGGTTATCGCGTGTGCTGGGAATGTCAACCAAGACAAAGGTTGCCGCACCTGCCGCCAGTGCGTCAAGCCCTGGTGAAACTCCGCCCGCCGCGACCGTTGCCCCTCAGAGCGAGCGGGACATTGCGCTCGCCGAGATCAAGGCCGAGTTTCCTGGACACGCCTCAGCACTGGATGCACTGGTGGTGTTGCACGATGCCTATACCGCCAAGCGCAAGACGCTCGACGACCCCGAAGATCTCAAGCGGCTCCTGCGCGGCGCGGGTGTGCTTGACTTCCGAATCGCGGCCACGAATGCAACGCTTCTGGGTGTCAACGTAGAAGAAATGCGGCAGCAGTTGCGGACGGGTGGACCCAACGCCACCGAGAATCCGGTGGCGCGTTGGTTCAAGATCAATGACCTCAGCCAATGGGCGGACACCCCTGAAAGCCTGGCGCTGGCCATGGCAGATCCTGTTTCCTACTTTGCTGGCAGGCAAAACGTGGTGGCGGGGCGCGGACCCGATGGCAGCATTTACCTGCTGCTCTGGACCAACCCTGAGCGATCCATGACGCACGAGGTCGGTGGCACGCAGTGGTCCATGAAAGGGGTTCAGCGGGCAGTTGACGAAATGGGCCGCCCCTCGGTGGCGTTCCAGTTGGACACCAACGGCGGCACGCTCATGGGCCGCATGACCGGGGCGCACATTGGGCAGCCCATGGCCATTGTGCTGGACAATCAGGTCTACACCGCACCCAATCTGGTCACCAAGATCAGCGGCAGCGGGCAGATCACCGGAACGTTTAGTACGCAAGAGCTTGACTATCTGGTGCGGGTGCTGGCATCCGGCTCTCTGGGTGCGCGCCTTTCTCCGGAACCCATCTCCGTCAGCGTGCTTGGCCCCGCGATGGGCAAGGACAATCTGAACAAGGGAATGAACAGTGTGTTCATCTCCATTGGCGTCACCTTCTTGGTGATGATCTTTTACTACTTTCTGCCCGGACTCATTGCCAACGTGAGTTTGTTGGTCAACGCGCTGGTGATCTTCTTTGCCATGTCGCTGGTGGACGCCAACTTCACGCTGCCCGGCCTGGCCGGCGTCGCGTTGAGCTTGGCGATGGCCGTGGACTCAAACGTGCTCATTTACGAGCGTCTGCGCGAAGAGTTGATTGACAAGGGGCGCAAGTTAGAAGACGCCATTGAGATCGCCATCAAGCGCGCGGCCTCAGCGATCATCGACGGCAACTTTACGCACCTGATCGTGGTGCTGGTGCTGTATTGGTTTGCTGGCGCAGAAGTAAAAGGCTTTGCGCTTGTCATGGGCATCGGCGTGTTCAGCACGCTTGCCTCGGGGCTCATCGTGACGCACGTGCTCATGCGCTTGTACGCGCTCTCCACGCGCGCCAAGTCGGTGAGCATGCTCCCCATCGCGGTGCCCGTGATCTCGCGCGTGCTACGCCCCAAGCTTGACTGGATCAAGTATCGGCACGCGCTCTGGGCCTTTGCCGTGCTTCTGGCCGTGGTGAGCATCGTGGCCACATTCGTTCGAGGCAACGACATTTACGAAACCGAGTTCCGAGGCGGCACGTCAATGACCATGGTGACGCGCATGGCCAAGCCGGGTGAACTTGCTGCCAAAGACGGTCGGCTGCTGATTCCTCGGCCCGATGTTGAGGCGCGATTGCACGAAATCGGCACCAAGGCGGTGAACAACCCCCAACTCGCGGAGTTCCGCAATGCCACGGTATTGACCGTGGGGGAACAGACCGACAAGTTTGAAGCCACCACCTTCCAGATCAAGATCCCCAATCCGGCGGGGATGGCCGAAGAGGCGCAGGTGGCACAAGAGGCTGTGGCCGCCGTGGTGGGCGCCTTTGAAGACCAGATGGACATTCGCCGGCCGGTCGCCTTCAAGGGGCTGGGGGATCGGTCCTCTGCCGCGCACACCTTCAAGATCGATCAAGCCAGCCTGCGCGACGTGCTGGGCATCCCCACTATGGAGGACTTCCAAGCTGACCAAGCCTTGGGAGGCGTCGCAGTGGTGGTTTCTGACATTTCTCCCCCCATGACGGTGGCCGATGCCTCCGAGCGCATCCGCCGCATGCGCGCTCAGCCCGACTTTAGCGATGTGGGTGGGCGGGCCGTCGACGTGGTGGGCATTCAGGCCGCGCCGGAGGGAGGCTTCTCCAAGCTGGCCGTGGTGGTGGGGGATCCCGATCTCACCGCGGGCGCCAAGATCTCAGACGCCATCTGGCAGCGCAGCCTGGCGGACCGCGAGTGGGCGCTCGTCACCAGCGCGTTCAGCCAGCCTGCCACCCTTGAGCAGGTTTCCAGCATTTCACCCGCGGTGGCCCGAGAAATGGCCTTCCAAGCCGCTTTGGCCGTCGTGGTGAGCTTCCTGGGCATGCTCGTTTACATCTGGGTGCGCTTCGGCTCCCTGTTGTATTCAGTGGCCACGGTCATCGGAATCATCTTTAACGTTGCCGTGTGCCTAGGCGCCTTAGCCCTTAGCAAATGGGGTGGGGAGACCTCCCTGGGAGCTAGCCTGCTGCTTCATGACTTCCGCATTGATTTGAACGTGGTGGCAGCCCTCCTCATCGTGATCGGGTACTCCATCAACGACACCATCGTGATCCTGGACCGGGTACGCGAAAACCGGGGCAAGTTGCCCCATGCCACCCGGTCCATCATCAACGATTCGATCAACCAGACCTTCAGCCGGACGGTGCTCACCGGTACCTGCACAGCGCTTACCCCCGTGGTGCTCTACATCATGGGGGGACACACCATGCAGCCCTTCGCGTACACCTTCCTTATCGGCTTGATCGCTGGTACCTTCTCGTCTGTAGCGATCGCAGCCCCGCTCGTCTACGTTCCCGGCAAGGGATTGCCGGAGCCGGTTGGTGGACCGGCCACAGGCACCACCAATGGACCACGCACGGCAGCAGCCTAATCACGCTGCCGCGCACCACCGGCATGATGCCGGTTGCAAGGAGAACACATGTCGAATGGAACTCGTCTGATCGCAGTGGTGGTGGTTGTCGTGCTGGCAGCCATCGGTCTTTACTACGCATTTCTCTTCAATCCGAACCCCACACCCGCCGTTCCGGTTCCGGTGAACAACGCGGCACCAGTTGGGTCCGCTGAAGTGGCGACCGCACCGACCGGTGGGCTTACCGAAGGCAAGCCCACCACCATCACGAGTGATGGAAGAGGCCCCGTGACCACGCCACCCGCTGGCGCATTTGCACCTCCCGGCGCGGCCGCTGCAAACAAGGGCTCCACGAGCGCCACCATCGGCGCGCCCACTCCAGTTGGCGGATCCGCGCCGAGCGTCTCTCCAACAACGCCCACATCGCCAAACTTTCCCAGCACGGCGCCTTCGCCCAGCACGACTCACACCCACACGGAATACACCGTTCAGTCAGGTGACACTTTTGAGGGACTCGCACGCAGGTTTCTGGGCGATGCATCAAAGTCACGATTGATTCAAGATGCCAATCCGGGGGTTTCTGCGACCAATCTTCAGATCGGTCAGAAGATCAAGATCCCGGGCGCAAACTTGGCAGGTGCAACGACTCCAGCCTCAAAGCCAACCGCTGGATCCACGACAACCGCCAATACCTACACCGTCCAAAGCGGCGATTCGCTCATGGCAATCTCGCGCAAGGTGTACGGATCAGATGCGGATTGGCGCCGTATTTTGGAAGCCAATGCAACACTTCTCAAGGGGAATGCTCAGGCCATCCAGCCAGGAATGAAACTCACCATTCCTGCCAAGCGATAGCGCTCCAGCACCTCTGAAGGGCATCTACCCCCGATAACGACCGAGTTGAGTCGTTTTTCGTGGCGCAGGTCAATAATGAGGAGTACCCTCAGTTGACTTGCCATGGGGTGGAGCAAGACTGGCGTTCACGATTCACTTTCTAAGGAGACTCCGTTCACATGCTGCGTATCACCACGACCAGCGCCGCTTCTGTTGCATTTCTTGGCGCGCTCGCCCTGACTGCCGTTGGCGCCTCGTTAAGCAACTCACACTCTCGCTCATTTGCCGATGAACGTGCCGGCCGAGGTGGCGAAGAACGCATTGAACTGGCCAACTTTCCCACCTGCAACGGGGATATTCCTGGCTTGAAGGCGGCCACCTGCTTTGCGCCGGGAACCACTGCCGAAGAACGCGACTTGGTCACGCAGTCCATGCTTGTGGCCTGGCAGAACAATCATCCCGAAGATGAGGGCGGAGCGTCTTACGAACTCGGCAATCGCTGGAATCTGGGTGGCAGTTCCACTCAGGGAACTCCCGTCACCATTCGCTGGAGCATTGTTCCGGACGGCTTGGCGATGCCCGATGAAGGCTTGGGTGGTGGTACCAACAACATCAACGCCAAGCTCACGTCCACCTTTGGCACATTGGAAGCTGGCAAGAACATCATTCGACAGGTGTTTGACCGCTGGCAGGAACTCACCGGTATCACGTACACCGAACTCAGCGACGACGGCGCCGCGTGGGGTACATCAGGAAGTTCATTGCGCGGCGACTGCCGATTGGCAGCGCACTCGTTCACCACCAATCAGGTGCTGGCGTACAACTTCTTTCCCGGTACCGGTGTGGGCGGTGACATGGTCATCAACAGCGGCATCAGTTGGGGGCCCAGCACCAACAACTGGCGCTTTCTGCGCAACATTCTCATGCACGAACATGGGCACGGCATTGGCCTGGATCACGTTTGCCCGGCCAACAGCACCAAACTCATGGAGCCCTTCATCGCCACCAATTTCGACGGGCCTCAGCATGACGATATCCGCGGCGGGCAGCGCCACTATGGAGATCCGCTTGAGACCAACGACACCATCGCCGCGGCTGACAACATTCCGAACACGGGCGTAACGCTCATTCAGAATCTGTCCATCGACGACAACTCTGACTTGGACTGGTTTAAGTTCACGGGCACCGTTGGCATGAAGGCCACCATTCGTGTCACCCCCGTCGGCAGCACCTACACGGTTGGGCCAGAAACACAGGCGTGCAACTCCGGAACTTCCACCAACTCATTGGCAGTTCAGAACTTGCAGATTCAGCTCTATCGCAATGTGGGTACCACGCTGCTGGTGACTCAGAACATCACTGCAGCTGGCTTCTTGGAGCAGATCACTGACTATCTGATCACCACCAACGAGACGTACCACTTCAAGGTCTCACCAGTGGCGGGCGTAGACAACATTCAGCTCTACGCGCTTACGGTAACGCTCGTCCCCGCGGTCTTTGGCGACCTGAACAACGATGGCGTTGTTGATGGTGCAGACCTCGGCATCCTGCTGGGCAACTGGGGTACGAACGGTGCTGGCGATCTGAACGGCGACGGCAACGTGGATGGCGCTGACCTAGGCGCACTGCTTTCCGCCTGGTCATAAGTCAGCGATCAACGATTGTGCAAACCACGGCTGGCTCCCTCCCATGGGAGCCAGCCGTTTTTACTTGCCCTTCCAAGCCCCGGCGAGCGCGCTGCTGGGACGCATCGCCTCAGGTGGCTGGGTGGCCGGTGCGGATTCCGCCACGTCCACCGCTTCACGGGCGATGGTGCCATCAGTGCCCACCTGTTCAAAGCGCACGCTCACCCGCTTGCTCACGCCGCGCTGCGGCATGGTGACGCCATACAGCTGATTGCATGACTGCATGGTGCGCTTGTGGTGGGTGATGACAATGAAGTGGCTGCGGTCTAGGAACTCCTTGATGACTGAGCAGAACCGCTCCACGTTGGATTCGTCCAGTGCGGCATCAACTTCGTCAAGCACGCAGAAGGGGCTGGGCTTGCTCTTAAAGATCGACATGAGCAGTGCCACCGCCGTCATGGTCTTTTCGCCGCCGGAGAGTTGGCTGATGACGCGGGGCTCTTTGCCGGGGGGTTTGGCTCGAATCTCCACGCCGCTTTCCAAGATGTCAATCTCGCCGGTCTCCTCCAAGGGAAGCAGGTACAAGTCGGCGCTGCCACCGCCGAAGAGTCGGCGGAACATTCCACCATTGCCGGCAAAGTGCTCGCGCACCGCGTCAAAGGTCTCCTGAAACCGCACTCGGGTCACAGCGTCAAGCTGCACAATGAGCTCACCCAATTGCTTGGCGGCCTGATCGATGTCCGCCACTTGGCGAATGAGTTCCTCGTTGCGCTGCTCAAGTTGGCCCTCTTCTTCGATGGCGTCAAGGTTTACGTTGCCCAGCTTGCGAATGGAGTCACGCAGATCGGCAAGTTCGCGCTCGGCATCATCGCGACGGATAGGGGTAAAGCCTTCCTGAGCGCGCGCCTCGGCGTATGCCGCGTACTCGGGGCTCAGATCCAATTCAAGGTCTTGAAGCGTGGCCTCCTCCAGAGCTTCGCGCTTGATCTCCACCTCACGGCGGCTCATCTCAACGGAGTTCCAGTTGCGTTCCAGAATGGTGGCCTGCTCTCGCACCAGCCGTAGTCGGGCTGCAGCCTGCTCCACGGCCGTGTGGGTGGCCTCGGCGCTCACGGCTGCTTCTTCAATCTGCTGAGCCACGCTGGTGAGCAGGCTCGCCGCTTGCGCGGCGGTCGACCTGGCCTCTTGAATAGAGGCGGTGTACCGCTCCATCTGCTGTCGGCATCGATCTGCTTGGTCTGCAACCAAGCCGCGCTGCCGCTGCTCCTCGTCCAGCGCCAGTTCCTTGGTGCGCCGCTCACGGCGAAGCGCATCCAAGTGTCCGCCAGCACGGGTGCTCTCGATTCGGGCAGCACCAAGGGCTTCCGCCGCCGCGTCCGCAAGACCGGCCGCTTTTTGAGCTTCAGCTTCAGCCACCGCATGGCGGCCTTCAAGCGCACCGAGTACGGCACGCAACTGCCCCAGCTTTTCTTCAATGCTGGCGCGTTCCCCATCAAGGGCCCGCAGTCGCCGATGGAGATCATCCATCTCCAACTCCAGCGTGGCCTTGTCGTGCTCCACTCGCTGGATCATCTGCTGGCAACGGTCGCACTGGTACTCGGCGTCAACGACAGTACGGCCGACGGCGGCCAACGCCTCCTCCACTTGACGATGGCGGCGTCTGGCCTCGTCGCTCCGCGCCAGAAGGTCAGCGGCCTCGCCTTCGGCCATTTGCATCTCCAACGCCAGCGCGTCAAGCCGTGCTGATAGGTGCACCAATTCGGCCCTTCGAGTCAGCAAGCCCTCACCGGCGCCGACGCCCGTGGGGCGGCCCACGGTCACTCGCCCGCATCCGTCCACCACGGCTCCGTCACGGGTGACCAATCTGGCCCCCTGATGGGTGCCCGCGGCCAAGAAGAGGGCGGTTGCCAAATCGGGGGCAATCCAACAGTCGGCCACCAAACGCCCAACGACGGCAGAAGCCTCATCGCGCACGCGGAGCACATTGGCAACCGGAGAGACCCCCGTGACGTCTGGTCTCGGCGGGGTGGCTGCGAATTGAACATCTGCGGCGACCAACGTCACGCGGCCGTCCACGTCTTGGCAGGCCTTTGCAAGTTCCGGCAATTCGCCTGAGGTTTGCACGAGCAAGAGTTCGAGATCGCGGCCCAACGCGGCCTCAACCACGGGGGCATCCGCAAAGTCGGCTTCCACAGATTCGCCCAGAATGCCCGTGACGGACGGAAATCGCTCGCGATCGCCAAGCACTGCCCGCACCGCTTGATCAACACCCTCACGGGCGCGCTGCATTTCTTGAAGCAACTGACGGCGGCTTTCCAGCGCGGTGCGTTCATCGCGCAATTCCGTTAACCGCCGTGCCAAACCCGCGTGGCGATCACCCAACTTGGATGCGGTGTCCAAGTGCGCATGGATCTCCCGCTCGTGACGAACACCCTCATCCAGTGCCACCAACTTTCGCACGACGTGGCTGTTTCGAAGTGCGCGCTGAGAATCCAGTTCCAACTCCACGGGTAGACGCCGTTGATCCAAGCGCGTCATCTGCTCGGCAAGTTGGCGTTCGCGATCGTCGATTGCGGCAAGGTGGGCTGCGGCGCGAGCGATCTCACGGTCGGTGCTCTGCGCCTGATCTCGAAGACGATCGGCGCTGGCGCGCGTGTGTTGGGCGCGTTCAGTTCCACGCGCGCGAGCGGTGCTGGCCGCAGCCACTCTCACTTCAGCGTCTGTGGTGGCTTCAGCCGCCGCGGCCACCTGTTCACCCATGTGGCCCAACTGCGCGGCGAGGTCGGCGATGCGTGCAGCAAACTCGTCCAGCCGGGCGTTGTCATGCTGCGACTGCTCCTGCAATTCTGCCAGAGATCGCTCCCCAAGTTCCACCCGCTGCTCAGCCTGTTTATGCACTCCCACATTCTCAATCCGCTGGCTTTCCAAGGTGCGAAGGTGCTCTTGCGCCCGTTGCCGTGCACCTTCCACCTCATTCTTCTGGTGTTCCAAATCGGCCACCACTGAAGCCAATTGCTGCCGATCGCGCTCGAGCCCAGCAAGCTCGCTCGTGAGGCCCGAAAGGCGCTCACGCAGTTCGTGATACAGATCAAACGCCAGCTCGCGGCGAAGATCGCGGCGGCGAGACTCCAACGACTGGAAGGCCCGCGCCTTCTCGGCTTGACCCTTCACGATGCGAAGGCGACGTTCAGTGTTGGCCAACTGTTCGCGCACCAGAACCAGGTTCTTGTCGGCGGACTCCAACTTGCGCTGCGCTTCGGTGCGGCGTGCGCGAAACTTGGCAACGCCGGCGGCCTCTTCAAGAATCTGTCGGCGCTCCAGCGGGGCGGCGCGGAGCATGGCGTCAACCTTGCCCTGTTCGATGATGGAGTAGGCGTCGTTGCCGATGCCCGTATCCATGAAGAGTTCCTTAATGTCCCGCAGTCGCACCTTGGCGGAGTTGATGAGGTATTCGCTGCGCCCATCAGAAAACAGCCGGCGTGTGACCTCTACTTCGTCGGTATCCACCGGCAAACCGCGGTGGCAAACATTCAGCCGATCAACCGCGCTCGAGGTAGAAAACTCTCCATCTTCACCCGCTTCCAAGGCCGGATCGAGGTCCGAATCCATGGCAGGCGAATTGGCCGCCACCGCACGCTTCACCAAGTGATCTAGGACGGGGTTTTCAAAGACCAGCGTCACGCTGGCCATGCCGCTGGGCTTTCGCGTGGCGCTGCCTGCAAAGATCACATCAAGCATGGCTCCGCCGCGCAGGCTCTTGGCACTGCGTTCTCCCAGCACCCACTTGATGGCATCTACGACATTGCTCTTGCCGCAACCGTTTGGCCCCACCACCCCGATAATCGGGCTGTCAAAGCGGAACTCGGTCGTGTCGGCAAAGCTCTTAAAACCGTTGAGTACGAGTCTGGCAAGACGCACGCGGGGGACCTCCTGTCGGACGCAGCGGCCCATCCTAGGCTCGCTCTACCGGGGCACAGTATCTTTCCTTGGCTTCGAGGTATCAAGCCCCGGACGGGAAATCGCCTCAATATCACTGCGCGATCCTCCAAGTTCCGCCAACGATGATGCCGGGGCTCCGGGTTGGGTGCCAGGCTCAACTAGGTCTTCCATGAACTCAGGACGGGCAGAGTCATCAGTCTCATTCACGCGCGTGAGGGCGGTAAGCAATCGATCCTGTTCAGCCTGGAAATCAGCCTTGATGTACCGGTTTTTCCAGAGTTCGTGGACAGCCGCGATCGTCTCGCTGTAGGAGAATCCAAGGCCGCTCTCAGGGTTCTCGGTTGTGGGCCGACGCGCCAGGTAACTAATGAACTCCATCATGCGCGGGCGTACTCGGTCAACCACCGCCGGTGAAGAGGGGGTTTCGCGGTAACGAACTTGCACAAAGTCATCACCGGGGTCGGCCTTCATGATCAGGCGCGTGTCCCACGCCACGATGGTCATCGGCCGGGCCACCTCAAGCTGGTCGTCAAACACCACGATGCGTGGCTGCCCGCTTTGGGTCACATAGATCAGGGGGTACTTGCTGGGCACCAGATTCAAAATGAACTGCTTACCTAGGTCAACCGCGATGATCCTGGGATCTCGGCGCCGATTCAGCGCCTCAAAGGACGCCAGTCGAACTTCAATCTCCGGATCGTCCAGCAGTTTCCGCAGACCCATGTCAATCTCGGGGTTGATGCCCATTCTGCCCATGAGATTCACCGCCTCAATGCGGTAGGTCATGTTCTTGCTGTTGTTGGCCATGTCCAGCAGGTGGGGCACCGCCAGCATGTCATCCAGTTTGGCGCCCGCGTCCAGTGCGGCCAAACGTGGCTGCTCTTCGGGATAGGTGTACAGGTCCTGCACCATGGGCAGCGCCTTTTTGCCCAAGGCTTGCCAGCGCCAACTGGCGGCGCCCGCTGCACCAGGATTGGCCAGCAGCGAGCGGCGGATGGCCATTGCACTCTGCTCAGGGTTGTCGATATTGAGGGGCGTGTGCCGGATGAGCTCTGCAAACTCGCCGGTCTTTTTGGCATAACTGGGCGGAACGGTCAGGTCGATGGCATCACCGGAGCGGCCGCGGGCGGTCTCTTCACGCTGCCGCGGTTCACGCGGAAAGAGAGAGTTGATCGAGTTCTGAATGGTCTCGGTGCGCGCGTGACTGGGTGTGTACAGGCGCAAGCGCAGGGGCATGTCCTTGGACACTTTGCCACCATCCAAGATTCGGCCGCTGGTGCGGGTGATGGAGTCTCTGGCCAGCGAGTTGGGATCAACAAACGGGTTGATCACGATGTGGCCGCTGGCCTCCGCCAACACGAATGGTTGTCGGCTTCCGGTGTACAGGGGGCCTGGGCGCAGATTGGTGAGAAGAAGTCTTCCGCCCTCAAGGCTGTTGGTGGCAGTACCGGGCGCGGCAAAGACACGCAGATCAAACGAGGTGTTCTTGGGTGCCCCGGGCGGAATCACGCCCTCAACGACCACCACCGCTGTGTTGGGATCATTGAGCATCTGCTGCGGGGTGATCATCTTGCCATCGTCGCGGCCAGAGCCGTACCCACGGCGGGCTAACTCCGCCATCATGTAGGCACGCACTTCGGCGGGCATGGTCTTGCTGCCCGTGCCCTGCAGACCCACCACCAGTCCGTAGCCCCGAACCACCGTCTCGTTAAAGCCGGTGAGGCCAGTCTCGGAGGCCACCGTGCCGCGCATGATGGGGTCGACGTCCACGCTTTCAATCTTGACCGCTTGCCGGTCGATCGTGGCCTTTTCTGCAGCAGGGTCGGCACGCTCAACGAGCAGGGCGCTGCAGCCGGAAAGCAGTACCACCCCCAGTGCCAGCAGGGAGAGGGGAATGAAGCAACGTTCGCGCATGCTGTGACGGAAGGGAGAAGAAAACAAGCGGTAATCCTAGCACCTGCAGCCAAGCCAAGTGGCGGTCACTCATACGGAGGCACCACTTGCAAGGAAGGCACTCAAATGCGTTTTTAGCGGCGTGCCGGTGGCGCGCCACGGGCTCGCGGCCTGGGCCTATTCGTAGCAGGCACTCCACGTGAGCGGGCAGGGGCCCCACGCACCCAACAGGCAGCCGATATCTGCGCCGTCCACCGCGCCGTTACCCGTGAGGTCGGCCTGATGCATGCCCCAACTGGCCAGCATGAATCCAAGATCCGCTCCATCAACCTGCCCGTCATAGTTAAAGTCCGCGGGGCACGCCGAACTGCCGCCCAGCGTGAGCACCACGGTGTGAGAACCGCCCGCCGTGACCTGCGTGGTGGCACCAAGGCTGAGCGGAACATTTGACTGTCCCGACGCATTGCTGCCCCAGCACACCACCGTGCCATCCGGTTTCATAGCCACGGTGTGAAACTGACCCGCCATGACCTGCGAACAGGCCCCCAATCCGGCAGGAACGCTGGACTGACCTGCGGAATTGCTTCCCCAGCAGGCCACCTGGCCACTTTGCGTCAAGGCCGCAGAATGGGCGCTTCCCGCAGCCACTTGCACACAACTCCCGAGTGTGATTGGAGTGTTGCACTGGCCAGCGCTGTTGTCCCCCCAGCACACTACGGACCCGTCGGTGCGGAGCGCCACGGTGTGATTGAGGCCTGCGTCCAACTGCGTGCAGCCACCGAGATTTGTGGGCACATTGCACTGTCCAAGCAGATTGTCCCCCCAGCACAACACGGAACCATTGAGAAGCACCGCCGCAGAAAACGAACCCCCGGCGGAAACCTGCGAACACAACCCAAGACCCGGAGGAAGAATCGTTTGCCCGGCAGAGTTGATGCCCCACACAGCCACTGTGTGGTCACTTCGCAGCGCGATGGTATGCCAAGCTCCCGCGTCAATTTGTACACACGCACCTAGATCAAAAGGGGTATCGCACTGGCCATACTGATTGTTGCCCCAGCACGCCACTTGCCCGTCCGTTCGCAGCGCCACCGTGTGCAGCCAGCCCGCCTCAACCTGTGTGCACTCACCGAGTCCTGCGGGTGCGATGCACTGGCTCCAACTGTTGCTACCCCAACAGCGAACATTGGTGGCAAGGGGGGGAGTGTCAACGCTGGCCAACGCAACGGTGTGGTATTGGCCGCCCGTCACCATGGCGGCAGTCCCCAATTGTGGGGGGGTATTGCATTGGCCGGAGCCGTTGTAGCCCCAGCAGACCGTCGTGCCGTTGTCCTTCAACGCCACCGTGTGCAAATCGCCGGCAGAAACTTCTCTACACACCCCCAATCCCGCGGGAATCGCGCATTGGCCAGAGGAATTGTCCCCCCAGCACGCGACGGATCCGTTTGACTTCAGCGCCACGGAATGAAAGAAGCCGCCTGCAACGTGGCGCACGGCTCCGAGCGCAGGCGGCACATTGCATTGCCCGAAAGCGTTGTAACCCCAACAGGCAACCGTGCCATTGGCCTTACGTGCCATGGTGTGGCGCTGACCTGCGGCAATGCTCAGACAGGCCCCCAATCCTGCGGGCACGGTGCACTGACCGGAGCTGTTGCCCCCCCAACACGCAACCGTTCCGTTGGCTCGCAACGCTACGGTGTGCGAAAGTCCACCGGCAATTTGCAGATACGCAGTGGCGACCGCAGGAACGTTGCATTGCCCCACGGTGTTGGAGCCCCAACATAGAACCGAGCCGTTGGCTTGGAGTGCGATGGTGTGAGTGGCACCTGCCCCCACCGCAGCGGCCAGCGTCAGATCTCCCGGCACAAGGCATTCACCCGAGGAGTTTTCTCCCCAGCACGCCACCCGCCCATTAGCCTGCAGAGCCGCGGTGTGTCCGCCTGCCGCGGCCACTTGAATGCAGGATGCAAAGCACAAGGGCGGAATGCACTGGCCCGCAGCGTTGTTGCCCCACCCCACAACGATGACGTTCTTGGCCTTGAGGGCCAAACTAAAATTGCCAGCAGCAGCCACGTGCGCGGCGGTTCCCAAGTCAGGGGGAACCATGGTTTGGCCAGCACGGTTGGCCCCCCAGCTCACTGCGGTACCGCTTGCTTGCAGCGCCACAGTGTGACCGATCCCCGCAGAGACCTGCGTGCAAGCACCAAGATTGGCAGGGGTATTCGTTTGCCCAAATGAGTTACTGCCCCAGCACACGACTGAGCCGTTGGCCAGCAATGCCACGGAATGGTGGGCTCCCGCAGCAATGAACTTGCAACTTGGTAGCGCCGCCGGAATCTCCGATTGCCCCGAGTCATTTAGCCCCCACGCCACGACTGTGCCACCGGCTTGAAGGGCCACGCTATGAGATTCGCCCAGCGCCACCTGAGCGCATGCGCCAAGTGATGCGGGAACTGTGCATTGCCCAAACGTGCTGTCGCCCCAGCAGATCAACGATCCATCTGCGCCGATGGACGCGGAGTGCGCTCCACCTGCTGCGACTTGTGCGCAAACACCCACCGTCTGGGGAATGCTGCATTGACCTTGTGCATTGCTGCCCCAGCACATGACGGTGCCGTCCGCTCTCAGCGCCATGGCGTGGTGGTTGCCCGCTGCCACCTGAATGCACCGACCGAGCGCCACGGGTGGTACGGATTCACCAAACGCATTGGAACCCCAACAAGCCACAGTGCCGTCCAAGCGAAGTGCCACTGCAAAGGTTTCACCTGCCGCCAGCTGCATGCAGAGACCCAAGTCGTTGGGTGGTTCGCACTGGCCAGCCGCATTGCTGCCCCAGCAGACGACAGTGCCGGTGGAGCTCGGCGTACCGGCGATTGCAGAGTGGCCAATGACGGCTGCAGCACAAAGTGCGAGCAGGTCCAGAGGTACGACTTGTCTATGCAATTGGGGGCTTGTGATCACCAGAGACACCCGACCTCACGAGGCTACAGCCGCAATAGCGTACGGGCAGCGTGCTTGAAGATCGGGGCACATTCTGAACATGCGAATCACAATTGTTTAGCCGATTAGGAGGACATGGGTGCCCCGGCTTAGGATCCAAGGTACGCCCATGCAAACACTCACCTACACACTCATGACCACGATCGCGTTCACCACGCTTGCAAGCGCGCAGTCAACCACTCGCGTCAGCGTGGATTCCGGCGGAACTCAGGGAAACGGCCAATCGTATTTTTACGCTCCCTCCATCTCCAGCACGGGGCGGTATGTGGCCTTTGCAAGCTGGGCCAGCAACCTGGTGCCTGGGGACACCAATGGGGCTCACGACGTGTTTGTGCATGATCGGCAGACTGGCGTGACGTCGCGCGTGAGTCTCACGTGGACTGGCGCACAGTCTCCCGCAGGTGGCACCGACCCAAGCATCTCCTCAGATGGTCGATTTGTGTGCTTTGATAGCGGCGCGCTGCTCACACCTTCCGATGTGAACAACTCGCAAGACATTTTTGTGCATGACCGTGTCACCGGCAGCCTGGTGTTGGCCAGTGTGACTTCAGCGGGTCAATCCGCGAACAACGGCTCAAATCTGTCGAGCATTTCCGGCGACGGAACTATTGTGGTCTTTCAATCGTCAGCCACAAATCTGGTGCCCGGAGATACCAACGGTCAGGGAGACATCTTTGTACGCAATCTGGCGCTCGGGCAAACCACGCGTGTGAATGTGTCATCGCTTGGGGAGCAGGCGAACAACATCACTGAGAATCCGTCCATCTCCGCGGATGGTCGCTTCATTGGCTTTGCCAGCGCGGCAAGCAATCTGGTACCGGGTGACACCAATGGAACGTGGGACATCTTTGTGCATGACCGGCTCACAGGCATCACCTCTCGGGTGAGCGTTGCGACGGGCGGTGTTCAGGTGTCAGACGCGTCCCTGTATGCGCCCGCTCTCTCGGCGGATGGGCGATTTGTGGCATTCTTTAGCTTCTCCAACCAACTTGTTGCCAACGACACCAACAATCAGGGTGACGTGTTCGTGCATGACCGTCAGACTGGAGTTACCACACGCGCAAGTGTCTCGTCGGCAGGCGTGCAGGGCGGCAACTTGTCCATCGCCCCTTCAATCTCAAGTAACGGTCGATATGTTTCATTCAGTAGCTTTGCAAGCAATCTGGTTGTGGGCGATACCAACTTCACCCAGGATGTGTTTGTGCATGACCGAATGACGCTGCAGACTGAACGTGTCAGCGTGTCCACCGCAGGTGATCAGGGCAACGCCACGTCGGAGGAATCGGTCGTGTGCGGCAGTGGCGCCTTTGTAGCGTTTCTGAGCGCGGCATCCAACTTGGTGCCCGGTGACACCAACGCAACCACGGACATCTTTGTCCGCGACCTAAGCAATGCAATCTTGGGAGATCTGAACGGCGACGGCATCGTGGATGGCGCGGACCTCGGCATGTTGCTGGGGTCGTGGGGCCCGTGCGGCGGATGCCCTGCCGATCTCAACGGCGATGGAATCGTTGACGGCGCGGATCTTGGAACCCTGCTTGGAAACTGGACCTAGCCGCTCAACCTTCGGCAGCCCAAACCTATTTGGAGTTGGCCTCCGCAAGGGCTGGCCGCACTTGCATCACTACGAAACCCTCGTCGCTCAGGTAGTACACACGGCCTCCGAACCCCGGCACAATGAGCGACCCAAAAGTCATGGGCTCAAAGAAGTCGGACTCGGCAATCAATCGTCCGGTGGCTGCGTCTGACCAGGTCACCTGCTCCTTGTAATTGCCGGTAAAGAGCGCGGCAGTCATGGGCTCAAGAGCCACATTGCGCTTCATGTTGGAGAGCATGATGACCCGCTTGTCCTTCGGGCCGATGAGCGGCTGGAATGCGGTGGTGGCGATGTCGAGAAGGAACTTGGTCGTCATCTGTCCAGTGGCCGGATCAAAGGTGATGCCTGCGACCTTGTTCACCCCAAAGTCAGCGGAGTAGATCATGTTGTTCTCAGGATCCGTCTGCGGCTTGGGTGGCGCAAAGCTCATCTCCCCCGGCTTGAGTTCGCCGAACGGAAACAGCGTTGTCATGCGCGACGAATCCTTCTGATGAACGGCCACGACGCTTGACGCCTTGGTCTTGCTGCCGATCCCGTTGGTTTGCAGAATGATCCAATCGCCCATGATGCTGGGTGCATCTGCTGTCGTTTGACCGGGCTGCATTGGCTTGACGTTCCACGTGGAGTCAAGGCTGAGTTTCTTACTGCGAGGATCCCAGAAGTAGCGAAGGGCACCGCTGTCCACGCCAAGATAGATGGCGGTCTTGCCTTCAAATTGGCACGCAATGTGGGGCACTGTGGCTGGTTCCGGCAATGACACGTGGTCCAGAATCTCCAGGGTGTCGGGGTTCAATGCAACCAGATGTGAGTTGGGTTGCTTAAAGCCCTCTTGCACTCCCCTCACAATGGCGAGCGTGCCTTGCTTTTCGTAGCCAATGGGGCGCGTTTGGTTCTTGGCAAAGATGGTGCCGTCAGGGCCCACGGTGACATGCTTGAAATTGCTGTTGGCAGGAGAGGTATCACCTGTGGGAAGCGCAGTTCGCTTGAGAATGAGCCCCGTGTCTGCGTCCAGCAGGGCGATGTTGTTTTCCCACGCAAAAGCGATCTTGCCGTTGGCCAGGATGTTCAAGTTCACAGCGGCAATCCATCTGCCGGATGCGTTGCCGTTGTCCAGATACGTACGCCAGATCTCGCGCCCCGTGGTGGCATCGGCCTTGGCCACAAACGGGCCCGGCGGAAGCGGGCCGGTCAAAGGTGGATTGGCCCCACCAGCCACAAAGATCTCTCCCGGCTTGCGATTGCAAATGTACGCCGCACCCTGATAGGAGTCCTCAGAACGCCAGGCCAAAACACGATTGGGCCCGTCAAATGAACCGGTAAACGTGGCACAGGCGAAGACTCCGCTCCGTTGTCCGTCCGCCAGTTCCGCGGCGTTGAGCCCAGGGTAGTACCCGGGAGTCTTGAGGCCTTGGCAGCACTCCAATTCCTGCTCATACAGTGACACGTCACCGGGCAGGGGGCCATTGGCCGCCCGTTCATTCTCCGTGAGCCCCAACTGGCTCACCCGATGCTCGATCTTGGGTTGCACCGTCGTCCACAACAACTTGTATGCCACCACAAGCGCAATGGCCAACACCACAATCAACGCAATTGCTGAGCCCTTCTTCATGAAGCTGCTTCCTTTGAAATGATTCGTTCAACTAGTTGTGTGCCCACACCGACTTTGACTTTGGCTTCACCTGAAGCACGATCACGCTGTCGCCTGCGGGAAAGTAAAACCTGCCCCCGTAGCCTGGCGTAACCAATGTGTTCAGACCCATCGGGTCAAAGTAATCCGATTCCGCCAGGATTCGGCCAGTGGAAGCTTCTCGCCACACCACTTGCTCTTTGTAGTTGCCGCTGATGAGCGTCTCAAGGAGAGGCAAGTGCAGCTTGCCAAACTTCATGCGTGAGGTCATGAGCACGCGCTGATCCTTTGGGCCCACAAGGCTTTGGAATGAGGTGGTGAGATTGTCCGCCACCCATACGGTTTCCAGTTTGCCTGTGGCTTGATCTAACTTGATGCCCGCGATCTTGCCCATGCCCAAGTCTGCGGAATACACCATGCCGTTTTCCACGTCGGTGCCGCTCTTGGGTGGCGCAAAGCTCACTTCACCAGGTTTCAGCTCCCCGAATGGAAAGACCGAGGTCATGCGCGAAGGGTCCTTCTGATTGATCGCCACGATGCTGGAGGCGATGTCCTTGGTGACGGGACCATTGGTCTGCACGACGATCCAGTCGCCCATCACACCGGCGCATGCACCATTCTGCTGGCCCTTTGCAAGGTACGCCACCACCCAGCCTGGATCCAACGAGAGTTTCTTGGCCTTGGGATCCCAGAAGTAGCGAAAGATGTGTTCATAGGCCACCGCGTAGATGGCGATCTTGCCCTCAAACATGGTGACCACGTGCGGTGACCCGGCCGACTCAGTCATGTCGATGGCGTCGAGCACCTCGAGCGTCTCCGGATGAACCGCAAGAATGCGCGAAGCGCTGGGCTTGAACCCATCCGCATATGCCTTGATCATGCCCAAGCTTCCTTGGCCAGTTCCGCCCACAGGCATGTTCTGGTTCTTGAGAATGATGGTGCCATCGGGTGCCACCGTCAGATGCTTGAAGTTGGAATTTTCCGGCGGCGTGTTGCCTGTTGGAAGCGTGTTGGCCTTCAGGATTCGCCCGGTTTCACGATCCATGAGCACGATGGTGTTGCCCCACGACTCAACGATCTTTCCGCTCGCCAGAATGTTTAGGTTTGAGTTGGCGATCCAGCGTTCACTGGCATTGGCATTGTCGAGATAGGTTCGCCAGAGTTGTTCACCAGACGCGGGGTCAATCTTGGCGATGTAAGGCCCGGGTGCCACCGCCCCAAACACAGAGGGAGCGTCACCACCCAGCAGAAACAGTTCCCCGGGCACGCCATTGGTGAGAAAGGTCGCCGCCTGATAGATAGACGGACTACGGTGGGCCAACACCACATTGGGCTCCGTGAGCGAGCCCCCAAAGATCGCTTGCGGGTAGCACGCGCTTCGTTGAGCGTCACCGACCTCGGCGCCGTTCAGAGAAGGGAAGTAGCCCGGGCTGGCGTACTTTGCGCTCTCGGCAAACTGCTGGTTGTACAGCGTGACGTTGCCCGGCAGGGGACCGTTGGCAGCCTTCTCATCTGCGGTTCTGGCATTGGTGAGCGCCGTAACGGCATTGGAGGCCTTGGGCCAGAAGACCGCGGTAGCCACTCCTGCAGCCACCACACCCAACCCCAACACGATGTGAACTGTTGTCTTGACTTTGCTCATGACTCAGCGCTTCCTTAGACCCGTTGATTCAAACGTCGCCTTGTCCGTGTACTCACCGCGCGGGTAGTACGGGCCCATCACCGCTTCTTCCATGCCGGGCTTCAGCACCTTGTCGGGGCTTTCAGCCCAGGCGGGATTGTTTGCCATGATGCGCAGCATGAGCATGCCAAAGTCGGTGCGATTGGCAGGCCCGTCGATGCCCTCACCGCGAGGGCTCCATTCGATCCAGGCCACGCCATTCTCTGCGGTGGCATTCTTGGGCCTGTCCTCCTTGCGGCTGTAAACGATGGTGTAGTAGCCGTCCATATCGAGCGGCACTTGCATATCGGTGAGGCCATCCACGATCTGACCTGAGGGCGCGGCTTCGCAGCTCACCAAACTCCAGTACTGCGTTTGAGCATCTGGCATCACTTCAAGCCCTCGGCCCCCGGTGCCGGCGTACGTGTTGGGAAAGGTGGGCATCTTGCCGCGCATCACATACACGGGTCCAAACTTGCGGGAAAGGTGCAGCAGCATGTACTGCGTGGCTGGGTCTCCGCCGCCATCGATCGCGCCCGCAAACGGAATCTTGGCTCGCTCTTCGGGGGTCTTAAACGCGCCAAGAATGGAGTACTTAATGTTCCAGTATTTCTCCCACTTGGGATCTTTGCGCGCGGGGGTGGTGGCCGGCTGTAGTGAAGGATCGTTGTCCTTGGCGTGAAGGATCATCTCCCACTGCTCGGTGGTGATGGGTTGCTTGGTGGCGCCTTCAATGGTGCGGCCGAACCGCTTGACTACTTCTTGCTGATTGAGCTTGGTGCCGTCGGCCAGCGTGCCGGTGTATGTGGGCAAGCCAGGGCCGGAGTGCGGGCCAGATGCCGGACCCCACCCCGCGCCATCGCTCCCTTGATCGGAGAGGTAGATGCGATTGACAAACTGCAGTTCACCGCCGTCCGCACCCGCGTAGAGCGTGTTGGCCGCCCGCTTCGCTGGTGGCTTGGGGGGATCTCTCGCCAGAATGGTGAGCGTGAAACTGCGATCGTCGCTGAGCCGCAGATTGCCCACGCGAAACGGGTTGACCGATCCAGCATCGGGGTCAATCTCCTTGCCGTCGAGCGCTTCGCCAGTGGATACAAAAGTTCCGTGCTCCGCCTTGTACAGCGCAAACTGAAAGTACCGCGATCTGGGATATGAATAGTTCAGCGTGATTGAGCTGCCTGCGGGCATCGCCAAACGGCCAATGAAATAGGTGGACTGCCAATCTGGCCACAAGTTGGGGTTTTGAATAGGCCTGGGGTACTCCAGATAGTTCCAATAGCCCCATCCGCGCGGCCCCTGAAAGAGCCCATCGTGACCGTAGCGATCATCCGTTCGAATGAAGTTCTCCAGCGATTTGTCGCCAAAGCGGCGAACGTCTTGAGCATTCAAGTTGCGAATGGGCAGGATGGCGGGCGGCTGCCAGCTGCCCTTGCCGAGCGGATACACAGAAGGCTGCTCGGTCTTAGGCCAATACAGGCGCATCACGATGAAGGCAGGGCCATTGGGCGCGGGCAACCAGTTGGATTCCCATTCCTTGCCGGGCGAATCCCGCTGGATGTACAGAGTGAGTGAGCCATCGGCGCCGCGCTTCAAACCGGGCAGCATGGGCGAGTTAATCAAGTACCGGTCTATGGGATTCTCAATGAGCAATTGAGTTGCGCTGTCGTACATCGTGACCGACCAGAACGCATTGACTGGTGGCAACGCATTGGGCGCAAAGGTCATGGTGTACGTGTGTTTGCTTCCATCAACGGCAATGCCGTTGACGTCTGATCGTGTGAAGGGATAGACCGCTTCTTCTTGGCTGTTTCCGTAGATGCCAAGTTTGGCGGCCGCTGCGCGCAGTGCCCAGTTGCCGTTGTAGAAGGCACGATCGCCCGCCGCTGCGCCGATCTGCCAGCCGTTCACCACGGTGCCCACGTGTTCGCACGTAAGCTCGATCTTGGCGAATGCCGCCTTCACGCCCTCGCCAAACGCGGCCTTCAATTCGGGGCTCATCGCACCGTGGTGCGTGGGTGCGCCGGGCCCCAGGCCCATTGCCGCAAACTTGGCGCGCAATGGTTTCTCCACTTCTGCGGTGCCCACAGGAGGGCAGAACTGGAGCAGAAAGTGAAAGTACTCAGGAAACTTGGTGGTAAAGGCGGCCGGGTCCCATGCGGGCCAGGCGATCTCGGGCGCCGCAGGGGGAGCTTTGGTTCCGGTGAAGGCTGAAAGCGTCTGCACCTTGTAACCAGCCTGCACCTTCTTTACGTTGTCTAGGTCGGCGGGGTTAAAGAGTTGCGTGCGGTAGATCACCAGACTGAATTGCGTTTCGCAGCGAAAGACCTGCTTGATTCCTTGGGGAGTCTCACCCTTCCAATCAGGGCCGGCCACCATAAAGCTGCCCGCGCCGTTGCCGGTGGTACGGCTACCCATGTACCCGTAGTTGTCCGTGTACATGTCCACCAACTGCACGTCGTAGTAGCGGGACTTTTCAATCTCGGGCATGGTGAGCACCACCGGCTCAGCGCGCAGGTCCAGTTGCGCCATGGAGTAGGGGGTGTCGCTATTGGGAGTGCTGATGGTTGTGTCTTTGGGGGTAAAGACACGTGCCTCATTGGCGATGTGGTTGAAGGGAGCCTTGAACTGCCCGGAGTTGCGATCCACAAAGTAGTCGTGGAGCACCTTGTAGCCCATCACCATGGGGAACCCGTACAGGTACGCCTCCTCGGCGGCTGCGGCCGCTTGTGGTGCGGTGATCTGAGGCGGGGGAGCCGGAGGGGCCTGGACCGGCTGGACGCTTGCGCAGGATGCAAGGCGTGAAAGCGTCAGAATGGAAACCGTTGTCAGTGTGTGAGCCATAGATGTGTGTTCGCTTGAGAACCCGTGCAGCAGTGCAGCTCTCCAGTTGAAGAGCAGAATCGAATGCTATTCGATCGCCAGGAGTGATCGTATGATTTCAACAATGCATAGCCGTGTTAGTCGATGGATCATTGCAGTGACGTTGATTGTGCTGGCTGTCGTGTTGCATCTAGGTCTATGCCAGTGGGTCTATCGCGGCTCCGTTGGGTCCAATGACCCGCTGTTCGGCCTCGGCTTCTTACATGTAGGCATGTCAGACGTGACCGGACTCTGGCCTCAGCGCAGCACCACCCGATCCACGGCAGTTATTGCGGGAGTTGTTCTTCCACTGGGAATGCTCGCGCTGTGCGCCGCGTTAGTAGCAAACTGGCGCTTTGTGGATCGCAAGCGCGCGGGGCTGTGCCCCAAGTGCGGGTATCCGTCGAGCATCGGTTCTTCAGGTGCGTGCCCGGAGTGTGGAACTGCCAAGTAAAGCGGGGTTCTCTTCGGTCGCCGAGAGGACGCTCATGAATACACTCCGGAAATGATCACGGTTTCCATGCTTATCGTTTCTTCCGCACTCGCCATGATTCCGGGTGATGGTGACTCTCAATTCACCAAACCCGTTGGTGGGGCTGATTTGGGTGCGGTGTCGTGTACATGCCCCGCGGACTTCGACTTTTCCGGCGTGGTTGACGGTGCGGATCTGGGGCAATTGCTCGCGGCATGGGGCGGCCCCATTGGAGACCTAAATGGATCGGGCTCGACGGACGGTGCGGACCTCGGCATGCTGTTGTCTCAATGGGGTTCGTGCGCGGTGGTACCCGCAAATGACCTTTGTGCCAACGCCGCCCCTATCGGTGAGGGGTCGCATTCGTTCTGCACGTTGGGAGCACTCTCGCAAGGTCCCGCGTACCCCGTGGGCTCGCCTTGCATTCAGTTTGGCTTTGATTCCATCGACCGTGACATCTGGTACCGATACACCGCCGACGCATTCGGCTCAGTGGTGGTCTCTACCTGTGGTACGACATGGGACACACGGTTGGCCGCATACACGAATGCGTTTCCCTCGCCCAACACCAGTTGCCCGGCCGAAGGGTTTTCGTTCACCGCGGTCATTGCCTGCAATGATGACTTTGCCGGCTGCGGTTTGGCGTCGAGGATTGAGTTCAACGTCATTCCCGGGCAGCAATACCTGATTCGAGTGGGTGGATACGTGGGGTATTCAGGTGTGGGCACCTTGAATGTTGAATTCACTTCCGAGGGCCAGACTTGTGAAGACGCGATTGACCTCGGATTCACGTCTACCAATGGCGAATACGTGCTGGGCACAACGCTCGACAATGATCCAGCGGCAGATGTGTCGCCCTGTGGATTGGGGGACACGGTTCCTGAGTGGTACAAGTTCACAGCGTCGTGTCCGCTGCTCATCTCGCCCACCATCACGATCACCACCTGCCATGAGTACACCGATTTTGACACGGTGATTTCGGTTTGGCGCGCGGGCAGTGGGGGGCAGTGCCTTGGCGAGTTCGTGGTGTGCAATGACGACTCCACGGCACCTGGTTGTCAACTGAATGGCTTGAATCGCCTGAGCAAAGTCACGTTCCCTGCCGACAACAAGGAAGTGTTCTACCTCCGAGTCTCTGGCTATCAGGGAGCGGTCGGGAACTTCCATTTGCAAGTCCATCCAGGGTGTAATTAGGGTGGTTCAGGGCGGGTGGATGGGGTCCGTGGTGTCCTGCACAACACGTGCAGTACCGCGGCTATGCGCTCATTCTGATCGTTCACACCATGCTTCTCCGGCAGCGGGTGCAGGATGTAGGGTTGGCCCGCAATGTCCCTTGGCCCACGCTGAGACTGAACAAAATCGAGTGGTCGTCCGCAGCAGCCGTCAAACCTCGATCTACGCGGACTTGACCAGAGCGTCCCCGACTACGGCGACTGCCCCAGCTGATGGCGCGCCGCTTCGCCAGCCGCAATCGCTCCCGCAGTTGCAATCGCTGCACCCGCACCCGTTGGGTTGCTGAGCTGCTTTGTCACAAACTGCGAGAGGAATTCCACCAGCGTAAATGAAGGTGCCGCGCCCAGTATCTCCTTTGTGCCAACCGCTTCGCGACCCAACATGTCCACCTCGGCTGCAAGGTCTGCACGGCGCAGTGAAGCTTGCCGCTGAGCAAGTAGCGGCAGGTACGCCGCCTGCGCGGCTTCGATGCACTTGACCACGATTTCCTCGGGCATCTGAATCTCCTGAAGGGAGACCGACACGATGCTAATTCCGGAGTCCTGAACTCCCGCGCTGAGCGCCCGCGAGATCGACTCAGCCAACGTTTCAGCGGCTGATCGCCACGCGGCGTGCTGACCTTCCACGGCCGCGGGAAGGGCACTTAGGCGAGAATGATCATTCTGAGGCTGGGCGGTGGCGCCCTGAGTCTGTTCGGACATCCGCTCGGCAATCAGCAGGCCCGAACTCACTCGGGAAACCTGTGTGCGCGTCTCCTCTTCCGCAAGCAGGCGCAGCCACTCGATGGCTGCGGTCATGAGCTTGCCTTGAGTGGCACGAGTGTCTCCCAATTGCGGCATCTTGCCGTCAAGAACCGGAGGTACATCCGGTCGTCGGCCCCGATCTGCCAGCTCACCCGTGGAACGAAGTTCACGGCTCATTCGCAAGTAGTAACGGCGCAAGTCCGTGACTTGCCACTTGATCGAGCCGCGGATGGTCACGCTGAGGTACTCGCGAGTCAAGACCTTGTCGTCGGCAAACTTGAGTGTTTGAACCTCTAATGGAACCTGAAGTGCCAACTCGTCACCGAACATCGGATAGATGCAGCGGATTCCGCCGCATCCATCTTCGAGACAATCGTCAACAAATGAAATGTTCTTGTCTCGAAGAAAAAGCGCTCCCTCAACTGGATCCCAAGCCACAAGATGGGCCAGCCCAAAGAGAATGGGGACATCTCGCTCAGTCAGCACGCGTCGCTTGGCTCTCGCCACCTTCAGTGCAACTGCGGCAATAATGAGCGTGGAGACCCCGAAGGCCGCAATTGTGTAGAGCCCCGCTCCGCTGACAATTAGATTTGCGGCCAGGGCCAGCAGCGCAAGCCCCAGCCAGAATCCCAGCAGCCCCCAAAGAACCCCGCCGATGGTTTCTGGCAGAAGTGTTTGTGGCGAGCGCTTGCGAATTCGTTCTGCTTCATTGTTCACCGGATGATTCGTGTGCATAGGTTCCCCACTTAGTACGCGACGGCTTGCAAGCCACGCGAATAAATAGTGTAACTGTGGATGCAATGCAATCCGGGGGGAGATCGCGTGCAAATACAACGCGACTCCGGACTCGTCCATGGATAGGAGTCGCAGGTCTGTAGTAAGGCTGGCTCTATAAACCGGGCTGACCAGCGCTGCGCTAGTGCTTGCACGCGAAACCGAGCACTATCAGGACAACGGGTGTCGAGTTACTTCCAGTTCGCCAGAACTGCGCCCGATCCTCGAAGTTGCCTTCCGAGCGGCTCCCAAAGGCATGGTGAAAACCAGTCACTGTTTCTTCAGCCAATCGAGTCCTCGGTCTACCGCAGTCTTCATCATTTGGAGAGCTCATACACCGCCATGTATGTGGTGGCGCCCCACAGGATGAGGAAAGCAATCGGGAGACGAACTTCCATCCATTGGCGTGTGGCGGAATGCCTCATGGATGTCCGGAGACTGTCATTGCTCGCGTTGCGCTGTACTGATTGACCAGCTACGGTAATGGTGTGGCCGGCCTGGAAGTCCTTGAATGCCTTGAAGGGTGCGGATACGTTCGTGCCTTCCTCCGCCCGCGCCATAAGCCACTGAACGAATGTGACATCTAGCGCACGATTGAAGCACACGCGATGCCACATGCATAACAATGCCAGCCCTAGGGCATTTAGAAAGATGGCCGACCACGGATTGGACGTTGTGACTGAAGCGGCGATCGCAATGACAACCGACTCAGCCGTAATGAATATTCCTCTGTAAGACTGAAGTAGTGAATCCTGGATGCCCCACATGGACAGCAGTTGGTCATATCCATCTCCTCTTGGCACGTCGTGCATTCTATTCGTTCAGTACTTCAAGGCGCGGCCGGGTGGACATTGAAGTGGTCGACACGGGGGAATCGTTTCAGAAAATCGGGGAACGATTCAAGGACCAGAACTTCTGGCGGGAAGCGATCCATGTTCGTCCGTTCACTTAGGTCTAACATTTCATCCCGGACCCTAATCTTGGTACGGGCGTACTGGGTCTCTGCAATGTCATGTATCCCGCGGGGGACCGGCGCCGGGCCAAGCGTCAGCACAGGCGTTAACGCCAACTGGGGTGCCAAAGGCAGTGGTTGGACCACTAGATTCGACGATCGGTTGGTACGGCTGTACGGCGCGTAAAGTTGCTGATGACCAACTTCTCTGCGCGCATGGTCCGACGCACGTGTTGAGGTCACCCGCCACGCACGCAATCCGCCTCACCCCGGTGCAGCGACGCACGAATCACCTGTCAATGGGCGCTACTGGGCTCGAACCAGTGACCCCTGCTGTGTAAAAGCAGTGCTCTAGCCAACTGAGCTAAGCGCCCCTCCTTGCGGAGTGGACTGGGCACGATACGCCACAACCCGCCTCACGGCCATCCCATCCCATCCCATGCCACGCGCTTCCTTCGGCCCGAACGCACCCTCGTTCCTAGAATCGTTCCGCCGTGCTGCACGAAGTGGTTCAACTTGAAGGGCGCCTCGCAGAATGCTTGGCCGCCGACAGAGCCCTTTTTAGAAGGCGGCTCAAGGGCCTGCGCCGAGCCCTCAAGGCTGCGCCGAGCACCACCACCGCCAGCACCTCACACCCCCAATCCCTCCGTTCAGCCCTCGCCGCGATCTCCCGCGACATCGCCCGCAGCATCCAACGTCGCCAGCAGCGCCTCGCCGCACTCCCTGCACTCACCTTCACCGACGACTTGCCCGTTGCCCGCGAACGCCACACCATTCTTCGCGCGCTTGAACACTCGCAAGTCATCGTGGTCTCGGGCGATACCGGCTCCGGCAAAACGACCGTCCTACCAAAAATCGCCTTAGCCGCCGGTCGAGGTGTGGACGGCGCCATCGCACTCACACAACCCCGCCGCATTGCCGCACGCAGTGTGGCAACCTGGATCTCACGTGATCTTGCTTCACCCTTAGGCCAAGCAGTGGGATTCAAAGTGCGCTTTGACGATCGCACCAATCCCAACACATTGGTGCGGGTGGTGACCGATGGCGTGCTGCTTGCTGAGATCACCCACGACCCGCTGCTACGCCGATACGACACTGTCATCATTGACGAAGCGCACGAGCGCAGCTTGAACATTGATTTTTTGTTGGGGTACCTAAAGCTGCTGCTCCCCAAACGCCCGGACCTGAAACTCATCGTAAGCAGCGCCACGCTTGACGTTGAACGGTTCTCCTCGCACTTTGCCGGGGCGCCGGTGGTGGCAGTCGGCGGTCGCATGCACCCGATTGAACTGCTCTATCGCCCCCCCGAGTCAGATGAGGGAGAGGGCGAACTTTCGCTTTCTGACCGCGCCGCGCAGGGCGTGCTTGAGTGCATCTCTTACGGCCCCGGTGACATCTTGGTCTTCCTTCCCGGCGAGCGCGATATCCAAGACTGTGCAGAAGCACTCACCAAGCACGCCGCACTGCAGGGCGCCGAAATCCTGCCGCTCTTCTCCCGCCTCACCAGCGCGGAACAAGACCGCGTCTTTGCCGCACCAGCCTGCCGCCGCGTCATTCTGAGCACCAACATCGCGGAAACCAGCGTCACCGTTCCGGGCATTCGATTTGCCGTGGACACCGGCTTGGCGCGCATCTCACGCTGGAGCGGCAAGAACCGGGTGTTGCGTCTTCCGGTAGAGCCCGTGAGTCAAGCCAGCGCAGACCAACGCAAGGGGCGCTGCGGTCGAGTGGGCCCGGGCGTGTGCATTCGCCTTTACAGCCAGCAAGATTTTGAGTCTCGGGAACCTTTCACGCCGCCCGAACTCCTTCGCACCAATCTGGCCTCCGTCATCCTGCAGATGAAGTCACTAGGCCTGGGCGAAGTGGCGGACTTTCCCTTCCTTGACACACCCAGCCCGCGCCTGGTGACCGAAGGCCTTGAAACCCTCACCGAACTTGGTGCGGTTGACAAGCATGCGGCGCTCACTCCGCTGGGACGTGCGATGAGCCGACTGCCCGTCGACCCGCGCATCGCCCGCATGATTCTGGCGGCGGCGGACCTGAACTGCCTCACCGAGGCGCTGGTGGTGGGTGCGTACCTGAGCATTCAAGACCCACGCGAGCGGCCCGCTGACAAGCAGTCGGCGGCCGACATGGCGCACCTGGCCTTCCGCGATGTTGAAAGCGACTTTGCCTCGTGCCTAAAGCTGTGGCGAGCATGGAAGTGCGAGAGCGCCGAACGCGGCTCAAGTGCTCTACGCCGATGGAGCAAAGCCAACTACCTCTCCCACGCCCGCATGCGCGAATGGACGGAGCTCACCGATCAACTTCAGCGCTTAGTGGCGGAGCGCCTGGGCAGGGCGGTACCGCCGCTCAATGAACAATCCAATCTCGGCGCTCTGCACCGCGCAATCCTGGCGGGCTTTCCCAGCCAACTGGCGCAACGCACAGATCAGGGGGATTACCTGCTCCCCAGTGGCGGGCGCTTTCAACTCCTTCCGGGCAGCGTGCTGGCTAGGCGCAGCGGCGGCTGGGTGGTCTGTGCAGAGATCGTGGACACCGGCCGCCGGTGGGGCCGCATGGCAGCCCGAGTGCAAGCAGACTGGATTGAGACTCTCGCTCCGCACTTGGTGCAGCGCACCCGCAGCGAGCCGCATTGGGTGCGCGCCACGGGACAGGTGGCCGCATGGGAACGCCTGAGCTACGGCCAACTCACGCTCATTCCGCGTCGACGTGTTCCCTACGGCCCCGTGGCGCCCATCGAAGCGCGCAACATCTTTATTCAGTCCGCGCTCGTGGAGGGCGACTGCGCTCTTGAAGAACCCTTCACGCGCCACAACGCCGCGCTCCAAGCGCGCATTGAGGCCCTTGAAGCCAAGCGCCGCGAGCACGGATTGCTGGCGGAGGGTGAAGCGCGCTTTCGATTCTTTGACGAGCGCGTCCCCGCAGAAGTGCACAGCCTTCCCGCCTTCCAACGCTGGCGCAAGCACGCTGAGCGGCGCACGCGTGAACTGCTCTTCATGCAATCGCACCACCTGATGCAGCATGAACCGGACGCTGATACGGCGCATCGATTCCCAGACTCATTGGAACTTGCCTCCGGTGCCGCACCCTTGCACTACCAGCATGAACCCGGCACCGAACACGATGGCGTGACCTTGCACGTGCCGCTGCACGCGCTGCACTCCGTGGATGCCACCCGCGCTGAGTGGCTGGTGCCCGGACTTCTGCCAGAAAAGATTGAAGCACTCCTGCGCACGTTGCCCAAGCGCCTTCGTTTGCGACTGTTCCCGCTCAAAGAGTTTGCGCAGGGAGCCGCAGAATCGTTGGAGTTCGGCCAGGGCGTCTTGACGGAGCGCTTGGCCAATCACCTGACCAAGTTGAGCGGCACGCTCATTCAGCCGCAAGACTTTGACTTGTCACAGCTCCCTGGCCACCTTCGAATGCACGTTCGAGTGCTGGATGACACCGGCCGCGCGCTGGCCAGCGGGCAGGACCTGCGGGCGCTTCGGGTGCAATTGGCCGCGCTGGCGCGTGCGCAAACTCACGCAGACTTGTACGAAGCGTGCGGTCAAGAGTGGAGCCGAAAGGGGCTCACGTCTTTCGACATCGCCCACCTTCCGGAGCAGATCGAGGGCCGGATCGGCGATCGCCGCGTTGTGGCCTACCCCGCACTCCATGACGACGTTCACAGCGTAAGTCTGGCGCTCCACGCGCATCCAGACGCGGCGGAACGCGCTACCCGTCGCGGCCTTCGCCGCCTCTTCTTCATCGCGGCGGAGGCCGCGCTCAATCACCATCTTGACTATGTGCCCGAAGTCGACCACCTAGCTCAACACTTTCAGGCTGCCACAGGCGGCTCCCTCGCAGAGCTGCGCACACAACTTGCGCTAGCAGCCGCAGACACCGCGTACGTTCAGGGCAGGGCGCTGGTGCGCACCGCCGCGGAGTTTGAAACGCGCCTGGACCAAGGCAATGATGCACTCTGGGACGCACTGCGCTCCGCCGTAGAAATTGCGGAGCGCATCCACACCCCCGCCGCGCAATTGAAGGCTGAACTCGCAACCGCACCCGCAGTCTGGCGCGATGCCGTTCAAGACATCACCGCGCGGCTGCACCAACTGGCTGGTAAACACACATTGACCAGCGTGGAAGGCCAAGACCTGCAGGAGTTCCCCAGATACATCCGCGCGCTTCAGGTGCGCTTTCGCAAGCTGGGGGGCGGAGGCTACGCGCGCGACCGTTCAAATCAAGCAAAGGTGGAGCGGTGGGAAGCTGAAGTGGCCCGTGCAGAAGCTGCGCTTGCCGCCGAGGGCAGCGACACCAACTTGCTTGAGCCCTTTCGCAGACTTCTTCAGGAGTACCACGTGAGTTTGTTTGCACAAGAAGTGCGCACCCCTGTGCCCATGAGCGCAGAACGCTTGGAGCGAGCGTGGAAGGAGCAGCGAGTGCGTTGAATAGCGAGCGCTCAGGTCCGTCCGCTTAAATCGTCCACGCACCGAGCAGCATGCCCAGATCCGCGCCGTCGACCGCTCCATCGCCATTCATGTCAGCCTCGCAACCTGCGCACGGGCCCCAGGCGCCCAGCAGCGTGCCGAGATCAGCGCCGTCAACGATTCCGTCACCGTTCAGGTCACCGGGTACCCCCAGTGAGCCGTCCTGATTCAAGCGCTGGCCAAAGAGGTCGGCACCGCCCGAGGCCGTTCCTTCCCAGACCACTGCGGACGAAGAACCGGTCGCCAACGTCATTGCGGCAAGGCGACTCTTTCCACCCGGGGGTAGTGCAACAGAGTTCGCCCCCCACGCGGTTGAGCCGTCCGCGTTCAGCCCCCTGGCAGAAACTGTTTGCACGCCAAACGCCGAAGCCGTCACCCACAGGAACACGGGACTGCCATTCATCATCACCGCTCGTGCCTGTTGGCAGTCGTAAACGCTGGCGATGGGCTGCACATATGTGGTTGCCGCGCCAGCTGAGCCCCAGAGCCGTGCGCCCGTGCCATCAAATGCTTGTGCGGCCACACCGTAATTGCTCGAATTGGGTATCTGCTCAATCCACGTCGCGAACACCTTGCCGGAACTGCCGTCAAACGCCACCGCAGGATTCGTGCGATTCATTCCAGCGCTGCTCGGCGTTACCGCCACACCATTGGTTCCAAACTTCAGGGTTCCATTGGGCGCCACCCACTGCACAAAACTTTGCAGCGGGCTTACGGTGTAAAAGGAAAACACACCGCCTCCTGCGCCGTCGGAAAGAAACGTTGGAAAGTTTCCGGTTTGCACGCTGCCAGTCGTAAAGACCGCAACGGTGGTGCCCGGCCATTGCGGTGCTCCCGCGGTGCTCAGTTTCTGAGCGTGCAGCACCTTTGCACCGTTAAAAGTGAGATACCGAACGCAACTCGCAATGATCGACCCGTTGTCGCCAGCTTGCAGATCGCTCAGGATGTAACTGGCTGAGCTACCGTCGGTGATCACAAATGGTGATGCCCACAGGGGCGCTCCGTTTGCATCCAGCCGCAGCACGCTGGCCTTTCCATTGTCCGTCCAGCCTGCGTAGACCACTCCGTCTGTTCCCACTCCGGCCTTTGGGGAGTTCACGCCGCCCACGCTCGGCATCTGCACTCCAAGCGCACCCCAGAGCAGTTGGCCTGCGGGGGAGACCGCCTGAGCCGTGATCTTCACTCCGCCCAGCCGGTCATCGCGGAAGACCAACACGGCGTTTCCCGCGCCGTCAACAGTCAGGCCGTAGTCCTCTGTTGAACTAAACGCTGTGTCCGCCACTTGCACACCCGGGCCCGGCCACATGGGCAACCCGCTGGCGTCGAAACGTTGAACATAGGGGTCGTATCCACCAGTCCGGTTGTCGTACCAGGACATGTAGAACCCTCCCCCAGGCGCCGGCGCCAGTTTGGGTTGCACTTGCTCACTGGCACCCGTCACCATCACGCTGGGAACACCAGAATCGCCTGTCCATTGACCAAACACATTTGTGCCTAGCGACAAAGAAACGATCGCGGACGAAAGTGCAAAAAGCCTGTTCATGGCCCTTAGTGTGACAGCAAACGGCTCGTTCGCGCCGATCGAACTCACATTCTGCCCTAAAACGGTGCTTCGCTGCCGACTCACTCGGTTGCAAAGTTGCCCGCCAAGACGGCCTGTCCAATGAGATTCTTGAGAAAGAGGGCCGGTTTCAGTTGATTGTCTGTTCCTATGGGGTAGGGTCAGCCTTGATCGTGGAGGGAACCAGCGGGTTCTATGCGGTGTGCCGTCTCGTGGGGCGGCACCCTTGGATAGGACCCGCGGTTCTTTTTTTGCGTCAGTTTCCGTGCCGCGCTGCGCCGCGCACCGAAGGCGGCGGGCCTTAATGCCCGGGCTGGCTTGGCGGTCGGTCTCTGCGCAACAGCCTGTCTTCTGCTTTGACATCGCGTGCCATCTTTCGCATGGTTCGCCAGATGTTCCATAGCAGTCCAGAGGCCAGAACTCCCGCCAACACAAACCCCACCACCCCCAGCGTGCCCACGATGCTTTCCGGATCATTCTTGGCGCTGTGCACCAAAATCGCGCTGCTCACCAAGAGCGCGGCAATGAGCATGGTGTAACTCACCGTGGTGGCCGTGTGCTCAATGGTCATGCGAAAGCGATCCAGCCCCTCAAGGTGAAAGTTCACCTTGGCTTCACCCAGCCGAATCTTGCGAAGGATGCCGGTGATCTGCCGGGGCAGGCTGTCAATGAACTCCGCGTAACTAAAGAGTGTGTTGCCCACGCGCTTGGCAAGCGCCTTGGGGCTGTAGCGATCACCGATCAACTTCACAATGAAGGGCTTGGCGCACTCCACAATCTCATACTCAGGATCCAAATCGCGGGCCACACCCTCAATAGTGGCCATGGCCTTGATGAGAAAGACGATGTCGGCAGGGCAGCGCACCTGATAGTCACGCAGAATCTGATAGAACTTTTCCAAGACCGCACCCACGTCAATCTCGCCGATGGGCTTGCCGATGAACTGGTCCACCACTTCTTGCACATCGTCCAGCAGGGCACGATCGTCAATCGTGTCGGGTTCAACGTTGGCCATCCGCAGGGATGCCCGCATCACCATTCGGGCATCGCCGGTGGCTACGCCAAAGACCATTTCTGCAATGCGTTGCCGTGCGTCCGCCCCGATCCGGCCCACCATGCCACAGTCGATGAAGGTGACTGATCCATCGTCGTGAATAAAGATGTTGCCGGGGTGCGGGTCGGCATGAAAGAAACCGATCTGCAGAGTCTGCTTAAAGACTGCCCGCGCTCCGTTGTAGATGATCTTTTTGCGAATCTCAAGCGGGATGCTCGCCACGGGCGTGCGCGCCAGCAAACGCCCCTTGATCCTGTTCACCACCAGAAGGCCCGGAGTGGTGGCCTCCCAATACACGGTGGGAAAGCTGATGTCCTTGTCATCCTCAAAAGCCCGGCGCATGCGATCGGTGGAACGCGCCTCCACCATGAGATTGGTCTCGCGCCGCAATTCCGTGCGGAACTCATTCACAATCGAGGTGGGGCTAAAACCCGACTCCGCCAAACGATCTTCCGCTAATCGCGCGATGAACGCCAGCGCTTCCATATCCGCCTCAATCTGGTCGGCGGCATCAGGGCGGAGCAGTTTCACCACCACTTCGCTGCCATCTTTCCAGATGGCCGCGTGCACCTGCGCCATGCTGGCCGCAGCCAAGGGCTCGGGATCGATCCACTCAAAGAGTTCGTCGGTACGTCCCTTCAGCTCTTCATCCAACGCCGCGCGCACGCGGTCGAAGGGAATCTTGGGGCAGTCCGCCTGAAGCTTGCTGAACTCGTCCGCCCAGGAGTCAGGCACCAGATCGCGGCGAGTGGCCAGAATCTGGCCGATCTTGATGAACGTGGGCCCCAGTTCCTCCATGGCCTTGCGAATGCGCACTTCGATGGGCGCATTGGAAAGGTCCACCGTTCCATCGCGTGAGTAGAGCCACTCCCCTTGGTTTCGCTTGAGAGCCGCTATGCCACTTTGCGCCACAAAACTGGCCAAGCCATATCGCGCCAGCACGCCCACCACCTCGCGATACCGTTGAGCGTTCTTCAGCCGTCGGGCTAGCGGAAAATCGAACTGCGCCATTCCCGGCAATCCTAGCCAAATCAAATTGACCGTTGGGCCTCAGGACGGTGTCAGCGCATGGAAGCCAGTTTGCGCACAGTTCCCACGGCTGCCGAGGGAGCACCCTTCATGGCCTCATCCAGAACACCGGGTTCACGCCGGGCTTCTTGAAGCAGTCTGCCCAGGTGAGCGTCCAGCGCAAACCGCCACCGCTGGAAAAAATTCTCCAGTTCATGCCGGTTGAACCTGCTGAGTGGATCGTTCAACCCGCTCTGCGCCACCGCCCATTCCACCAGCCGGGGGCCACTGTCAAAGCGGTAGAGCGCCAAGACATTCTGCAATCTCCGGCGAAGCGGCAGGAACGGATCCGTGGCTGCATCCGGCAGGGCGGTCATGATGTGTTCGGGCTTGCGCTTGGTGATCTGGCCCAACCAGCCACCATCGGATTGCGCATGCAAATCGGCCAAGGATGGCCCGCCTTCAGGCATGGATTCCGTGTCCAAGTGCTCCAACTCGGCCATGCTTGCCAACACGGTCTTTTCACCCACGTTAGGAAAGCGAATCCAAATCCGGCGATCAGGGCGACCCTCACGGGTAATCACCTCGATCTTGATGATGGAACCCACTCCCCACTCAAGGCGCTTGCAATGGCGCACCTTCTGGCCAATCTTGTAGCTCGTTGTCTGCATGTTGTTCAGGCTGTAAATGCGCTGTAAGCCGCGCGCGGCAAGAGAACTGCCGCACCGGACAAAGACCCCAAATCGCCAGCGCGAGGCTAGAGTGTAGCGCATGGGACGAACAATTCGCCTGATGTTTCTTGGAGACATCAATGGCGCCCCGGGCAGGGCCGCTCTTGAGCGGCATATGCCCATGCTCAGGGAACGCTGGAAACCCGATGTCATCGTGGCCAACGGCGAAAACGCTCGCAATGGATCAGGCCTTACCCCCGAGCTTTACAAAGGTTTTCGGGCGCTGGGTATTGATGCCGTGACGCTGGGCGACCATGTGTACCGGGACACCAAGATCCTCCCGTACCTGGAACGGCCAGAGGAACCCATCGCTCGACCGGCCAACTTGAGTGACCGTTCCCCGGGCAAACGTTGGATCAAGATTCCCGCCGCCGCGGACAGAAAGCGGGACATCTTTGTGGTGACCGTGTTGGGCCGAATCTTTTTCCCGCTGCCAGCCAACGATCCTTTCACAGCCGTAGATGACGTGATGGCAGAGTTGCCTGATCGCCGCCCCATTGTGATCGTTGAAGCCCACATGGAAGCCACAAGCGAAAAGGCGGCACTCGCAGCGTGGTGTGATGGCCGCGCCGCATTGGTGGTGGGTACGCACACGCACGTGCCGACCGCCGATGCCCGCATTCTGCGCGGCGGCACCGCATTCATCACAGACGTGGGAATGTGTGGCCCCTACGACAGTGTCATCGGCCGGCACACCGAGGCGGTACTTCGACACATGACCACAGCGCTACCGGTGCACTATGAGATGGGGGAACACGATGCGCGCGTCTGTGGCGTGCTGGTGGAGATCAGCGAGGACACCGGCTTGGCGAATAGGGTTGAACGAATAGAACTGGGCGATTCAGACTGCGCCCCAGCCACCACCGCCGGGAGTTGAGATCTGCACGGCATCGCCTGCAGCAAGCGAACATGAGAAGGATCCGACCATCGGTTCCTCTCTGCCATCGGCGTGAATGATGACCTGCTCACCCCGTGCGCCTGCACCACCCCCGTGAAGCCCCGCAGGTGATTCAACCCGGTGTTGACCGATGAAACTCAGTTGAACCGGTTCCAGCATGCGAATTCTCCGAACGATGCCACAGCCCCCCGGCCACGTGCCCACGCCCCCGCTCCCCGCGCGCACTTGCAGTCGTTCCAACAGCACCGGGTGGCGCAGTTCCAAGGTTTCAGGGTCGGTCAGTCGGGTGTTCGACATGTGCACATGAATGCTGTCCGCTCCGGGGTGCCCCAGGCACGCGCCAGCGCCGCCGCCGATTGTTTCATAGACGCTGAACTTTTCATTGCCAAACACCAAGTTGTTCATGGTGCCCTGACTGCAGGCGGCCGCATCGCACGCCAACAGCAGGGTGTCCACCAAACGCTGGCTCGATTCAGTGTTGCCCGCAAACACCGGGGGGAGATCGTCTTGCGTTTGCGTCTCTGCAAACGCATTCAAGAAGCCTGGGCTTACACGCACCCGCACAGGCAGCAGGAAACCCTCGTTCAGTGGTGCCACATGATCGTCAAGCGGCGGCTGCGCATTCTGCGCGGCCAGCACCCGCAACACATAGAGAATTGCACTTCGTGAAACCGACTCCGGCGCATTGAAGCAGCGAGGGTGGATGCCCGTGGCGTCGACGCCAATGTCCATGCTTCCGTCGGAGTGTGCAATGATCTCGACACCAATCTCATGGCCGTCGTCCAGTCGGCCGACCGCCCGGCAGACACCCAGCGGCACCATGCCACGTGCCAAGTGGCGAACATGTTGTGCGCTGCGTTCAAGCAGCTGATTCATCGCCGTAAGCAGAGTGGGAACTCCGCGCTCCTCCGCCAAGTGGCAGAGCGCCTCCGCCCCGGCGTTGAGCGCGGACACGGCGGCGCGAATGTCCGCCAGATTGCTCGCGGGGTCGCGGCTAGGAAACGGTCCGCGGGTCATCGCGGCTACCACGGCGTGGTCATCAAGCGCTCCGGCAGTGCCGATGACCATCGGCGCGATTAACACACCTTCCTCGCTTAATGTGATGGCCTGAGTAGGCATCGAGCCGGGCACGATGCCTCCCACTTCCGCGTGATGGGCACGTGCGGCAACGTAGCCCAACAGCGTTCCACATCGCGCATACACACCCCGTACAAGGGTCAGATCCGGTAGATGACTTCCCCCGTGGCGCGGGTCATTGGTGAGCGCAATATCACCCGGGCCAATGTGAAGGCACTGGAGCATGGATCGAACGCACATGCCCAAGGCCCCTAGGTGCACCGGAATGTGGGGTGCGTTGGCCACCAGCCGAGCTTGCGGGTCAAGAATGCCGCAGGAGAAGTCCAGGCGTTCTTTCACATTCACGCTGACGGCTGCGCGCTCTAGGCACGTGCCCATCCACGTTGCAATGCCCACAAAGCGGGCGGCGGCTACTTCAACATCCACACGATCGTCGCGCGCGATGTGTGCTTGAGCCGCCCCCGCCCCCGCACGCGCACACGGAGTGAGGTTTAAGCCCCCGCATGAAGGGGGAGTGGCTTGCCAACCGTGGTCCACCACCACGGTTGAACCATCGTCTGCAATCAGCGCTGGCCCGTGAACCACCTGACCGGTGCAGAGTGATCCCATCAACCAGACTGGCGTGGGGGCTCCACCCAGCGGCGGCACAACCCAAGCGTGGGGCGCGTTGGGCACATCCGGCGCTTCATTTGCGGCGTGCCCGGCGAGTAACTGTCGTTCGTCTGATGGCTCTTGCGACCCTGCTGTGACGACCCTTTGAACCACGCGAACCGAGTCAACCTCCGGCTCCTGCTCGGCGGCGGCATCGCCCAGAGCCTGCATTCGGCGGGTGAATTCCTGGCGCAAGTGCGTCAACACCGCACGCACATCAGCCTGCCAATCCACATCCACGGCCATGGTTCCTGTGCGTCCTTTGGCTCGCAACACGGCCACCGCCCGCGCGGTGCGTGTGGTCAATGCACCCTGGGCTTGCAACTGTGCCTCCGCGGCGTTGCGCAAGCGCTGTATGCATTCCATCAGCGCCCGACCATCCCCCAGCGGGGCCATTGTTGCTTCTTCGGCCATGCTCTCGCGCGCCGCGTTCAGCACTCCCTGCGCGCTCAGAAAGCCAGCGTCTGCTGCCACCACCACTCGGGGCATTCCCAACCGCTGCGCCACCGCGCACGCGTGTTGGCCACCCGCCCCGCCAAAGGCGAGCAACGTGTGATCACGCGGGTCGTGGCCCGCGGCGGTGCTCACCGTGCGCACTGCAGATGAGGTGTGCTCGTGGGCAATCTCCAAAAAACCGTGCAGCATGGCGTGCAACTCTCGGCCGCTGCGCTGGCACTGATCGCGCGCCGCGTTCATGGCCGCATGAACATTCAGCGGCAATGAACTGCCCTCTGGCCAAAGCCTGCCCAGCAACAAGTTGACGTCTGTGAGCGTGAGCGGCCCTCCGCGCCCGTAGCACGCGGGCCCGGGCGCTGAACCTGCACTGTGCGGCCCAACAAAGAGTCCGTGCTCCGACGCCACGCACACGCTGCCACCTCCAGCCGCCACGCTGTGTACATTCACACTGGGGGTCGCAATCGCCACTCCAGCCACGTGAGATTCGAATCGCAACCCCACGCCGTGTTCATCAAGTCGCGCCACGTCTGTACTGGTGCCACCGATGTCCAGCGTGACCGCCCGTGTAACGCCCGACCGGCGCATCATCGCCACCGCACCTGCGCATCCTGCAGCGGGGCCGCTCAGCAAGCTGTCCTTTGCCCGAAACAGCGCAGCAGGCACCAAACCACCGGCACTGGTGCTCACCAGCAATGCCGATTCACCTGCCCCGCGCAAGGCACTCGAAACTGCTGCCAAGTACTGGCGCACCGGCGCGTGCAGCGTGGCTTCTACCGCCGCAGTTTGAGCGCGCGGCAAGAGTTTGGGTACCGCCGCCAACTCTGAACTGGTGCAGACGGATTCAAACCCTGCACGATCCAGCGCCTGCGCCACAATCTCTTCATGTCTTGAATTGCGCCAGCTGTGCATGAGTGCCACGGCCACGTGGCGCACGCCCGCTGCTTTAAGTTGCTGAATGCACGCCTGCACATCCATCAAATCCACCCCCTGAAGCTGAGTGCCATCAGCTGCCAAGCGACACTCGAGGCCCACCGTTGTGGCCGCCAGCACGGGTGGCTTTCGTGGAGCAAGATCAAAGATCCCCAGACGCTGTTGGGTACCGATGGCCAACAAACCTTCCAGGCCCTTGTTCACCACCATTCCCACCGCACCGGCGTCTCCCTCAAGCAGCGCGTTTGTGCCCCGTGTGGTTGAAAGGTGCACTTCTAGATCGGGCAGCGGGTCGGCAGGGGGGGTGCCGGTCAGGAGACGAATACCCCAGATCGGCGCCTCTTCTCCAGAGGCAAACTCCACCCACGGACTGGCGGGTAGTTCCGCCTGAGTAACGAGCGTGAGCGCGTCCCTCTGCCACTCGGCCTTGGCCACCCGACTCTCCGCGCCGCACGCCGTGCGAACTGCTGCACCCACGAGAGCCGGCGCGCAATAGTCGGGCAAGCCCAGCACCTGCAGTTCACGTGATCCCGGCCGCGCAGATCGACACGCAACCCGCTTGCTACCCGCAGAGAGAATCTTCATTCTCCTGCGCTCCCCACGTGGGCAGACGGCCGTGCAGTCGGCAAACGTTCCGCCCACATCAACGCCGATCCGCCATCGCGGTTGGCGCACAGCCATGTCAGGTTGCGCTCAAGATGTGCACCAAGCGGTCAACGTCACTGTCGTCAACCCAAATCAGCACACCAAACCGGCTGTCCACGTGCAGCGCTTCGATGAACTCAATGTTGATTCCCGCGCGCGCGATGCCTTCAAGCGTGGCCACCAGGTCGCCACCTCGGTACTCCGCCGTCAGGTAGAAGACGGCCTCCTCCCAAGTGCCCAGTCCAATCTTGGCAGCAAAATCCCTAAACAGATCCGCATCCGCAGGAACGATGTGAAAACCGTCGGCGCTCCGCCCCTCCGTAGGTCCAAAGTAGCTCACGATTTCTATGCTCGCCGTATTCAGTTGCGCTGCCAACCGGGCAAGTTCGCCCGCCCGGTGGGGCAGTCGAACTACGAATTCGGTGAGTTGCTTCCAATGTGCCATTGAGGATCCTAAGGAGAGTGGCGCAGCATAACCCCGTATCCTGCCCCGATGCGCTGGTTGCGCGATCTTGCGTATCTCATTGCGGTCATTGCCAGTTCACCCATTTGGGCTTGGCGGATGCATCGCGCCGGAAAATTGCGCACAGATTGGCGGGCGCGATTTGGCCACGGCGCTTCGCTGCCCGCGTGTGGCAGGCCGCGAATCTTGTTGCATGCCGTTTCTGTGGGTGAGGTGAACGCCATTCGCCTGCTGGTCGAGCGCCTGGCGTCGGATCCGTTGCGCCCACAGATTGTGGTGAGTGCCACCACCGATACCGGCTTTGCACGTGCCACTGAACTATTTGCCAGCGCACACACCGTGGTTCGCTACCCCTTTGACCCAAGCTGGATGGTCAAGCGCTTTCTAGACCGCATGCAGCCTGACCTGGTGGCGCTCACAGAACTTGAACTGTGGCCAAACTTTGTGGATGCGTGCGTCCGCCGGGGCATACCCATTGCGGTGGTGAATGGGCGGCTCAGCGCACGCAGCTTCAGGCGCTACGCTCGCGTGAAACATCTGCTGGCGGGAACCTTTGGTGCTGTCACTCGAGTGCTGGCGCAAAGTCAAGAGTACGCGGAACGGTTTATCGCGCTGGGCACGCCCAGTGAACGCGTCTCTGTATCCGGCACCATGAAGTGGGACACCGCGCAGATCGCGGACAGAGTCTCGGGCGCCGACCAATTGGCGGAAGAATTGGGGGTCGATCGCACGCTGCCCATCGTGGTGGCCGGCAGCACAGCCCCCGAGGAACACTCCCTTCTTCAGAGCGCGATGCCCCAGGGTGCGCAGTTGATTTGCGCTCCGCGAAAGCCAGAGTGGTTCAATGCTGCAGCCGCCGAGTTCCCAGGTTGCGTGCGCCGTTCCACGCGGCAACGGGGTAGTCAGACCGGGCGTTTCTTGCTTGACACCATCGGCGAATTGCGCCGTGCCTACGCGCTTGCGGATGTGGTGGTGATCGGTCGCTCCTTTGGCAACCTGTACGGCAGCGACATGATGGAGCCCGCCGCGCTCGCCAAAGCCATCGTGTGCGGGCCCAGGGTAGGCGACTTTGCAGACACCGCTCGCTCACTGGTTGGAGCTCACGCGATGGTCCAGGTGACCGCAGCCGAACTGCCCCAGCAACTTGCGAGATTGGTAAGCGATTCTCAAGAGCGTTTGCGTTTGGGGGAACGGGCTCGCGCCGTGGTTCGCAGCCAGCAGGGGGCCACAGAACGCACTGCCGTGGCGCTATTGGAGCTCCTGAAATCAAGGTCAGGACCAACTCATGCGTGAATCAGAGTTGCTGCGCCACATCTATGGGCAGAATTGCACGCTTCCTGCGGCGGCAGCCAGCGGGGCTCAGGTGCTCATTCCACCTGGCGATGACATGGCCATGCTCCATTTGTCGCAGCGCAGGTTGCTCATTGCTGCAGATCAGGTCGTGGAGGGCAAGCACTTTGCCACGGGCACGCCACTGCACGCCGTGGGGCGCAAGGCGCTACTGCGCAACTTGAGTGACATCGCCGCCATGGCCGCCGTGCCTTCGGGTTGCGTGGCAACGGTGGTGTTGCCAGCGCACTTCACCACTGCGAATGCCGCGCAACTCTATGACGGGCTGCGCCACGCGGCGGACGAGTTCGGCTGCCCGCTCATTGGCGGCGACACCTCTGTGCATTCCCGCGCCGATGCTCCGCTCATGGTGAGCGTTACGGTGGTGGCAGAGCCAGGTCGCACGGGGAGGGTGGTCACGCGTCAGGGCGCGCAGATTGGTGACTTGCTCTGTGTCACCGGAACGCTGGGTGGCAGTCTGAACCGTGACTTAGGCGGACGGCACTTGACCTTCGTGCCTCGCATCCACATGGCCCTGCAGTTGGTGGGCGCGCTGCAAGATGAGCTGCATGCCATGATCGACATCAGCGATGGGCTGGGGCGTGACGCTGCACACTTGGCCACCGCCGCCGGGCTCGACGTAGAGATCCACGCCGCGCAGTTGCCATGCACCGCCGGCATCTCTTGGCAGCGAGCACTTTCCGATGGTGAGGACTACGAACTGGCCTTTGCCTGTGCGCCACATGCTCCACTGGTCAACCTGCGGTCCACGGCCTCTGAACAATTGGCACCCGTCACGGTGGTAGGGCGCTTCACGGC
>CAZXGD010000006.1:0-21335 GCA_964640485.1 uncultured Isosphaeraceae bacterium | reverse complement strand
ACGGCGCGGGCAGGCACCCAAAGCACTTGCAGAGTTCAGGATGCCTCCGGAAACTGGCAGGACGCATCCCACATGGGATGGGAACATGGCAACCCTGCATGAAACGGCACACCATCACAGCCAGCGAACATGAAACTGAGTTGGTTGCCCAGCAACTAGCCACCAAATTGCAGGGGGGTTCCGTGGTGGCTTTGGACGGAGAATTGGGCGCCGGCAAGACCTGCTTTGTTCGCGGGCTTGCCCGGGGGCTGCGCCTCAACCCCAGTCATGTCTCAAGCCCAACATTCGTCATTGAGCATCGCTATCACGCACTGGGGTCACTTAGTTTGGCGCACATCGATGCGTACCGATTGGCATCTACCGCAGACTTGGAAGCCATCGGGTGGGACGAACTCTTGGCTGAGCGCACGGCGGTCATCGCCGTGGAGTGGGCAGATCGAGTGCGCGATGCGCTGCCCGCGGAACATTTCAAAGTAAAGCTCGCCCACGGCGCCAACGGCACGCGCGTGATCGAAGTCACCGAGCCCTGATCGCCGGGTGCATCTCTCGCGGCGGTCACCGACTCATGTTCAACCGTTCTTGGGCTTGTTCGTGTGCGGCGCCACGCCGTACAACTGCAGGCGGTGCCCAAGGGGCGCCCAACCCAGTTCCAGCAACAACTCGTTGCAGAGCGCGGTCACGCGGGGGTTGGTGAACTCCACGCGGGTTCCGGTCTGCACGCAGATGGCAAAGTCACTCGGAGGCTTGCCGTAGACCAACTGGTAATGGGTGCGTTCCCGGTCCAGTTGCAGCTCCGCAAGAATGCCGGCCTCCACAAGCAGTTTGAGCGTTCGGTAAACAGTGGCCTTAGAGACCCGGTGGTCCTTACCCAGCGCCTTGCGCTGTGCCAGCACCTCGTCCGCCTCAAAGACCCGATCCAAGCGCATCACCGCATCGAGGATGTCCGCGCGCTCGGTGGTGTATTTCAGATCCAGACTCTTGAGGTAGCGCCGGAAGACCGAGCACAAAGGCACCATGGTCACGGTGCTGGCTGGAGTTGGCGGGGCTGGGTTCACCTTGAAGGTCCTATAATGGCTATTATGTTAAACTCACCGGGGTAGCCCCAAGTCTGGCCCCGGGCTGGGCTTGCGGCGCTGCTCCTGAACGCCACCCACGCTACCGCCGTGCCTTCCCGGTGCTCTGCGCAGATGCAGTAACTCCGCCACCCGCCGCCAGGCCAAACGCGTCGTGCACCGCCTGAAGCGCCTTCTCACCATGCTGCCTGTCAACGATGCAGCTCACCTTGATCTCGCTGGTGGTGATGTTGTGAATGGGTATTCCCACGTCTGCCAGCGCCCTGAACATGCGGCTGGCCACTCCCGAGTGGCTCTTCATGCCAGTGCCCACGGCGCTGACCTTGGCCAAACCCACCTCAATGTCCAAATCACCCCGGCCCACGCCATCAACAAGCGTTCGGCAAAGTGCCTTGACATCCGCAATGTCTCCGTGCTCCACGGTAAAGGCAATCGTGGTGGTCTCACCGAACTCGGTTTGCACGATGTCATCGACCGCGATGTTGGCCTTGGCGATGGGCTCAAAGATCTGCGCTTGAATTCCCACCGTGCGCGGTAGGTTCTTTAGGCTCACACGCCCCAGGTCTGGCTTGAGCGCACAACCGATCACAACAATGTCTTCCATGATGTCCTCCTCAGGCACGATGAGCGTGCCGTCATCTGGCTTCTGACTGTGGCGCACGTGAATAGGCACGCCGAACTTTTCGCCAAAGAGCACGGCACGGGGATGCATGACTGCCGCACCCAATGCCGCCAGCTCAAGCATTTCTTCATAACTAATGTGGCGAAGCTTGGCCGCCGTAGTCACGATTCTGGGGTCAGCCGTGTACACGCCATCCACGTCGGTATAGATCTCGCACATGCCGCCATCTGAGGCCACGTCAAGTGCTGCAGCCAGCGCCACCGCGGTGGTGTCACTGCCGCCGCGCCCCAGAGTGGTGATGTTTCCCGCAGCGTCTACCCCCTGAAAGCCGCAGACCACCGGAACACCCCCGGAGGCCAGAATTCCGTCGAGCCGCGCGCGGTCAATGCGTGAAATGCGGGCCTTTCGGTGCGCACCGTCGGTGTCTATTCCAGCCTGACCGCCAGTCAGGCTCACCGCGTCAACGCCCAAGGTATGCAGCGCCATGGACATGAGCGCCACAGAAACTTGTTCGCCCGTCGACATCAGCATGTCCATTTCGCGTGGGCTGGGTGATGCTGTGATTCGATCAGAAAGAGCGATGAGCTCATCGGTGGTGTGCCCCATGGCGCTCACCACCACGGCCACACGATGTCCTGCCGCACGAGTCGCAGCCACGCGCTTGGCGCAGCGCATGATGCGCTCAGGGTCTGCAACTGATGTTCCGCCGTATTTTTGGACAATCGTGGGCATTCAATTACCTGCGTGGCAAAGTGGTCGAGTTTAACAGAACACTGGGCGGCTGGGTCTTCACCGCAGCGAACCACCATTCTAGGAGCACCGCGCTCTCAGCCTTGGACGTCACGCCGTACGCCCGACAGGCGGCATGGGCGAACGCCTCCCTCGCCTTGGCAGCGCGCTGGTCATCGAGTGCCTCGTGCCAATCACGCACCAACGTTGCCGCGTGGTTCCATGCAGCGCGATTCAGCGGCGCCGGCAACTGCAGCAATTGCTTGGCACTCAACTTCAGCGCGACCGCTGAGAGCGCTCCACCCGCATGCCGCCACCACGCCACCGCGCTCACCGGTGGCGCCAGCAGCAATGCTGTGATGTGCCACAATTCGCTCCGCCTTATGGGCATCACAGACATGAGTGGCGTGCTGGGCAACACACGCCCCTGCGGATCTGCCCACGCCTCGATGACTCTCGTTTGTGTCGCAACAATCACCTTGGCCACCAGGCGTGCTTTCACCCACGGTGCAAGCACCGAGTCCCTGGCCAGCGCCCGCCGGTCCGCCACCGGTGACAGGTAGCGCTTGCCCAGCAGGCGCACGTTGCGCACCCCCCATGCCAACTTCGCCGCATCCACCGATCCCACCGTAGCGATGGCTGCGTGTCTGGCATCCGTTGCCGCTGGCATAGCCGCGCCAACCGCAAGTTCCTTCACTCGTCCGCGGAGCCCGTAATAGTGTTGGCGAAAGTCCGCGGTGGCCGTGGCAAAGTCACCGAGCACCTTTTGCGTGCCGGCCATCGTGGGCAGCATGGGCACACCACCAGACGCCGCAAGAAGGGGGCTCCAATGGCCATCCCGAAGCCATGCTTCCTTCACTTGTACCGGCTTCTTGGGAGCGCCGCCACAGACGCCCACCACCGCACACGACTTCTTGTTGGCTCGTTGCTTTCGCAACACCAGAACCACCGTGCCAACACCCGCACCAAAGATCCGCGTGGGCGGAATCAGGCATCGCTCCAAATGCGCACCCGCTTGCACGGCGCGTCTGGTGGGCAATGCGTCCTTGGTCGCCAGCACACTCATCGGCAGTACCAAGGCCACACGCCCTGCGGCAGCAGCCAGCTCGCACGCCAACAGCAGAAAGGCGCAGGCCAAGTCTGCGTAACCGCTCACCGCTCCGTTAAAGCGTTCGTCGATCTGTTCCGACTGCCGTCGCGAGAGGGCGGTCGCTAATCGCAACTGATTAAGGAAGGGCGGATTGCCAACCACAAGATCAAAGTTCTCACCCCAAGCCCCCTGACGCAAGGCATCCACGCACCGGATGGATCGTCTCCACTGCAGCGCTGTGCCGCCAAACTCCTCGTGCAATCGAATGCGCGTGAGTGCCACCGCTGATGAGTCGATGTCTGCCCCGAACACTGATGTGGGAATACAAGCACGCGGTCGCCCCGCCGCCACCATGCGCCGCGCGGCCGCGACCACAAAGTGCCCTGCCCCACATGCAGGATCGCAAAGACTGCCCCGCCGGTCCAACGATTGACTCCACCCCCCTTCCAGCACAGCAGCCACCAATTCCGGGGGGGTGTACCACGTGCCTCTGTCCTTGAGCGCCCCTCGACTCTCCTTGGCGCGCCGCCGCTGTCCGTGTGCATGAGCAGCCTGATCCAGAGCGGCCCTTCGCTCAGCGATCGGTATCCGAGCGAGCCACGCTCGCAGTACGCGCTCCTGAGTCATGGCCGGGTCGAGCGCCATACGTGACTACACCGGGTCAGCCCGCTCAGGAAAGTTGCGCTTCGCGATCACGTTGTGAGCGTTCCTGCCGCCGCCGTTCGGCTTCCTTCAACGTGCGCTTGCGCATTCGCACCGCTCCTGGAGTGATCTCAACCAGTTCGTTCTCTTCAATGTATTCCAGCGCGGCTTCAAGGCTCATGAGACGGGGGGACTTCAGTACCACCGTGGCTTCCTTGTTGTCTCGCACGTTGCTAAAGGGCTTGGCCTTCACCACGTTCACCACAAGATCATTGTCCCGCGAGTTCTCGCCAACGATCATGCCTTCATAGATGGGATCGCCAGGCTGCACGAACATGATTCCTCGCTCGCACAATGAGAGCAGCGCATACGTGGTGGCGGTGCCCGCTTCGGTGGCCACCATCACGCCGTTTGCCCGCTTGCGAATGTTTGAACTTGCGGGTCTGTAACCCAAGAAGCTGTGATGCATCACCGCTTCACCGGCGGTGGCGTTCAGCAGGCGAGTCCTAAATCCAATGAGCCCGCGCGCGGGAATGTCAGCCTCAATGTGCATGCGCGTGCCCCGTTCGCCCACCGTCAGAATCTCGCCTCCGCGCTGCCCCAGCAACTCCAACGCCGAGCCCATGCTGCTCCGGTCGGTATCCAGACTGACTCGCTCGTAGGGCTCATGGCGTACGCCGTTCACTTCTCTCTCGATGACTTCGGGCTTGCCCACGGTGAGTTCGAACCCTTCGCGGCGCATGTTTTCCAGAAGCACACCCAGGTGCAGCAACCCTCGGCCGCTTACTTTGAACTCCTCGGAGGTCTCGCCCGGGGAAACGCGGAGGGCCACATTGCCTCGAAGTTCACGGTCCAAGCGTTCTGAGATCTGGCGACTGGTGACATACTTGCCTTCCTTGCCCACCAGCGGACCGTCATTGATGCGAAAGACCATGTGCAACGTGGGCTCATCAACCCGCACGCGCTCCATGGGTACAGGGCGTTCCAGATCGGCAATGGTGTCGCCAATCTCAATCTCGGGAAGACCCTCGATGGCGCAAAGGTCACCGGCTTCAATCTGCGCCACTTCACGGCGCCCCAGTCCCTCAAACCGATTCAGTTTGAGCACTCGCCCCTTTTGAATGGATCCGTCAGCCTTACACATGGCCACTTGCTGACCGCCCTTCAGCACCCCCTTGTACACGCGACCGATGGCGATGCGCCCCACATAGCCGCTGTAATCAAGATTGGTCACCAGCACCTGTAAGGGTGCGGCGATGTCCGACTCAGGCGCAGGAAACCGTTCCGCAATGACGGTAAACAGATCGTGCACGCCGCGCTCACGTTCATCGATGCTGCGGTTGGCCCAACCATTGCGGCCGCTGGCGTAGACCACGGGAAAGTCCAGCGCAATGTCATCGGCGCCCAAGTCAACCAACAAGTCAAACACTTCGTTGATCACTTCCTGCGCTCTCGCATCCGGTCGGTCGCACTTGTTGATCACCACGATGGGCTTGAGCCCCAACTCCAGCGCTTTGCCGAGCACAAAGCGGGTCTGCGGCATCGGGCCTTCCAACGCGTCGACCAGCAAGAGGCAGCCATCAGCCATGCGCAGCACCCGCTCAACTTCGCCGCCAAAGTCGGCGTGGCCGGGGGTGTCGACGATGTTCACCCTAAACTCGCGCCCCGCCAAACCCGGGACATCCGGGCCAAACGTGTAGTTCACCGAGCAGTTTTTCGCCAGAATGGTAATCCCACGCTCACGCTCGAGCGGATTGCTGTCCATGACGCAGTCTTGCCCATCGACATTGGCTCTGTACGCGCCCCCTTCCTTCAACAGCGCGTCCACCAGTGTGGTCTTGCCGTGGTCAACGTGAGCGATGATGGCGACGTTCCGAAGTTCCATGCAGGGTGCTTTCTTGGCAAACGCCCGTTCAATCAGGCGAGCCCCGTAGTGTAGCCGAGCCCCGCATGCGTGCGACTGTCAAAGCCCATACATGGGTGCCAGTTTGCGCTCCAGATGACGCATGAGCGCATCGGATGAAAGCGGCTTGCCCGTCACCTCTTTGCACAAATCGTTGCTTAGGTATGTGCGCCCGGTGCGGTGAATGCGCTCATTCAGCCATTGCTTGAGCGATTGAAAGGCACCCTTGGCAAAACCTTCCTCCAAGCCCGGCAACTCTGCACACGCAGTTTCAAAGTACTGCGCGGCATACAGCGTGCCCAGGGTGTAGGTGGGAAAATATCCAATCATGCCTCCAGACCAATGAACATCCTGCAGGCAACCACGACGATCATCAGGAACGGTGACCCCCAGATACTCCTTGTACAAACGGTTCCATTCTCCGGGAAGGTCCTTCAAGTCAAGCGTGCCCGCGATCATGGCCCGCTCCAGTTCAAAACGCACCATCACATGCATGTTGTAGGTGGCCTCGTCCGCATCAACGCGAATGAATCCCGGCTCCACGATGTTGGCGGCTTCATAAATTTGCTCTGGGCTGAACGCTTGGGTGCGGTCTCCAAAGAACTGGGGCAATTGCGCTGCCCCCCAAATCCAGAACGACCGGCTTCTGCCAACTTGGTTCTCCCAGAGGCGGCTCTGACTCTCATGCACGCTCAGACTGACCGCTTCGCCCATGGGCGTGCCGATCCACTGGGTTTCGAGCCCCTGCTCGTACATGCCGTGGCCGGTTTCATGCATGGTGCTGCCGAGCCCGTCCAGCAGAGTGCGTGCGCTGTATCGGCTGGTCATTCGCACATCGTTGCAATGGCTTCCGCCGCAGAATGGATGCGTGCTTCGATCAAGTCGGCCACGCGTGAAGTCAAATCCCACTGCTTCAGCAAAGTGGCGCGCGCAGCGCTCCTGTTGCTCGACTGGCAACTCGAAGTCGTTGAACGCGTTACTCGGCGTTTTGGGGGCTCCGCGGAGCTTGTCAAGAAGTTCCTGCATGCGCACGCGCAATGGAACAAACACCGCCGACACCTGCACCGCCGTGCAACCGGGTTCAAAGCTGTCTGCCAGCGCATCCCAGCGCTCGCCCTTTTGGCGATCCCAGCCTAGGCAATCTGCCTTCTGCCGATTGAATTCAACGATCTTGGCCAGCCACGGTGCGAATCTCTTGTAGTCGTTTGCTTTGCGCGCTTCGGCCCACTCATGCTGGGCCATGCTCGCGGTGGCCGCCAATTCCTCCACCAACGTTGCAGGAAGCTTGGTCGCCCGGTCATAGTCGCGGCGAATCTCGCGCACATTCACCCGATCGGGGTGGGTCACCGGCAGCGCGGCGACTTCACTCTCAGCCTGGCTGAGCAGTTCACCGATGCGCGGGGCGGTGCTCAACGCATGTTCCATGCGCGCCAACTGCGCCAACTGCCGGGCGCGGTGTTCCAGCCCCCCCTCAGGCATCATGGTTTCTTGATCCCAACCCAAGATCGAGGCCGTGCTGCTAAGGAGCCTAGCGTCCCGAGTTGCCGCCAGGAGTTCACCGATGGCCGGATGCGACGAGGTTGTTGCGGGTGCTGCAAGCGTGGTCATGCACGCATGGTACGAGCACCAAGCACACAGGCCGCACGCGATTGTGCGTGCGGCCTGTGGAGTGTTTTAAGCGGTTTTGCTCGGGTGTTGGAGTCAGGAACTCTTGGCAGCCGTGGGGCTGGCGTCCTTGGTCTGCGGTGGAGCTGTCGCCGTGCTCGCGGGCACGATGGGCTCCAAGAACTTCAGCACTTCGGTCTTGGCCGGGTCCAAGCGGTTGCGGGCGAAGTCAATCGCACCCCAGCCGCGTGAGTCCTTAGCAGTCTTGTCCGCTCCGGCTTCCAACAGAAGCTGAATCTTCTTCAGGTCGCCAGATGCGCACGCCACCAAGAATGGGGTCATACCCAGATTGTTGCGGGAGTTCAGATCCGAACCCTTCTTCAGCAGGAGCACCACACTCTCTGTGGCGCCGGTGCGCACCGCGCGCGTCAGCGCGGTCTCGCCGGCCATCGTGTCGCGTGCCTTGATGTCAGCACCCTTGGCGATGAGCAAGTCAACCACTTCTGGGCGGCCGATGGTGGCTGCCCAAATCAAGGGAGTCATGCCCTGACGGTCGACCACGTTGGGATTGGCGCCCGCCTGCAGAAGGATTTCAACGGTTTCATTGCTTCCGAGCCCTGAAGCCCACAGCACTGGGGTTCCGCCAAGCTGGTCGCGAATCTCAATGTCGCCTCCGGCGGCGATGAGCAACTTAAGAACTTCGGCGTGCTTTTTCTCAGCAGCCACGGTGACCGGCGAACGCCCAGTGCGGTCCGGAGCGTTGGGATTGGCCTTCGCGGCCAACAAGAACTTCACCATGTCCACATCGCCACGATCGGCTGCAAAGTGCAGCGCCGTGCGGCGGCTCGATGGCTCAAGGCTTTCAATGTCAGCGCCGGACTTCAGTGCTTCCGCAACCTTGTCCTTGTTGCCGTCTCGCGTGGCCAACACCAACGCAGGAATTGCCGTGTTGGCGGCGGCTGTGGCAGCCTTGTTGTCGGTAGGACCGCGGTCGGCGATGGATCGCTTCACCAGCAGCGTGACTTGAGCAGCCTGAGGATGGTCCGTCAAAATGCTGATCTTGGCGGGCTTGCCGGCTGCGACCCACTTGGCCCAGTCAACTTCAACATCGTGTGTTTCGGCGGAGTTTTCAGGAATGGCCACCAAGACGTCCGGCACGGTTCCCTTGATGGTGACGGGGGTCTTCTCTTTGGAAGAGATTCGCACGGTGGACGGCGGTGGGTTCTCTGCGGCAGGCCCAGTTAACAAGTCGGGAGTGACCGTGATGTACTCCTTGACAAAACCCTCAACAGCCATGACCTGTGGGGCGTACCCCTCAATCATGAATGTGACATTCTTGGAAACCTTCACACCGCCCTTGGTTGGAGCCTTGAGGGTGATGTCAACCTTGGTGGTTTGGCCGGGCTCAACCACACCGGGGGGAGCGGTGGTCGTGGTGCAACCGCAGCTCGCTTGAATCTTGGTGATCTTGATGGGCTTGTCGGTGATGTTGGTCACCAAAACGGTGCCCGTCTTGGCCACTTCCGGCACCAAGTCACCCAAGTCCAAGGGTGAAGGACTGAAGTGCACCGCGGGTGCGCTGTTCTGAATGACGGGAGTCTGCGGCTGATTGGGTTCGCGCGAAGGTCGCTGAAGCGGAACGCCTTGGCCGGGCGAGACGGTGATGGGCTGAGCTCCATCTTCCCCCTTGGACGGCGGCAAAGGGCTCAACGGGTTGCCTGCGGGAGCCCCCTTGGTGGGCGGAGCGGTGCGCGCTGGCGGCGTCGCGGGCGGAGTGGCACTTGGAGCCGCTTGCATGAGTGCGCCGGCGGGGGCGCAAAGAACCGCGGCCACCAAGCCGCACGAAAGACGAAGGAAGAGAGTCTGGTGATTCATGAATGAGTGCCTCTGCAATGCAGTTGCCGTCTAGAAACGCGGATCCGAAATTGTACGGTGCCTAAGGCAAGCGCCGGACCGTTGATATCGGTCTGATGGCAATTCAGTTCCCGGGAATCTCCAAAATCTAAGGATGCTTCTTGGAGGGACCTTACACTTATTCCTTCATGTCCACTCCAGCCAAATCGGCCCTCCCTGAGCATCTCCAGCGTCCGCATATCCGCCCTTTCCAGCCTGTGCCCATCCAAAACAAGGAGGGCCAGCAGATGGCATTGCTGCGCGATCCCTCAAATCTGGGGGGTCAAAGCATGATCGTGCCACCGCAAGTGCTGATCATTTTGGCGCAGTTGCAAGGCGACGAAAGCCTGGCTGACGTGTACGAGCGGCTGCGAGTGCCCGCGGAGGCGCATGCCAAGATTGAAGAGATGATCGTAAAGATGGATGAGATGGGCTATTTCTGGGGTCCCAATTCTGAGGCCCTCGAAAAGAAGAAGTTGGACGAATTGCGCTCGGTAGGTCGCTTTGCGCTGCCAGATGAGCAGCGCACGCCCGAGATTGCTGCGCAGTTGCGCGAAATCATTTCCGGTGGTCTGGCCGAGACTGAGAATCCCGAGCTCGGTGAACCCGTGGTTGGCATTGTGGCCCCCCACTTGGATTACGGGCGCGGCAAAGGAAACTACGCCGCGGCGTACAAGTGCCTGGAATGCAACACGGGCGCGCGCCCGGATCGCGTTGTCATTCTTGGGACCAATCACTTTGGAATTGGCGATGGCGTGGTGATGACGGAGTTTGGTTTTGAATCGCCACTGGGCCAGGTGAATCAAGATCCTGTGCTGCTTGAACGGTTGCGCGATGCCTTTGGCGACAAGCTCTTCAAAGATCAACTGGACTTTCTAGGGGAACACTCGATCGCCCTGCAATTGCCTTGGATTCAGCATGTCTACGGTTCGGTGCCGGTGATTGCGGCGCTGATCCCAGATCCGGTGAACGGCTTGTTGCAAGACGATGGACAACGCGTGGGCACGCTTGAGTTTGCCAACGCCCTCAAGGACATCGTGAAGCAAGCAGGTGGCCGGACCCTTTTTGTGAGCAGTGCTGACCTGAGCCACAAGGGTCCGCAGTTTGGCGACAAGACCACCGTGGACACCAAGCTTCGGCACTCCGTTGAGCAATATGACCGCGAGACTCTCGCGGCTTGGCTGGATGGACCGGAGGACTTTCTCAAGGTCTTTAAGGCTGGCAGCAATCCCAATCGCTGGTGTTCCGTGGGCAACATGCTCACCACGCTGATTGCAGCCCCGCACAAGACCCGCGAAATGGTGAACTATTCCCAGTCCGTGGATGACAAGGGTGTTGTGATGGTCACCAGTGCTGCACTGGCGCTCATGGAGTAGAAGGTCCAAAAAAGAGCCCGCCGCTGGCTTGCGCCGCGGCAGGCTCCTCGTGGGGGGGTCATTGAACGCGTCGTGCTCTCGTGGTGCGCGTGTCGCGTTCTGCAGGTTGATACGCGGGCTGAGAGGGCCCTGTTCCGCGCACCACTGACAATTCTTGCGCACTCCGTTTATGCGGTCCGCTAACTATTTCCTGAAGCGGGTTTGCCCAAGCGCTCCAAAACGAGCTTTAAATCGCTCCAGACTTCACCGCGAACCTTTGGCGTGTAGTTGCGAAGCAGGTACGCCGGGTGGTACGTGGGCATGACCGAAACCGGCTCCATGCGGGCGCCTGCGGGCGGGTTCCATGTGTGCCAGATTCCGCGAAGCCGGGTAATCCCCGTCGTTTCCGCCAACACCAGTTTGGCGGCCGGTCCCCCGAGCGTCACGATCACTTTCGGACGCACCGCCAACAGTTGGGCCACCAAGTAAGGGCCGCACGCATCAATCTCGTGTTGAAGGGGTGTGCGATTCTCGGGAGGGCGGCTCTTGAGCACGTTGGCGATGTACACGTCGGCTCGCTGCAGTCCCATGGCCTTGATCATCTCATCCAACTTCTGACCCGCCCTGCCTACAAAGGGTCGCCCAACTGAGTCTTCGGTCTCGCCCGGTGCCTCACCTACAAACATGATTTCCGCCGTGGGAGAGCCTTCCCCAAACACAGTCTGGGTATGAGCTGTGGCGGTGGTGCAATGTGGGCACTCCGCGTCATGAACTTCGTGAATCTCAGCCAATCTCCGGGCGCGCTGATCCGCCGAATCCAAAGGCTCCAGCCAATGCGGGCGCAATGTCCATTGCCCCAGATTGAGCGCTTGGTTTGCACCCGCAACGGGTTGACCTGCAGAAAGCAATGTCGCGCCGCCACTCACCACCCTTGACGCACGTGCCTCGGGCCGGGGTTCCACCGAACACTGTGCCAGCGTGCGCGGAGGGCTTGCTGCATTCGGGGCGGCGGCACCCACGCGAGGCGTGACATCCAGGCCGATCGCCCGGTCAAAATCTGCCAGCACGTGTTGGCTCTGCTTGCGGGTCAGACTCAGGCCTTCTTGCGAGGCGCCGGCGGTGGCAGTTGAATCATGGACTGGGTGCGAAGCACAAGCCCGCAGTCGCTGCGAAGGTGGTAGCCCTGCAAGTGCAGCTCATTGCGGAATCGCTGCATGTCAATGAGCGAAAGGTTGGGCTTGCCCGCGCCGTCCGTCCAGACGGTCATGATGCAATCGCTGTCTCCCTCTCGGCCGTGCGTAAGCATTTCCTTGTACGTACCCAGATACAAATGGTCGCTCAGAGTTTCCGTCTGAATGGTGGTCATGTAGGCGATCTGCTCGGTGAGCTTCTCCTCATGATCACGTTCCCCGGCGCAGGGCAGGCTGGACACCAGCCCCCTCTCAGGCAATGTGGCGGGATTCTCCACCACGACCTCGCAGAAGGTGAGGCCGCCGTACTGGAACCGGGCGCAATGTCCGCCGCGGAAGATCCAGCCTTCAAACTCGTACTCGCCGTGCTCGAGCTTCTTGCGGGCTTCAATGCCAAAAAACTCTGGATGCACCGCACGCCGATACAGCAGCATGGAGTAGGTCTGCAGAGTGGAGGACTTGTTGGTCGTCAGATTGGTTTCAAACGGGTCGTGCATAGTTCGTGGGGTTCAGAGGAAACGAAGCGGAAACGCTGGATGGAAACTCCAATTCTCCCGGCCTCCGGGCGCAAGACAAGGGGGTACTGCCAAGTTTCGCGCAAATCGTCCACCGGATATGCCCCACGGCGGGTTCCGGGCCGGGTCCGGAATTCTGGGCCTTGGAATACTGGAACACCAGATCCGGCTGGCGAGTGTTGGAAACCCCAGGTACGAGCGTGGTTCGGAGGGGGTTCTTTGGTTGTGCAAGCTGTTTTTGCAAAAAGGAGCAGGCCCCGGCTGGGGGGTTCCCAGCGGGGCCTGCATGAGTGGGTGCTGCGGACGTAAGCCGGATTCTGTTTTCTTGTGACCTTGCCCTTTCGAGCGCAGCTCAAGAAAAGTGGCCATTTCTCTTCGGCCCACGGCCCATAGGGCGTGTGGACCGACGGCCCCGATGGGCTCGTGCACGCGACCCGCTCCACCGCGAACCGCGGGCTTCGACGCGAACGTCGAACGGAGCTGCTTGCGCTTGCACGCGGTGGGGTTTGCCATGCCCCCTGCGTCGCCGCAGGAGCGGTGCGCTCTTACCGCACCCTTTCACCCTTGCCACGCCGCAGTTGCCCGAAGGAAACTGCGCGTTCGGCGGTTTGCTTTCTGTTGCACTAGTCCCTCGTGCGCACCCACGCGCACGGGTGGCCGTTAGCCACCACCGTGTCCTGCCGTGTCCGGACTTTCCTCCAATCTGGTGTGACCCAGATCAGCGGCCACTTGTCCGCAGTGGTCTTGAAAAAGGGTGATTAGCCCTTGATGTCAGTGATCTTGACCCGCAGATATTCTTGGCGGTGCCCGGCCTGGCGTCGATAGCCCTTGCGGCGCTTGTACTTGCCGATGCGGAGCTTGTCTCCCAATTCGAGCCCAAGGACACTGGCCACAACGGACGCGCCCTGGATGTAGGGAAGACCCAACTTGGCGGGCGTGCCGTCGGCGGTTCCGATGGCCAGCACCTTGTCAAAGGAAATGCTCTTGGCTTCGCCTTCCAGTTCGCGAGCGTCCAACTCGACTTCGTCGCCAACTTGCACCTTGACTTGGGTTCCGCTGTCCTCAAAGATCGCGTACACGTTCATTGCTCCTTAGATGGCTTTTCGCTGGCAATCAGCGCAGGCGCCTACGGCCCAGCCGAATCGACGAGTGTAGCCAAGAGGCGCTGCCGAAGCAATTCGATGTCAATTGGCCGGGAAATCACCATCAGACCGTCTGTTTCCAGGCCCGCTTCCCCCGGATTCTTGGCAACCAAGATGATCGGCACCGGGCGACCGGCCCGGGCCGTCACCATTTTCTGGGTCTCATCCGGCGACAGTTCTACAAAGGCACCGTCAACCACCACCGCTCCCTTGCGATTTGAAAAGGCACCCAAGGCTCGCTGAAACTCTGGCAATGCTTCTGGCGCGAGCACCTCATATCCGCTCTGCTGCAACACCTCGGCAAGCATGGGGCGCAGCAACGGGTGCCCTTCTCCGAGCACCACCAGGCATTTGGTTGCAACCGGACGACTTTCAGAAGACTCCGCGCCCGGAAGAGTCATCGTGAACACTGCCCCGCTGCCCGCAGGAGAACGCACTTCAATCCGTCCACCGCAGGAGTCCACAAACGATCGAACCAACGCCAGCGCGAGCCCAGATCCAGTACCGCTCTCAGAGCGCGTATGAAAGGGATCAAAGGCGTGCGGCAATTCTTCAGGGGGAATACCAGCACCAGTGTCCGCCACAACCACGCGGATGTCCGAGCCTTGACCATCGCGCAGCAGTCGGTCGACTTGAATTGATATGGCCCCGCCCCCGCGCATTGAATCACGGGCGCGAACCAACAGGTTCAACAGCACCTGCTGCAACAGATTGGGATCCGCAAGAACCTGATCGACGCCCTGAGTGCGGTCTTCCACGTGAATGCTCACCTGGCGCGGCATCACCGGCGTCAGCAGTCGTATGGTTTCGTTGAGTGCGGCCACCACGCTTGTTTCTGTGCGCCTGATGGCAGAGGGAGTGCCCAGCGCCATCATGTTTTGCGTCAGCGCGTTGCCTCGCGCTGATGCCAGTTGAATGACTTCAAGGCTCTCCGCCACCCGAGGTGGCAGACCCTGCGAATGCGCCGCAAGCGAGGCATGCCCGCGAATAGCCGAGAGCACGTTGGAGAGATCCTGTGCAAAACCGCGGGCCACCTGCGCCAGCGCATCCATCTTGTGCGCGGTGAGCGCAGACTGCTCAAGGGCGCGTCGATCGGTGACATCCGTCTGAGTGCCGGCCACGCGTACAGGTCGATCGTGAGCGTCGCGCTCCACCACGCGACCACGCTCCAGAATCCAGCGCACAGATCCATCGGCGGCCAGCCTTCGGTGCTCGCTCTCGTAGCGGGCGGTTCGCCCAGCCAAGTGATCCTCCCACGCTTGGCGCACGGCCTGCCGATCTGCCGCGTGAATCAGCGGGTGGCGATCTGGAGTGGTGACCGGTATGGACCCCGGAGCAAATCCGAGCATGTGTGCGCATCGATCGCTCACCATGCTGCCCTGGCCTTCAAGGCGGTAGTCCCAAAATCCGTCGGACGAGGCATCGATCACCAGATTCAACCGCTCCATGCTCTCGTGAAGGGCGCGCTCGGCATCTTTGCGGTCGGTGATGTCCAGCGCCAGTCCGCGCATTCCGCGCACAGCGCCCGCAGAGTCGGTGATGGGCGCTACCTGAATGGCGAACATGCGCCCTAGCGCTGCAACGTCTGCCCACATGGTCTCGCCTGAGAGCGCCTGCTTGACCAGCAGTTGCGTGGCATCGCTTGCCCCGAACGCAACCTCGGAGGACTGACCCACCACATGAGCAGCATGCAGCTTGACCGCAGCCAGCGCACCACCGTCAATGAGCGTGAGTGTGCCCGCTGCGTCGGTCTCCCACACCACCACCGGCAACGATGCAACAATCGCAGCAAGATTTGCAGTGCGCGTGGCCAATTCATGGCGAAGGTGGTCAAGGTCTAGCGCAAGACTCACCAGCGCCGTCATCTGGTCAGCGATTCTTGATTCGCTGGAATTGGGAACATTGGGCGTGGTAAGTAGAAAGTCCAGCACCGCACGACGCGTGCCCACTCCAGACTTCACGGGAAGGCTCCACACCGCGCGCAGTCCATGGCGTCGAATGATGTCTGCGTAGTCGGACCACACGGGTTGGCTTTCCAACTCGGTGGCAATGACCGGCTCTTGCGTGGCCAAACTCACCGCCGCCGGACAACTTGCACTGGCCACCGTGCGTCCGGCGTAGGCCGCTGCAAAATCGCGCGGAAGCCCCGCGACCACCGCGCGCTCCAGCACAACCCCGCTCTCGTCCGTGGCCACGATGGCACAAAAGGTTTCTGCTGACATTTGCCGCTCGGCAAATCGCGCCACCTCCTTGAGGGTGTCTCGAAGGGTTGCGCCGCGAGCCATTTGATCCAGCAGGGTCTGTTGGGCGTCCAGCGCTTGAGTGCGTGCAAGCACCATGGACGACGGGCGAAGCATGAGGCCCGCCACAGGCGCCTGCGCCTGAGTTGATGAACTCTGGCCCGAACGCACCGCGTACAGAATGCCGTCAAAGTGGATGGATTGACCCCGGCACTCAGCTTCAATGTCAAGCACGCGTGGCGGCGGAGTGCCCGGATCACGCTGCAGCGCATCAATCCACGGATAGACCAACCACTTGGCGTTGGGAGACACTTCGTGCAGCGGGCGATCGATCAGCCAGTCAAGCGCTCGATCAAGTGCCGCCGCCGCAGGCGCTGAAGCTGCACGCACCACACCTGCGGCGTCGAGAAGCAGCACCGCCGCTTCGGCCTGCGGACCCTGCCGTTCTTGAGGGGCAATCACAGGCGGGTCTTGCATGTCTGAATGCCGGTGACAGGAATCGAACCTGCACGGGTTTTAGCCCGGTGGATTTTGAATCCACTGCGTCTGCCAGTTCCGCCACACCGGCTAAGTGTGAGCTACTCGTCTTGAGCAGCCGCGAGAGTGTAGTTGGGACTCTCCTTGGTGATTTGGATGTCGTGAGGATGATTTTCAACAACGGTGGCGCCGGTGACCCGGATGAATCGTGAGCGCTCTCTGAACTCAGGAAGGGTCTGGCACCCGCAATAGCCCATGGCGGCCCGCAAGCCACCCACCATCTGAAAGACGAATTCTCCAAGTGGTCCGCGGTAGGGCACGCGCCCTTCCACGCCTTCGGGCACGAATTTTTGAGTGGCCATGGCTGAGGCTTGCCCGTACCGATCAGCGCTGCCCTGCCCCATGGCGCCCTCGCTGCCCATTCCTCGATAGGTCTTGAAGCGGCGCCCTCTGTGGATCACCAGTTCTCCGGGGCTCTCGTCGAGCCCTGCGAACAGGCTTCCCAGCATCACCGAACTCGCTCCGCTGGCGATGGCCTTGGCAATGTCACCCGAGAGCCGAACGCCTCCGTCGGCAATCACCGGAACCTGCCCCGCGGCACCCTGCACCGCATTCATGATCGCGGTGATCTGAGGTACCCCCACCCCGGTCACCACCCGGGTGGTGCAGATGGAGCCCGGCCCTATGCCAACTTTAATGGCGTCCGCGCCGGCGTCGATGAGCGCGCGCGCGGCGTCGGCGGTGCCGATGTTGCCGGCGATCACTTCAATGGAGAACTTGCGCTTGATTTCTTTGATGGTGCGCAGCACATTCAGGCTGTGGCCGTGCGCGGTATCTACCACGATGACATCCACTTCCGCGGCCACTAGGTGCTCAACACGGTCCAATTGCATCACTCCCACCGCGGCACCTACGCGCAGCCTGCCGCGTGCGTCCCGGCACGCGCTGGGGTGTTTGGTGAAATTGTCAATGTCTCGCATGGTGATCAGCCCGGCCAAGCGGCCATCGGGGTGCACCAGCAAGAGCTTCTCAACGCGGCGGCGATTGAGCAATGCCTCTGCATCCGCCGCTTTGATATCCGGAGGCGCGGTCACCAGATTAGTGTGCGTCATGACGTCTTTCACTCGCGTGGTATCAGGCTGATCCACAAAACGAGTGTCTCGGCGTGTCAGGATCCCCACTACGCGCGTCTTGCGTGTGCCATCTTCAGTCACCGGAAAACCGCTCACCCCCTGCTCCGCCATAAGTTGCGCGGCGCGCTGCACCGTGTCTGCCGGCGACAGAATGACCGGGTCTGTAATGACGCCGTTTTCGCTCCGCTTTACCTTTTGCACTTCACGCGCTTGGCGCTCCGCGGAAAGGTTCTTGTGAACGATGCCAATGCCGCCCTCTTGGGCCAATGCAATGGCCAAGGTGCTCTCGGTCACCGTGTCCATAGGAGCTGAAATCAGGGGGATGTTCAGCGTGATCTGACCCGTGAGCCGAGTGCGGGTATCCGCCTGGTCGGGGGTGATCTCGCTGTACTGCGGAACAAGCAGGACATCGTCAAATGTGATGCCGTCCTGGATGATCTTGTGTTCCATTGGAACAGTCTAGCGGAGGGGTCCGTCTTCCTGCTAGGCTGAGAAATCTCCCAGCGGTCAGCAGCCGTCGGGGCAGGCCCGCGCGGACGCCCAGAGTGGGCTCTTGGGGCGCCTGTCGCCGGCTGATGCAACCGCTGGGCCGCATTCTGCGGAGGTCCTCAGTCGTGTCAGGCCATGAAGACAAGCACTCCCTCGTAAGCCCTATCAATCTCGCCAACCGTGGCACCAAGCCCGGTGACGGCAAGAAGGCCTGGTTGGCCTGGTTGGCTGCCACCATCAAGTTTGGAGGCAGCGACTTGATCGCCAAGAGCGAGGGCAAGCCGCGCATTCGCCATCGCGGCGTGCTCAAGGACTTAGAGACCGACATCTGCACGCCCGACCTGATGTACCAGTTGGCCAAGGACATTCTGGACGAAGGGCAACAGGATGTCTTTCGCAACAAGGGTTCCATGGACTTTGCGTACGACTTTGATGAACGCAATCGATTCCGTGTGAACCTCTTTATGGCGCGGGGCCGCCCAGCCGTGGCCGCGCGTTTGATCACCAGCAACATCAAGAAGTTTGAGGACCTGTACCTGCCACCCAGCCTGGGCGAAGTGGCCATGACCGCGCAGGGGCTCATTCTCTTCTCAGGCGTCACCGGCAGCGGCAAGTCGACCTCGATTGCTGCCATGTTGCAATATGTGAATGAACGTAAGAAGGTTCACATCGTCACCATTGAAGATCCCATTGAGTACATCTTTAGGGATGACAAGGCTTCCATTAATCAGCGCGAAATCGGCATTGACTGCGTGAACTTTAATGAGGCGCTGCGCGCACTGGTGCGTGAGAACCCCGACATCGCGCTGGTGGGCGAAATGCGTGACTACGAGACGTTTGAAGCCGCCGTGCGCGCCGCCGAAACCGGCCACTTGGTGTTTGGAACCATCCATGCCAGCAGCGCGTGGCAGACCTTTGGCCGCATTTACGATCTGTTCCCGGTGAGCGAACGAGACCAGATCCGCAAACTGCTGGGTTACAACTTGCGTGCCATCGTGTATCAGAAGCTGCTGCCCACCTTGCACGAACACATCGCCCGAATTCCTGCACTTGAGATTCTGATCAACACCGCGGCCGTGCAGAAGTTCATTTTGGAAGGGCGCGAAGGCGAACTGCTCGACGTCATCAAGAGCCGCGACGCAGGCATGATCGATTTCACCAGTTCCCTGGTTGAATTGGTAGAAGGCGAGTTCATTCACCAGACGGTGGCGCTGCAAGCCACTCCCAAGCCCGAAGAGCTGCGCATGCGCCTGAAGGGCATCAGCCAGGGCGCCTCCATGGTTGGTAAGACCTCATGATTACTGGAATGACCCCCCTGTTGGCCGAGACCGGCGTGCCGGTGTTCTTGATGAGCGTGGCCAAGCCTTTGGTCACTCTGCTGCTCTTCATTCCATATGGCGCCCTCGTGTCGGGCACATTGGTGAAGGACGCTCAGTCATACAACTTGAAGCCTGCCAAGTGGTCTTCAATCTTCATGGGCTTCGCAACCGCCGCCCTGCTGGCCGTGCTGCTCATTCCATGGTGGGCTGCGGGTGTCGCCCTGCAGGTGGCGCTGCTGGTCACCCCTTGCATTTGGTACTTGAAGTATCGAAATGCCAATACACCGTCAATCAAAAAGCTCACGCTTTACAACCTTGATTTTGGCAAGATGGCAGCCGAGCGGCGCGCGCGCAGCGCACGCAGTTCGGTGGTGCTGCGATTCCAGCGCAAGGACCGTACTGAGTTTGCAGTTCCTGAGCAGAAGGATCCCGCGCACACCACCTATCTCGCGCTACAGGATCTGTTGCTGCCCGCGCTGCAGGGTCGCATCCAGCGCATGGACATTGTGCTCTCCAAGCAGGGCGCGGCCGTGAGCACCATGGTGGATGGGGTTCGTACGAGACGAGATGCTCTGCCCACCGAAACGGGAACCGGAGTCGTCGACCTATTCAAGACCTTTGCAGGGCTCGACCCAAGCGAACGCCGCAAGTTCCAACGGGGCGATGCCGCAGTGGTGAACAAGGACGCAAAGACCAAACTCACGGTCACCAGCACTGGATCCATGCAGGGCGAGACGCTCCGCATTGACTTGGAACGCGAGAAGCAGTTGACGATTCCCATGGCCAAGCTGGGGTTCTTGGACGCCCAGTTCAAATTGATCAAGGACACGTTGGCTGCAGACCCGGGTGGTGTGGTCTTGGCGGGAACGCGACCGGGGAACGGCCTCACCACGCTGAGCTATTCATTGATTTCCGCGCACGACGCCTTCATTAGCAACATCAAGACGCTGGAACGGCGGCCCGAACGCCAAGTGGATGGTGTTGAACACACCGCGTTTGACCCCGAACGTGCTGACTTTGCCACGCAGTTGCAATCCATTATTCGACGCGGCCCTGACGTGGTGCTCGCCACTGAAGCCACCGAGGCTGGCGTGGGAAAGGTGGTTTCGGCGCCGGGTTCTCGCGGAGCCCAGTTCTACTTGCTGATGCCATCGGACAATGTTGCGGAGATGCTTGCCGTGTGGTTGAAGTGCGTGGGCGACCCGCACCACGCCGCCGATGCGCTGAAACTGGTGATCGCCGGCCGCCTTCTGCGCCGCCTGTGCCCCTCGTGCCGAGTGGCCTACCAACCCACCCCCGATGTTCTGAAGATGCTGGCCATTCCCGCAGGAAAGGCCGTTCAACTGTACCGGCATAGTGGCAAGGTTCTGGTGAAGGATCAGCCCACCGACTGCCCCACCTGCATGGGCACGGGTTTCTTGGGCCTCACCTCCGCCTTTGAAGTGCTGGCGTTGGAGGCAGAATCTCGCGGCTTGCTGAAGGCTGGAGATGTAAAGGGTGCGTACTTGCACGCCCGGCGCGCCAATCGATCGCTTTCGTTGCAGGAAGCCGCGCTCATGAAGGTGCGGGCCGGCGAAACCAGTTTGGATGAGGTGAAGCGCGTTTTCTCCGCCCAGCCTGCCGCTTCGGCCCAAACCGGCGCGACTGCAGGCGCTGCAGCCGCCTCACCCGCCCCGATTGCCAAGGCCAACCGCCCCGCTGCCAGTTGATTGGTGTTGATCTCACGTGATGGCGTTCTAACTTGAACCTCGCCCTGGAACACGACTCATGATCTTCTCGCTTGTCATCTTTGCCATGGTGCTGCTCATCACATACTGGTGGGCCAGCAGTGGAGCCTGGAGCGCCTTCCTTCACATGATCTGCGTCATCATGGCCGGAGCCATCGCGCTGGGGCTCTGGGAACCACTGGCGTACATGA
>CAZXGD010000005.1:0-110688 GCA_964640485.1 uncultured Isosphaeraceae bacterium | reverse complement strand
ACAACTATGAAGCAGGCAACTGGGCACAGTCGGGATACCTGAAAGTGAATCAAGGTGTGAGTTTTCCTCCCGCCACTCCTCCGGGGAATGCCCGCATCTTTAACAACAGTTGGATTGGTTCCTTTGGGGGCAATCTGGACAAGGAAGCGCTTCGCCGCGCCGACCTTGCCATGAACCGGGACTACACGCTCTTTATCTCGGGCGAAAACAACGGAGCGGGTTCTGCATTGGCTCCGCTCATGTGCATGAGTTACAACGGGTTGGCAGTAGGCGTGCCAAATGGGGAGCACTCCGCCGGCCCCACGAATGCCTCGGCCGATGGCATTGGAAGGCAAAAGCCTGAGATCGTGGCCCCCGGTCAATTCACCAGCTTTGCCACGCCGGTGGTGAGCGCGGCGGCAGCGCTGCTGTACCAGACCGGCATGCAGGCGCCTCTCAACACGGACGTCTGGGCCAGCCGAGGTGTGGTGATCAAAGCCGTGCTTCTGGCGGGGGCCAAGCACCGCTCCACGTGGGCCAACAACGCGCCCACTTCGGGCGCCAACCGCGGGATCGCCACGCAACCGCTGGACCCCGTGTATGGCGTGGATACGTTGAACATTAACCGCAGCCACCTGATCCTCACCGCGGGTCGAACCGTGACCGCCACATCCTTTGATTCGGTGGAACCCACCGGAATGAAGGGTTGGATGCAGCACACGTTTCCTTTGAATAGCCAGAACACCGGGATGTACGCCAACCTGGTGCTGCCCACCGTCAACAACACACTATGCGTGGTGGTGACGTGGAATCGCGCTGTTTCGGCAGCTCAGATGCCAGGCGCGGCGACGCCTCCGGTGCTTCCTAACTTGGATCTCACGCTCTACCGTCGCGTGGGTGAATCCATTACGGAGATCAGCGGTCCGGCAGGGGCCTCCGTCTTTGATTCAGGCAGTTGCGCCAGCAAGAGTGTCGTGGACAACATTGAGCACATTTTCCTGCGTGGATTGGATCCCGGTGACTACATCATCGAAGTGAAGCGATTGGATGCCGGTGTTCAGTCCGCCGTGACCGCGGTGGCTTGGTTTGTTGATCAAGGACCCTTGATGGGAGACTTTGACCAAGACGGTCAAGTGAATGGCGCCGATCTGGGCATTTTGCTGGGTGCGTGGGGGACCGCCGGGCCAACAGACTTGGATGGTGACGGCACAACCGAGGGCGCTGATCTCGGCCTGCTTCTGGGTGCCTGGAACTCTCTGTAAGTCAGTGCTTGCGTAGACTCGGCGCCCGATGAGCGGCGAGTGGCGGCAAAGATTGCTTTTGGTGGGGTTGGTTGCCTTGCTGGCGGCCACTCTGCTCTATCCCGTGGCACTGACGGCTGGGGGCGCGTTCATCTCAGATTCCGATGGGTTCACGCTGCATCACATCGCGGGGGTCTTCAAAGATCCAATGTCCCGCCGGGGGCTTGTCAACGCGGGCATGATCGCATTTCTCACCACAGCGCTCGCGCTGGCCATTGCGTTGCCGCTCGCCACAGTGGCTGCGCGATTCAAGTTCGCAGGCAAAGGGATTTTTTCTGCGCTGGTGCTCTTGCCACTGGTGCTTCCGCCGTTTGTGGGTGCCATCGGCGTTCGCCACCTTCTGGGCAGGCACGGCGCCTTCAACGCGCTCACCGGGCTTGAAGTGGATTGGCTTGGGCAGGGGGGCATGGCGGCCATCGTGCTCATGGAGTCCATTTCGCTCTACCCCATTCTGTACCTGAACATTGTGGCAGCCTTGGCCAATTTAGATCCTGCCCTAGAAGAAGCGGCGCAGAATCTGGGCGCAGGCCCCTGGACCCGATTCCGGCGCGTCACCATGCCGTTGGTTCGGCCGGGCATCTTTGCGGGCGCCACCATTGTCTTTATCTGGAGCTTTACAGAACTCGGCACTCCGCTCATGTTCGAGTACTACGACGTGACCAGCGTGCAAATCTTTAACGGCATTAAGGAGGTCGAGGTGAGCCGCCGCCCCTACGCATTGGTAGTGGTGATGCTGGCGGCAAGCATTTCCTTTTACCTGTTGGGCAAGTGGACCCTTGGACGCGCAAGCTTTGCCATGCAAAGCAAGGCCTCCATTCGTCGCGAAGAGACGCAACTGCAGGGCGTTCGCGCGCTGGCTGCTGGGGGCCTGATGGCCGGCGTTGCAGGGATTGCCGCGTTGCCAGCGATCGGCGTGATTTTGGCGAGTCTCACGGTACCCGGGCAGTGGTATGGCACCGTGATACCCAGCGCCTTTACGTTGCAACACTACGAACAAGCGCTCACGCACCCGCTGGCGGCGGGAAGCATTCGCAATTCATTGCTCCTTTCGCTGGCCGCAGTGGCGCTAGCGCTGGTGGTGGGCTTTGTGGCGGCCCGTCTTCTGGTGAGGGCTCGATTGCGTGCCGCGTGGCTTCTTGATGCGTTGGTCATGCTGCCATTGGCGGTGCCCGGCTTGGTGCTGGCCTTTGGCTACGTCGCCATGAGTCTGGCGTGGCCGTTTGGTGGTGCCATGCCCACGTGGCTCCGGTTCACCGTGAGCTGGCTTCCTGAGGGCATCCAGAATTCGGTGATCGACGCGCCACTTGCTGGAATGGCCAGCGTGCTGGGCGCAACACCCAATCCGTTTCCATTGCTCATCATGGCGTATGCGGTTCGCCGGCTTCCGTACGTTGTGCGCAGCGCCGTCGCTGGTCTTCAGCAAACCAGCATGGAGTTGGAGGAAGCAGGGCAGGTTTCGGGCGCCAGCAAATTCAGGGTGCAGCGCAAGATTGTCATTCCCTTGGTCATGGCCAATCTGGTGGCCGGGGGGTTGCTTGCCTTCAGCTTCAGCATGCTTGAAGTGAGCGACAGCCTGATTTTGGCGCAGCGAGAATCGGACTTTCCGGTGACCAAGGCGATTTACACACTCTTTGAACGGCTTGGCGACGGCCCCGGAATCGCCAGCGCCATGGGAGTCTGGGCGATGGCGCTGCTTGCGGTGGCGCTTTTGGGCGCAAGTGCGCTCATTGGCAAGCGGATGGGTGCGATCTTCCGAGCCTGATTGTTCAGTCCTCCAAGGCCCCGACTCAATCAGTTGCTCCCCCTATACTTTTGGCCCATGCCGTACACCCTTCAGCCTGACCACGGATACGGACAGGAAGTAGAGGATCTCGCCAGCACCGGCGTTCGCCCCTCCGCCAAGCGCGGCGAGGGCCTGACCGTTGATGCCGATTCCGTGGACTACCTGCGCGGCCACGCACAGCTTCCAGACCGATGGGTGCTGAACATTGGCCCCCAGCATCCTGCCACCCACACCACCCTCCGCGTGGTGCTTGAGATTGACGGCGAACGAATCGCCCGTTGCACGCCGCACATCGGCTACCTGCACAGCGGCTTTGAGAAGCTCGGCGAGCACCACGACTTTAACCAGTATGTCTGTACGGTCAGCCGCATGGACTATGTCAGTCCCATTGTGAATGACATCGCATGGCACGGGGCGGTGGAAGCATTCATCGGCGTTGACATCACCGCGCGTTGCAAAGCGGTGCGGACCATCATGCTGGAGTTGGGGCGCATCCAGAACCACCTGCTGTGCGTGGGCGCAGCGGCGCTGGACATGGGTGGTTTCACCGGATTCCTCTACGGCTTCAATGAGCGCGAGTTCATTTACGACATTGTGGAGTACATCAGCGGGCAGCGATTTCATCCCGACTGGACCCGAGTGGGCGGTGCGTGGCGCGATCTACCCGACGATGAAACGTTCAAGCGCATGGTGAAGCACTTCATTGACGTGCGGCTTCCGCGCGCCGTGAAGGACATGGAGACGCTGTTGGATCGCAACCGCATCTTTGTGGATCGCCTGACGGGCGTGGGTGTCATCAGCGCCAAGGATGCCATCGCGTGGGGGCTCACCGGTCCGATGGCCCGTGCCAGCGGCGTGCGCCGAGACCTTCGCAAGGACGAGCCGCAATTGTCCTACGCCGCCAATTGGGATGGCCAAGGTGCGCCGGCCCCCGAGTTTGACGTGGTGGTCGCGCAGACCGGCGACTGCTTTGCGCGCTATTTGGTGCGTGTTGAAGAGATCAAGCAAAGCGCGCGCATCATTCGCCAACTCATTGATCGCATTCCGGGTGGCCCCATGAACACCGTGGACGCTGCCAAAATCATGCAGCCCTCCAAGGGGGACATTTACGGCAGCATTGAAGGAGTGATTCAGAACTTTGAATTGCAGATGTGGAACAAGGGTTGGGCGGTGCCCATCGCGGAGCACTACCACTGCATCGAAAGCCCCAATGGTGAACTTGGCTACTTCATTGTGGGGGACGGCACCAAGTTCGCTTGGCGGGCGCGCACCCGACCCCCATGCTTTGTGAACTACAGCGTCTTCCCGAAGTTGGTTGAGGGGCATCTGCTTTCAGACGCCATCGCCATCATCGGGTCTATCAACATCATCGCGGCCGAACTGGACCGCTGACCGCAAGGACACCTTCACCATGGCCTGGCCTACCAAGCCCTCTGCAACCACTCAAATCCCTCGCCGCGCGGAGCCCTACGCCACCGCGGCCATGAAGGAACGGTGGACCCGTGAGGTGCTGCCCAAGTATCCCACCACACTCGGTGCGCTCATGCCCATTCTTCACGATGTGCAGCATGCGTACCGGCACATTCCCTATCAGGCCATGATTGAAGTGGCTCAGTTTCTCTCCATCCAACCCAGCGACGTGCTCGACACCGTGAGCTTTTACGACGAGTTCACCACCGACGAGCGCGGAGTGGTCACCATTGGCGTCTGCCATTCCATTGCGTGCGAACAGTGCGGCTGTACCAGCACCAAGCTCTTGGAACAAGTGAAGCAGAAGCTGGGAATCGTTCCTGGTGAAACCACCGAATGTGGCCGCGTGACTTGCATTGCCATGGAGTGCTTGGGCAGTTGTGACACTGCGCCAGTGGCCCTTTTTAATGAGAAGCTCCATGAGAACCTCGATCTGCCCACCATGGACCGGCTGATTGATCAAGCCATGAACGCGCCAACAGGCGCAGGCGGCCATCACTAGTGTCTCGCCCCGAGGACGCATCCATTGCCCGAAACTTGGGCGCCTTCTTCGGCCATATTGTGAACGCCATCAAGACCGACCCCAAAGTTCAGGAGCGCATTCACGTCAGCAGTTCCACGCAAGAAGCACGACAGGACAACGGTGTCATTCTGCGTCGAACCACAGTTGATGAAGTCGTGCTTCCGCCCGATACGCAGCCGCCCCCTCAGGGGGGCTGATCACGAGCCCACCCATGCCCAGCGCCCCCGACTTTATGCCGCCCCCCGTTCTCACCAAGCGCATCCCTCAGGATCGCGCCAAGCGCCGTGTGGTGAGTTATGACGAGTACGTGTCCACTGGGGGATATCAGGCTCTGGCCAAGGCGCTGGAACAGCAGCCCGCACAATTGGTGGAATTGGTGAAGTCCGCCGTCCTGCGCGGCCGCGGCGGCGCGGGCTTCCCTGCCGGCTTGAAGTGGTCATTTCTTCCCCCGCCCGATGGTGGGCCGCGCTACCTCTGCATCAACGCCGACGAAGCGGAGCCAGGCACCTTTAAGGATCGCTTGCTCATTGACTTTGACCCGCACCTGGTGCTGGAAGGCATCGCCATCAGTGCGTACGCGGCGCAGTTGAGCACGGCTTACTTCTTTATCCGAGGGGAGTACCACCACCAGGCCAAGGTGTTTCTGCAGGCCATCAAGGAGGCCTACGACCACGGCATCTTTGGCGCCAAGGGGCTCATGAATGGCCGGTCCAAGTTTGCGGTTGAAGTGGTGCTGCATCGTTCCGCGGGCGCGTACATCTGTGGTGAAGAGACCGCGCTCCTAGAAGCGGTCGAAGGCAAGCGCGGCTGGCCCCGTGTCAAACCCCCATTCCCCGCCGTCAAAGGGCTCTTTGGGCGCCCAACCATCATCAACAATGTTGAGACCCTAGCTGCGGTCGTGCCCATCGTTGAGAATGGTGTGGAGTGGTGGAAAAAGCTGGGCACGCCCGGGGCGCCCGGTGGCATGCCTAGTTACGGCACCAAACTCATGGGCGTGAGCGGGCATGTCAACAAGCCCAACACCTATGAAATGGAATTGGGAGTTCCGCTGCGCATGCTGGTTGAGAAGCAGTGCGGAGGAATGCGCAACGGCAAGAAGTTCAAAGGCGCTATCGCGGGTGGTGTGTCGATGGGTGTCCTGGGTACGGACCAGTACGACGCTCCGATGGACTTTGACATCGGCCGCAACTACGACGTGCTGGGGCTGGGCACCGCATGCCCCACTATCTTTGACGAAGACACCTGCATGGTGAGCGTGGCGCGGAACATCTGCCGATTCTTTAAGGCGGAGAGTTGCGGTCAGTGCACACCCTGCAGAGAGGGCAGCGGATGGCTGCTCAAGATGCTCACGCGCATCGAGCGCGGCGATGGCACCACGCAGGATTTGGACATGCTCCTTGAGGTGGCTGGCTCCATGGGGCTTACGCCCGGCACCACGATTTGCGGGTTGGCAGATGGCAACAACTGGGCCATCCGCACGATTGTCAACAAGTTCCGCCCGGAGTTCGAACGCCGCGTGAAGCCGCGCTTCGTTCCGGTGTACGTCTCGGCGGCGGGGCGCTAGGGGCAGTGGACGGTCACGGCACCGGCATTCAGTATGCGGGCACTGCGCAGTTGATGCCTGCGGACTTGGCATGGTTTCAAGAGCGGCTCGCAAAGGCTGCCACGCATGTGTCGGGGGGCGTGCTGCGCGTCTGCGTGGAGTTTGTCAGCGATGCACGCATGCAGGCATTGCACAAGCAGTACGCCGGCGACGATTCAACCACCGATGTGCTCACCTTTGCCAACAATGAACCGGGTGCACCCATCGATTGCGACATCGCGGTGTGTGTAGACGAAGCCCGCCGCAGGGCCCCTTGCCTCAACCACACTGTGGCGCAAGAGCTCCTTTTGTATGCCCTGCACGGAATGCTCCATGCGGCGGGGTTCGACGACCTGGTGCCAGAACACCACGCAGCCATGCATGCTGAAGAAGATCGAATCCTCTGCGCCATCGGCGTGGGTCCGCTGTTTGGCACCGATGCGTCCGGTGGTGCGATGGGTGGTGCGGCCCCGTGTGCACCTGAGGGTTTTCAATGATCTTGCTCGGCGCGTCGGCAGTTCTGGTGCTCTGCGGCACCGCGGTTCTTTCGGTGCTGAGCCGGGCGCTGGTGCAGGTGAGCCCCAGCCAACTGGAGGCCGAGTTGGAAGAGCGCCACACGCTGCACCGTGGAAGATGGATTCTGGAACGATTGGAACGCGTGGAGTGGACCGTGGCCTTTCTGCGCACATTCGGGCGCATTTCTTTCTTTGCCATTGTTCTCGTCATGGCAACAGGCCTGGATGGCCCGCTCACTCTCACGGCACTCTTGATCGCCGGCGCGGTGTCCGCCGCGCTCGTGTGGATGGTGACCGGCGTGGTGGCCGGAGGCTTTGCTCGATACGCCCCCGCCGAATCGATTGCCAAGTGTCTGCCCTTGCTGCACCTCAGTTACTCCGCGCTCTATCCGCTGGTGTGGCTGGCCAGCATGGTTGAGAGTCTTGTGCGTAAGGGCGTGGGAGCAGGAACCGCACACGCACGGCAGGGTGAGGAACTGCGTAGATCGATTGAGGACACGCAGCGGCAAGGGGCCATCGATCAGGTGTCCGCCAGCATTCTTGAGAACGTGGTGGAGTTCAGCGACACCACGGTGGGGGCGGTCATGACGCCGCGCTCAAGTGTGAAGGCGCTTCCCTATCTGGATGACCTGGCAGTCATACGATCATTCATTGAACGTGTGGGCTATTCGCGCATACCCATTTATGAGGGCTCGCTGGACCGGGTGGTAGGCGTGCTGTACGTAAAGGATCTGGTGCCATACTTGGGCCGTGTGACCGACGGCTTTGTGCTCCGTCCGCTCTTGAAGTCGCCCTTGAATGTTCCGGAGAGCAAACCTCTGCGAGAAATGCTCATTGAGTTCCAGCGCACCAAAGTGCACTTTGCCGTGGTTGTGAATGAATATGGCGGCGTCAGCGGCATCGTTACTATGGAAGATGTGATCGAGGAACTCGTGGGCGAGATCAGCGACGAACACGAGCGTGCAGCGGGGGATGTACCTGAGTTGCGTGTGATCTCGGACGGCGTCGTTGAGGTGCGGGGACGCCTGCCCATTTATGAACTCAACGAAGCGATTGGCACGGATATCCCACAGGACGAGGGGTTTGAAACCGTGGCCGGCCTGGTGTTGGCGCGCCTCGGCCACTTTCCGGAGAAGGGCGCCACGCTCACCACTGACGGCGCAGCCTTTGAAGTGCTGCGCGCCACTCCCACCACGGTGGACTTGCTGCGCGTCACTCGCTCGACGAGTCCGACCCGAGCCAGAAACTAGCTCCAGTTGGCCAGCAGTATTCCCAGATCTGCGCCGTCCACTTGGTCATCGCCATTCAGATCGGCGGGGCACAGTTCCTTGGAGCAAAGACCCCAAGACGCCAAAAGAATTCCCAAGTCCGCGCCATCCACAGTGCGATCACCGTTCAGGTCGCCCTCCACCTGCGCCCGGGGGGACACGTGCACGGTGATGGACTGGGGCCCCACGGTGATTGACAGATTCTGCGGGCCTTCGATCACTTCAAAGTCTCCAGTTCGCACGCCGGTCCAGGCCACAACGGTGATCTGATCTTGTTGGGCAGGCAGGTAACCGTCCACCAAACTTAGGTTGAGCGTTCCCCCAAGATTCACGTTTCCCGTCACGCTCAAGAGGTCGCTTTGGATTCCCGAGGTCGTGCCACCCAGTTCGATCTGCAGCGTTCCGGCCGCTCCCTGAGAGAAATCGCCTGCAATCTGTAGCGCACCAATCAAGTTTGATGGTCCCGCACCTGGTTGTACTGTTCCCTCAACCATCTCAACGAGCGGCGCACTCACTGATCCCACACCCTCTAGTGAGCCTCCGGAGATCACCATGGGGCCGGTTGCGCTCAATGTTCCATTCACGCGCGTGACGCCGGCCGATTGTTCCCAACCACCCTGACGGGTGATCGCGGTGCCTGCATCCACCATCACCGTTCCTGTGTTCAAAAAACTGCCAGTCAGCAGCGAGATCGGTGCGTTGGCGGCATGCACGGTGCCTTCATTGGCAAAAAACTGCGCGGCGCCCGTGCTTACGCTGAGTCCGGTGCCATTTTCAGAAATGATCGTTCCGCGATTGGTGAGTTCAAGAAATCCGGTGCCAATTTTGCCCGATCCTCGCAGCGTGTGCTCCGCTGCAAGAATCATGTGAGGAAGCTCCGAACCGGCCTTGATTCGCGCTGAGGTTCCATGTGTGAGAAGCGTGGTACCTGCGCCGGCAAGCGTGAATTCAGGAGAGTCGATGAGCAGGGTGGCAAACTGCCCTGTGGGAGCGGCTTGGCCGTTGAGCGCCATGACGCCGGTGACCGTCAGCGTGTTGAGCGCAGTGGTCGTGGAGTTGTGTGGCGTCGTGAAAGAACCGTTGATGGTGACGGAGTCCAACGTTGCAGTGCCAAGCGTCTTGATGTCGCTGCCCGATTCAATGGCCGTGAGGTTGCCACCCGAAATCGTGCAGCCAGCAAGTGAGATTGAGGATCCAGCGAGGGCTTCAATCAGCCCACCGTGATTGTCGAGCGTTGTTGATTGCATGGACATCGCACTGCCGTTGCGCGCTCGAATGATGCCAGTGTTGGTGTTGGGCTCGTCGGAACTAAACCTCAAGACCAGTCCAGCCGAGGCATCTGCTTCGATGAGCCCTTGATGAGTCAGCAACAGCGAACTGTTGCCAAGTTTGCCGGAACCTTTCAAGGTGATATCGCGACCGATGGTGAGCCGATTAATGCCACCAACTCCGATCACTTGCGTGAGTGGACTGTTCCCGAGCGCGATGGTGCCAGTTCCCGCCAAGGTTGCACCCGGAGGCATGATCACCATCGATGACGTGCCGGCCGTGGGGTTGAATGTCCACGTGTCGTTGGTGAATACAGTGTCCAAAAAGCGCAGGGTGGCTGCGTTCAGAATGCTCACCGGCCCATCCACAGTGGTGGATTGCAGCGTCACCGTAGAACTCAGAATCAATTGCCCGGAGCCCGGGCCGTCTTCGTCGCGAATGACCCCGCCCTTGATGGTGGAGTTCGAGATCGTGAGCGGCGTTTCCGCGCCAGCTTGGATGAGCCCACCGGTGTTGTCCAGAGTGGTGCCCTGAATTGTCATGAGCCCTGGAAGCACGGAGCGAATGACACCCTGGTTGTAATTGGGGCCGACATCTTCCAGGTCGATGATGACGTTGGCCAGACCTGATGCTTCAATCGATCCAAGGTTGGTGAGTCGAAGCGCATTGCTGCCCACTGACGTGGATCCACCGATGACGTGGTAGATGGCATTGGTCAGGCGGACGGTGCCTGGCACGCCATAGATCCGATTGTTCGGAACTGAGTGCCCCGAAATCTCGCCATGCCCACTCAGCAGGGTGTCTGAGTGCAAGATGATCTTGCTGCCTTCCAGCAGCTTGATGCGTCCATCATTCAAGATGCTGGGACCAGTCACCTCAAACCCGCCTCCCACCCGCAGCAAGTCACCAGATCTGGTGGTGAGCGTGTAGAGCGCAAAGGGCTCCACGGCAAACTCCAACGTGGTGTCTTGGTTCACCATGTTGTCGATGACCACATTCACCAGGAATGTTCCCTCGTTGAATGGAGTCGGGTGAGGCGCCCAGTGACTGGAAAAGTAACCATCGGATGGGCCACCTACCCAAGCGGCTGTCACCTGCTGTTGCGCCGCAGCGTCTGAGGAAACAGACACGACGAAAAGCGCCACGGCGCTGGGCCACAAGAGGCGATTCATGGTTCGGCAGCGTTGAGAGCGAATCATGGACGCAGGATAAGGGTCACTGCGCGCCCCATTCGTGTGTAAACCACCGGGATTTTCGCGTTCAGGCTCCGGCGAGGGCCAATATCAATCGAACTCGTCACCCCGAAAGGTGCTGGCGAGGTAGGCGCTGCGTACGGTCTCGTCGTTGATGATGGACTTGGGATCGCCGTCTCGCAGGTTGCGCCCTTCATGAATGATGTACGCGCGGGTGCAGATTCGCAACGTTTGTTGCACATTGTGGTCTGTCACCAGAACGGCAATTCCCTCGTTGGTGAGGGTGCGCACCTCGGCTTGCAAGTCCTCCACAGTGTGTGGATCGACGGCCGCAAAGGGTTCATCAAGCATGAGCAGGCGGGGGCGATGAATGAGCGATCTCGCGATTTCAAGCCTGCGTCGCTCGCCACCGCTGCAGGTTCGTGCCTGCTCGGACGCCTTGTGCTCCAAGTGAAACTGCGCCAGCAGTTGGCGGGCGCGCGCCACACGGTCTGCCTTGCTCAACGGCTGAAGTTCCAAGATGGCAAGCAGGTTGTCCATGCAACTGAGCCGTTGAAAGACGCTCGGCTCCTGGGCCAAGTAACCCATTCCCGACAGCGCGTGCCGGTACATGGGCAGGTGCGTCACGTCGCGGTCCCTAAAGATCACCGTTCCGGCTTCAGGGGTGATCATGCCGATGGTCATGCGAAAACTGGTTGTCTTGCCCGCGCCGTTGCGCCCCAAGAGCCCGACGATTTCCCCTTCATCCACGGTGAAGTGCACATCGTCCACCACTCGGCGTCCGTTGTAACTCTTTACCAGTCCTGACACTTCAAGCAGCGGCACTCAGGGAGTGTATTACACTTAGCACCATGCACCGTGGAATGCGCCCCAACACTCGACGACAGTTTGCGCTCGGGGTCGCCGCGATTGCAGTGCTGTGTACAGCCGGTGGCTGCGTGAAACGGGAGATTGAGATCACGTCCAATCCTGCTGGAGCTCAGGTCTTGCTCAACGGGCGTGATGTGGGCCGAACTCCAGCCGTCATCGAGTTCACCTTCGACGGCACCTATGACATTCGCCTGCGCCTCGATGGTTACGACGCGGTCGTGGGCGCAGGCACCACACAAGCGCCAGTTTGGGACTTTGTCGGTGCTGATTTGGTGGCGGAGATTTGGCCCAGCACGTTGCATCGGGTTGATCGATGGCACTTTGACTTGATTCCCGAAGCAGAGGCAGAAGTGGGGCTGCTGGATCGCGCCCAGGCCATGCGCAGTGAATCAGCGGGGCGGGCTCAGGCGGTGGAGGGCGCTCCGCCTACGCGCCAGTCGCTTCAGCCAGCGGATGCGCCTGCATCCAAGCCCGTAAGCGCAAAATGAGTTCTGCATTGGCTTTGGACCAGGAGTACGCGTCCAACGCGTTCATGCTCTCCCAACGACATTCGGTGGATGCCATCGGTTGGGGGCGAGCTTGGCTTGAGACCTGAAAGGCCACCAAGACGATCTCCAATGTGCCCTCTGCGACGGCCTGCGTGTCATGGTGCAGCAGGTGGGTCACGACCTGTCCGCCGCGAGTCTGCAGCACGAGCCCCGTCTCTTCCTGGACCTCCCGAACGGCGGCTGCCTTGGGCGTCTCACCCGGCTCAATTTTGCCTCCTGGGAACTCCCATAGGCCACCCCGAATGGCCCCCTCCGGCCTCTTGCAAATCAGCACCCTAGGACCCCCCGCATCCGCCTGAAAGACCGCCGCAACGGCGATCTGGAGCGGCTGTAGCGGTGACGCTTTGTTGGTTTCCCTAAGCATTTTAGTTACAGGCACTTGCGAAATTTTTGCACATCGGCCATTCCCGGCATTGACCCCGTTTCAGAACCTAAGATACTTGCACTCATCCGGTGGACCTTTGGGTTTCAAGCACCTTCTTTGCGGCCTGGATTCGTCCGGTGCCGCTTGATCTGCCGCCGTCGAACGTGTCGGAGCGTTCGACGGCGGCGTTTTTGATTCTCGTCCATAATGTCATGCATGATCTTTGATGACCTTAAGGGACCGGCATTCGCAACCTATCTCTCGTTGTTTGTGTGCACAACCTTGACCGCCGCCGCGGAACCCACGCACGTGGATTCGCTCTCACTGCTGGAGTTGCAAGAAGCCGCTCCAGCAGCGGAGTCTGCCCCGCCTCCAGTGGCCTCAACTGAACAACTCACCAAGAAGTTTGGAGAGCAGAACAGCCTGCGCTTCATGGTGGAGGGGGCGTGGATCAACGATTGGGATGGGTCGAACATGATCCAGGCTCGCGTGGGTCTCGGGTGGTTCTTCCTCAAGAACGTTGAGCTGGACATGTTCATCACCGCGGACTACGTGGACCAGTGGGGGCCCGATGCCTTCGGCGGCGGATTTGACCTTCAGTTGCGTTGGCACTTCCTAGCCTTTGAGAACTGGACTGTGTTTGCGGAAATCGGCGGCGGCGTTCTGGGCACCAGTCACTCGGTACCCGCCAATGGATCACCCTTCAATTTCACTCCAAACGCCGGCGTTGGCTTTACCTACGCGTTGGACCAAGACACCCGCTTGTACGTGGGGGCCAGCTGGTTTCACATCTCGAACGCGGGCACGTACGCCAACAACCCTGGTCGTGAAAACATGACCTTATGGCTGGGGCTTTCCTTCGGAATCTGATCGCAACGCACTAGCCCTGATAGCCGTGCGGATGTGCACGCATCCATGTCCAGGCTGAAGAGACCATCGCATCAAGCGTTTGATGCCGCGCTGTCCATGAGAGTTCCCTGCCGATCCGCGACGCGTCCGCCACAAGTGTGGGTGGATCTCCGTGCCGTCGGGGTCGATCAATGACGGGAATGGTTTTGCCGCAAACGCGTGCGCACGCATCGACGACTTGTCGCACGCTAAACCCGCGACCAATGCCAACATTGCACGTGCGGCAATCGCCATCGCGCAACACCTTGAGCATGCGCAGGTGGGCATCCGTGAGATCTTGAACGTGCACGTAGTCCCTCACGCAGGTGCCGTCCATGGTGCGATAGTCGGTGCCAAAGATCTCGAGCGCCGGTCGCAGATCTAGCGCGGCCCGAAGAGCATTTGGAATCAAGTGCGTCTCCGGCCGATGGTCCTCGCCAAGCGATCCATCGCTGGCCGCCCCTGCCACATTGAAGTAGCGCAAGAGTGCCGCGCCGAAGGGCCGGCCCGCCTGGGAGGCAGAGTGAACTTCATCGCGGATCATGCTCTCGCAGGAGAGTTTGGTCTGGCCATAGGGGCTGATGGGGGCGGGGCGCGCGGCTTCGGATACCGGCAGGCTTTCTGGCACCCCGTACACCGCGGCGCTTGAGGAGAACACTAGCCTCGGAACCCCTGCTTGGCGCATTGCCACCAGCAAGCTGGCCGTACCCCCAACATTGGCGCTCCAGTACGCCGGGGGCTCAGCCATGGATTCGGCCACCTGGGTCAGGCCGGCAAAGTGCAGCACCGCGTCTGGGCGCTCGCTCTCCATGAGCGCTACAAGTCGGGGGGTGTCTCGAACATCGATCTCATGAAAACTCAGCCGGCCCTTGGATTGGGCGTTCAGCACTTGCACGGCCCCGGAGTGTCCAGAAACCATTGAATCCACCCCAACCACGCGGTCCGCCCCGGCCTGCAAAAGCAGGTGGCAGGCGTGAGAACCGATGTAACCGGCCATGCCAGTGATCAGGACTCGCATTTATGACGCACCAGGGTTATGCGAAAGGGCACCTGCGGCGCAGGGGGCTTGACCGATGATATCCTATGGCCTCGACGCATCCGCCACGGATGGCGAGCTCGACGAGCGCTGGCGATCCTGCCAGCTACCAGAATGGACTCCAGCGTTTCATTTAGAAACCCCCCCTTGAATACAACGATTGCCCCGACTTCTCAGGATTCGGAGGGCGATCTGCGTTTGGCAGGCACGGCCGCCTTGGGCGCATTGGCTGCTGACGATCAGAGGCTTCACGCCCTTCGGCAGGCGTGTGCATTGCTTGCCCATTTGGAACACGAACGGCACCAGTTAGAGCTTCGGCTCACCGCTGGCAATCGCAAGGACCCCATGAAGGTGGTGACCGGCCGTACTTCGCTGGACGAAGCCGTTGACGCCACCCGCGACCTGATCCGGCAATTGGATGAAACTCTCTGTGAGGCCGCCGAAAAGGCTCGAAAGGCCCCCCGGACATTGCCGTGACCGGGAAAGAAGTCATCCGACACGAAGACCCTCAAACCCCCAGCGCCTCGGGCGCCGGAGGGGTGCAAAGCGTTACTGCGCTGCCAGCTCTGGGCCAGGGAGTAGCGATTGACCTCACACGCGTGGCACCCGACGATCGGCATCGTGCCTTTACCGAGGCCTGCGACTACCGAGGGGACATCACGCTGGAGTTAACCGACGGTTCGACGTTGGAGTGCTTCATGTTTGATCGCCGCCCTCCTGCGGGCGATGATGATGGGTGTGTGCGCGTGATGATGGTGAAGGATGGCAGCAAGCGCTCCGTGCCTTACGGGCAGGTTCGCAAGTTGACCTTTAGCGGCAAGGACACGGCAGCAGGCAAAACGTGGGAGTCGTGGGTACGCCGCTACATTGAGAAGCGCACAGCAGGCCAGAGCGCCAACATTGAGAGCGAAGTTCTGGACTGATGGATTAGGGCTGCAGTTCGCGCCCGGTGGTGGGATCCACCACTTTCCAGCCAAACTCACGAGCCACGCGCATGATCACAACCCATGCGATGTCGTCATCGCTGATGGAAAGCAAGATCTGCTGAACTGGATCTTGGCCTGGGGGTAGTTCGAACTCCACACCCGGCCCGTAGAGCACATCGCCATCTTTCACCTCAGGCGCAGTGTTGCAATGCGCCAACCCTTCCATGACCTGAGCGCGGCTGCCAATGGGCGCCAAGTCTCCTTCCACGGGGGGGTTGCGGCTCATGATGACAAACGTCCGCTTGGCCATATTGCGGTCACTCTAGCGGATCATCGGCCCGCTGCTTGGGCAACCGCCGAAACCAATTTTGCTAACGGGACCGGCTTGGTGAGATAGGCATGCGCCCCGAGAGACTCGGCATACACGGCGTGCCTTCGCCCCTGATTGGCGGTGACCATGATGACTGCGGGGGGAGGGCTCTGCTTCTGAGCCTGCTCCAGCACCGTGAACCCCGACTGCCCGGGGAGCATGAGGTCAAGCACCACCACTCCTGGCGCAAAGGCAGACAACTGATGGATGGCGATGCTGCCATCGTCAGCAGTCTCAACCACTGCGCCCTCCGCACGCAATGCCAGAGCGATCGCGGCCTGAATATCAGGATCGTCATCCACGACCAGAACGCGCACCCCGTGAAGCAGTTGCGATTGCTCGCTCACGCCGCACTCCCCGCGAACTCGGCGGCACGACGGCAAGTGTCAGCCTCAATTCGCTCAAGTTCACCTTGCGTCATCCATGGCAACGCTTCAAGTTTGCTCCGCACGCGGGGGGGTAACGGCTTGCCTTCCCGCTCCCACTTGGGGCGACTGTTCCAGCGACGATGGATCCACAGGTACTGATCCGGAGCAAGCATCACGCACTTTTCCATGGCGCGGTTGTACCGGGCGGTGATGTAGAAGAGGGGGTCGTCCTGATCCGCCCAGTCAGCGGGGCGAATGATGTCCGTTGTGTGGAGCTGGTAGCGCAAACCGTGTCCCACCCGTAGAGCCGCCCCCACGGCGATGGGCAGTTCGTACCGCATGGCAAGCAGCCCAATTGATTTGTACGCGCTGGCCATCTGCCCAAAGAAGGGCACAAAAAGGCCATCCAACCCTGCATTCTGGTCTGCGATGAAGGCCACTCGGCCCCCCCGTTCCACGATGCGTTGTATCTCCTCTGTGGCACCGAACTTGGAAATGATCTTCATGCCTCGGCTCTCGCGCAGACCCAGTGCCCATCGCCACAGAAAGGCGTTATCCAATGGTCGAGCCAGGGGGTGCATCCGAAAGCCCATGATGGTGGGAAAATCGCCCAGCAGCTCCCAATTGCCGGCGTGGGGTGCAAGGTAGAGCCCGGGGCGTTCTTCAAGCATCATCTGCACACCGGTGCGTGCCTCGGTGATATCCACGTAGTCGTGCCAGGTGGAGCGGCTAAAGAGCCGGGGCAACTGAAATGCGTCCACCATGTACGTGCGGAACATGTACCGCACACTGGCCCGCGCCAGTTCTTCGCACTCAGCGTCAGAGAGGTGGGGCAGGCTGCGACGAATGTTGCCGGTGGCACGAGCCAGGCGGCGGGGGTTCATTCGGCTCCAAAGGTCTGCAACTTGCCCCGCCGAGCGCAAGTTTTGCTCAGGGGGAAAGGCACCAAACATCCACGAGAACGCGCGTGCGCCCGCGTATTGCGCCAAGTGGATGGCTCTCTGCCCAGGGCCGAAGCTCCGCTTGCGGCGGGCCATGCGTGCTCCGTCAGCGGCCCTCGTTGGTGAGCACTTGCAGGCGGTTCCAGTTCAACACCGGAAGGCGTGAATCCTGGGCCTTCTGAAAGAGTTGCTGGTAGGCGTCGTATGCCTTCTTGGCTTCGTAGAACTGGGTGTACGCGGCGTCGTTGGCATCGGGAGCCAGTGGCGGCGGCTGCATGGGCTGCGCGCCCAACACCACAAAGTCAAGGTCGCCGCGGAGGGTATCGCCCTCAACCACGTCTCCCCCCCAGCGCAGGATCACCGCGCGAACATTGTCCGCTTCAGCCACGGTTGCACGACCATCATTGTCGATGTCGAACTTGCCGTGCACTAAGAACTTGTATCGGTAGTTGGGGCTGTAAATGGGATTGGCAATCACGTCATCCTTCACCACGGGGCGGCGCGCACTTGCGCGAGAGTCGCCGGCGGGTGGAATGACGCGAGCCGTGCTGGTGGTGTCAGAAACCTTCAGCACCTGCAGACGAGCCTTGCCGGGAATGAGGTTGTTGGATTCTGGGTCATATTGAATGCTGTTGGCATCGTCATAGACGTCAAAGAGCATTCCGGGCTGCAGGCGATTCTTAGAGCCCAGGCTAATGAAGACTTCGCCATCGGCACCGCCCACATCGATCACTCGTCCATCCACAAGTTGAGCGGCGTTTTCTGGCTTCGCGCGAACTTTGTCCATCACACCCTGCATCTCGCTCAGGCGAGTGCTCTGGTCCGCGGTTGTTGAGCTGAGCTTGTCAATCTGCTCTTGCAAGCCGGACACTTCGTTGCGGCGGCGGTTTTCGATCTCGTCCTTCGCCTTGGTGATGTCCGCCACGGTTTCTTTGACTTCGGTGCCAAACTTCTCAGTGCTGGCTCGATATCCACCGATCGTTTCATCAACCTTGCTGGCTGCGGCTTGCGCTGCCGTCTTTGAGGCCTCGCTTTCCTTGCGTGCAGCCTTGGCTTCGGCTTGCGCTGCAGCCACTTGCTTCTTCATCGTTTCTGCCTGCGCCTTCAGGGCTTCGTTGTCACTCGTCAGATTGTTGATGGCCACCTTGAGGGATGGGGTGTCCTTGGCCAACCCAAAGGACTCCTTAATGGTGTCCAAGCCGCCTTCGGGGCGGGCGGAGGGGTCGCCATTCACAAAACCCACGAGGGCGCCGTAGGCATCCTCAGTCTTGCGCTGCTTGCTGACCGCAAGTTCCTTTTCAACTGTGGAGTTCTTGGCCTTCTCATCGGCGCGCTGCGCTTCAACAAAGAAGTAGATGGTGCTGGCCAATAGGGCCACCGCGAGAATGACGAAGGACACGAGGCCCACAACGAGGCCGGTCGTACGCTGCTGCATGGCTCGGCAAACCTCCAAAGGATTCCGCGGACCGGAGCACGGACACGAACCGCACGCCGGGCACCAACGGCCCAAGCGCGCAGTGTCCGGAAACAACGGCGCGCCGTCAAGTGATGGGTACGGCCCGAATGCAAATCCTGTTGCGGTTTCCTGCAGGAAGCGGGGTGCAGGAGGTCAGAAATGGGCCCGTCAGCCTCGAATTGAGCGCACCGCCTCCGCCAATGTGGTGCTGCCAGCCCGCACCTTGGCAAAAGCGTCCTCGCGCAGAAACATCAAATCTCCCGCTTGCGCCGCTGCTTGGGCGATGCGGCCGGCGTTGGCTCTATTCATCACCAATTCTCTTGACTGCTCCGTCATGGTGAGCAATTCGTAGATTCCCAGCCGCCCTCTGAACCCCGTGTGTCGGCACTCTTTGCAGCCCGGGCATTCCACCAAACCCTGCTCGGGGGCGGGGCCAAAGTGGGGGGGAAGTTCTCCTGGTTCGGGTGCTCTAAAGCGCGCGCACGCGGTGCAGGCACGGCGAAGCAAGCGTTGCGCCAGCACTCCCTCAACCGTGCTGGCCACCAGGAATGGTTCCACGCCCATGTCCAAGAGCCGAGTGCTGGCACCTGCGCTGTCATTGGTGTGAAGGGTGCTAAAGACCAAGTGCCCAGTGAGCGACGCCTGCACCGCAGCTTCAGCTGTTTCACGATCGCGGATCTCACCGATCATCACAATGTCCGGGTCGTGGCGCAAGATGGCGCGCAAGCCTGCGGCAAAGTCCAGCCCCACCTGATGGCTGACCTGAATCTGGTTCACACCCTCAACGTGGTACTCAACGGGATCTTCAACAGTGATGGCCTTCACTTCTGGCGTCACGATGCGCCGCAGACTTGCGTACAGCGTTGTTGACTTGCCGCTGCCCGTGGGGCCAGTGACCAACAGAATGCCATGCGGTCGTTGGATAAGGGTGTCCCATCGCGTCAGGATTTCTGGGGGCATTCCCAGATCAGGCAGGCCCATCATCACCGCGCCCTTGCTCAGAATTCGCAGCACCACACCCTCACCAAAGAGCATGGGAATGATGGAAACGCGCAAGTCAAAATCATCACCTTTGTGGCGAATGGTGATGCGTCCATCCTGGGGCCGTCGCTTTTCAGCGATGTTCAGGTTGGACATGATTTTCAGTCGACTCACGATGGCATTGCGAAAGCGAGCGATGGTTGGGGGTACCCCGGCATCGCTCAAGACTCCGTCGATGCGATAGCGAACAGCGAGCGTGTGTTCGTACGGTTCGATATGAACGTCAGTGGCGCGCTCGCGAATGGCTTCAAGCAACAAGTCATTCACCAAGCGCACAACACTGGCCTCTTGCGCCTCTGCCGCGTCGTCGGTGTTCAAACCCTGGCGTTCAAGGTCTGCGGTTTCCCGGCCAGTGCCCAGAGCATCAAGTGTGTCCCCCGCAACACCGTAGTGTTGACGAATGAACTTCAGCAGGTCCTGTTCATCGGCAAGAACAAGCTCAATGGCGTGGTTGGTCACCAACTGCAGTTCGTCAAAACTGGCGAGGTCGGTGGGATCGCAGGTGGCAATACGAAGCACCCTCCCCTGGCGGCTCACGGGTGCGCAACGCAGTTTGAAGACCACCTTGGGGGGCAGCAGCCGAATGATTTCCGGCTCCGGTTGCGCGAGCGCAAGGTCCACGATGGGTAGGTGAAAGCGCTCGCTCAGAACGCTTAAGAGGTCCGCAGGGCGAACTAGGCCCATTCGCACCAAAACCTGGTCCAGGCGTTCCCCAGAGCGCCGCTGCTCGGCAAGGGCGTCTTGCAGGCGATCCGCCGCCAGCATGCCGTGCTCCACCAGCAAAGTGCCCAAACTCATGGTCTTAGGCTTATTGGCAGGGAGCCGTAGGGTTGCCCATTCGGGGCAGAAGCAGGGGGATTTGGCCGCATTACGGGGCCTTGGCGCCCAAGCATCTTGCGGCAATGGGCTGGGTGTGGCATACTGCGCGATCCGTTTCAGAGCCAAGGACCTCAACACAGTGCCCAATACCGAATCCTCAAAGAAGCGAGTCCGACAGAATGCCAAGCGCAACGCCCTTAACAACTGGCGCAAGCGTCTGGTGAAGGACACCGTCAAGAGCCTTGAGAAGGCCATTCACGACAAGGACCTCAAGGGGGCCGAGGCCACCTTTAAGAACGTCTGCCGCGTGTTGGATCGCGTGAGCAGCACCTCAACGATGCACAAGAACACGGCTGCTCGCAAGAAGAGCCGACTGCACAAGCGCCTCAAGGTTCTTCAGGGCGCCGGAAAGTAAGCGCTGAGTCATGAGTGCACCGCATGGCGCCGAGAGCGCAGCCTTGCGAGTGAAACTGCTCTGTCTGGACGTGGACGGCGTTCTGACCGATGGCACCATCGCACTCAACGATCTGGGGCAGGAGACCAAACACTTCAACGCACGGGATGGGCTGGGGATTTCGCTGTGGCGCGCACTCGGGGGCCACGTGGCGGTGATCACCGGTCGTTCGGGGCAAGCGGTACGGCACCGACTGCAAGAATTGGGGGTTTTGCATCTGTACTCCGGAAGCAAGGACAAACTGACCGACTTTCACGCAGCGCTCGCGGCAACGGGTTGCCGCGCGGATGAAGCCGCGTTTGTGGGTGACGATCTGCCAGATCTTCCGGTGATGCATGCGTGCGGCTACCCTGTGGCGGTGCAGGATGCTGCACCAGAAGTGATTGCGGCGGCTTGCTTTGTTACGCAGGCCGCAGGTGGTCGTGGGGCAGTCAGGCAGACTGTGGAGCACTTGCTCAAGAGCCAGAACCGATGGACCGACGCACTGGCAATTTTCAATGACGGCAAGCGGCCAATCAGCGCCTAAGAGCGATTACTCCCGGCGGCGCCGCCGCCCGTGGCTGTGGCTCATCGCGGCGGTGACCCTGTCCGCCGCCGTGCTCGGTGTGGCATGGGTGATGGACCAGCAGAAGGGGCCGGTTTCCGACGTGCCATCGGGGGCTGGACAGGTGACGCCACTGGTGCCCTCCGGTCTCACCCCCGAAGAGCGCGCTGCCGCCAGTTCGCAGATCGCAGCGCGCGACCCCATCAAGTTGCAGGCAGGCGGATGGGTGCAGGTTGCTGGGCCTGATGGCCGCCTTAAGCAGCAGTACGCCGCCAGCCGTACGGATCCCTTGCCGGACAAGCGCATGTCCATGGTTGATCCGCGAGCCGTGCTTTACGGCAGTCAAGGTCGGGTGGTGACCATGCGCAGTGACACCATGGTGGCGCGTGTGCCAAAGGGGGAGCTTGAAAGCGGCCGCCTTGAGGGCAATGTCATCATCAGGGTTTACAAGCCGAGGGGTGATCGACCGGTGGACTTGGCCGTGGACAGCGCCGAGATGATCATTGAAGCCCCTGAGGCGGAGTTTGATTCGCGCTCGGCGGAGATTCGGGTTGATCGGTCGGTGCGCGTGACCAGTGCCGCGTTGAGCGGTAGTTGGGAGGGACTCTCCCTCACGCTTTCGCAAGATGGCAAGAGCATTGAACGACTGGTGACTGACAGGCCCCTCAGTCCGATTCGCATTGAACGATCTGCGGAGATTCTCCGCACGCGCGGCGAAGGCATGAAGCCCGGACAGTCCAGCGCGACACCACATCGCGGGGGGCCTTCCATGGCGCCATCCGTGGACCACGCTGGTACCGAGAGTTACTTCAGCGCGTGGGCGCCCGAACCGCCTCCTCGCACATACGTGCTCACATTTCATGACAACGTGCACGTGGTGAGTTCCGAGCCTGACACAACCGTCACCATGGACGGCAGCATGATGCAGGCGATCTTTGTGCTGGAAGGCAGCATGGATGGAGGCATCGCGCGCACGGACGCACCGTCGAGTGATGCACGAGCTCGAAACATGCCCTTGAACACCCCGCCATCCATGCGGGTGCTTGCCGCGGCCCCAGACCCGAGGCACCCCAGCGGTTGGGGGCAGCCCGTGCCGGATGAGTCGATCACCATCACCTACACCGGCCGAATGGTGATGGAACCCATTCAGGCGGATGTGCCGCCGTTGGCGCACCCCAAAGGCGTGCGAATCGTGATGCACGGTGCGCCCGCTCGCGTGGAAGACTCCAAGAGCCAGAGTGTGATTACGGCAGAGCGCGTGAGTTTTGAATCTGAAGTTGAAGAAGTGCATTTGACCGGATCACCGGAGAGTTTTGCGCGTGTTGAAAATCCAGACTTTGCCATCGCCGCACCAGTGCTGCAGTTGAACCGATCAACCGGAAAGGGATCCGTGCAGGGGGCCGGGGCGTTGCGCATGGGCCGGTTGGACACTCAACAGCAGCCGCTCACTGTGGAGTGGTCCAATGAGGCGCGATTCACGTTGGTGCCAGGCACCCCCAAGAAGGCCGACGGCACCTTTCGCACGGCTTCGTTCGTGGGCGGTGTGCGAGTGCGCGGTGCGGACTTTGCCATGGACAGCGGAACGCTGGCGGTGGAGTCCGAGCCCGTTGGCGACAAAGATGTGCTTAGGAAGTTGGTGGCCGACCAAGGAGTGGTGGCGAGCAACCTTACGGAGTCAGGGGGCCGATTGGAAGCAGGACGGGTGGAAGTACTGCTTCAGCCGGATGAAGAAGCCAACGCGCGCCCCAAGTCGCTCACCGCCACGGGCGGCGTGATGGTGACCGATCCTCAGCAGACCATGTGGGCTACGAGTGTGCGCGCCATCTTTGTGGCGGCCGCCAAAAAGAGCCCGCCCACAACTGCCGGGCGCACCAAGACCACCGCGAAGGACGACCGCCTGAGTATGGGCGGAAGCAAAATGCAACTTGGCAGCGTGGTGGCGGAGGGGCCCGTGGATCTGCTTCTGAAGGACGGCACGCGCGTCTGGGCGACTCGCCTCGAGGGCGATGCCATGGCGCGAACAGCACAGCTGTTGGGGCCGGATGTGCTGGTGGTGCGCGGCAATGCGGTGATTGATCAATTGGGCGAGGTGCGCGTGCAGGAGGCGCCAGGAATGTTGAGTGCCGCTGGAGTAGGGCGCGTGAGCTACTACACCACCAGGGTGATCCCCGAGGGTCGCGAGCGACTCTCGCGCCCCAACCTGCCGCAGGTGCCGCAGATGCAGGCCACCTGGCGCGAGGGCATGGCCTACGCCGAGGGCGCTGTGCCCGGAAAGCTGGGCGCGCCCGATCGCGGCTTGCTCTTGTTGCAGGGTGCGGTGAAGGTTCGTGCTGCACGATCTGTGCTGGAAGAAGAATCTCTTGATGCAGACGAAGTGCAACTTGAAACGCTGCCGCAGGTGGCTGACGCCAAGACGGTTAAGAGTGGGGGTGCAAGGCCAGGGCCCGGAACTGGTGCGTCCAACCAAGACATGGGTCAGGTGGCTCGCATGGTGGCACGGGGCAATGTGGACATCCGTGCCAAGAGCTGGCCCACGGCGCAGAAGCAGGGTGAACCAAAGTTCTTCAGATTGCAATCGCAGAATGCCGTGTATGACGTGCCTGCGGGTCTTTGCTCAGTCGAGGGCGCCGGAAGCATTTTGGTGAACGACCCCATTGTGGCTCAAGAAGGATCGGCCAACAAGGCAAAGAGTGATCTGCCCTTCTCACCACAGGGAGTGACCAAGTTCACGTGGCAACGATCGTTGGGCATGCGTCGCATTGACCAAGCGCTCACCTCCATCGCGCTCGATGGCAATGTGGAAATGCAGCACGTCGGGGCAGACCCTGCGGGAAGCGGCACGTTGCTTGCAGATCATTTGGAGGCCACCGTCCGCAGCCCAGAGCCTGAGGGCGCGGAGGGCAAATCAACGGCGCGCGGTTCAAGTTCCGCGGATGCGCCAGTGCTGGGCGCTGGGGCCACGCTTGAGCAGGTGCTCGCGCGAGGCAAGGTGATCGTACGTACCGCGGAGTACGACATTGAGACTGGAGAATTCAGTCTGAATGAACACACACAGGTTGCCACCATGACGGCCACGCCGGGGCGTGTGGTCACCATTCAGAAGCGGGGCGTGGGCGGGCCGCAGCGAGCACAATCTGCGGTCTGGGATATGAAGGCAGGAACCATCACCATTGAAAGACTTCGCGGCGCCATCAGCCGCTAGCACACGGGCACTCAATCAAATGGCACACACCTACGGCAGCTATCTGCGCATTCCAGAGCTCTTGAGTATTCAGACGCCGGTCTCCAAGGGGCCGGAACACGATGAGATGCTCTTTATCGTGATTCATCAGGTGTACGAACTGTGGTTTAAGCAGCAGATTCATGAAGCCCGTCATGCGTGCAACAGCCTTCACGCCGGCGACACTGCCACGGCCATGCCCACCCTTCGCCGCATGCTCACCATTCTCAAAACGATGGTCGCGCAGATCGATGTGCTCGAAACGATGACGCCAGTGCAGTTTCTGAGCTTTCGCAGCTTTCTTGAAAGCGCCAGCGGGTTTCAGAGTTGGCAGTTCCGGGAGTTTGAGTTTCTGTTGGGCAAGAAGAGCCCGCGGTTCATGAAGATGCACGCCGAGGGTTCGCCCGAACGCGCAGGGCTGGACAAGGCCTACGCCGCACCCACGATGTGGGACGCGTTTGCCAGCCTGCTTCAACAGCGCGGATTGCCCGTTCCTGCATCAGTGACTGAACGTGACGTGACCCAAGCCGTGCATGCCGACCCATCCATGCAGCAGGTGCTGCTTGAGGTCTATCGCAATCATGCAGATTTGCGACCGTTGTGTGAGATGCTGGTGGATCTGGACGAGGGCATTCAAGAGTGGCGCTACCGGCACGTCAAGATGGTTGAGCGCACCATTGGCTTTAAGCAGGGCACGGGTGGTAGCGCGGGTGCGGAGTACTTACGCAGTACTCTGTTTCAGCCGCTCTTTCCTGATTTGTGGGCTATTCGGACACACTTGTAGCGATGGCAAGTGCAGGCGGCGCCGTCTGAACCAGCACCATTTGCTGATAGTGCCCGCTGCGTTCCATGAGTTCCTGATGGGTGCCGATTTCTGCCACTCGTCCGTCCTTGAGCACGATGATTCGATTGGCGTGCATGATGGTGCTTAGGCGGTGCGCAATGACAAAGCTGGTTCGACCGCGCATCAGACCCACCAGCGCCACTTGAATGGCGCGTTCGCTCTCAGTGTCCAGGCTGCTGGTGGCTTCATCAAGGATCAGGATTCGCGGATCGGCAAGCACCGCTCGAGCGATGGCGATTCGCTGGCGCTGGCCCCCGCTGAGTTTTACTCCGCGTTCGCCAATGAGTGTGTCGTACCCCTCAGGCATGGCTTGAATGAACTCAGCGGCGTTCGCCGTGGTTGCGGCTCGCTTGACGAGTTCATCACTGGCACCTGGGTCCGCGTAGCGAATGTTGTCCGCCACGGTGCCGTCAAAGAGAAAGACATCTTGCTCAACCACGCCGAGCAGGCGCCGGTAGCTCGCCAATTCAAGGTCGCGGATGTCTGTGCCGTCAAGGCGAATCGTGCCCTCCGTAGGGTCAAAGAACCGAGCGATGAGATTGCACAAAGTGGTTTTGCCAGCGCCGCTTGCGCCTACGAGTGCCGTCATTTCGCCAGGGCGGGTGGTGAATGAGATGCCGGTGAGAACATCAGATTCGCGGGTGGGGTACCGGTACGCCACCTGATCTACTTCAATGGCGCCCAACACTTCCTGCCGAGTCACGCGCTTGGCCCCGGGCCGATTGGGCATTTCAGGTTGTTCTTCTAAGAAGTCCAGGGTTCGATCGAGCCCGGCCAGATTGGTCTGAAGCGCGGTGGCACTTTGCGCCAAACTCTCAAGCGGCCCCAGCAGCATGATGAGGTAGGTCAGGAACAGGATCAGATCGCCCACGCTTATGCGGCCGTGCAACACTTGCATGCCGCCATACCAGAGCAGCGACGCGCTGGCCAACGGAATGAGTAACTGCCACGCGAGCTCAATGCCACGGCTCCACCACCAGGTATGCACTTCTTGCCGAGCGAGCAGGTTGAGGCCGGTGCCATGGCGTAAGCCCTCAAAGCGGGGGCGTGCAAAACCGCGCACCACGCGGATGCCGCTAAACGCCTCGCTGGCCGTGGAGTCCACTTCAGCCACTTGCTGGCGAACATCCCGAAAGAGTGGGCGCAAGCGCCCGATCCACGTTCGATGCGTCAGGAGCACAGCCGGAAAGAGAATGAGGGATCCCAGCAGCAAACGCCAATCGGTGAACGCCAAAATGATCAAGATGCCCGTCAGTTGGATGACGGCGCGCCATGGGTTGTAGATCATGGCAAAGATCAGTTCGCCCACGCCGCCTGCATCCTCGCGGATGATGGCCGTTACTCCGCCCGCGCGCAAATTCTGCACGCGGTGCAGGGGCAAACTCATGGCGTGCTCAAAGGCGCGGCGCCTCATGGACACTTGCATGAGTTTGACGGTTCGCGTGGCCTGATAGCGGCCCACGATGCTCACCAGCGTGGCCGTGCCGCTCACGCACACCACGCCCAGCGCCAGCCAACCCAAGAGGGTTTGCGGGGATGAAGCCAACCAACCAAGAAGCGAGAGCGCCATGCCCTCCAGGGGCTTGCCGCCAAGAACATTGTCAATGACCACCTTGGTGGCCGCAGGTGGCACCAGCCCAAGCACGGTGGAGATTGTGAGTGTGGCCAGGGCCAAGTACAGCCGCGGCCGGTACGGGCGCAGCAGCACCAGAAACTGCCTCAGGAGCACCGCGAACGTGCGGCTGCGTTTGCCGCTTCGTTCCCTTCCGTGCATACCCACCGTTGACTTGTTGCGCCGGGCATCCGCGCGCTGGGCGCTGAACCGCTGGAGATAGACCCTAAACCGTGATCGGCTCGAGGCCTGCGTGCGCGGCATTGGAGCAGTGTAGGGCTACACTTGCGCCATGGCACAGTCGCTCCCCGTCCTTCGCGGATCTTTGGTGACGAGTCTCTTGGTTGCAGCACTGCTGGTGCCTGTGACGGTGGCGCAGAATGCCGCGCCACCGAAGGCTCCACCGGCACCCAAGGCACCCGCCGCACCCAAGGCACCGGCGGCTCCCAAGTCTCCCGGCGCGCCAGCAGCGCCCGTTGCCCCCAGCGCGCCCGCAACGCCCGACGGACCTAGTGAGGCCGGCAAGTCCAAGGCCAAGCGTGCGGAGGGTTTCTGGTACGGATCCATCAAAGCTCCCGCTAAGAAGGAGGGAGCCATTCGCATTGCTGCCTACAACGTTGAAAACGTCTTTGATGACAAGGATGATCCCACGCTGCAAGGTGAGTTTGACGACATCAAAATGACCACAAAGCCCACGCGCTTGGCGGCCATTGCGGATGCCATCAAGAGGTTGGATGCAGACATCATTAGCATCGAAGAGATCGAGAGTTTGGAGTGCCTCAAGTGGTTCCGGGACAATTACCTTAAGGGCTTGGGCTACGACCATGCGTACAGCGAGGACGTTGGCTACTACCGTGGCGTTGAGCAAGCGTTCTTAAGCCGCTACCCGATCGTGGCCCACAAAACCTGGGTTGCCGAAGATCTTTCGGACATGGCATCCAAGCGAGTGGGGGATGGCTGGGCAAAGGCCAAGGCGGAGCAAGGCATGAAGTTTCAGCGGTCGCCGCTGCTTGTGACGGTGGACGTGAAGGGGTTCCCAATCACGTTGATTTCCGTGCACAAGAAGGCGGGGGGCAAGGAGTTTGAATACCACCGTGAGAGCGAGGCTTTGCAGACCCTGGAGTTTGTCAGAGAGATCCTTGCCAAAGATCCGGATGCCGCCGTGGCGGTGATGGGGGACTTTAATGCCTCACCCACGCAAAAGCCGGTCAAGGTTTACAGCGATGGAGGTATGCGCAGCGCCTATGACTTTCGCGGAGTGAAAACTGGCAACACCAGGGACTTGTACACCACGCATGATTCTGGCCGGGCGATCGACTTCATCTTCATGAGCCCGGGCTTGGCGAAAAATGTCGTGGATGGAAGTTTCTTTGTGCTCAGCACGGTGCATCCCTCCAGCGATTACGACTGGCGCAAGGATCCTGACAAGCTTGCGGTGCCGGCGGGGTATGGCAGCGACCACTATCCGGTGGCGGTGGATGTGATGCCGAAGAAGAAGGAGAAGGAGAAGGCTGCGGGCGCGTCAGCTGGCAATTCGGCAGTTCCACATTCGTGATTGTGTTGCCTGGCCCAATCGATACGCCCAGTCGGCGATCGACAGGATCATTCCGTGATCGCCGGGATCAGCGCCGAGACCTTGTTCCGCGAAGGGAGCCGTGAGTGCGCCCCTGCAATGCTCGTCATTGCGGTCGTTCCAGCGGTGCCGAACTTCCTGGCAGGGAAGTCGATCACCCTTTGCGCTGTTGGCGCGTTTGCTGGCCAGTACCAAGTTGAATGGGCTGTTGCACGGGTACCACGACCAGGGAATAAAGTGGTCCACATGCGCGTCAGCAGGCGATGAGAGCCGCGTGCCCGAGTAAAAGCAACGCCCTTGTTGCAGTTTCCAGAGGCGAGGCGCGAGTTGCGTCAGAGGTATTCGAGCGCTCCCGAAAAGGAATGGTTCGAGCTGAATCTCAGCCCCCAAACGTTCATCGTGCTCTCGAATCCAGCGCGTCCAACGAGCCTGCACCATGGACACGATGACCCCTCGCAACTGGCGCATGCACGCGGCGACGCCTGGTTTCAGAGTGATCGATTCCAATCGAGCACACTCCGCAGCTGATGCGGGGTGTGAGTACATGAATTGATCGGCGGGCTTCGCGCCATCGTTTCCCACGGCCTGAAGCCGATAGAGCACGTCCTTGGCAAGGGTCCGGCGGATGCCCCGAACGATGACGATTCGTTGATGGCGGGTGCTCGACTCGGGAATGATGCGCTTGAGGATCGTCAAGACCGCCAGAGGCTTGTTTGGATTTGTGGTCTGACGGATGAGGTCCATTTCCTTCAGCGACTCAAATCGATATGGGCGCGCCATGGGCTCGTAAATCTGCCGAATCTCCCCGGCCAATTCGTCCATGGGAATCAAAAGCGGGCGTCCATCGTCCCGACCGAGTTTCACTGAAAGATTGGCAAGCGCGATGAGCATCGCAAACTTGTAGGTACTGCTGAACCGGCCCGCTTCAAGCAGGCCTTGCACGCGACCTAGAAAGTCAAGGACCTCCCGTGGCGTTGGCGCATCTGAGCCCATGTGGTGGCAATGTACAGGTGACCCGTGTGCATTCGATGGCCCGCCTTACGGCAGTTCGGCCCGCGTATGGCTCTGGAACTCAGCGCTTTCCGCCTGTACCGTGCCCGAATGCCATGGCAGATCGCCCCCGTGCTTGGTGTTCCGAATGTCCGCCGAGCTGCGGAACACTACCGCGATGCGTTGGGGTTCAACTTGGATCCTGTGAACGGCGTGTTCGCACCCAGCCCTAATGAACCCGGCGGTGTTTACGCCATCGTGATGCGAGAGAGCGCCATCATTCACTTGCAGATCCGGCGGGGGGGTCTCGCGGGGCCAAAAGGCGAAGGCGTCTCCACGGCGGCCCCCCGCGCAGAGTTCGAGCGAGACGTCTACGTTCGCATGCGGATCGGCGCGCTCAACGCGCTGCACCAAGAGTTGGTGCAGCGGGGCGCCACGATCCTGCAGGCTCCCATGCTCGCGCCGCACGGCATCCGCGAGATGGTGGTCTCCGACCTTGACGGCTACCGCATCGCCTTTGGCGAACTGGAAGTCATCTGACCCGGGATTGATGACCGTTGCCGATGAGCGCTAGCTGTGATACCCCAGCGTCATGCGCACGAAGCTCAAGAGTTCAGTTCCCGCCGGCACCAGATCACGGATGCGCTTCTTGTCATCGCGCACGTATGGCTGGCCGAGCAGGGTGACCTCCTCAAAGAACTTACGCATCTTGCCCTCGGCCATTTTCTGAGCAATCTGCTCAGGCTTGCCGCTGGCCTTCGCTTCTTCCACGGCCTCACGCTTGCGCGCTTCGACCTGGTCAGCGGGAACGCCCTTTTCATCCACCGCAATGGGTGGGGGAACATTGGCCACGATGTGTTGGCAGATGCCCACCGCGGTGTCGTTTTCCAGCGTTCCCTTCCACTGCAGAATGGCAGCCTTTTTGCCGTCATGATGCACGTATTGGCCAAAGGTGCCACCCTGAACGAGCACACCACCGGCGAAGGAAAGATTCTCCCCCGTCTTGATGCGCATGTCGTCAAGGCGCTTCTTCATGGCGTCGGTCATTTGAACCTTGCCAGCAGTGCCCTTGGTGGCCGCCACGGCCAAGTCTTGTGCCATGGCACGGAAGTCAGGATTGCGAGCGGTGAAGTCAGTCTCTGCGCGCACTTCAATGATGGCGGCACGATCACCTTCAATGGCCACCGCAACGCAGCCCTCGCCGGCGTTGCGATCGGTGCGGGTGTCCATCTTGCCCTTGAGCTTCTCTCGAAGCTTCTCTTCGGCAACCTTCATGTCGCCGTTGGCATCGGCCAGCGCTGACTTGCAATCCATCATTCCGAGACCGGTGCGCTCGCGCAGGGTCATGACGTCCTTGGGGCTGATATTGGCTGTGCTCATGCTGTCACCTTTGTGGTGGTCAAAAAGTGTCAAAAACTCTGTGTGCCTGGTGATTCTCGCGGTGCGGGTCAGGCGGTGCCGGTGGTGGCGCTACCTGTGGCCGTCACGCTTTCCGTACGCGGCTCATCCGTTCCAGCAGTGGCCGAGCGGCCGTCCGCACGGAACTGGCTGCGGCTGGACCGGCGAGGCGTGCGCGGTGAATTGGCAGCGTTTTCCGCCGACGATGCGGCGCCCATGTCTTCCGCCGTGGCGTTGGACCTGCTGCCGCGGCCGTCAATGGCTGCAGCACACAACTCGCGCACGATGATGTCGATGGAGCGCATGGAGTCGTCGTTGCCGGGAACTGGAATATCTGCCAGATCAGGGTCGCCATCGGTGTCGATGAGACAAATCGTGGGGATTCCCAGAGCCTTGGCTTCCAGCAGAGCATTGGTCTCGCGAGTGGTGTCAATCACCACCAGCGCACCGGGAAGCTTGGTCATGGTGCGCAGCCCATTCAGGTTGCGATGGATCTTCTTTTGCTCGCGCAGAAGCTGGCTTTCCATCTTCTTGGAGTAGTTCTTGATCTCGCCGCTTTCCATCAGCGCGTCCAATTCTTCCAAGCGCTTCAAGCGCTCACGAATCGTGCGGAAATTGGTGAGAATGCCACCCAGCCAACGCTCGGTGACGTAGGGCATGCGGCACTCGGCGCAGTACTGCTCAACGGCTGCACGCGCTTGACGCTTGGTTCCCACAAAGCAGACATCCTTGCCGGACGCCACAGTCTTTGAGATGAACTTCCTGGCCAGCAGGAGCCCCTTGATGGTTTCCTTGATGTCGATGATGCTCACGCCGTTCTTGGTGGTAAAGATGTACGGCTTCATCTTGGGGTTCCAGTTGGAACGCCGCTGACCAAAGATCACGCCGGCTTCGACGAGCTCCTTGGCGAGGGATGGCTTGGACTCTGACATGGGGGGCTCTCCTTGTGCACCTCAAACGAGGCGCGAGCAATGCAGCGACACCGCGGGCACGACCGGTGGACACCAACCACAAACGGTTGGCGGCCGTCCCGAACCAAGGGCGCTTGGTGACAGGACGAACGGTGGGTCAGAGACCCATGAACCTCTCAACGTGAGGGATCCAGATTCCGGCACGTGGAGTCCACTGGACCAGTGCCGGCCTGCTTTGGGCAGGGCGAAACGGTGAACGATACTGGAATGCCCGTCACTTCGCCACGACCCAACCTTGGAAAGCCATCTCCCCCGCAGTTCAATGCTGATTATTGGTCCTCTTCAGTAGAATCCACTCCAGATGCATCAAGAGGCTCCACCGCCGCCACACTTGCCCTGGCCTTTCGGCGTGCCGCTGCTCTTTCGGTGGTGGTGCGTGTACTTGGTGATGTATCTGGTGGGTAGTGCGCTCAGCATCGTTCCTGGTGGTGCTCTGGTTCTACAGCTCACGCACCCCACATGGCGTGCGCTGGTGAATTGGACCAGCGAACGCGTCTTTGACCACGTGGTGACCATTTGGCCCAACGGTAGCGGGGACACCACCTACAACTACGTGGAGGTGTTTGTGATGGCCGCCATCGCCACTGCGGTGGCGTTGGTATGGACGGCATGCACAATGCGGCACCGTTCGTATCCATGGCTGCTTGACCTTTCCCGAATCTACGTGCGTTTTGCACTGGGATCGATCTTGGTGGGGTACGGGTTTGCCAAGGTCTTTCCCGGACAGTTTTCTTCTCCCGAAGTCCCCCGGCTCATGCAGGCGTACGGTGACTCATCGCCCATGGGGTTGCTGTGGACGTTCATGGGCGCTTCCACGGCGTACACCATCATCGCTGGCGCCAGCGAAGTGATTGCGGGCACGCTGCTCTTCTTTCGACGAACCACGCTCATCGGCAGCCTGCTGGCGGCAGGCGTGATGGCAAACGTGGTGGCTCTGAACTTTTGCTATGACGTTCCCGTCAAGCTGTTCAGCTCACATCTTCTGCTGGCGGCGCTCTTTCTTGCGGCGCCCGACTTGCCTCGACTGGCGAACGTGCTGCTTCTCAATCGCCGGGTACCGCCTGCGGAGATCGGTCCACCTTGGCGCACGCCATGGATTCGTTGGGTGCTCTTTGGCGTCAAAATGCTGGTGGTCATCAGCGTGCTTGGATTTGGCGGCTACGGCGGCTACGTGAACGCATCGCAGTGGGGCCCGTGGGCACCCCGTCAACCGCTGGCCGGAACGTGGGTCACCACCAGTTTCACCCAAGCGGGGGTGCAGCATCCGCCCCTCACCACGGATGAAGTGCGTTGGAAGTACATCACTATTGGAATCAGCCCCATGTTCAGTATGGCTGGTGTGATGCCCATGAGTGGTCAGCAAGCCCAGTACCACCAATTGAAGGTGATTCCCTCAAGTGATCCGCAAGCGGGGATGCTTGAACTGTCCGTGGGTGGGGCACCCCGTGAGCCGGGAGGCGTCGCGCCCGAGCCGTTGGCCCGCTTGGAGTATTGGCTGCTGCCCAATGACGTATTGAAACTGGAAGGAACCTATCACGGTGCTCTCATCGCCGTGACGCTCAAGAAAAAGAACCCAGAGGAGTTCTTGTTGGTGAAACGAGGGTTCCATTGGATCAATGAGTTCCCATTCAATCGCTAAGGGTGCGCTGAAAAGTTCAGATGCGCCGATTGCATCTACTATGAACCACCCTGTTCGCACATCACTTCAGGAGAGTTCATGCTGGCAAAAGTGTTCAAGGCGTACGACGTTCGTGGCATCTATCCCAAGCCACTGAATGAGAAGCTGGCGTGGCAGATTGGCTTTGCCACCGCCCAATTCCTTCACGCGCAGGCGGATGCCGATGGCCGACACGACCCCATGAGCCGAACCATCGTGGTGGGGCGCGACATGCGCAAGAGTTCGCCGGACTTGGTGGCCTCACTGAAAGATGGCATGAAGCGGGCCGGGGCAAACGTCATTGATGTTGGAATGGTGGACACACCGTTTGTGGGCTTTGCGGTGAATCACTTGGGTGCCTGCGGCGGCGTGCAAACCACCGCGAGCCACAATCCCAGCAACTACAACGGGTTTAAGTTTTGTGCGGCGGGAGCCAAGCCGATCGGCGCAGACACAGGCTTGAAGGACATCCAGCGCTTGGCCGCGATGGTTGAGCAGACTCGCTCTGGTGCTGAAGGCGCCGGCAGCGGCATGGAAGAATCCCGCGATCTGTGGGACTCCTATCGTGCGCACTTGTTGGAGTTCATGCCGGCTGAAATCGTCAGCGGCGCGCGCACGCTGCATGTGGTTGTGGACGCCAGCAACGGCATGGCGGGGACGATGGTGCCCAAGGTGTTTGATGGCGTGAAGGGGCTCAAAATCACCAGGATCAACTTTGACAACAGCTCCGGTGAATTCGTGCACGAGCCCAATCCGCTGGTGGAAGCCAATCTGAAGTGGGTGCGCGAAGGGGTGCGCCAGCTGAAGGCGGACTTTGGTGTGTGCTTCGATGGCGATGCAGATCGCTGCATGGTGATCGACGAGACCGGGGAGCCGGTGGGCTGCGATCTGATCACCGCTTGGTTGGCGCAGGGGTGGCTTGCGCGCGAGAAGGGCGCCTCAATTGTGTACGACCTTCGATCCACCCGTTCACTGGCGGAAAGCGTGGTCCGTGCTGGGGGTACACCTGTGGAGTGCCGCGTGGGGCACGTCTTCATGAAGCAAAAGCTGCGTGAGACCAATGCGCCTTTCGGCGGTGAATTGAGCGGTCACTTCTACTATCGCGACATGTGGTGCACCGACAATGGTGCCCGGGCGTTTATTGATGTCATTGCCCAGTTGGTGGATGCGGGCAAACCCATGAGCGCCTGCATCCAACCCTTCCGGTGCTACGCGCAGAGTGGCGAGATCAACTTTGAAAATGAGGACAAGCAAGGGGCATTGGATGCACTGCGGTCCAGATTCCCTAAGGCGCGCGTGCAACTGCTCGACGGATTGAGCATGGACACCGGCGAGTGGTGGTGCAATGTCAGGATGTCAAACACTGAGCCGCTTCTACGGCTCAATCTTGAAGCGCTGGATGCGCGCGCGGTGGCCAACACCGTGCGCGACCTCGAGCCAATCCTTGGCCATCGGGTGGAGCACTAGTGGTTGCGTGCCGGGCGACTTACTCCCCGGGAATCGTGCTAATGACCCCTTGCCAAGGGCTGCTTGCGGAGGCGTACAGGCGCTTGCTCATCCTGCCCGCACGCGCACCCAAGTAGCCCGCGTCGCACGCCAGTCGCATGGCGTGTGCCATGCTCACAGCGTTGGTGGCATGAGCGATGCCGGTGTTCAGCAAGACCCCATCTGCACCCAACTCCATGGCCAACGTCACATCGCTCGGCGTGCCCACACCGGCATCCACGATGACGGGATACGTGGGAGTACCCCCATGCTCGGGATCCTTTAACAAATCCAGCGTGATGCGAATGGCCGCCGGATTTGAAATGCCCCGTCCGCTGCCGATGGGGCTACCCGCTGGCATCACGCTCGCGGCGCCCGCATCGCGCAAGCGCACAGCCATGATGGGATCGTCGCTGGTGTAGCACAGCACAGTGAAGCCGTCCTTCACCAATTCGCGGCATGCTTCAAGGGTCCCCACAGGATCGGGGAGCAGCGTCTTTTTGTCGCCCAGCACTTCGAGTTTCACCCACCCTGCGCCGGCGTTGCCGGTTTGCTCCAAGATCTCCCTCCCCAGCCGGGCCACGCGCACCGCATCAGAAGCTGTGAAGCAACCGGCCGTGTTGGGAAGGATGGTCACGCGATCCAACGGTAGAAAGTCCAGAATGGAACGCCCCTCCGCGTCCAGCAGCCGTTCTCGACGGACAGCCACCGTCACGCAGTCTGCGCCGCTGGCTTCAATCGCTGCTTGCATGGTGGGGTAGTTCTGGTACTTGCCGGTACCCACCACCAATCGGCTACGGAGAGTAAAGCCGCCAATGTGCAGCGGTGCCACAGCGGCGTGTGCGGCGGTTTCGGCTGATTGTGCGGGGGTGAGAGTCATCGGTCAGCCTCCGCCCACCAGCGTGACAACCTCTACGGTGTCGCCATCGCGCAATTCATGCTGTGCATGCTTACTCTTGGGAACCAGCGCACGGTTTACTTCCACCGCGCATGGGGAGTGTTCCATTCCAAGGGCGCGCACTAGGTCTGAAACCAAGCGCACACTGGGAAACTCCTTGGGCTGGCCGTTCAGGATCAACTGCATGGTGCTTGATTCTAGTCCGGCGGCACTGGCGCTACGATTCTTGCATGTTCAATTGGACCAGCAAGCCAAGGAGCGCATGGCTCCGCCAGTTCAGCGTCCGATGGGCAAGTGTGTGCGTAGGGCTGATGGTGGTGTGGATGGCCTCCGGGTGCGGCAAGCCCAAGTACGACACGAGCACCCCCGCGAAGGCGGTTGATGCCATGCAAGCCATGGTGCAGGACGGGCATCCGGAATTGCTTCTGGACCTGTTTTGGTTGGAGCCTCGACCGATCACTTTTGCAGACGGCGTGACTGAGGCCAGCGCCATCGAGGATGTGCGCGCCAAGGCAAAGTCCATGGTAAAGCAGCTGTTCCGCGTGAGTAAGAAACTCAAACAGCGCTACCCGGCCGAGGTTCAAGCGGAGTTGGCTTCAGCCGCAAGCGGCGCCACGCGGAACGGATTTGGCGACGTGTTCAGCCGAGTGATGACTGATCCATTTGGATGGGTGGACACCAATCGAGACCGCCTAGTGGTGGAGGACATGAGCGATGGCACCGCCTCGGTGGAGATCGATGGCAAGCCGGTGCTGGGGGGCATGATCAGCATGGCCGAAACCAAGGATGGGTGGAAGCTCACCATTCCCGCCTCGCTGGTGCAGAACACGGAATATTTCCCCGACACTCGGGAAGAGTGGGCGGTGGTGGCGTACATGATGCTGGCCATTGAGAATGCCATGACCGACTTTGAAAATGAGCTGGACTCGGGCAAGTTTCGCAAGCTTTCGGATGCCAGCGAACGGGTGGGCCGGTTGATCGCTGAAGGGGCCGGCGCGCAGGCCATTATCTATGCCATGATGCAACAGAATCAGCCGGGGGCGGAGAAGAAGCCTGCGGGCGCGCTGTTTGGCGGTGGCCGGGGCAGGATTGAGGTTGAAATGGGGAAGACCGGCGATGCAGTTCGGCGAGAACTTGATCGTCAGTAGCGGCACCCACCGCAGACCCGCTACCCTCGTGTGATGAACTGTCTTCTGATAGCGGCAGCACTCTGTTCCGCGGCGCTTGGTGCTCCGCCCGAGCCTGGCACTGGCTACGGCGCCTACGAGCGAACGGTTGAGGATCTACCGGATGTGCGTAGTGCGATCATTGAAGATGACGGCACGGTTGTGGCGGCTTTGGGTAGCGGGGGAGTGGTGCGAGTGGGCGTTGACGGTCATCGGTCAACATTGATCGCATGGTGGCCCGCAGGGCAAGTTTCAAGCGCCGAGGCGTTGACTCGCGCCGCGGATGGATCGCTGCTGGTGGTGGATGCACCGCGCTACCAGATCCTGGGTCTCACGCCACAGGGGGAACGCCAGGTACGAGTAGACCTTTCAAGCGTGGCGGTACCGCCGAAGGTGACGGCATTGTGCACGCAAGGCGACCGCATTCTGATGGCCGATGGTGCACTGCCACGTGTGCTGGTGGTTGATAAGGCCGGTACTGGAAATACTGTCGCACAATGGGTGGTGGCGCCCCCCGACAATGGGCTCAGCCCTCGGCTCCGCGGAATTGCCGTGCATGATCAGGACGTGTTTGTGAGTGACGCGGCCAACAATCGCATCGTGGTTCTTGATGCCGTCACCGGCGCGTTCAAGCGCGCGTGGGGGGATCGCGGTTCACAGAAGGGAATGCTTGAATCTCCTGCGGGCCTGGAGTGGGATGGCACGGCGCTCTTGGTGACCGACACGTTGAACCACCGTGTGATTCGGTTTGATGCACAAGGCAAGTGGCTCGACCAGTGGGGTATGCACGCCGTGCGTCCCCGCGAGGGCAGCGGAAAGATTCACTATCCGGTGACCGCGTCGGCATCACCCGATGGCACGCGCGTGGTGGTGGCTGAGCCCTTTGAGCGACGGGTGCAGGTTTTTGGACATCTACCACCCGCAGATCCAAAAGCGCCCAAGACCACCCCATTGCCTGCGAATGATGGAATCGCCAGCCACTTTAGTCGGGAGTTGGCCATCGATGGGCAAACCCTGCTTGTGTACGAGCCCGAGAGCGCTTCTGCCTTGGTCTTTGACATGCGCAACAATCCCCCCATCCACGTCACCACGCTGGGTGGCCCAGGGCTATCGCCGGGACTGTTCGGGCAGGTCTCCACGCAATTGGTGGATGAGCGCAGCAACCGAATCTATCTGGTGGATCCCATTCGTAATGCGATCCTCATCTTTGCCCTTCGGCGTACGGGAGACGCGCCGCACTATGACCCTTTCATGGGTCGATTGGTTGGCGAAGTATCGCTGCAGAACATCGCACAGTTTGCGGCGACGCGGGCGGGGGGTCCGCCCACGCTCTGGCCAGTGGACATGGCACGAACGCAGACAGGTGGCTTTGCACTGCTCGATGGTGCGGGGGGTCGTGTGGTGGAACTTGACTCTGACTTGCGCCCCGTCAATGCGTGGTCGGCCCCCAAGGGCGCGGGCAAGCTCATCGCGCCCACACAGCTGATCATCACTCCTCAGGGAGAAGTGGTCATTGTTGACAGTGCGGAGCGCGCATTGAAGCGATATGGACTTTCCGATGGTTCGTTTCTGGGCGCGGTAGCACTGACCGAAGCCAAGCGCCCCTGGGGTTTGGCGCTGATTCCCGATCCCACCGGCACCAAATACGCCGTAAGCGACGCCTCTGGAGATGCGCTCTTGGTGGTGGATCCTGCCAAGGGTTCCATCGTGCATCGCGTTGTGGCCACGGGTTCAAAGCCGGGTGAGTTCTGGGAAGCCAGCGCTATTGAGTCGGCCCTGGCGGATGGGCGCTTGTACGTGTGCGACCACGGAAACCACCGACTGCAGAGTTTCCAGCCCGACGGAACGTGGGAGAGCAGCTTTGGCATCGGCCGCCCCTATGTGCGTCCCCGCGATCCCAAGGCGCCGCAGAAACCCACCACGCCGGTAGGCCTTGCGCCCACGGCCAAGGGCGCGGCCAACACGTTGGCACAGTTTCCTGCCCCGCAAAAACTGGAGGAAGGTTGGCAATCCGCGCAAAGCAACAACGGTCATTACACCGTTCGCTGGAGAACCATTCCCGCGCAGATACCACTGCGCGATCCATTTGGCCTTCAAGTTCAGGTGCATGACAAGGCCACGGGTCAGCCATCTGAGGCTGAGTTGAAGGTCTCAGCCAGAATGCCCCATCACGCTCACGGTATGAATGTGGAGCCCACGGTTACGCGCACAGGTGCCGGTACGTGGGAGGTGCAAAACATGCTCTTTCACATGCCCGGGTATTGGGAGCTCTACTTTGACCTCAGAGACTCGGGACGCATGGAACGCACCCAAGGCGAGGCCATGCTGGAATGACGTGTGGAACGCGGGCGAAAGTGGGCGCGACGCATATGGCCGCTTTGGTGAGGGGAGCGCTCGTAGCGGGTACTGCAGCCGCCGCAGGGTGTACGGCGCCCACGCTGACGCCCGAGATTGCACAGCGCGTGGCTCGCAACCCACCGCTGAGTGCGGTGCCGCCAGATCCAACCAATCGCTTTGCCCAATCACTTGAGGCGGCGCGGCTCGGTCATTTGATCTTCTTTGACGAGCGCTTCTCAGCCAGCGGAACGGTGAGTTGTGCAAGCTGTCACGATCCCGCTCACGGATTTGCGGATGCGCGCCGTGTGGCTGTGGGTGAGGGGTCGGGCGCTCGGCACTCCATGAGCGTGTTGAACTCCGCGTACAACCGCTGGTTCACATGGGATGGCCGCGCCGACACGCAGTGGAGTCAGGCGCTTCAGCCATTTGAGACGCCGCACGAGCACAACTTTCCAAGGAAGCGCGTGGTTCAAGAAGTGGCTCAGGATGCGCAACTGCGTGCGCTGTACGCCAGTGCCTTTGGCGCGGAACCGCCCATGGGCACAGCGGCTGACGATGCACAACGCATTGACGCAGCCTTTGCCAACATTGGCAAGGCAATCGCTGCGTACGAACGGAAACTGATCACCGGCCCATCGGCATACGACCGTTGGTGGTTCAAGCACATGGCGGGTGATCCGCGCGCTGATGCTGAACTCACCGTGCAGCAGCGCCGAGGGCTGGAGCTCTTCTTCGGCAAGGCGAACTGCTGGCAATGCCATCACGGCCCGGCATTTACCGATGGGGAGTTCCACCTGATCGGTGTTCCTGCATCAAGTGACAACCTTCCCGCGGACCCAGGTCGATACGCCGTTGTGGAGGGCGTTCGAGATAATCCATTCAATGCTGCCGGCCCGCATTCAGATGACCCAACCGGCAAGCAGGCTCGGATCAGCGCCTCATTGGTGCGCTCCCCCGACTTGTGGGGACAGGTCAAGACGCCATCGCTTCGCACCGCCGCCATGACGCCTCCGTACTTGCATCAAGGTCAACTGCCAACGCTTGAGAGCGTTGTGCAGTTTTATTCCACGCTTGAAGGCGCCACGGCGCTGGACCACCATCGCGAACAGGTGCTGGCCAAACTAGACCTTACCCCGCAGGAACAGAAGGATTTGGTGGCGTTTTTGCACGCCATCAACGGGCCGCCTCCAGGTCCGCCCTGGGGGGTTCCGCCCGTCGGAACTACTGCCGCAGGGAGCGGGGGAGCCCACGCGCAACCACAGGGGCAGCCCTCGGTAAGGGGTGCGCCTTGATTCCTAAGAGTCGTCTCGCGGCCTGCATCGTGCTGTGCTCGCATGTGATCCACACAGGGTGTGCTCATACGCCATCCGTGGCGCACTCCTCACCCTCCGGTTACCGGCAGGCGGTCCCGGGTACTGCGCTCGGTCTTGACATGGTCTTCATTCCCGCGGGCAATGCTCAATCCGCGTTCTTCATCAGCCGCACCGAAGTGCCGTGGGAACTTTACGATGCGTTCGTGTACCAGTTGGACTCAGCCGCTTCAAAGGTTGAGGGTGCTGCGAGCACTCCCGCGGCAGATGCCGTGGCTCGTCCAACAAAGCCATACATCTCGATGGACCGCGGATTTGGGCACGCGGGGTGGCCCGCGATTTCAATGAGTGCGCACAATGCGGTCAAGTTTTGCGAGTGGTTGAGCGCAAAGTCCGGCCGCACCTATCGACTGCCCACAGTCGCGGAGTGGCAGCGTGCGGCACAGGTTGGGGGTTTAAGCGCAGCATCGCTCTCAGCACACGCGTGGACCGCAGAGAACTCGGACCGAACCACGCACAAGGTGGGATCGCGTGCCCCTGACGCTGCTGGCCTGTGTGACATGTTCGGAAACGCTGCAGAGTGGGTGACGGACGCTTCGGGCGCGCCCTGCATTGTGGGTGGATCTTTCCGCGACCCGGCAGTGCAGTGCGCCGCCGCGCAGCCAATTCCAAGCAATTCTGACTGGAACGCAAGCGACCCCCAGTTCCCAAAGAGCGTATGGTGGCTCGCAGATGGCGGATTCATCGGCGTGCGCGTGGTGTGCGTTCAGCCGTCCGCGCAATAGAACACCCAACGCTCAACACGATTGGACCCACCATGGACTCTCCTTCCGCCAACGATTCGCTCTCTCGTCGCACATTTGTTGCCGCAGGCGTGGCGGCGGGGGCCGCGGCACTGGTGGCGCCGCGTGTGTGGGGGGCTCACCATTCAAGTGCGCAGATCAAGGTGGGGCTCATCGGCTGCGGAGGTCGCGGCACGGGCGCGGCCGCACAGGCACTGTCTGCTGGCGATGACGTTGTGCTCTGGGCTGCGGGAGATGTCTTTCAGGATCGTGTCACCGGTGCGTTGAAGCATTTGGAGCAACACGCCGCCAAGTCTCGCGCGGTGGTGCCGCCGGAACGGCAGTTCACGGGGTTTGACAATTACCAGAAAGTGATTGACAGCGGCGTGGATGTGGTCTTGCTCTGCAGCACTCCGCACTTTCGCCCCATGCACTTGAAAGCCGCCGTTGACGCAGGTAAGCAGATCTTTTGCGAAAAGCCATTCTTTGTGGACGCACCCGGCTATCGCAGTGCGCTGGAGAGCGTGCAGCGCTGCCGGGACAAGAAGCTCAATCTGGTAAGCGGGTTTTGCTGGCGGTACAGCCCGCCCGAGCGGGCGTTCTACAAGCAGGTGTTGGAGGACGGCACGTTGGGTTCAGTGCTGGCTGCCTACGGTTGCTACTACACCGGACCTCTGGGAATCAACAAGCGAAGGCCCGAGTGGTCCGACATGGAGTTTCAATTGAGAAACTGGCAGCACTTCACGTGGCTGTCCGGGGACATCATTGTTGAACAAGCGGTGCACAGCGTGGACAAGATCAACTGGGTGATGCGCAATGATGCGCCCGCAAGCGCCGTGGGAATGGGAGGTCGGCAGACGCGCGAAAACATTCCGGAACGCGGCGATGTGTATGACCACTTTTCCATCGTCTACCAGTACCCCGATGGACGCAAGGCGTTCCTGAACTGTCGGCAGCAGGCGGACTGCTACTTTGAGAACACAGATTGGCTGGCCGGCACCAAGGGGCAAGGGTTTGTCAACGGATGGGGTCCAACCCAATACATCAAGGATCCCTCGGGCAAGGTGTTGTGGCAGTACCCCGAAGATGGCCCCAAGGACAACATGTATCAGGTTGAGCACAACGAACTCTTTGCGGCCATTCGACAAGGCAAGGTGCTCAACGACGGTGACGCGGCGTGTCGCAGTTGCATGATGGCAGTCATGGGCCGCATGGCCGCATACAGCGGTCAGCTGGTCTCATGGGAGCAGGCCACGAGCAGCACCGAGTCGCTGGCACCACCCTCGTATGCGATGGGTGAGATGGAAATGCCGCAGGTCAAGCAGCCGGGTCGCTACCAAGTGCAATGACCCACCCCGGGGTGAGCAGACGCGCTGATGCAGAGTTGCTTTCACTTTCACGAAGGACGATGCCATGAAGACCAACACGCAACGCCGCCATTTTCTCAGCACCTCCGGAGCCGTGATGGCCAGCGTGATTGCGGTTCCCACGGTGCTCACGGCTTCGCGAGCATTGGCGCAGTCGACAACGCCAACGGCACCCGTGGACTCTCGCGGTCGTGCACTGCGTGTGGGGTTGGTGGGGTGTGGGGGCCGCGGCACAGGTGCAGCATTGGACGCCATCAAAGCCAGCCCCAACACCAGCGTGGTGGCCATTGGTGATGTGTTTGCTGAACGCGTCAACAACTGCGCCACGGCGTTGAAGGACCACGGCCAGGGGCGAGGCGTTGTTGCCACTGAGCAGCAATTCATCGGGTTCGATTCATGCGCGCGCGTCTTGGCCACTGATTGCGATCTGGTGATTCTGGCCACGCCACCCGGGTTCCGGCCCCGCCAGTTTGCGGCGGCCATTGCGGCCGGCAAGCACGTCTTCTTTGAAAAACCCGTGGGAGTTGACCCCATAGGTATCAGGCTTGTGATTGAGGCCTCGGCGACGGCTGCCCAGAACAAGCTGAATGTGGTGACGGGTACGCAACGTCGGCACCAGCGCTGCTATCTCGAAGCGATGGCGAAGGTTAAAGACGGCGCCATCGGTAAGCCAGTTGCAGCGCGTTGCTATTGGAATCAGGGTGGCTTGTGGAACAAGGAGCCAGATCCCAAGCTCACGCAGATTGAAAACCAGATTCGCAATTGGCTCTATTACACGTGGCTCTCCGGGGACCACATTGTGGAACAGCATGTTCACAACATTGATGTCATGAATTGGGCGATGGATGCACACCCCATTCGGGCCGTTGCCGTCGGCGGGCGGCAGGCACGCACCGGTCATGAGTTTGGCACCATTTACGATCACTTTGCGGTGGACTTTGAATACCCGGATGGGCGCTTTGGTTCCAGCATGTGCCGGCAGCAGGATGGCACGGACTCACGGGTGGACGAAGTGGTGTACGGCTCAGAGGGCGTGCTTTACACACGGCCAGGGTTTGCCGAGATCAAGGGGAGACATCCGTGGGTGTTTACGAACGCTGACAACAATCCCTATTTGGCCGAACACATTGATCTGCAGGAAGCTGTCCGCGGAAACGCGCCGTACGTAAACGAAGGCAAGCGGGTGGCTGAAAGCACCATGGCGGCGATCATGGGGCGAATGGCCGCGTACACCGGAAAGGACTTGACCTGGGAAGAGGCTCTCGGAGACCCCATGGATTTGGTTCCTGAGAATCCCGGGCCGGGCATGGCGCCCAAGAGCAGTGTGCCTATTCCTGGGCGCTCGGTGTAGCTGGCCCAAAAATCGCTTGGGCCTGCGGGTACTTAGCCAGCAAGGCCTTACCGTGCACGGGCCCGAGCACACTGAGCGCCGTGGCTAGGGCATCGGCTTCGATGGGGTCGACGGCCACCACCACCACCGGCTGCGAGTTGGCGATGGCCCATCCGGTGCGAGGATCGATGATGTGACTGAATCGCGCGGGCGTATTGCGTGCTGGCGCATCCAAATGCTGGAACTCGTCACCGCTGACCGTCAGCGAGGCGTTTGCAAGAAGCACCAGCCGCTCAATGCAGGGCACCCAGATGCGCCATCCTTCCGTATGGGGCGGCGGTTGGAGTGCGGTGATGTCACCGCTCAGATCGATGAGCGCGCTCTGAATGCCCTGAGCATTCAGCGCTTGAGCAGCTTGGGCTAGCCCGATGCCTTGGCCGATTCCGCCGAAATCCAGGCGCACCCCAGAAACGTCACTCATGTACCAATTCGCACCTTGCTCCAAACGGATGTGAGACATGCCCACGGTGTGCATCGCCGCCGCAATGTGTTGCGGGTCAGGTGGCACTCCCCGTTGACGCGCGGTTCGCCACAACCATGAAACCGGCGCGATCGTTGGGTCGAATGCGCCCTCACTGGCAGCCCAGAATTCCTGAGATCGAAGCAGCGCCAACGTGAGGAGAGCACTCATCGGTGCGCGCTGCCCAGCTTGTTGGGGCAGCCCACTCACTTCGCTGTCAGGCTTCCAATCGCTCAGCGTGTGGTCGACCAGATCCAGACTGATGAACGCAGATTCTGCCGCACGTCGGGCGAGGGACCGGTTGGGCGCAAACAGCGTCACAGTGCACGGCGCACCCATCACCACTCGTTGAAATGTGTGCCGCTCCAGCGAAGGTTGCACCAGCGCAAGGGCGACGAAGAGCGCGCAGAACCAGGTGAGCGGCGCGCGAAGCCCCATCAGCGAAAGATCACCTGCAGCAGCGAGACGTCATCTTCAAAATCCTGCCTGCCGCGAATCGATCGGCCGTTGGCCAGCAATCGATCAAGCACCTGGCCGCCTTGGCGCACTTCCGCTTCGGCGGTGTTCAGAAACTCATCCATCAAGGCAATGCTTCCATCAGGCTTGGTGATCTCGTGAATGCCATCGCTGTAGACCAGCAATGCCGCGCCGGCGTCGATGTGCGCGGTGCTGGTGGTGTAGTCAATATCCGGAATCGCACCGATCATCGGGCCGGCGTTGGCATCGCCTCCAAGTCGCTGCGCAGGCCCATGTGGAGGAATCAGGAGCGCAGGTGGATGTCCGCCACCGCAATACCGCAGTGTGCGGGTATCCAGGTCTGCCACTCCGTACCAGATGGTGAAGAACATGCCGTTGTGTCGGCTCATTGGAAAGAGACGATTGAGCGCAGTGAGCACCTTGCCGGGATCATTGGGGTCGGCATCGCTCATGCTGCCCGTGGTGAGCGCATTGATCACGCTGACAGAAAGCAGTGCAGGCCCCACGCCATGTCCACAGACATCCAGCAAGTAGATCGCCAACCTTTTGTGATCCAGCCAGTGATAGCCGCAACTATCGCCACCCAGGCTTGCCGAGGGCACAAAGCGCCACTGTGTGGCCACCTCCCCATCCATCGGTTCGGGAATCAAACTCTCCACGTACCGCGCAGCTTTGTTCAACTCAGCACGGAGCGCGTCAAAGGCTTCATCGCGCTCTTTGCGAGCACGGTGCGCGGACGAGTGGTAGCGCAAACGCGCCACCAACTCAACGGGATCGGGCAACTTGACCAGATAGTCATTGGCGCCGCGAGCAAAGGCCTCGGCTTTGGTGGTGGCTTCTTCGCGAGCGCTCAGCACAATGAGTGGGGTGCGTTCCAATGAAGCCTCTCTGCGATACCCGGAAACCAACTCCAGACCATCCGCATCCGGCATCACCAGATCCTGCAGAATGACATCGGGATTCATATCCAGCGCGGTCTGCAGCGCAGATGCGCCTTGAGTGCAAACGGTGAGTGAGTACTCGGGGTGAGGCGCCAGCATGCGGCGAACGGCCTCGCCGATGATGGGCTGGTCGTCCACGATGAGAATGCTGGTGGCGGGATCCGCGCTCATGCAGGGCTCCCCGCGCTGGCCGCGCCTAGCTTCGACATGGCAGACAAGATGGCGGGCGCAATGTCAGGCAGCGGAAGAACCCTGCTGGCGGCCTTAAGTTCATTGGCGGCGCCGGGCATGCCCCACACCACGCTTGTGGATTGATCCTGTGCGATGGTGGTCCAACCAGCCGTGCGAAGTTTCAACAGCCCAGCGGCGCCATCGCGGCCCATGCCTGTCAACAGCACGGCCACTCCGGGCCGCACCTTGGACATGGCCAAACTCGCAAAGAGCACGTCCACCGAGGGACGATGAATGAGTTGAACTGGCGCGTCGCTGTAGCAAAGGGTGCCGTGATACCCCGCGACCAGGTGGCGCTGTTCGCCTGCGATGAGCACGGAGCCAGGCGAGGGTGTGTCGCCGCTCTTCGCCAAGCGCACATCGCGCCCCGTCTTTTCTGCCAGCCAACTGGCCAACCCCAACAGAAAGGATGCGTCCATGTGCTGCACGATGAGCGTGGCAAAGGGCACGTCTGCGGGGAGCCCCTGCAGAATGGTGGCGATGGCCTGTGGTCCGCCCGTACTGGCACCTATGGCCACCAGAGGAACTTTGGCCTCTGCGTCATGGGCCGGTGGGCAGCAGGGGGCTGACTCGCAGGGCGTTTCAAGCAATGGCGGAACGGCGATGGGTGCTCCCCTCACATCGCAGCCCGTGGCCTTGAGCCGTCGAACGGTTTCGATTCTGGCCGACAGTGCGGCGGTGCCTGCCGGATTGCCGATGCGTGGTGTATCCACGGCGTCCAGCGCGCCCGCACTCATGGCTTCATAGACGCGAGAGGCGTTGCCCTCCACCGTTGCCGTCACCACGACGATGGCGCAGGGGCAAGCCTTCATGATCTGCCGTGTGGCTTCCACGCCATCGGTGCCCGGCATGATGAGATCCATCAGGATCAAGTCGGGTCGGTCGGCACGGGTCTTGGCGATTGCTTCCGCACCGTCTGCGGCAACCCACGCCACGGAGACATCGGGCATCGATGACAGCGCGCGGCGCAATGCCTCGCGTGCCATGGCCAAGTCATTCACAATGGCGATTCGCATGGTCATGGGGCGCCTACCAGTTCAGTAATTGTGGCAATAAAACTCTGATCTTGAAAGCTTCCTTTGGTGAGATAAGAGTTCGCCCCGGCTTCTAGGCCGGCGCGGCGGTCTTCCTCGCGATCCTTGTAGCTCACCACCGCGATGGGCAGGTGGGCAAAACGCGGGTCGGCGCGTACCAACCTCACCAACTCGATTCCATTCATTCTAGGCATGTCGATGTCGGTGACCAGCATGTCAAACGCACCGGCTCGCAACTGGTTCCACGCGTCCATTCCATCCACGGCGACCGCCACGGTGTAGCCAAGACGCGAAAGCAGTTGGCGCTCAACCTCGCGCACCGTCAGGGAGTCATCGGCGACCAGAATCCTCTTGGTGTGCTGTGCGGCATCGGCAGCTGGTTGATGAGAGGTGAGACCGCGCACCGATCCGTCCCCCAATCCCTTGCGAAGCGACTGCATCAGATCTTCAACGTCCACGATGAGCACGGGTTGACCATCATCAAGGATTGATGCTGAAGAAATGTGCGGCACCTTGCCCAAGCGCGGGTCCAACGTCCGCACCACCAGGTCCTGCTCACCCAAGAATCGGCAGACCACCAACCCCAGCCGGGACTCCTGATCCCCCAACACGATGACGCTGGTGGTCTCTGAAGGATGAGACTGTCCGAACCCAAACAACGCCACGGCGTCCAGCAGTCCGGTGGCGTGCCCGTCAACATTGCATTGAAGTCGGCCCTGTACGGGGGTGAGTTCGTCAGGGGTGACGCGCAAGACTCGATCAATTCGCGAAAGAGGAAATGCATACACCTCGCCGGCGATTTCAACCAGCGCGGCGCGCATCACGCTTAGTGTGATTGGCACCATGAGCGTGAAGATGGTTCCCACACCCGGCGAACTCTCCACGCGCGCGTGACCGCCGATTTGCACAATGGTCTGGTGCACGACGTCCAGACCCACTCCACGACCCGAAATCTCCGTCACCTTATGAGCGGTGGAGAATCCGGGCAGGAATAGAAAGTCGTAGAGCTCGCGCTCATCCAACTGGGCGGCCAGTTCTGGCGTTTGCATGCCTCGTTCCACCACCTTGCGGCGAATGGACTCAACGTCGATTCCACGCCCATCGTCGCTCACGCGCACTTGCAAGTGGCCGGCGTGGTGACGAACTTCAACGGTCAGGCGACACTGCTCAGGCTTGCCCTTGCTCTTTCGAACGTCGGGCATTTCGAGTCCGTGATCGAGCGCATTTCGCACGATGTGGTTGAGTGGGGCTTCCAGCCGGGCCAGAATGTCGCGATCAACGGGAACATCCTGTCCCTGAATCTCAAAGTGCACCTGCTTGCCCAATTGCCGAGCCATGTCTCGCACCATGCGGGGGAAGCCTGACACGCCCTCACCAAACGGGCGCATTCTGCTTCCCACAACTTGGTGATAGAGCTCTGTGGAGACCTCTTCGGTTCGGCGAAAGTAGGTGTCCAAGTCGGCGATTCGGTCCGTGAGCGCCAGTTCAGCCATGTTCACCCGTTGCACCGCCTCTTGGGCGCGCAGGGAGTCTTGCCGTCGCAGCGCGGATTCCAGTTGCTCCCGTGCTCGCGCCAATTCGCTGCGCACCGCAGCCAGGCTTCGCCTGAGCACAGGACTGCGGCGCCCCTCGACCATGGACTCGCCCGCCAACTGCATCATTCGATCCAGATTGTCAGCATTCACGCGAACCGATTTCACTTCTTTGGGTTCGCCCTCCACCACAGCGGTCGGTCGAGCAACCACCGCGTCCGCAGCCCGATTCGCCGGGGCGGGGCGCACCTGCACCGGTTGGATGGCGTCGACGGGGCTGGGCCTTACCACGGACTGAGCGGTCGGCGCAGGGGGCTCCGGTGCGGCGGTAGGCATCGGCTGCCCGCCCCCCGGTGGCGCGGCCGAGAGTGCGGTGGTGACGGCGTTGATCTCACCCGCGTGCTGACCGCTCCACTCGTTGAGTTCCGCTTCTGGAACCCCCGCGATCTTGGTGAGAAGATCAGTGGCTTCCAGCAATTGATCGATGCGCGCGCGGGTGGTGGCCTCCTGCCCCTTCTGGATTCGCACCAGCACGTCTTCCATGTGATGCGCCACTGTGACTGCCGCATCAATACCCACGATTCGAGCGGCCCCCTTCATGGAATGCGCGGCGCGCATGAGCGGCGTGATGATTCCCAGATCTGCGGGACTGGATTCCAGCTTGAGCAGCCCTTGGTTCAAGGCCGCGCAATGAGTCTCCGCTTCCGCGCGGAAGAGCTCGTGCATGCTAAATCCGCCCAGATCACTCATGACACGGCCCCGCGAAAGATGGAGTCCAAGCGTGCAAGGTCCAGCACGGATGCGGTGCCGTCAGGCGTAGTGGCGAGTGAGGTGACACACCCACTTCTGGCGGCGCCAACCGTCAGTGGAGCGGGGCGCATGCTGGATGCAGTGACGTCCACCACGCCTAACACGCGATCCACCATGAATGCCCAGCGGTTGCGCAGAGCGCCCACCACCACTTGCACGCGGGACACGCCCTGGGGCGGTGCGTCCAGCCCAAGCGCGGCCTCCAAGTCCACGCAGAGCAGGAGTTCTCCGTCGCGATTGCACACGCCCTTGAAAACCGCGTTGGTGCGATGGGGCACACGGTGAACCAGTGCGCTGGGCACCACCTTGGCTACGTCGGTGGATGCCACCGCAAACAGCTCGGTGCCGCACGCAAAGAGCAGCACGCTGTGCCTGTCATGCGAAGCACCGTCGAGCGGGGCGGCCATGTCACGCGTGGCGCGTTCCAAGTCCGCGTCTGTGAGCGGGCGCGACATCAATTCCATCAGATGCGTTTGACTCTTGCTCAAGCTCATGCAGCGCCCTCCTGCTTGGATGGATGACGTGCGGCTCGCTGCCGGTAGCGTTCTGCCAAGCCAGTGTCGCCGCGCTGCTCCGCCAACGATGCCAATTGCAACAGCGCTTCGATGTTGGAGGGCTGCAGATACAACGCTTGGCGAAGGAATCCCTCAGCCGTGTCCGGTTCACGAAGGGCTGCGTGTGCGGTGCCAAGAAGCAAGAACAACTCGCATGAGCGATCCCCTGACTGATACTGCTGCTGGGCCAGGCGTAACGCTTCTGGCAATCGCCCCTGATCCGCAGCCGCCTGCGCTGCGGTCAATGAAGTGATCACGGGTGGCGCGGCGCTCGGAGCGGAAGGGGTACGGCGAACCGCCGATACGGGTTGAGCGGCCCTCGGCGTGGCAATCGGGCGCTGCGCGGCGCGACCAAACGCAAAACTGGCGGGGGGGTCCGCCGGAGTGAACTCAGCGCTGAGTTCAAAAAGTCCAGATGGTTCAGCATGCCCCAAGAACAACATGCCGTCCTGCGAAAGCAACGTGTTGAGGAGAGCTCCAAGCTGTTGGCGCGCCTGTGGGCGCAGGTAGATGCCAAGGTTGCGGCAGAAGATTGCGTCGAAGGAACCCGATTCAAACTGTTCCAGCGCCTGGGGTGCGCTCCCTTCCACCCACGTCACGCAATCGGCCACACTCTTGTCAACGCACCACCCATCGCTTCGATTTGAAAAGCGTGACGCAGCCCACGCGGGAACTCCGTCGCGTACGGAAAGTTTGCCCAGCGTTCCCTTGCGAGCCAGTGCAAGCGCAGGGGCACTTCGGTCAATCGCAGTCACTTGAATGGCGCTGGAGTTGATTCCCGCGGCGAGCGCAGTGGCAGCCACGCTGAAGGGTTCCGCCCCAGTGGCGCAGGCCACGCTGAGCGCGCGAAAGGGCAGGTGGCTACGGCTTGCGAGCCATGACTTGAGAAGTTCAAAGGAGGCGGGATACCGAAAGAGCCATGTCTCTGGTACTGAAATCAGGTCCTGCAACAACGCGAACTCCGGTGCATCGCGGAGTGCGAACCGAACGTACTCGTGAACGGAAGAGAGTCGCAGCGCACTTCTGCGCTCTTCCAGCACCGGCAGAAGGGACTGCTCGCGGAGGAGCGCGGGATTGAGGTCAGCGCGACTCTCCAGCGCTGCAATCAATGGTTCCAGCGCATTCATGAGGTGCGCCTGTGTGAAAGTTCAGGTGTGGCCGTGACCTCCCGATGCGCTTGGGCAAGCGCCACTGGGTCAAACACTTGCGCAGCGATGCCCTCATACTGCACCACTGCTCCCAGCCAGGGTACGGTGCCACTGCCGCGCCAAGAACCGTCGAGGTCCAAATCCGCGGGATCCATCACTCGGTCGACCGCCAGTGCAAAGCGCGCTCGTAGCTCGTCCCCGGCGCTGCCGGTATCCACCAAAAGAACGCGCGCACCGATGGTGCGGGACACCTGCCCTTGATTGAGCAGGGCGCAGGCGTCGATCAATGGCACCAACTCGCCGTGGACATCAATCACGCCGGTGAGCCAAAGTGGTGATGCCGGTACGGGGCGGGCCAACACCAAAGGATGAACAGCCTGGATGCTTGAGGCATCCATGGCGAAGTGCGCTCCAGCGGCCTGAAATACAAATGCCCGCATGAGTGGCCCGCCTCAGGTGCGAAGATGAAACGCCGCAATCGCCGTCTTGAGTGTGCCAATCGCCTTCTGCAGCTCTTCCGCAGCTCGGCCGCACTCTCGCACCGACTCCGTGGTGGCCTTGGCGTTTGACGTCAGTCCGGCCATGGCCTCCGAAATCTGCCCAGCACCCGCGGCCTGACTCTGCATCCCTTCTCGAACCGCACCAAAGCTGGCTGTACCTTCGTCCACCCGAACAATGATGTCCTGCATGCTGGTGGCGATCGCGCGAACGTCTGAGACGTTGCGGCGCACCTGATCGCTGAAGCGGTCCATCTCCATCACGCCGCTGCTCACGGCGGTCTGCATCTCCTTCACCATGCGTTCAATGTCCAGCGTGGCCTGCGCCGTTTGATCAGCCAAGCGGCGAATCTCTCGCGCCACCACGAGAAACCCGCGACCATATTCGCCCGCTTTCTCTGCTTCGATGGCGGCATTCACACTGAGCAGATTGGTTTGCTCTGCCACCTTGGTGATGGTGGTGACCACTCCAGTGATATTCACAGCCTTTTCATTGATCGCGGCCAAACGATCTGCAACGCTGCCGGTGGCCTGATCAAGAGACTGCATGGCACCTTCCATAGTCTCGAGCTGGGAGCGACCTTCCTTGGCCAACTGCGCGGTGGCGCTGGCGGAATCGCTGACATTTGACATCTCGCGCGCGAGTTCTTGCCCCGTGGCGGTGATCTGCCGAACCGCTGCAGCAATCTCCGTGCTGCTGGCACCAAAGCTGGCCACAACCTCTTCTTGCTGACGGCTGGTGGCGCCGAGCTCTGTGGCAATGGTGTTGAGGTGCATGCTCGCGGTTCGCACTTGCCCAACCAGCGTGTTGAGGTCGCCAGTCATGGAGTCCAACGCACGCAGCAGTTCGCCCGTTTCATCCGGGCATTCCGTGCAAGTGGGGGGGCGAGTCAAGTCTCCCGCTGCCACCTGCTGCGCCGCAGCGGCGGCTTGGTCCACCCGCCGAGTCAACTGCCTTGCAGGAATCCACAGAATGATGGAGATGATTGAGATGCCCACCACCGCAATGCCTGCGGAAATGGAGAGGTCCGCCAGAATTGGCATCATGAGCGAACTGCTGGGGATCGCCATGATCACCCGCCAAGATCCGACAGGCACTTTGGCGCTGGCAAAGAATGCTTCATCACCGGTGCCGGGATTGATGTCCTGGAGGCTGAACGCGGAACGCGGGTCGCTCAGGAACCTTGTGAACAAACTGGCGTACGCAGTCTTGGAGAGATCCGCGGCGAGCAGTGCATCTGGATCGCCAGTGCTGGTGTAGTTGGCGCCGCTTCCGTCCGTGGCCACCACGATGCGCCCCCCCGGACTCAGGACAAAAATGTCCGCTCCGAATGCCGCGGCACGCGACGTCACTTCATTGCGCAAGGCATCCAAGGAGCGATCTACACCGCCAATTCCTACAAACTGCCCATCACGCACGATCGGCCAGGTCTGTTCAACGATGAATTGTCCTTCGTACTGATAAGGCTCCGTAATCACCGGCTCAGCGGTGCGGCGTTCAGTCCAGTTCTTGAGCGGCGTTTGATAGAAGCTGTTTGACTCCATCTGCCTGACGGGCTTCAACCCTACTTCTTGATTCTTGGCCCAATCGCGAAAGTAGTAGGGCACAAACCGTCCCACGGCTTCGGGCTGCCCACGCGAATCCTTCATGCCCAGCGTCAGGGTGGCACCCTCAATGCGGGCTGACGCGTCCTGCCCGTCAGCATTGGGTTCGTACACCACATACGTTCCGGTGAGATCGGGGTACTCGTCAAGAAGTTGACGCAGCAAGTTCATGGTGGCGCGCCGCTGCCCAAACATTCCGTTCTGCTGAGCGATGGCAATCATGCGCGCAACGTCCACGGACCGCCGGTTGGCGGCGTCCACCCACATGGCAATGTCCTGCGCTTCTGAGGAGAGCCGGGCCTCGGTGGCGGACAACATGAGGTTGTAACGGCGAAACCCATTCACCGTCGCCAACGCCAAGATCACCAGAACTGCGGGCAGCATTCCCGTCAGGACCAGCTTTCCCATCAAGCTCTGCGTGAATTTTCGTCCAGAATCGCTGCCTGCCATGCGGAGAGGATAGTGGGCTAGTGAACCGCGTGCTAATCGCCCCGATGTGCATCGTGAACGGTGTGCATGTCGTCGAGGCGGGCAAAGAAAATGTCCACCAATTCGGGATCAAAGTGCCGCCCCGCCTCACTGCGAATGTACTCAAGCACCTGCGCCTCCGGCCACGGATCCTTGTACGCGCGCCGGGAGTTCAAGGCATCAAAGACGTCCGCCAAACCCACGATGCGAGCAAAGAGCGGAATGTCTTCTCCCCGCTTGCCTCCAGTGCGGGGAAGCCCGGATGCTGGATCCAAGATGGATCGTCCGTCCAAGTCCACGTATCCCGGATATCCGGTGCCATCCCAGCGCTCGTGGTGGTTGAGCACCACATCGCGGGCTGTCTCGTCAAACTGCGTGGGATTGTCGGAAAAGAGGCGGGCTCCAATCACGGTGTGCTGCTGCATCTGCCGCCATTCATCGTGATCAAGACGTCCGGCTTTCTTGAGGATGGCATCGCTGATTCCAATCTTGCCCACATCGTGCAGTTTGGCAGCGATCCGAAGGCGGTCTCGTTGGCGTTCGTAGGTGGGGCCGTCTAGCCCCTTGCGTGCGGCCCACTCTTCAAAAAGGATGAGCGAGTATCCCGTGACCCGTTCAATGTGAGGACCCGTTTCGGCAGGGTCGCGCACTTCCGCCATCCGAATCATGCGCAAGATCACACTCTCGGTCAGTTGCGCCCGTTCCACCACCACCGTGGCCATGGAGGCAAAGTGGTCCACCAGACGTTCGTCATCCCGGTCAAACTGTGGGCGGGCAGAGCCGTTGATGTCCTTGGCGTTGAGCAACTGCAACACGCCCAGCACGGTGTCGCTGGCGTTGCGCAGGGGTACGGCGATGACGCTTCGCGTGCGGTAGTCGGTGACGGCGTCGTAACTCTGATCAAATGCAAAGGGGGAATTGGGCTCCAGCGCGTAGGCATCCTTGACGTTGATCAGTTCGCCGCTGGCCGCGCTCCACCCCGCAATGGATCTGTTGTTCACCGGAACCACCAGTCCGCTGAAGCGAGCATTGGCAGTTCGGCCCGCTCGTTCCATCATGTCGTTCTGGCTGAACGCGAAGCGAAGTGTGTCTCCTTCGCGCACAAAGATGGTTCCTGCTTCCGCACCCACAAGCGTTCGAGCCTCCGCAAGGATGCGCTCCATGAGCAAGTGAAAGTCATGAATGCGGCTGAGTTCGCTCCCCAGGCGTGTAATGCTGTCTACGCGGGCGCGCAACGTGGCCGTGGCGTCGCCTCCGCCTTGAACCACAATGGTGCCTCGACGCGCATCTTCGGCCTCGCGCACCGCGTCACGCAGTTGACGTTGCAGGCGTCCGATGGCGGCAACCGCTTCGTTGCGTTCTTGCCGCACGTTGAATGCCGCGGTGTGATTGCGAATGCGCGCGCGGAACTCAATGGGGTCAGGATTGCGACTAATGAAGTCCGCCGCGCCCGCGTCAAACACGGCGCCGCGCAGTTGGGCATCCTCACCGCCACCCAGCACGACCACCGGAACGGCCGCCGTTTCGGGTCGTCTGCCCATGCGCCTTAGAAGGTCAAGCGGCGGAGTGCGACCTGGTAGGTCCAGGTCCAACAGCACCGTTGTTGGGTGAATCTCCAGAGACTCAATCTCGGCATCGCCCACATTGCCAGAGACATGCAACGCCATGGTGCGATCGGGTGCCGCCATCGCACGCAGACGCGCCACCAACTGTTCATCTGCCGAGACCAACAGCACCACTGCAGATGGGTGTGAAGAGTGCGGGCGCTTTCCCTGTGCGTCGATCATGGCAACCCCGAAGTCTAGGTGGGGACTCGACTGCTGGACTACGATTGCGGGGTGAAGAGCGCTACGGGTAACGACCGTTTTTTGACTCTTGCGCTGATCTGTACAGGCGCTGTCACCATTGCTGTCTTTTGGTTCTGGTTGGCCGTGCAGTTCCATCGCCTTCCCGCGCGGATTCCCACCCACTTCACGGGGGCGGGCGTTCCCAATGCGTGGTCCCCGGCAGGCGTCGCCACGTGGTTTGGCCCACCTGCTGCGGGCTTGGGTGTGATGGTGATCCTGCTGGGCGCGGCCTGGCTGATTCTTGTGCTCAGCGTCCGGCATCCAACTCTGGTGAATGTTCCATTCAAGGAACGCTGGATGAGCTTGCCGCCGTTGGCGCGAAGGTGGGCAATGATGCCGCTCATTCACGCGCTTCTTGGCGGCGCGATCTTGGTTCAGGGTGTCTTCATGTACATCAATTGGGGCGCACTCGAAGTGGCCAGGGGATCCCTTGCCTCGTTGCCCCTCTGGCCCACAGCGGTGCTCATTGGGTCGTTGCTGCTTTGGATCATGGGATCCATTGTCTTGGTGGCGCTGCGAATTCGGCGATTGGCGTAGAGTGCGTGCCCCTCCCGTGCAGAACTACCGACGAAAGAAGAGATCGCAGGAGCACGCCGCCGCCGACCACAATCACTCGGGGGGCGCAGGCGCTGCGCCGTTGGATCATCCGCTGGTGCCGGAGCAGCCTGCAGAAGTCGTCACCACCGCCGAAGACCTGCATGAGCTCCTTGAGCATCTGGAGCGCCACAGTGTGGTTGGGTTCGACACCGAGTTCATCGGCGAAGAGAGCTTTTACCCCAAGTTGTGCCTTATTCAAGTCTCCACTCCTGAGCGGGTGGCGCTCATTGACCCGGTTCCGCTGGGAGAATCTGCGGAAGCTCTGCGCGAACTCTTCAAAACGGTGGCGGCGTCTGGGCGAACGGTGCTCATGCACGCGGGAGAAACAGACCTTGGCATTCTGCGTCGCGGGGCAGACTCGGATCCTCACCGGGTGATTGACACACAGATCGCGGCAGCGCTTTGTTGGATGCCGTGGCCATCAAGCCTCGGAACCGTGTTGGAGTCGCTCACCGGCTACCGGCTTGGTAAAGCTCACACATTTACCAATTGGGATGCGCGTCCGCTGACTCCAGCGCAGTTGCGATACGCCGCCGACGATGTGCGGTACCTGCACCTGATGTGGCATCTTCTCTCCGAGCGTTTGGATGCATTGAACCGAACTCAATGGGCGCTGGCGGAAAGCCAAGAGCAGCTCCGTGCCAGCGACTTTGCCCCCGAGGGGCAACTGCGCCGCTTGCTGCGAACCGAGCCACTGCGCGCAAGCCAACGAAATGTGGCGCGCGAATTGGTGACCCTGCGTCATGAGATTGCGCGCAGCATTGACATGCCCACGAGAGCGGTACTGCCCGACGCTGCCGTGGTGGAGCTTGCCAAGCGCAAGCCGGGTGACCGCGCCACGCTGGGCAACTTGAGCGGTGTGCCGCGGCGAATCCTGCAATCGCACGGCGACGCGATCCTTGAAGCGGTGAGCCGGGGCAAGAACGCGCCAGTGGCCGGAGACTCCACTGCGTCACCGCTGGACGATCCCCGGGTGCGAGCGGAATGCGATGCGCTCTGGACCGCCTGCCAGGTGCGCGTGAATTCGATCGGACTTGCCCCCAATCTTGTCGCCACGCGCAGCGCCTTCACCCGGTGGTTCATCACCATGGCAGAAGCGCGTGGGAAAGGCCAGTTGATCGGGGCGAGTCAGGGTCCCGAGCCTCTCTTTGACTCCGCGGACTGGCGCATGGAAGCCTTGGGGCTGTGGCTCGACGGCTTCCTCCAGGGTAGGGAACGCCTTGAATTGGTGTGGAGCGATCAGGGAACCGTGGCTCCGGGTTTTGAACGCCCCCGCTAGACAACCGTTCGCCAACTAGGATGGTGGCCATGCGTCACGTTCTTCTCTCCGTTGCATGTCTGGCCGCCGTTGGTACCTTCGCGGTTGGGTGCGCTTCCACCAAGTCTGCTGACTCCAAGAAGCCGGTGGATTCGCAAGCCAGCAAACCTGCTGCGGCGCCTTCGGCCACATCAGGTCCGGCGGCGGCTTTGCCTGCGGGTTGGGTATCCCTCTTCAATGGTCGCGATCTCACCGGCTGGAAGCCATTCTTGGCCGACGCCAATGCCGATCCCGCGTCGGTCTGGAGCGTGAAGGACGGCGTTCTTGTGTGCTCAGGAAAGCCGGCGGGCTACATCGCCACCACCGCGCAATACACCAGCTTTGAACTGGAACTTGAATGGCGCTTTGATCCTGAGAAGGGGGAAGGCAATAGCGGCGTGTTGCTGCGGGTGCAAGAGCCTGACAAGGTTTGGCCGCTGAGTGTTGAAGCGCAACTTCAATCCAAGAACGCGGGTGACATCTGGAACATCGATGGTTTCCCCATGAAGACGGATGCCGACCGCACCAAGGGCCGCTGGACTGGCAAACTCAAGCCCACGAACGAGAAGCCGCTGGGCGAGTGGAACAAGTACCACATCGTGATGGCAGGATCCGCACTGGCGTTGATCGTGAACGGCGAGTTGCAGAATCGCGCAACGGATGTCCGTGTGGTGCCTGGCCGCATTGCCCTTCAGAGCGAAGGGGCGCACATTGAGTTCCGCAACATTCGCATCCGGCCGCTTGACGGCGCAACCATGCCATGAGTGCGGGGCAGTTCCGAGTGACTCGCCCCGATCCCTCGCACGCCACACCTGTGGCGATCCTGGTGGGGCGCGCTCATGGCGCCCCCAATTTCTCCATCCGCCACTTTGTGGTGGCGCCGGGTGGCCACACGCCGCACCACCAGCACGACTACGAGCACGAAGTGGTGATCCTTCAGGGAGAGGCCGACGTCACGTTCGGCAGCGACACGCACAGAGTCCGTCAGGGAGATGTGTTGTTTATCCCTGCCAACAACATGCATCAGTTTCGCAATGCCGGAAGCTCGGAGATGAGGTTCTTATGCATGGTGCCCGTGAGTTTTGATTGTGGAAAGCCAACGCCGGGTTCGTGACTCACTCCAAACAAACAAGCGGCGGCAGGAGTGATCCTGCCGCCGCTGAATTGACTTGATTTCCTAGTTACTTGGTGGGCTCTTCGTCCGGCACCCGTGCTGCGCGAGTTGGCGCAGGTGTGGCCGGTGTTCTGGCAGCCATCGGTGCCGCTGGAGTCGCGGTGAGAGTGGAGTCAGCCATCGCGGCTCCACCTTCGATGGTGATGGGAGACAGATAGAGCTCGACACGGCGGTTCTGCACAGCGCCCTTGGGGCCGTTTGGCACCACGGGTCGGTACTCGCCATAGCCGGCGATCTGGAATCGCTGGGCGCCCACGCCGTCTCGCACGAGTGCGTTGCGCAATGACGCAGCGCGGAATGCGGAGAGCATGAGATTGTTTCCAAACTTGTCCTTGGTTCGCACCACCGGCACGTTGTCGGTGTGACCTACGACCTTGACTTCGTACCGACTGGCAGCGCTGGTGTTCAGGATGTGCGCCAACTTGGCCAAGACCGCGTTGGCTCCCGACTTCAGCTGATCGCTTCCGGAATCAAACGTCCAGTCGCTGACGAATCGCAGCATGCCGGTGCGCGCGTCAAAGACAAAGATGTCTGGGTACTCGGCCGCCAAGCGCGTGAGCTCTTCGCTCAGTTCCTTGGGCAGCGGTCCCATTTGCAAATTGCCCACCTTGGCCAAGAGGTCGGCGTATTTCTTCTCCCACTCGGCAAGATCGATGTTGCCGCCCGATGCGAGCCTCTGAAGCTCCTCGAGTTGCGTCATCGTTTCTGCAAGTTGGGTGCGGAGATGGCTCTCATTGGCACGCGCGGTGCTCAACTCACCCTGAGTCTGAATGAGCTGCTGCTCAAGACCGTTGTGGGCCGCCATCAGATCGTTGTACTTCTGCTCGGGCACACAGCCCGCAGCGAGCGCGATGCTCGCCGCAACTGAAAGTTTGAGCAGACCAGTCGTCATCCATGCACGCTTCATTGGGATCCTCCCAAACTGGGCTGTAAAAAGGCTGAACGTCAGCGATTTGTCCGTTGCCCCGTAAGGCGAGTTAAAGTGTAACGCGATCCTTTCCGCAATGGTGGCAACCCGCCCATGAAATCGGTTTCAGACCGGCCCTCAGAAACGCGCTTGATTCACGCCCGACTTGTAGCGGATGGCGTGCGGGTGCAGTCCGCTCCGGGGGCGCTCCTCCTGCGACACCGGAAGGTGATCGCCGCGGGCACACCGGAGAGCATTGGAGTTCCGTTCGGGGTCACGGTTGAGCACATGCCCAATCACGCCCTCTTGCCGGCGCTTGTGAATGCGCACACCCATCTGGACCTCACGGCATGCGGGCCCCAGCCGTACTCGGGTGACTTTGACCAGTGGCTGGACCAAATCCGGAGGGCCCGTCAGGAGATGTCTCCACCGCAATTGGAAGAGTCGGTGCGACAAGGAGTTAAGGCGCTGGTTCGGGGTGGTGTGGCGGCAGTTGGAGATATCGCCAGCCAAGCTTCCCTGCAAGCGTGCCTGTCTCAATTGGTTCAAGAGTCCGTACGAGGAGTGGTCTTTGGGGAGGTGTTCGGAATGGGGCCAGGCCGAGACCAGGCCCTCCGGGGGGTGGCTGACCTTGCTTGTATGGCCCCACGTTGGGCTCGTTCTTTCCCGGTTGGGCCAGGGGTGGGCATTCAGCCCCACGCGCCGTATTCCTCCCACCGGCAGGTCTATCTGGCGGCTCTACGCAGTGGTTTGCCCGTTTCCACCCATCTGGCTGAGAGTCCACAGGAATTGGAGTTCGTACGGCAGGGAACTGGCCGGTTCCAACGCCTGTTGCAAGGTCTTGGACTGTGGGATCCAACAGAGCAGGACCCTGCTCGACATCCGGTTGACTGGCTCGCCCAATGGCTCTCACAAGTTCCAAGCGCTGAGATTTTGTGTGCGCATTGCAACTACGTGGATGACGCAGCCCTTGATGTGTTGGTTGATGGCGGAATCTGCGTGGCCTATTGCCCACGCGCAAGCCGGTACTTTGGGCACGCTGATCACCGCTATCGGCAGATGCTGGCCGCGGGAGTGCCTGTGGCTCTGGGTACGGACAGCATGGTGTGCCTAGACACGCCCGATCGCCTTTCAACCTTGGATGAGTTGCGATTGCTCATGAGGCGCGATGGGCTGCCGTTGACCCAAGCGCTGGCCATGGCCACCGTGAATGGCGCGCGAGCGCTGGGAGTTTCCCCGTCGGCGTTTGAGTTTGGTTCAGTCAATCCACAGGGCAGGGAGACCCATGCTCACCCCCGGAGCGGGGAAGAATTCCAAGAGATTGCTGGTGTCATTGGCGTTCCGCTGGGTGAGGACCCAGGGGCGCCGGAACACGCGCTGCCGCACGCGGCCCATGCTTTGGCCCTGAGCGCCTCAGCGCCGGAGTGGGTTTTGCCCTGCAAATCGTCGGTGGCGGGCTCTCAACCCGCTTAACAAAAATCGGCGGAACTGTTGCCTTGGCGCGGGGAAGGCCGATACAGTTGCGGAGTCAATGAGCCAACAAACCACCATGCAGGACATCACGCGAGCCTTGGCCGCGGCTGGTCCGTACCCGCTGGCGGCGTACCAGTTTGTTCAAGAGGGGCTCCGTTACACCGTGGAACGAGTGCATGATCACGCCGACGCGGCGGGGGAGTCGTCTACATCGGGGCTCAATTCCACCAGCCGCCATGTTTCGGGCCAGCAGCTCTGCATGGGGCTTCGTGACTTTGCCATTGATCAGTACGGCCTTCTGGCGCCGGTGGTCTTGGCGTCCTGGCATGTTCATCGCACTGACGACTTTGGACGCATGGTCTTTGCGCTCATCGAATTGGGTGCCATGAGCAAGACCGCGCATGACACCCTTGACGACTTTCGCGGCGTGTATGAGTTCGCGGATGCCTTTGGTCCTGAGAGCCTGTCCAGTGCGCTCCGGGCCACAGTTTCCTGCTGATTGACTCTTCGTGCCGGGCTCCCCGTAGAATCGGCAGCCCTATGTTCCAGCGTCTTAGCGAGAGTCTTGGCACCGCATTCCGGAATCTTTCTGGTCGCGGTCGAATCACTGAAGACAACGTGCGGGAAGCCATGGCTGAGGTGCGTACCGCGCTGTTGGAGGCGGACGTAAATCAGTCCGTGGCCGAGCAGTTCTGCGCCGACTGCGTGCAGGATGCGCTGGGCAGTGAGGTCACCAAGAGCCTTGATCCGGGGCAGCACATGGTGGGTGTGGTGCACAAGCGCCTCACTCAACTCATGGGCCCGGTGGACAGCCACATCACGATGGTGGAACCGGGTCCAACGGTGGTGATGATGAGCGGGCTGCAGGGAAGCGGCAAGACCACCACATGCGGCAAGCTGGCCGCATGGTTCAAAAAGCGTGGACAATCTGTCATGGTGGCGGCCGCAGACCTTCAGCGCCCTGCCGCAGTGGAGCAGTTGCAGACGGTGGTGAACACGGTGGCAACCGATGCCACCGGACCCGGCCGAGTGGCGTTCTATGGCGAGCCTGACAAATGTGCTGAGTATGGTCGAGCCGTGGGCGTTGCCGTAGGAGTGTGCCAACGAGCGTTGGCCGCTGCCCGCGCCCAAAAGTTTGACATCCTGATCTTGGACACCGCAGGCCGCCTTCACGTGAACGATGAGCTCATGAAGGAACTTGAGGCCGTGGATCGCACCGTGCAGCCACACAACATCTTCCTGGTTGTGGATGCCATGACCGGCCAGGATGCGGTGCAAAGCGCCAAGGCGTTTCACGATCGTCTGAAGGTGGACGGCATCATCCTCACCAAGTTTGACAGCGACACGCGCGGTGGTGCCGCGTTAAGCGTCAAGAGTGTGACTGGGGCCCCGGTTAAGTTTGTGGGTACAGGCGAGAAGTTTGATGCGCTGGAAGAGTTCCACCCCGAGCGTGTGGCGGGGCGAATTCTTGGAATGGGTGATGTTCTAAGCCTGGTGGAGCGCGCGCAAACTGAGGTGAACGAAGAGGAGGCTCAGGAGGCGGCCGACAAACTGGCCAAAGGCCAGTTCACCATGGATGACTTCCTGAAGCAGATGCGCTCAGTTCGGCGCATGGGTCCGCTGAAGCAGATCATGGGAATGCTGCCTGGCATGGGGTCCATGATGAAGGACGTGAATGTTGAGGACAGCCAGATGGACCAGCTTGAAGCCATCATCCTGAGCATGAACGCCAAGGAACGCGCGAAGGTGAGCATCATCGATCGCAGCCGCCAGAAGCGCATCGCCGCAGGCAGCGGTACCAAGGTTGACGATGTCAGCCGGCTCGTGAAGCAGTTTGAGATGGTGCAAAAGATGACTCAGCAAATGGCGGGAATGGGAACGCTCGGCCGCATGAAAGCCATGAAGGACATGGCTCGCCACATGCCGGGTGCCGCCGGAGCTGGGGGGATGGGTCCAGGTGCCGCGGGTGGCATGGGGGGATTCTCGGGCCTCAGCCGTGGCAGCACGTTCACAGAGAGCCGCAAGGACCGCTTTAAGAAGCGCAAGAAGCGCTGACGCAGCCCGCACAGATGGAAGTCCGCGAGTCGCTCGCGGTGGCGTGCTTGGCGGGAGTGACTCACGTCGTCGAGTGCGTCTGCCGGTACCAAACCACCTGCGTCCTAGGTGGAATCGGCGAGTAAGTTGGGTTGATACCTAAACCGACTTCTTATCAAGAATCGGGGGACGATCGCCTATCAGATGTCCGTCATTTGCGGATTAGATCGGTGGTGCCTGAAGAAACCTTGATGCCCTCGTTACGAGCCCCGGTTCAGAAACCGATACTCAACGCATGGGCAACGCGCGTGTGGCCCCTTTTGTGTGATCAGCAGTTTGTACGGAATCTTCCATGAGAGTGCATTCACGGATCATCTTGCTTGGCTTTGCGTGGTTCCTGCTTGGCGGATTGCTCGCCCTGGGGCTGCACGTGCGCCTGACCGGCGTGAGCAGTGCGGTCGCCGATTTTACTGACAGGCAATTGCCCAACACGCTTGCGGTAGAGGCCGTCCAGAGCCAGGTGCTCCAGGCGCAGAGTTCATGCCTGCGCCTGAGTTGGGCCAACGAAGTCTCTGAGATTCAGCGTGAGTGCGGTGAACTTCGCGGCAAGCTTTGGAAGGTGGAGTCTGATCTGGTGGCATTGGATTCCGCGCTCTCTGACCCAGAGTTGCGAGCCGCCTACCGACCCGCCTTTGATGCATCGGTGGCTTGGCACCGTGCCGCCCGTGCATTCATGATCGGTCGAGAGCGGGCACACCCCGAGGAATTGCCAGCGGCGGACTCTGGTCAGGATCAGAGCGCAGGTGTTGCGGAGTCGACAGAAGCGATGGCGTCTGCAGCGGTGGTGGCGCCTGCAGCAGAATCGGCGCCTGCAGCGGAACCGGCGCCTGCAGCAGAACCAGCGCGTGCAGCAGAATCCGCGGCGGAGTTCGCGCTCGTCTCCGAAAGGTTTCGCCGTGCAGAAGAGCTCTTTTCAGAGTTCATGACTGAGAACCTGCGCCCCAGTTTGGTGGCTCGCGCCGAGACGGCCAAAGCAGTCATCCAGTCCATTCGCAACGAATCGCTCATGCTCATTCTGCTGGCCAGCTCGGCGGGATGTGCGCTCACCATCCTCATGGCTCGCGCGGTGCACCTTCAGCAGCGCACTGCCGCCGCCGCGCAGGAGCGTTCGGCGTTTGACGCACGTGTTTCTGAAGCGTTGGGAATGGTGCACTCAGAACCAGATGCGCTGCGATTGGTTGAGGACATCATTGAACGGATTGCCCCTGAAGTTCCCACGGCAATTCTTATTGCCGACTCAAGCCGTGCTCATTTGCACCAGGCTGCCGGAACGTTAACGGCGTCAAACTCTGTGCCGCTCTGTGGAGTGCGTGCCCCGGGTATGTGCCCAGCCGTGCGGCGCGGCGTTGAGGTGACCTTCGCCAGCAGCGAAGACTTCAGCGCCTGCCCGCATATGAGGCACCGCGCAGGTGGGCCGTGTTCCGCCACGTGCGTTCCCATCACCATCACAGGTCAGCAGGTGGGTGTGTTGCACGCGGTCACTCCCGACGGAAAGCCCCTTGACAGCGAATCCATCCTTCGACTGAGCGTGATCGCCGCGAAGACGGGGGAACGAATCGGCGTGATCAGGGCGTTCAATCGCTCGGAAGATCAGGCCAGCAAGGACGCCTTGACTGGGCTCTTGAACCGCCGCAGCGCCGAAGACCGAGTGCAGCAGTTGCAGCGCACGCAGACCAGCTTCTGCATCGTGTACGCCGACATCGATCACTTTAAGAAGCTCAACGACACTCACGGTCACGAAACCGGCGACCGCGTACTGCGCCAATTCAGTCGAATCATGCGCGATGCGCTTCGGCCCACCGATGTGGTGTCACGGTGGGGCGGCGAAGAGTTCGTCATGCTGTTGCCCGATGCCACGCTAGAGCAGGCACGTCCGGTCATCGAACGCCTTCGGCAGGCGATCGCGGAAGGTTCCGGCAGCGGATCGGTGCCTGCGGTCACGGCCAGTTTCGGCTTGGCCGAGTGCTCACCGTCTGATGACTTTGCCGAGCGACTGAATGAAGCTGATTCCGCGCTTCTTCGCGCCAAGCAAGAGGGGCGCAATCGCCTGGCGTTCGCGGGCCGTGTGCTCACCGCCGCGGGGTGAGCCACCATCGCTAGCGGCGCTTTGCCTTCAGCCACTGGATGAGCGTGCGCGGCTCCCAGGTATTGATGCACAGTTTGCACCCCAGCCAACCGCGGCGTGCCGTCAGTACTCCATAGCGCAATTGGTCAAAGTCGCCCGCACTGTGTGCGTCAGTGTCAATGGCGACGAGAGTTCCCGTGTCCACGCAGACGCGAACATGCGCGTCGCGCAGATCCAGCCGCATAGTGTTCGCGTTCACTTCCAGTGCTGTGCCGTGAGCTTTGGCTTCACGCGCCAACAGATGGATGTCAGGGGAGAGCCCTTCGCGCGCATTGATGATCCGACCCGTTGGATGCCCAATGATGTGCACCAGCGGATGCCGGATGGCTTTCAGCAGACGCTCAGTAGCCACCTCAGGGGCCGCCTTCAGGCTGGAGTGCGGGCTGGCCACCACAACGTCGAGTTCTGCCAGGACCTCGTCGGGATAGTCAAGCGAGCCATCCGCCAGAATGTCAACCTCACTTCCGGCCAACAAGATCAGGCGATCCTTGTAGGTCTTGGCCACGCTTCGAATCTCAACCGCGTGCTCGCGCAAGCGATCAATGGACAGCCCGCCCGCTTGCGCGCTCGAACGACTGTGATCGGTGAGTGCCAGCACCCTAAGGTTTCGCCGAATCGCCTCCTCCGCCATCTGAGCGATGGTGAGCGTTCCATCGCTCGCTTTGGTGTGGGAGTGCAGTTCCGCCACCACGTGTGTGATCTGAACCAAGTCACTCGGCGGCCGCGCGTCCAGTTCACCACGATCTTCACGCAACTCAGGCGGAATCCACCACAAGTCCAATGCCTTGTAGATCTCTTCCTCAGAGCGGCTGGCCAGGGCAACCACCCCTCGTTCTTGAGGAGCTGGCTGTCCGTCATCTGGGAACAACCCGTACTCATTGAGCCGCATGTTGCGTTGTTGGGCCCGTTCACGAAGACGGATATTGTGTTCCTTGCTTCCGGTGAAGTAGAGCAGGGCGGCGCCGAACTGTGCATCATCAACCGTACGAAGGTCGACCTGCATGCCATTCTCCAAGCGCACACTGGTCTTGGTTTCTCCACTCACAAGGATCTTGGCCACCCCCGGTGCCGAACTGAGCGCCGCGTGCAGCGCCGCCGGCTTCGTGGCGCTGGCCACGATGTCAATATCGCCAATGGTTTCTCTGGCACGTCTCAGGCTGCCCGCGTGACTGATCTGTTGCACGCCCTTCACCTGCTTCAGCAGCGCAATCAGCGCCTCCGCCCGTTCCATGGCTTGGCCCAAACGCACACGGCCCACGCTGCGCTCCAGAAACTCCAGCGACTCCTGAATGTTCTGAAGGGTCTTGGCACCCATGCCAGGAAGTGCGCTCAATGATCCATCCGCCATCTTTGCCTTGAGGGTGACGGTGTCCACAACGCCTCCATCCTGCCAAAGGCTGCGGACGCGCTTGGGCCCCAAACCGGGAACTTGCAGCAGTTCAAAGAGTCCAGGGGGCAGTTGTTCCAGAAGCTGGCGGTGTTCTGCTACGGCGCCGGTGAGCGCGTACTCCTTGACCTTCTTTATGGTTCCCTCTCCAAACCCCGGTATGGCTTTCAGTGCTGCGGGATTGTTCCGCGCCAGTGCCGCAGCGTCCTCGGCCATGTCTTCAAGCGTGCGAGCCACCTTTCGATGGGCGTTCACCTTGAAAGCGTTCTCGCCCAGAAGATCGAGTGCATCGCCCATTTGGGCAAAAATCTGAGAGAGCGTGGCGTTGCTGCTCACGCGCGCCCTTTCAAGTGCCCCTTCACCATGGCAAGGAACGCTTCATCTGGAAAGACGTAGGGTCTGAACTTCTCCAGAAGCCCCGTCTCCTCGTTGGCCAGCAGGGCGCGATGGAATCCAAGCCGACTGGCGGTGGGGGCGTCGATCAGCGTGCTGCTATCGGTGGCGCTCATTTGGAAGAGCGCCTTCCATTCAAGTTCGCGGAGCGAATTGCGATCAATGCTGCGTTGAAGATTGGCCACGGTGTCTGCCCACAGCACGCAGTGCATGCCCACCAGCGGACCCTCCTTCAGCAGCAGCGCCAGCACTCGGTCGGGAGTGGCTGGTGTGGCATCGCTGGCACCGCCGTAACCAAAGTCATCCTCGTTGCGGCGCAACATGCGGTAACGATGGAGGCCGTTCACCAGCAGAAACACGCCTGGCGAATCGCCGGCGCCCGCCGCCGTGCGTGTGGCCAATTCCTGGCCCAAGCTCAACACGGCTTCGCCCGCGTCGCGCATGCTGGGAATCTCAATGTGGTGGGGAAGCGCTGCCGCCACGCGGTTCAGAGCTCCGTGCAATCGGTCATCTGGAGTGGTTCCATCCAACACCACAATGCGCGTCCCCTTCACCGGCAGTTGCGCCGCGATGCTCAGCATGGCCATGGCCAGAATGGCGGCCGCGCCTTCGTCGCGCTGCCCAACAACCGCGATGTTGGCACCCGTGCGCCGTACCATGCTGGCAGCCGTTGGATCCTTGATGCTCACCGCATCCCCCATCCACAACAGCGGAGCATACTGCTGGCGGTCCACACTGTTCTTCTCCAGCGCGCGCAAGAGCGGGCCGTTGGCCATGGGATCGGCGGGGGCATTGCCCTCAAACACGATCGGTCGAGGTCGTACCGCGCCGCGGCGGCGCTCGCCATCAAGCGCGTGAATCTCGTCCAAGCGGGTGTCTCGTTCGCTCTCCCCAATCCACACCACTTGGAAGGGGTTGTTGCCTTCGAGCAGTCCGCCGGCGTCGTTGTAGATGGCCTCGCCGGGTCGGGTGAGCAAGCGTGCAGCGGTGTTGTCATCGCTCAGAATGAGCTGGCTGTCCGCCTCAGTGCATTGCAGCGCAATTCGAACCCCCATCTGACCCATGGTGGAACGTGCCAAGCTGTAGGCGCCACCAAGTGTCTGGCTACCCAACACCACATGCATTCCAAAGGCACGGCCTTGACGCACAAGTCGGTCTAGAAGCAGCGCCGAGTCTTGCGAAACCTTGTCATCCTCAATGAACAGCTCTTGAAACTCGTCAATCACCAGCAGGCTGCGTGGCATGTGCTCGCTTCGGCCCAACGCGCGCCAATCCGAAAGATTCTGCACACCTGCCGCGCGGAAGAGTTCGCCGCGCCGCCGGAGTTCGTCGTCAAGCCCTTGCAAGACGCTCAGGCCAAACTCTCGATCGCTCTCCACGGCAACCGCCCGTGCGTGTGGAAGGTGATGCGAGGCATACGCCTTGAACTCCACCCCTTTCTTAAAGTCAACCAGCCAGAACTCCAAGTCTTCAGGGGGGTACCAAAGGGACGCATTCACAATCAACGCATTGAGCAAGCTGCTCTTGCCGCTGCCGGTCTTGCCTGCCACAAGGGCGTGCTGACTGGTGCCCTCACCCAGCAACAGGTGCTGCACGCGGTTGGCCCCCGAACGACCGATGGGAATCCGCAGGTTGTCGGCGCTGCTCAGCGTCCATCGCTCCGCAGCTCGTGGTGCCACGCTGGTAAACGGCACCTCCACGCGCGCGGTGCCCGCAGCCACCCGTCCGACAATCTGCGTGATTCGCTGCAAGAACGCATCATCGGGCGGCGGGTCGGGAATGAACTCCAGTCGGGCGAGCGTTCCCTCTTCAAGTTGCCAACGGCCACCTGTTGGGCCCTCGCGCCACGAGATGGTGACCGCGTGCCGGCGGAGGTCCGCCGGGTCAAGCCCCGGTGGAAGAGGAGCGCGCATGTCTCGCAACAACAGCACATGAACCCCACATCGTGCACCGCTCTGCAGAATGCTTGCAAATCGCTTTGCGGATTGCTCAGTGATGTTGGTGGGAAAGTCCGCCATCACCAAGAATCGCAAAGGCTCGGCGATCTCTCCCGCCTGCACGTTGTATTCCGCAATCGTGGCATACTCGTTGCGCAGATGCTTCTGGATCACCATCTCCATGTGATCTGTCAGATCCGCCAACTTCTGTTCAATGTGGCGCGGGTCCGTCCAGATGCGATCAGTCACCAGCAGTTCCATCTCATCTGCCAAGTGCATAAAGCCCGCAAAGCTCTGCCCCAGCCCCACTGGATCGATCAACGTAAAGCGCGCCTTGCCCGGCGGAATCGAGACCAAAATGGAGGCTAGTGCGTTCTGCAGGATCGCCAATCCCGCATCGCGCTGTGGGCCGGTGGCGTCCACCACCAACGACGTGCGCCCGGCCGCGCCTAGGAATGCCGGTAGCACCCAATGATCCGGGGTGCCCGCGGGCCAGGCCAGTGTGGGGTCGGAGGGCACCGCTTCAGGAACTTCGCTCAACTGCAAGTGCAGCTTTCCCACCCGAACTGCAGGCAACTGGGTGGCGGGGGGCTCCCATGATTGCCAACTCGGGTCACTCCAGTCAGGGGCGCAGCGGCTATTCAATAGGTTGAGCGCATCCAGTCCGCTCAGCGTTCGCTGCTGCATGGTCTTCCAAGCGTTGCGTTGCTCCAGAATCTGCTCGCGCTGCTGGGCATCCAGTTCCTGCACCACCGACTGCACGCGAGCGCGTTCTTCAGCCTGCAGCGCCTTCTCCCGTTCTTCTGCAAGGGTGAGAGCCTTGTTGAGCGCAGCGTGCGCCGCGGCCAGATCGTGTTCGCGCAGTGCCTTGACCTTGGCCCGGTAGTGCGGCGCCTTCTCATCAATTCGCGCCAGCACCTCCTTGAGTTTGCGGTCAATCTCAGCCATCGCGGGGCGATAGATGCTTTCGGCGCGATGGAGATCCGCATCGCGAGTTGCCGTAATGGCATCCTCCTTGGCGCGGCGAATGCGCTCGCACTCCTGCCGACCCAGAATGAGCGTCTGCTGCGCAAGTGCGGCGGCTTCAAGAAAAGGCTTGTACACGTGACGGACCTCACGCCGCGCCATGGAGTACAGAATGGTGGTTCCCATCAGAAAGACCAGCATCGCGGAGGCAGCGCCAACGGCCCCCGTGGTGAGAGGTCCCCAGTCCTGCACCTCTACAAATAGTCCAAAGCCGATCACGCCTGCCACCAGAAGCACCATCAACGGCACCAGCAGGATGGGACCCCTAAAGAGCCCCGCGGCACGACAGGTGCGCAATCGCTCCATGTGCTTGGCCAGCTCTTGCATGTGGCCGTCCAGATTGCCTCCGAGTTCAGTCGCCTGAGCCACCTGCTCTGCAGTGAGCTTCAGGTCAGGGAGCGCCGGCTGCCGAAAACGTCGCACCTGCTCATGCCCGCGCTCGATCAGATCATTCAGTTCGCGCGCCCGCTGCTCCATCTCATCCAGTCGCTTCTGCGTGGACTTGCGGACCGATGGAATTGCAGCTTCGTAGACGCTCTCTGCCATCCAGACCGCTTCGTCGTAGCGACGCTGGGTGATCTCTTCTAGTTGTTCCGCGCGTTCCTCCGACTCCTTGCGTACGGTCTCTTCGTCAGCCTTCACCTTGATGGAGCGCGCTCGGGCACGATCTTCAAGTTCACTCAGTTCTTGGGTGTGAATGCGGTGCGCTTCGCCAACAGCCGCTCGTGTGGACTCGCTGATGGCCTTCAACGCAGCGTGATGCAGTTGCTCGTTGCGGGCGCGAAGCTTCGATTGGCTTTCTGCCAGTGCGCGCGCGGCCTCGGCTCTTCCCTTGGCACCGGCGTGGAGCGAATCCACGATCTCGCGCTCAATGTCGAGTGGGCTCTGAGGTTCGGGCGCGTCCTGCGGCTCCACGTGGGCGATCATACGTCCATCCGGAGCTTCGGGACCCGTCACCGCGCTCACATTCGCTCCTCGTCGCACTCTCGTCGAACGCGCTCCAGCACTTCATTCACAGTATCCATGGCCGTGAGGGCACTGCGCAACGTGGACTCGAGCGGTGCCAGATGCTTCTCATACAGCGCATGCGAAACTGGGTCATCCCATGTCTCGCTGGTTCGTGTCCAGGTGTTCATGAGCACTCGATATGAATCCTTGAGCTTGGCGCGTGCGCTTGGAATGCTCATGCGGGCTCTCCCTCAGCAGTGTGGACATCTGGCTCGCCATTGGGTGGATGTGCCTCACCGCTCTCGGGTGCCTCACCGCTCTCGGGTGTTTCACCGCCCTCGGGTGTTTCATCGCCGCTGCGGCGCATGGACGCCTCACCCAAAATGGCCAAAAGTTGCTCTGTTTCGCCCGGCATGGCTCGTAGGTACTCCTCCAAATGCTCCGTCATGCGTCGGAGCATCGCCTTGATTCGTGGAGCATCGCGATCGAGCATGGTGGCCATCGGCGAAAGCGCGCCCTTAAAGACAATGGCCTGCCGTGGCAACTCAGCCTTCCAGCGCCGAACTGCGTTTATCTTTTCTTCGCAGAGCGCCACGCGCCGCTTGGCCTTGTCAAGGGCCTTCTTCTCGCTCACAACGCTCGGGCGCGCCTCTGGCGTTGACTTGATCTCCTGCTTGCGGAAGAGGGCACTCTTGCACATCACCACCTGGTCCTGCCCCTTGCGCAATTCGCGCTGCCAGTAGGAGGTCATGTCATTATCCAACCACAAAGCGGTGCGCTCCACGTCACTCTCAGCATCCTGCAGTGCCAGACCAAAAGCTTCGATGGCCGCGATGTAACTGGCACGAAACATTTCGATGGTGCGGACGTCGGCAACTTTGACTTGATCGCCCATATCGCGTGTGGTGCCGCTCCCGGCTGAGTGAGGCCCTTGGGAACTACCTTTGGTTCAAGTATGCCTCAGCCGCATCCGCCTTGCGAAGCAAGTAGGGCACGTGCTGATCGCACGCCTTGGTGAATTTCTGCAACGCCCGTACGGTCACCTCAAACTCCTCAGTGAACTTGGCTTGTTCCTGATCTCGCCACGTTTGGGCCAGAGTTCCAAGCCGGGCGTTGATGCCTCCGGTCTGCTGCTGCAGATCAGTCGAAAACTTCTTCAGGTCCTGCGCAAATCTCCGCAGTTCCGCGGGGTCAACTACAGCCTTGGCCATGACTTCTCCTTGGCGCGATATGCGCTCGCAGAAGGATACGGGGGCCGCGCCCCGCGGGATGCCAAGTAGCCTTGGGCGCGTGATTGTCACGTCAATAGCACGCGGTTGGCGCACCTTCAAGACTCGGTGGGGAGTGCTGGTCTTGGCAAGTGCAGCAGTGCTTGCTGTGGTGGCGCCCCTTCAATGGCTGAGTGCTGTGGTGGGGCAATCGCTTCACGAGATGTCAGCGGCCACGGTGGAAGTGCACCGACGGGGAACACAGCCAACCCCAGAAGACATGCAAGCACTTGCGAACCAGGTGCAGCACCTGATGGGCCCGTGTTGCGCCGGTATGTGTGGCAACCTGCTGATCACGCTGCTCATTCTGGCCCCGGTGGTTGCTGGTTCTTCGATCTGCGCCGCACAGGCGGTACGAGGTGGGCCAGCTTTTTCTCACCTCGGAGCGGGCTTCGGCCGCTTTGGGGCTTCTGTCTGGGTTGGAACGCTGTGCGTGGTACTTGGCGGTGGCGTCGTGGTGGTGGTGGCTGGCGCGGTGGCTTCCGCGGGCGCGCGAGTTGGAGTGACTGCTGCAGCAGACTTGAGCGCTGAGGTGATCGGCAGCGCGGCGGAAGCATGCGTGTGGATTGGCGTGCTGCTGCTCGTGGCCAGCATGCTGTGGTTTAGTGCACGGCTCTGGCTGGCCTTGTATCGGCTGGTGGATCCTGAGCGTGCTCGCCTCTCGGCGGGCAAGTGCGTCGCGTGGAGTTGGAGCACCACGGCCGGCGCAGTTCAGTGGCAGGTGTTGGCGGTGCTCGTGCTGCTAGGCGTCATCGCGGGCGCGCTGCAGATTCCGGGGGAGTGGCTGCTGCTCCAAGAAAATCCCCGCCTGCAAACGGCGGGGTGGATCGCGAGCACTAGTTTGGCGCTATTCGTGTGGCTGCCCCTGGTTCTGGCAACCTCAGGCGCGGTGTACGCAGAACTTGCGGCTGGTGGTGCTGATTCACAACCCCCAGTTCCACCGCCAGCCATCGGCCTGGACGGCTAGCACCCTGCGTGCCGTGTTAGTTGCGCCGGCGCCGTCCTTTGCTTCCCAAGCCCCACGCTCCCAACAGGGCCAGCGCGCCGGGCCCAGGTACCAATTCAAAATGCGTTGAACCGTCCGCTGGGGTCCAGGTCTGTCCTCCGTCCAAACTCAGCTCGGTGAATACGTCAAAGAATGAGTCGACGTGGTACATGCCGTTCCCAAGGTCCCTGATTGAATAGTGGCCCATGGATTGCAGCGTCGGGCTCTCCCGAATCATCATCTGGCCATAGGGGGTTGACATCACCAGGTCCAATGAGAGCATCTCTGTGTCAAAGTAACGCGTGGCTCCATCCGCAGAGAACTCCACAAAGACGTCAAAGAACGACATGGCAAAGTTGCCGATGTACCGCGTACCGGGTGGCAAACCGTTCAGTGACACTTGGCTCGACGAACTTCCGTTGCCCTGACCGGGGGTCGCGCCGCCTGGGGGAGGAGGCATGTGAGGCGCGGAGTTGTATGTGATGTCATAAAAGATGTCAAAGAAAGAACCGCCCTGAAATTCTTGGCCACCGAGGTAGTAGCGAGTGGGTGCGCCCGTGGCGTGATAGTTCAGGTCTCCGCCATAGGCGTAGGGATTGGGGGTCTCATAGCCGCCCAGCGCGCTCGCGGTACCGCCGAGCGCCACAAGGCAACTTGTTGCGATTGCCAGCTTCATGATGTGTCTCCTGCAAAGGGCCCCCACGTGGGGCGAGGAAGGAAGGGCGCGGAAAGGGCCGCACCCGATCACCATATTGTGCCACATCACCACTCCCCCGCAAGGATCATGTTTTTGACGGTGGACAACCTGCCCTCAAAGCTTCCTTGAGGGGCCGTGGTTTGGCAGGAATGCCCTTTTGGGGTTGCGAGCTACCCCTCTTGTTCCTCGTCACTGTTCAAGAAACTGGCCAGGCGCTGACGGCGCACAGGGTGCTGCAACTTGCGGATGGCCTTGTTCTCGACTTGGCGTACGCGCTCGCGCGTCACCTTAAAGATGCGGCCCACCTCCTCAAGGGTGTAGGTGTAGCCATCGCCGATGCCGTAACGCAGTTTAAGAATCTCGCGTTCACGGTACGTCAAGGTCTTGAGCACATCGTTGATGCGCTGACGCAACAACTCGCTGCTGGCGCTCTCGGATGGGCTCTCTTGCCGTTCGTCTTCAATGAAATCGCCAAAGTGGCTGTCTTCGCTCTCGCCCACCGGCCTGTCCAACGAAATCGGGTGGCGGCTCACCTTCATCACGCGCCGGGTTTCTTCGATAGGCATCTTGGCGCGCAGTGCAATCTCTTCCACGGTGGGTTCGCGACCCAGTTCCTGAAGCAGATGCTTCTGAATGGTGCGCAGCTTGCTCATGGTCTCGATCATGTGCACCGGCACTCGGATGGTGCGAGCATGGTCGGCAATGGCGCGGGTGATGGCCTGACGGATCCACCACGTGGCATAGGTGCTGAACTTGTAGCCACGCTTGTACTCGTACTTGTCAACCGCACGCATGAGGCCGGTGTTGCCCTCTTGGATGATGTCCAAGAATGGCAATCCGCGATTGCGATACTTCTTGGCAATCGAGACCACCAAGCGCAAGTTGCCGCCTGACAGATCGCGCTTTGCCTGCTCGTACTCCAAGAAGGCGCGCTGAATGCGCTTCACGCGCTGTTCCAATTCCTCAGTTCCCTCCAGCACGATGGAGCGCAGCCCTTCAACTTCGTCATTCATCACCTGCACGTCTTCGGGGTCAAATCGTTCCGGATGCTTGGATGCCTTCTTAAGCTGGAACTGCACTTCCTTCACTTTGCGGTCCAACCCCTGCAACTTACGAAGCAGCGGCTGAATGCGGCTCGTGCGCAAGCAGCACTCCTCAAGGAGCACCGCCACCTTGCGCCGATTCTTTTCCATCTGGTCATGCAGGTCTACTCGTTTGGCGGCAGAGACTCCTGCTTCCAGCGCTTCAAACACCTCTCGATTGCGTGTGAGCAACCGTTCAATGGTTGGCACGTTCATGGGAATGCGTGCCGCGATGGTTTCCTTATGGTTCTCCTCTGCCGTGCTGATGCGCATGGTGCGGTCAAAGGGCAGGGTGCCTTCATGGACCTGCTTCAGAATCCCCACAGCCAGGTGGGCCGCGTAGTCGCTGGCCAACGTAAGTCTGCGGAAACACATTCGAGTGGTCTCGATCTTCTTGGCGAGCCGAATCTCCTCCTCGCGTGTGAGCAGTGGGATGGTTCCCATCTGCGTGAGGTACATGCGAATGGGGTCGTCAATGCGCTTGGAACCCTGTTCCGCCAGAGCGGCTTCAACAGCAGCCTGCGCCTCGGCTTCGTCCAGGATCTCCTCTTCTTCAGCGGTGGCCGTGGGCTCCGCGGGCAGGTGAGGCTCTTCCTCAAAGCTTCCCTCAAAGTCAATTGGAGGACCATCGTCCTCGTCAATCATTTGGACCTTGGGTGGCTTGTTGGGCTTCTTCTCATCGCGCTGGAACTTCAGGTTGGTCTGAAGGGGCGCATCAAAAGCGTTCCAGCCGTTCGCACGGCGCTCGTCCTCGTCAATGAGTTCAACGCCGAGCTCTTCAAGGAGCACGATCATCTCGTCTACCTTTTCGGGCTCGACGTATTCGTCGGGCAAGCAACGGATTAGTTCCTCGTACGTGATCCATTTACGACCACGGCCGAGTTCAACAAGTTGGCGAAGGACGGGAGTCAGATCGGAGAGTGCAAGAGACACGGTGTGTTCCAGTGCGTGAAGCGTGATGGGGCGGAAAAGGTGAAGACGGATTGTTAGGCAGGTTGGTTCGAGCTGGGACGAAGAAGACGGGTGAAAGCCGCGGGATTGTGCCCACGAGAGCGGGAATTCTGGACGGCGGCGAGCAGGCCATTCGGGCCCTGGTCGGTTGGAAGTGCGCCGGCCACGGTGTGCGCGCGGCGGGAACGCTCCCGCTCTAAATCGGCAAATGCCTCTGCCAGGCGTTCAGAAGCGCCTTTGCCCTCCGGTGCTCGTGCCGCGCCCAAGGAAATCAGGTCCGTCACCAGCATCTTGAGGGTAGGAGCGTGGATTTCGGCCAGGAGCTCAATGGCCGAGAACTCGCGCTGTTCTTCCAGCCACGGATGCATGGCCTGAGCCACGGTGTGCAAATCAGGGTCCTCAAACGCTTCTGGGGTGAGGGCCTCGGCCACGGGCAGCGTGCAGCCGTCCTCCAGCGTCAGGCGACCGGCGGCGAGTTCAGGGTGCGCGGCGAGAAGCGCCAGAACGCTGCGCTCGGCTTCGCGTCGGCATCGCACCTGAGCCGGGTTGTAGCCGCGATCCTCCAGTGAAACTCGTTCCGCCGCAGCAGCATCGGTGACCGTGACAACCCCTTCACCGGGCGCAACAGGTGCGAGTGTGCGAACCGCAGGTGTTCGAACGCTCTCAAGAGCGCGTTCCAACTCCAAGTGAGGAATGCCGGTGCTCATGGCCAATGCTGGAAGAATGGCCTGCTTGCGCACCCCTGGCATTGCGCGGTATCCCAACTCCACCAGCCGCTGCAACATCTGTTGAACGCGCTGCTGGCGCCCACTCAGTCCGGTGGCCGATTCCAAGCTCACCCGGAAGCGCCGCACGAAGTACTTCAGCGCGCTCTCGCTAGCTTCAACGGCCTGAATGAATTGAACTCTGCCATCAGGCTGCCGAAGCAACTCATCAGGGTCCAGTTCATCGGGAAGGGTGCAAATGCGCACATCGATCGTTTCTGCAAAGAGCACCTCAACTGCTCGATCCGCCGCTTTCTGCCCAGCCGCGTCACCATCAAACAGAAGGATGACACGCTCACACATTCGTTGAAGTATGCGGGCGTGATCGCGCGTGAGCGCCGTGCCGAGCGTGGCCACCACATTGTCAACCCCCGCGGCGTGGCAGGCGATGACGTCGGTGTACCCCTCGCAGATGATGGCGGTGCGCTGTGCAATGATGCTCTTCTTGGCCAAGTGCAGCCCATACAGCCCCTTGCCCTTGTGAAAAACTGCGCTCTCTGGCGAATTGAGATACTTGGGTTGATCTTCAGCACTCAACTGCCGGGCACCAAACGCAATGGGCTTGCCCAATTCATCACAGATGGGAAAGATCAGACGATTTCGGAACCCGTCAATGGGTCCCTGGTTGCCCTCGCGGATCAATCCTGCCGCTCGAAATGCTGCCATTTCAGGCACGGAGTGTGAATCGCTGGAAGTGCTACGCCCGGTGCCGCGGCGGGCGCCTGGCCCGGAGTTGGCACTGCCGCCTGAGCGGTGTTCACGAAGCCGTTCCACGGCGTGAACGAACGAGTCCCAACCGCCGGGGGCTGCGCCCACTTGGAATCTCTCGCACATCTCCTGCGAAATGCCACGCGAGTGCACCGCTGCCCGCGCTGCGGCGCCGAGTTCCGGGTTGGCAAATGTCCTTAGGTAAAAGTCCAGCGCTATGGCGTTGGCACGCAGCAGTTCGGTGCGCGCGTTTGCGGGGCCCTCGTCTTGGGGTCGCGTCTGCTGCAACTGAATCCCTGCGCGTTCAGCAAGCGCTCTGAGCGCGCCCAGGAAGTCCAACTTGTGGTAGTTCACCATGAAGTCGATGGCATTCCCGGCCGCACCGCACGAAAAGCAATTGTAGAACGCGTTGCCTTTGTGGGTCACCACACACAACGATGGACTGCGATCATCATGAAATGGGCACAGCCCGATGTGCTCGCGCCCCTTGGCTTTCAACTGCACGTGCTCGCCGATCAGCGCCACCAGGTCTGTGGCCTGGAGCACTTTGTCGCGGTCGGAGTTGGATGAGTAGGAAGCCATGAAACTCAATTCGCCTGTAGGAAAGGGCGAAGCAATACCCACACTCCGCGGCCGGTTACGCACCGTCCGCGGCTCATTCCAGGAACTGCGCTCGCGCGCGGGATTCCAGAGCAGTTGCACATCCAGAACGACGGCGCCGCACCAGCGCGCCACATGCCGTTCCTTGCCCAATCAAAGACGGCGCAGTCGTGTACCGACCGCGCGGTCCTGGGGTTCAACCGGTCAAACCGGCGAAGCTCCCAGTGGGCACCGGCCCTTGCGAGGTGGGGCCGTCTTTCGGAGCGGGGAAGTCGGTTGCTCAGGTCCGGCGTGCGAATATGGCACGCGCTGATGGAGCCAGATGAGCGAAGGTGGTCCCGCTGCGAAGTTGGCGAAGGATAGGCCGGGTCTTGGCAAAGTCAACCATTGAGCGCGGTTTCTCCAACGCTCAAACCCGGGTTGTTGAATGTGCCTGTCTGCGCGCCCTTAGGCCGCAGCCTTCTTGGCCTTGGTGTAGGTGTACTTGCGCTTTGATGGCTTAACCACCAGCCCGTTGCGAATGCTGCGCACGCTGGCCTTCACCCGAGTGGGGGTGCCATCGATCATGGCCGTCACGTTCTGCAAGTTGGGCTTGAATGTGCGCTTCTTGACCGAAGTGGTCTTGATACCCACGCCGCCCAGATACTTGGCCTTGCCGCGACGCTTGAGGGTGTTGCCGGAAGTTGTCTTGGCGCCGGTGAAGTGGCAAACGCGAGGCATGCAGAACGCTCCTTAAAACGGTGGAATCCCGCAGAGTAGCGGATTCCCGGTTGCGTGGCAAGCATCGCCGCGATTTGGTGGCCTATAACACTCTTGGCACACTTTTGCAAAAAACCCAGGGTCCTTTGCGCCAACGTCAGGGGAAGACGGGCTCCAACGATGCCACTCCGCGCGTGACCAACTCGGGGCTGGGCAGCACCGGCTCGCCTACAGGCGTGAAACTGAATGCCACGTGGTGGCTCGACAACGGCACGCGCCCGGAAGACCTGTCGCGACGGGCGCGCGCCTGTGCCAGAACCGCTTCCACTCGCGCCAGGTACTCCCGAATCTCGTCTGCCTCATCTTGATTGAGCACCTCCCAACTTGTGTTGGTGAGGGCGGGTGAAGCACACTCCATCTCTGAGTCCGGGGCATTGACTGCCTGCGGGCAGATCTCATTCAAGCTTTCCGCCATCCACGTCTGGTGAATGGCGGTCATCCTTCTGCGATCTCGGCTGTTGCTGGGGTCGTATTCCACCACCACGCGCTCGCCGCGCGCCATGAAGATCGCCGGGCGTCGTCCACCTCGGTTGGCGCAGCCAGATTCAGGCTCAGCCAGAGTGGACAGGATGAGACCCGCCTTGGTTAGAAGTTCCAAGTGGTAATAGAGCGCCGTGGTGCTGCTGTTCAGCGCATCCGCCAACTCCTTGATGCAACACCCACCGGAACTTCGAATGGCTTCAAAGACTCGCATGCGATGCGGTGACCGAAGCACCTGCCAGTGTGCGGGGGTGCGCACTCTGAGCACGATCTCTCCATGAACTGATTCGGGAGCAAAGGGCCCTTTGGCTTCCACGACGCTGCCTACCGCCCAACGATTGGTTTCATGCACGGTCATGTGCCTGTGTCCTCTTACTGGCGAGTCCCTCAGGAGCCCGCAAGGCGAAGTCATCCCACGATTCCGCAGTTACGCGGAGAGTCCAGCGAGTTTCAAGAGATACACAAGGGCATCTCCATCGTTGCTGCAGAAACTGCCAATTTCATGACTATCAAGATCGAGCACTCCCCAGGGAGCCCCATCCGCGCCCAAACAGGGCACCACAATCTCGCTTTGATCGCGCGGATCGCACGCAATATAGGCCGCGCCAAGATCTCGGACGTTCTGAACCACGACCGACTCGCCGCTCACCAGAGACCGACCGCATGCCCCGTGGAGTCCAATGGGGGAGCAGGCGGGCCCCGGTTCTCGTGCAGCCAACGTCAGGCGCTCAGAGTCCACCGCGCCCGGGTTGTCGACATAAAAGCCCACCCAACTGATGCCGGTCGGTGCCATGCAGCCCCAGACCAATTGAATGAACGCGCGCATCCGATCATCGCGATCAGGCAGCAGCGCCATGGCGGCGGCGCGTGAGTGAAGCTCGCTCCATGGACGTGCGATTGCAGTGGTCACGCGCTCTCGCGTTCACGCCGGCGAATCTGATGGAGTGCATAGCCATGCGTGATGGCCGCAGCGTCGATCACGTAGATGGCATTCACGTTGTCCATTTCGGGCAGGTGGTACATGAGATCGATCATGAGCTCATCCACCACCGCGCGCAGCGCGCGGGCGCCGGTGTTGCGGCTGAGCGCGCGGTCCGCGATCAGCTCAAGCGCATCCCGTGAAAACTCAAGCGCTGCGCCATCCAATCCAAAGAGGTGCTGGTACTGCCGGATGAGCGCGTTCTTGGGCTCCGTCAAAATCTGAATCATCGCCTCGCGACTCAGCGGATGAAGCGGGCACATGATGGGAAGTCGGCCCACCAGTTCCGGAATCATGCCGTACTCCAGCACATCGTCGGGGGTCACTTGAGAGACCAGTGCCGCGCGTTCCGCCAACTTGTCATCAAAAGAGACGGGCTCGCTGTTGAATCCGATGCGCTTTCGACCCAGCCTGCGCTTGATGATGTCTTCAATGCCGTCGAATGATCCACCACAGACGAACAGAATGTTGGTGGTGTCCATCTGAATGTACTGCTGCTCGGGATGCTTGCGCCCACCCTGCGGTGGCACGTTAGCCATGGTGCCCTCGAGCATCTTGAGCAGGCTCTGCTGCACCCCTTCGCCGCTCACGTCGCGCGTGATGCTTACGTTGTGGCTGGTCTTGCCAATCTTGTCGATTTCATCGATGTAGATGATTCCCCGCTGCGCGGTTTCCAGGTCAAAGTCTGCAGCCTGCAAGAGCTTGAGCAGCAGATTTTCAACGTCTTCACCGACATATCCGGCTTCGGTGAGCGTGGTGGCATCGCCGATTGCGAAGGGCACGTTCAGAATGCGAGCGAGCGTCTTAGCCAAGAGGGTCTTGCCGGTGCCCGTGGAACCGATCATGAGCACGTTGGACTTGTCCAGCTCGATGGGCGCGGTCTCGGCATCAAGTTGCGAGAGCCGCTTGTAGTGATTGTGAACCGCCACCGAGAGCGCGCGCTTGGCGTGATCCTGACCAATCACATACTGGTCAAGGAACTCCTTCATCTGCCTGGGAGTTGGGATCTGTCCGAGTTGCGGGCGGCTTCCGGCAACGCGGCGCCGCTCCTGCTTGAAAATGTTTTGGCACAGATCAGTGCAGTTGGTGCAGATGTAAACATCGCTGGGGCCCTCCACCATGGGGCCCACTTCACGGCTGGTCTTGCCGCAGAAGCTGCAGGTGGTCACCTTGCGTCCGCGGAAACCGGTGCCGCCATCGCCACCCGAACCGCTGCCAGATCCGCCTCCGGTGCCGCCGGGTCCCCCTGGTCCGCCGGAACCTCCACCGCCTGGACCGCCGCCCCCAGCGCCGCCGCCAAAGTCGGAGCCAAACTCAGGCCTGCCGGGACGCCTTCCACCTCCAGTGGCATTCACCACCGCGGGTGCAAGGGTGCGTTCCGGCAAGGGCAGATATGGCTCACGCTGCATTCGGTCACTCCTCTAAGGCTGCTGCAGAACGCGTGCGAGCGCTCCGGTGTCCAGTATCGAGTCTATCGGTTGCCAATGCCCACGACTGCATGTGAACGAATAGTTGGCAATCACTTCCTCAAACGGTCCTTATCGGCCCGGCGTGCTGCCCGGCTTGTTTCCTTCGGGACCGCTCCAGTCGGTGCCGCCGCGTTTCTCACGTTCGTGGCGCGCAGCAGTGCGAGCCCGGTGCAACATGGTGTCTCGTGCGGTGTCATACTCGCGCTGGGTGATTTCACCACGTTCGTACATCGCGCGAAGGTCTTCGAGCGTGAAACCCGGTCGATTGGGTGGCAGCGGCCCCCGCGCCCATCGCCGAGCCCAAAAAATGAGCGCACCACCCACAGTGATCAGTGCCACAAGACCTACCAAGGCCAGCCAAAACGCCAACCCGTCCGCGGAGCCAGACGAGGTGAGCCTGGGTGGCGGACCAAGCAGGGTGATCGGCACGAGATTGATGGTGGCCAGCAGAGACACTAGGCCTTCTTACGCGGCGCCTTGGTTTGGGTTTTAGGAGCGCCCGATTGAGACTTCTCCTTGGCCGCATTCTTCTGGCGCTCTTCGACCAGTTTGTTCCATTCCTCGGCGGGAATCTCAGACACCTTGGCCTTGTCCAGCACACGATCGAGAGTCTTGGCTTCGCGAATGGCCAGTGCCATTTCGTTCAGCCGACCTTCCTTCTGAAGATCCTGCCGCACCTGATCGGGGCGCAGACCGCGCGTCCGGGCCATCTGCACGATGGATCCGTTCACCTCGGCCTCAGTGACGCCCACGCCAAAGTCCTGCGCGAGGCGGGCCAGAATAAAGAAGAGCTTGAGGCGCCGTTGCGTCTCCAGTTCGCTTGCGCCACGCATCTCTGCAAGTCGGCGTTCCACGTCGTGATCTGACATGCCTTGGCTCAGGAATTGCAGCCTGGCCATTTCCAAGTTTCGGTGGACCTGTGCACCCGACATCTTCTCGGGCAGGGGGAAGTCCACGCTGCTCACCAGCCATTCAGCCGCCTGCTCACGCATCGCGGCGCGCTGTTCCTGGTCGCGGCGCGCCTCCAAGCTCAGCTTGGTCTGTTCGCGAACATTGTCCACCGTGCCAAGCCCCAAGGTCTCCGCCAACTGCTCGGGCGTTGCCGGCGCAATGCGCTCGGCCTGAAGGGGGGTGTACTCAATGGTGATTTCCGCACCGCGCAGATCTTCGCGCTCATGCGCGTCTGGACCAATGGTGGTGAGGGTGACAGAAGTTCCCACGCTGCCCCCCTCAAGTTTGGCGTTCAGATCATCGATGAGCAGGCCAAGCACTTGGCCCTTGCCCTCGTCTTCGGCGTCGGGCACAACCACCAAGCACTTGTCTGCTTCAAAGTATGGATCCGTGGCGCTGCCCTTCACGCGCACCACCGCCTTGCCCACCATGCGGTCCAGCTTTTGGAAGCCGGACTCAATTGGCGAGGGCGTTCCAAACCGGTAGCTCATGCGACGAATCTCATCGGAGATGTGCTGGTCGCTGATTTCCGCAACGGGCTTGCGCACTTCGATGGCGTCAAGCGCCGGCAGAGTGATCTCTGGCACGATCTCAACGTCCATCGTGAGGTTGAGCCCCTTGCCTCGAACCAACACTAAATCGTTGGCCTTCTCGTCCAATTCGGGCTCGCCCACGGGCTGCAGCTTGTGGTCAGTCAGTGCCTGCGAATAGGCCTCGCTCAACAGTTGGCTGCGGGCGTCGTTGATGACGGCCTCGCCAAAGCGCTTTTCGATCAGCGCCATGGGGGCGGCGCCCCGACGGAAGCCGGGAAGCACGGCATCTTGGCGAACCGTGGCATACGCGGCATCAATCTTTGCATCCACCACCGACGGGGGGATGGTGATCTTCAGTCGCTTACGTGCGGGTCCAACGTCTTCAACAACAACGAGCGTGTCAGTAGCCATGGGTTCTTTCGTGGTTCAGAGTCACTTCATCAACAGGAGCTCGGCGTATGTGGGCAACGGCCACACATCACCGGGGGTCACGCGCTCCAGTGCATCGCAAGCTTCGCGCACCCGCGTCATGGCGGGAACCACGGTGTCGCGCAGGTAACGCATGAGCGTTTCCTGGTCCTTCGCTTCCTTGTGGGCAGCACCCTCGAGCGCCGTGACGGCAGCTCGGAGTTCTTGCACCAGTCCTACGTAGCTCTTCAGTGCGGCCTGCGTCTCTGGGCAGTCCACGTCTGCGGCCAACGTGGCGCTGACGGTGGTGGCCAGTTCTTCCTGGGCACGAAGCGCCGCAGGCAGAATCTGGGTGCGCACCATCTGAATGAGTGTTCGGGCTTCAATCTTCATGACGGTGCAGTAGTTGGCCACCAGCACGTCAAACCTGGCCTCCAACTCTCGCGGAGTGAGCACCTTGTACTTGCTAAAGACATCGCGAGCCTTCTTGGTCTTAAAGGCCGGCAAGGCATCGGCGGTATTGCGAAGATTGGGCAGCCCACGCTTCTCTGCTTCTTTGTGCCACGCTTCGCTGTAGCCATCGCCGTCAAAGCACACACGGCGGTGCTTGGCGAGCGTCTCTTTCAGCACGGCCCGCACGGCAGATTCCATCTTGGCCTCGCTGGGGTTCTTGCCGGCACGCTTTTCAAGTTCCGTTGCCATGTAGTCCAAGCTCTCCGCGATCATGGTGTTGAGCACGGTGTTGGGCCATGCGACGGCGGCGGTGGAACCCACGGCGCGGAACTCAAACTTGTTGCCGGTGAAGGCAAATGGGCTCGTGCGATTGCGATCGCTGGCGTGCCGCGGAATCGTGGGCAGGCTGTTGGCTCCCAAGTTCAGCGCTCCGCCCGACTTGGTCTTCTTGGGCGTGCCATTCTGAAGCTGATCGATGATGTCGGTGAGCATGTCTCCCAAGAAGATGCTCATGATGGCAGGAGGAGCCTCGTTTGCGCCCAGCCGGTGATCGTTGGCGGCGCTGGCGATGCTTGCGCGCAACAGGTCCGCGTGCAGATCCACCGCGCGGATCACCGCGGTCAGAAAGACCAAGAACTGCATGTTGGTGTGTGTTTCTTCGCGTGGGTCCAGCAGATTGATGCCGGTGCTGGTGGCGATCGCCCAGTTGTTGTGCTTGCCGCTGCCGTTGATTCCAGCGAATGGCTTTTCATGAAGAAGGCATTCGTAACCATGCTTGCGGGCCACGGTGCGCAGCACTTGCATGGTGATCATCTGGTGATCCACCGCGATGTTGGCGTTTTCAAAGGTCGGGGCCAGCTCGTACTGACTGGGGGCCACCTCATTGTGGCGGGTCTTCACAGGAACACCCAACTCAAACAGGCGGGCCTCAACCTCGGCCATGTACGCCAGCACGCCATCGGGCACCACTCCAAAGTAGTGGTCATCCAGTTGGTGCCCCTTGGGGGGATTGGCGCCCACCATGGTGCGACCAGACATCATGAGATCCAGCCTCTGCTCGGCTTGGTCGCGGTTCACCAGGAAGTACTCCTGCTCGCAGCCCAGCGTGCCAACCACGTGCGACACTCCGTGATGCGCACCAAACCACTTGAGTACTCGCATGGCCTGTGTTGAAAGTGCCTGAATGGAGCGAAGGAGTGGGGTCTTTTTATCCAGAGCTTCGCCAGTCCAGCTGACGAACGCGGTGGGAATGCACAACGTGATGATGCCGCTGCCGCTCTTCATGAGGAAGGCGGGGCTGGTGGCATCCCACGCGGTATAGCCGCGTGCTTCATAGGTGTCGCGGATACCGCCCGAGGGGAAGCTGCTCGCGTCGGGTTCACCCACCACCAATTGGCCGCCGCTGAACTTCTCAATGGCACTGCCATCAGCCATCGGGCTCAGGAACGCGTCGTGCTTTTCTGCGGTCATGCCGGTGAGCGGTTGGAACCAGTGGCAATAGTGCGTGGCACCATGCTCGATGGCCCAGTCCTTCATGGCGACAGCGACCGTATTGGCGATGGCCGGGTCCAACTCGCTGCCCTCGCTCATGGTCTTTTGCAGTTTGGCAAAGACATCGCTTGGCAGGCGCTTCAGCATGGTGTCACCGCTGAAAGTCATGCAGCCAAAGTAATCCGAAGCGCGAACGGGGTTTTCAAACGTGGAGGTGTTGGCAGTCATCGCAGATGTATTGGTGTTCATGGTGGCCTTGTTCGCTGGTTTTCGACCGTTCTGGGGCATGGCTCAAGGTCCTCCTCTAACCAAAGCGCCGTAGGCTAGACCGAACACCACTTATGGGCAACCTTCCCGGCGCCCAATTGGGTAAGAAACGGCCTTCTGAGCGCGCAGGGCGGGCAAAGGCGAGGGTTCACCGCGGGGAGTGCTCGTGACGACCCTTGGGTGTGGGTAGGTCCTGCGGCCTGGGATTAGTTGCGCTGCGCAGCCACCCCTTGCGCCAGAAGTACACGATGAAGGCAGCCGCCGTGAGCGCCATCAGGCTGAGCGCAAAGGCATACCCGTGCTCCCATTCCAGTTCCGGCTGGTTGCGGAAGTTCATGCCGTAGACACTGGCAATGAATCCCAAGGGAATGAATATGGTGGCGATGATGGTGAGCACCTTGGTCACTTCGCCCAGCCGCAGATTCACGCTGGTCATGTAGATCTCCAGCAGGTCGCTCGCCAGGAAGCGGTCGGTTTCAAGTTGGTCAAGCAATCGGAAGACGTGATCGTTCAAGTCGCGCAAGTAGGGGCGGGTCTCAGAGTCAAAGATGTGATCCAACGACGCGAACGCGCTCATGGCGTCGCGCATGGGGAAGACCGCGCGCCGAAGTCGAAGCAGATCGCTGCGGCACTGCCGGATCTTGACGAGTTCGGTGGCGCTTGGATTGGTGAGCACCGCGTCTTCGAGGAGTTCAAGCGCATCTCCCATGTTGTTGACAACCGGAAAGTAGCCGTCAATGATGGCGTCCGCGATGCAGTATGAAAGATGAGCTGCGTGCAGTGAGCGAACACGCCCTTTGGATGCGCGAATGCGCTCTCGCAGCGGCTCAAGGCAATCTCCGGCGTAGGCGCTTTGAAATGTGATCACGAACTCCGGCGTGATGAACATGGAGAGTTGCTCGGTCCAGAACCCCTTTTCATCCTGATGCGGCATGGGCAGCACGACAAATGTCGTGGTGCCGTATGGCTCAACTTTGGCTCGTTGGGTGGTGTCGCCAACGTCTTCCATCGCGAGCGGATGCAGCTGAAAGCGCTCCGCCAATTCCTTCAGAACTGCCGGGTCGCCGAGTCCCTCGACGTTCACCCAAAGCACCGGCCACTCTCGGCCGATCGAATCAAGCTCGGACACGGAAGTGAGTGCACGTTCCACAATTCCGTTCGGGCCGTAGGCCATGACCGAAATCTTGGGGGGCAGTTCCTCCGCGGAGACATGAAGCGTGCCCGGAGGCAAATGAACGTTGCGGGGCACGTGGCGCTGGCGGCGGCGCGGGCGCTTGTGCGCCAACCCAATGAGTTGGGCCATCTTGTGTGGAAGGTCTGCGCCGGGAAAGCTGCTCACGTGAGGTTAGGGTACCTGCACGCCACAGTTCTGTTGTCACGGGGCGATCGTGAGAACACGCAGTGAATCGGTGGCCGGCTCCAGAGTGGCCACGGTAAACGTGGGGGCACGGTGCAGGGCGCCAGGATTGATGATTCGTGTGTTGGCGCGGACCTCATCCCGGAGCTCATGACTATGGCCATGAATCAGGTAGTGAGCACCACTGGCAATGGCCTGACGCATGTGAGCGGGCTCATGGCCGTGGGTGAAGGCCAGCCGCTTGCCGTCCACGTGTAATTCTCCCGCGTCACCGTGAACCAGAATCCCCAGCGATGTGGCGTAGGGCTCCAGCGACGAGCGATTCCAATCGCAATTGCCCCACACCAAGTGGCTGTCCAAGCCCGCCAGCTGGTCCAGCACCAGTTGGTCCTCAACGTCGCCGCAATGAATAAACATCGTGGCGCCGCATTGGGCCAAAGCCTCAAGTGCGCGCTTGGTGCGCGCCCATTGTGAATGGGAGTCAGAAAGCAATCCAATCACGGTGGGCATGCGGGTACCTTAGCGGGCTTGCACCTATGACGGCCTCAGAACACTCCATCGTTACTCGGTTCGCTCCCTCACCCTCAGGGCACCTTCACGTGGGCGGGGCGCGCACCGCGCTCGTTTGCTGGGCGTACGCCAAGGGTCGAGGTGGCAAGTTTGTGCTGCGCATTGAAGACACAGACCAGAAGCGCTCAAGCGATGCGGCCAGCGTGGGCTTTCTGAAGGATCTGGCTTGGCTGGGAGTCATGTGGGACGAGGGTCCCGCCTTTGAAGCGTGCGGTGGCGGCGCACATGGGCCTTACTTTCAGAGCGAACGATTGGACATTTACAATCGCTATCTGCAACAATTGATTGATACTGGTAAGGCCTACTACGCCTTTGATACCGCCGCGGAGCTTGACGCCAAGCGCAAGGCTGCGGTGGCCGCCAAGGTTGCCTACCGGTACGACCGAACTCAGATGGCCAGCTTGGATCCAGCGGTGGCCAAGCAATACCTGAGCGAGGGCCGCCCGGCAGTGATTCGCCTTCGAATGCCCGATGGTCCCATCACAATCGTGGACGAGATCTTGGGAAACGTGACGCTCCCCGCCGGCGAAGTGGACGACTTTGTCATTCGCAAAGCGGATGGGTTTCCCACCTATCACTTTGCCGTGGTGGTTGACGACGAGCTCATGCAGGTGACGCATGTTCTGCGTGCGCAAGAGCACTTTAACAACACCGCCAAGCACATGGCGCTGCAGGATGCATTGAAGTTTCGGCGCCCGGTCTACGGCCACTTGCCGCTCATCACCAATCCCGATGGAAGCAAGATGAGCAAGCGCGACAAGGACAAGCTGCTCCGCAAGACGGTGGTGGAGCGCAAGTTGCAGGCTCCGCCGGAAGGGTGCGGCATGCATGCTCCCCAACTCACCGCTGAACGGTTCAAGAGCTGGCTCTCAGACAAGAACGCGCAACTTGACTTTGCAGAGGCCAATGCGCTGGCCGACGCACTGGGGGTGGAGTTGCCCGAGATCAACGTGGACGATTTTCGCCGCAGCGGGTACCTGCCCGAAGTGCTCTGCAACTTTCTGGCGCTCAACGGCTGGAGCCCCGGCGACAACGTGGAGAAGTTTGACAACGAGTTTCTGAAAGAGCGCTTTGACCTCAAGCGCGTGGTCAAGACCCCCGCCAAGTTCGACCGCGTGAAGTTGCGTTCGTTTAACGGTGACGCGGTGACGGCCATGCCGCGAGAAGAGTTCGTGAAACGTGCACATGCTCACGGAATGGAGTTTCACCCCGTGTTCATGGGCAAACTCACGCCGGAGCAGTTCCGCCTGCTGGCTGATGCCAGCCATGAGCGCAGCAAGAGTCTGGATGACATGTTTCGGGCCAATCGGTTCTTGGTGGTGCCCGATGAACAGTTGGTGTATGAACGAAGCAAGAATGTTGACAAGGCTTTGCTGGGTACCAGCCCAAATGGTTTGGACGCATTGCAGGCGCTGCTTCCTGAATTGGAAGCCGCGCCAGAGTGGACTACCGCCGTGCTTGAAGAGCGCGTGAAGGCCTACGCCGACAAAGTTGCCGAGGGGCAGTTGGGAAGAGTGGCGCAGCCATTGCGGGTGGCTGTGAGCGGTGGCACGGTCAGTCCACCCATCTTTGACACCTTGGCCATTCTGGGTAAGAAGTCAACCGTCGCGCGAGTGAAGCGCTGCCTGGCACAATTCGCCAGTTGAAGCCCGAGGGTCAGTATTGGCCGTCTTGCTTCTTCGGGGCGGGGGCGGAACCCTTGAGTCCGGGCGCCACGGGAACCCACTCAGTCCAGACATTCTGCTCACCGAGCACGCTCGCTTCCACACGCCCGGAACCCCACAGGCGATAGAGCGTGGTTCCCAACGTGGTGGTGTCTGCCGCGATACTGATCACATTTCCACTGCGCTCTGGCGGCGCAACCGCTGGTGATTGCCGAGAACCAAGAGGCGCAACTGAAGCTGTTGACTCCACCAAGACCGGCTCATGCCGAACCAGCAAACTCGCTTCAACGGCCGCCAATGCCAACAGCCCCGCACCCAAGAGGCTGAGCCCCATTCGGGAACACGCAGTGGAAACACGGCCAAGAGCGGGTTGTGTAGGCATGGTGCACTCGATACATCGGCAACATGGCCCGGCTTGCTATACTTCGCCGCTTGATTCTGTTGGACCGTTGGCGCAGTTGGCTAGCGCGCCTCCATGACACGGAGGAGGTCACTGGTTCGAGTCCAGTACGGTTCACTGGCTAGTGCAGGTGCCCCAGCGGCTGAGCAAATCGCCAAGGTCCGCGCCGTCAACGAGGCCGTCTGCGTTCAGGTCCGAAGGGTTACCCGCCGTCACGGCTCCCCAGGCGGCGAGCAGCGCTCCGAGATCCGCGCCATCCACTAGGCCATCGCCATTCAGATCTCCGATGCAAACCACGTGAGGGGTTTCAATGGCGGCCGTGTGGTACCAACCCGAGCCGATGCGCGAAGCGTATTTGAGGTTTGGCGGAACGGTGCACTGGCCGGAGGTGTTGAGACCCCAGCATCTCACCAGACCATCGGACTGCAACGCCACGGAATGCTGGAATCCGCCGGCCACTTGAATGACGTCTGCCATGTCGACGGGGGGCGTGCACTGCCCGACACCGTTGTGCCCCCAGCAGAGAACCGTGCCATTCGTTCTTAGACCGATGGTGTGATTAGCTCCTCCCGCCACCTGCAATGCGCTGCCCAGCGCCGGCGGAACGGTGCTTTGACCAGCATTGTTTTTGCCCCAGCAACGCACCGCGCCATCGATCTGAACGGCAGCGGTGTGATAGCCGCCGCCCGCAACGAACGTCACCGGCATGAGGTCAGCAGGAACATTGCACTGGTTCTCAAAGTTCCGTCCCCAGCACTTGACAGTTCCTCCCAACTCCAGCGCAATCGTGTGGTGATAACCAGTGCCCACCAGCACGGTGAACGCAAGGCTCGGCGGGGCGGTGGATTGCCCGGAGGTGTTGCTGCCCCAACATCTGACAGTGCCATCCGCCAAACGCGCAACCGAATGAAGTTCCCCACCTGAAATCTGCAGAGCGAAGCCCAGATCCGCGGGAACGTTGCATTGCCCGGCATCGTTCCACCCCCAGCACTGCACCATTCCATTGGACCGCAGCGCCAAGGTATGGAGTGCTCCGCCCGCGACTTCAGAAATCGAGGCAAACGAAGCGGGAACTGCACACTGCCCATACTGGTTGCTGCCCCAGCACACGATGGCGCCATCAGACTGAACGGCCATTGAATGGCTGGAACCAGCCGAAATCTGCAGGGCGGCACCAAGCGAAACGGGCGGCGCACTTTGCCCGCTCGTGTTGCTGCCCCAGCAGCGAACGGAGCCATCGCTCAGAAGTGCGATCGTGTGGTTAAGCCCGCATGCCACTTGGGTGGCCGGCGCTAGCCCTGCAGGAGTGGTGCATTGGCCCTGTTGATTGCTGCCCCAACAACGCACTGTGCCGTCGAGTTCAATCGCTGCGGTGTGGTATCCGCCCCCGTCAATGCGCATGATCGCCGCCGTGCCGGCAGGTACGTTGCACTGCCCTTGGTTGTTTTGTCCCCAGCAGTAGGGAACACCCCCCACCTGAATCGCAACGGTGTGATAGGCGCCTGCTTCGACCTGTGTGGCGCCTTGCAGCGTGGTGGGAACGTTGCACTGCCCCTCAAAATTTCGCCCCCAAGCACGCACTGTTCCTGTTGCTTCGAGCGCCACAGTGTGGTAGGCGCCAGCCGCAACCTGAGTGGCGATTCCAAGATTGGCCGGTACGTTGCATTGGCCGGAGTCGTTCCATCCCCAGCATCGCACCACGCCATCGGTTTGCAGCGCTACCGAGTGGATCTCTCCTCCTGCGATGCCTTGCGAATGACCTAGGTTCAACGGTGGCGAGCACTGGCCGGAGTTGTTCCACCCCCAGCACTGCACCACTCCATTGGCTTGTACGGCAAGTGAATGCCCGAACCCGCCGGAGACAGCAAGGGCAGCTCCCACCCCGACCGGCACGGTGCTCTGCCCCTGTGAGTTGCTACCCCAGCAGCGCACGTCTGAACGAGCGGCGTTGCACAACAGTCCTACAGCCGCACTGGCCACGATGAGCGCTGACTTTGACTTCATGATTATGTCCTTTGCCCAACTCTACATGATGGGCTGAGCAACCCCGCGTTCATGCGTGCGCCGCCTTCCACCTTCGCGGCAGTATGAGGCAACATTGTGCCCCGATATCATCGAACACTCCTTGTACCAAGCGAGCCCTGTACCGACACGCCACCCACTGCCATGCCCGGTCTTAGCCGAGGAGAACTCCCGATGTTGATTTGGCCGATGGAACTGCCGCCAACGCCTCTGGCCCTTCAGGGGGCGACGTCCGCAGAGCCAGCGCACTCCTCCACACTGCTGGAGTATGTGCACGATGGGGGAATCCTGAGCTATGTGCTCATCGCGCTGTCGATTCTTGCGTTGGCGCTCACCGCGCGAAATTATTTTGTGTTGCGCCGCAAGCAGTTTGCGCCGCCCCCGGTCATGGAGGCTCTGGAGACCATGCTCAGCGAAGGGCGCCTTGGCGAGGCGGAACGATTCTGCAAGGCGCCCGCCAACCACTGCTTTGTGACCACCGTTCTCGGTGAGTCTTTTGACCGGGCGCGCAGTTCTGAGTTTGGCATGCTGGAATTCAGAAGTTCGGTCGAAGAGGTGGCACGCGCGGAAGCGGACGAAGCGCATCGCATGAACGACGGCCTTGGCGTGATTGCCGCCATCGGCCCGATGCTGGGGCTGCTTGGCACGGTGATTGGCATGATCGGGGCCTTCCGGGCCATCGGCGGGTTGCAGGGCGCCACTCGTTCCAATGAGTTGGCCACATTCATGTCCATGGCATTGGTGAACACCGCCGAGGGGCTCATTGTGGCCATTCCGGCGACCATCGCGTTCGCGCTCTTTCGCAGGCGAATCGACCGCATCATGCACGGGTTGGGCAAGGACTTGGAACGATTTTCCGGATACGTGTCCGCCACCAAAATCCGCGGCGCGCCGATCCGCGATGGGGCCGCCTCGGCCGCCTCGCCGGCCTCGCCCGGCGCGGCTGCGGCTGCTCAGCGGAGAAGCCCGTGAGAATCCTGCCCAACGGACGCAATCGCGAAGCCACCTTTGACCTGACGCCCATGATCGACGTGGTGCTGTTGCTGATCATCTTTTTTAGCATGACCTCGCAGTTCTCCGACACGCAGAATGCTCCCATGGATTTGCCTCAGGAACGCGGACAGGCGTTTGCTCCAGATGAGGCAGCCATGTCCATTGTGCTGGATCTTGATCAAGAGGGCATCGTTCGCGTTCAAGGCGCGCCGTACTCGCGGGAGGAGCTTGCCGTGCTTCTGGCGAATCAAACCAAGACCCGCGCCACAGGGATGCAGCCGCCCCTAGAAGTGGTGGTGCGTGCGGATCGGCGTTGCATGACCCTGCACTTGGAGCGCTTGGCACAAACCATTGCGGATGCTGGCATTCTGCAGTGGAAGATTGCCACCACTGGAAAGTCGCGAGGGGAGTCTTAGCGTGCGAATCAGCGACGGTGCCACGCAGCGATTTGAGCCCAGCGCTATCCGGCTCTCCCTGATTGCGCTCATTGACGTGGTGCTGTTCCTGCTCTTCTATTTTGTGATCTCGTACTCCATCTCACCCGAAGAGGCCCAGTTGGCAACCGGCTTCGCACGGCCCGGGGCTTCAGCGGCGGCCATGGAACCGCAGGTGGTGATGGTTTCTCACGCAGGGGATCGAACGGAGTATCGCATCGGCCTGCGCGTGTTTGATGATCGCACCGCACTTACAGAATTGCTGCGTGCATTGCCGAAGGAGCCCGGCGTGGTGGTGAAGAGCACGCCTGAAACGCCCGTGTGGGCAACCATCTCCGCGGTTCAGGCGGGTAAGGACGCAGGCTTCTCAAACGTCCGGTTGGCTATCTCTGCACCTGCCGCGGCCGCTCCCTAGCGTGGGCACACACCCCAGGCGCCCAGAAGTTGGCCAAGATCCGCCCCGTCAACGATTCCATCTTGGTTCAGGTCGTGCACTCCACTTCCATTCCAACTGCCTAGAAGCGAGCCAAGATCGGCGCCGTCCACCATGCCGTCATTGTTGAAGTCTGCCGGGCAAAGTAAGGCACCGGTGCAATCGGGAAACAAGGAAACCATGGTCGAGCTGGAGAGCCCCAGCGGATCTGTCGCCACAAACTCCACCGACACCCAATAGTCATCCTTGCCGCAACCAAGGGGCGAAACTAAGAGAGTGGATGAGCACTGTGGATCTGGTGGCTGCGGATGCGTGTGCGAATTGTGGTGAAGCGCAGAACGCCACTCGCACGTCACGCCTACCGGTTGTTCAGCATCGATGACGCTTGCCTCCAACGCAAACAGCGTGCTTTCCTCCATGCTGTAAAGCTGCCCGTCATAGAGTGACGTGATACTCACAACTGGCGGCGTATTGTCCGTCCAAATGGGAATGTCTTGCGACGTCTGCCCACCTTGCCCGTCCTCGGCAGTGACGTGCACCACGTGCAACGCGGGCACACCAGTGCCGACAAAGACATGGCGAATGGTGGCGCCCGACTCATTGGGTGAACCGTCGTCAAACTGCCAAGTAAAGGTCAACGCGTCGTTGTTGGGATCGGTAGATGCCAGCGCGTTGAACTGCACCTGCAGCGGCGCTGGTCCATAGGTGGCGCTCGTGCTGACGCTGAGCACCGGAGGCTGATTGCCGGAGGGCGCCCAGATGTATCTGGTGAGTCCACCCGATATGTCCGCCACATAAATGGAGTCTCCGTCTGCAGCGGGAAACACACCCACGATTCCATCGGAAAGCAGGTCAAACTCAAGCACGTCGGTCACGGTGCCGCCCTCCATGCGCGCCGCCCGGATCCACCCGAGCGCATAGTCGGCCAGCCACACTCGGTTGCGCCACTCCTTCGGCCAACTGGCAAGCGCAATGGGTGCACTGGCAATGGCACAGTTGCCGCCGAATGGAACCCCCGTCGCCCCGCCCGGCGCCCCGACGTTGACGGGCACGGCTGCGTTGCCATTCCAACCGGAAGTCCGAGCCGTGGCGGTGGGATGATGCCACTCAATCAACGGTCGTGTGTGCACTCCTCGTCGAACATCTATGGGAATGGTTGGTGCCGGGCCCGGCGCGGCAAGTCGAACACTGTCGAGGTTGGCCACCACTGGGGCTCCGCTGGGGCTTGGCCAAAGTGGTGGACCCACGATCCGAATCACCCTCGTTCCAGCCTGCAGCGAAAGTTGCGCCGTGGCGGTGCGCCATTCGGTGGGGGACTCCGTTGACGCGAGTTGGATTGTTCCCGCGGGCACGGTGTCGACCAGGAGCGCGCACGTGGCGCTTGATCCTGGACTGGAATAGCGCACGGTGAACTCCCACGTGCCTGTGGTGGGCACGGTGAAGGTCCACTGCACCAAACTCTGGCTGGTTCCCAGGAGTTCCAGATAGAAGTAGTTGTTGGCGCCACCATGCGTGGCACCCCAAGGGGCATTCTGTGTCGCACCCTGCGTGGCGCTTATGAATGCGCAGGGGTTCACCCACGGCGGGTCATTGGCGGTGTCCTGACAGATGAGATCGCGGAATCTAAAGTTGGCCGGGCATCCGCCCACGCCGCCCAACGGGTTGGGGGCCTCAGGACAGGGCAGCGTGTATGAGAAGTAGCTCACGTGAAACTGCTGCCCTTCAAAAATGGGCCAGCCAAAGTTCTGCGCTGGAGCGGTGACTAGATTCACTTCTTCCCACGTTCCCCACCCCACATCAGACACGATGAATTGCCCCGGATCTCCATCGGCCGGCAGGTGAGAACCCGTTTGAGGCACATGCGACACGCGGAATGGATTGCGCAAGCCGATTGACCAGACTCGGCTGCGCGGTGCGCGAGGTGCCTTGGCGTCGTAGAACGGGTTGCTGGGCACTCCCTCGCCTGTGGCGGCATTGATGCGCAGCAGTTTTCCATTCAGGGAGTCCTTCAGTTGCGAGCGAAAGGCCCCAACATCGTGCGCTGGGGGGAGGATTCCAGACGCAATCGCATCATTCAGGAATCCACCAGGCACCTGGCCACCGGTGTCGAAGGAACCAAAGTTTGCGCTCTCGCCCGCGCTCACCATCAACGTGCCATCGGATCCAAACACCAGCGAGCCGATCCCATGTGACTGATGCAAAATGGGAATGCCGTCTTCTTTGGTGGCACCCAAGAGCACCACACGGGATTCGGGGTGTACGTGCTCAAAGTTATCCTTGGCTTCCGCGGTGTACCGAGTGACTCGCGCAATGGTGGCTGCTGCCGTGACTGTGGTGTTGGGGTTGTAGTTGGGCGTGCCAAACCAGTCCAAGTGATGTCGGTCCACGACATACCCCAGATAGATGTACCCATTGCTTTCAAAGTTGGGGTCCAAAGCCAACCCCAGCATGCCATAGTCAATGTGCGCCAATACTTCGTCGGAGATATCGATGAGCGGCGTGGCGTGCTTGGTGCCGTCCGCATCCACCATCCACACTCGCCCTGCGCGCTCCCACGCCAGCAAGCGTTGGTCGGGCAGGGCGGCCACCCCTACCAACTCATTCCAGTTAGAGCCCACCGATTGTGCAACGACACCTGCGGGTGGAGTTGCGGCGGCAAACACGCACCATGCGCTCATCGCTGTGATCGCCACGAGCCATATTGTCTTTGAGATTGGCGACACGTTATTCATTGGTCACGGTCCAACAACATCGGCCTGAAGCGTAGGCACCTTTGGCGTCAGGACGAAGTGTGAGGGCAGGGGCCCCACACGGCCAGCAGGCTGCCCAACTCCGCGCCGTCCACGCTTCCGTCTTCATTGAAATCTGCTGCGGTTCCCGCGGCTGCCTGCCCCCACGCTCCCATCAGTATTCCGAGGTCGGCTCCGTCAACCGCGCCATCGCCATTCAGGTCCGCTACACAGGGTGTGGTGGTGGGCACGCCGATCGCGGCCAACGTATGAAAATCTCCGCATGAAACAAGCGCCGTGGGTCCAAGCGCGGCTGGCGGGTTGATCTGACCCCAATTGTTCCAGCCCCACGCCACGACGGATCCGTTTGCTTTCAACGCCACCGTGTGCCACTTTCCTGTGGCCACTTGTATGACGCCCGACAGGTTCTGTGGCGGCGTTGAAACTCCATAGCCGTTGGATCCCCAGCAACTGACGGTTCCATTGGCACGCAGAGCCACGGAGTGATTGTTGCCAGCAGCCACTTGAATCACGCCGCTCAGACCACTGGGTACCGAGCATTGCCCACTGGCATTCCAACCCCAACAACGCACACCGCCGCTCAATTCCAGTGCCACGGTGTGCTGGCTGCCTCCCGATGCCTGTGTGACGGGCGCCAGATCCAGCGGCACTTGGCATTGACCCTGACCATTCCATCCCCAGCAGCGCACCTGCCCCAATGCGGTGACCGCAACGGTGTGGTAGTAGCCGTTGGAGATTCCAATCACGCGCCCCATCAGCGGCGGCACATCGCACTGTCCGTTGGCGTTGGAACCCCAGCACTTCACTGATCCGTCGAGACGCAGTGCCGTTGAATGCTGCGCCCCTGCGGCCACCGCCACAAACACCGGGCCCTCGCCCGTGGGCGCACATTGCCCTGCGGAATTGGAGCCCCAGCACACGATGCTCCCATCGCCTAGGAGCGCAACGGTGTGCAGGGCGCCTCCATCCATGTCAACCACTGGGCTGGTATCTCTGGGGTCATCGCATTGGCCGTGGTCATTCAAGCCCCACGCCACCACTTCGCCATCGGTGGCGTGCGCGCCGCCGCACATGTTGATGATGAGTGCGACACCCACCACGAGTTTTCTGGGCGCCGAAGTCATTCAGTGAGCCAGCCCCACAACGCCAAAAGGGATGCACGTGGGCAGAAGTGCCAGCATTTCGGCAATTCTACCTGCATGGGCAGTGCATTCCAAAGGCGCACCCGCAGCCACAATTGGGTACAACTGCATTTAGCAAGGCAATGCATCCTCATGGCAAACCGTTGTTCCGTACCTATGGCTCCAATGATCAAGGCAGCGGTACTGGCGTGCGCGTGTTGTGCGGCATCCGGATGCGTGCGTGAAGTGCTTTCGGGGGAGGACCCCGATGTCAAACGCCCGACAGCCACCGGGGATTCCAAGCGGGATCAGTTGGTGTTCAACATTCCGTGGATGGAGGCGCCCATTCCAAGGATTCTCTGGGAAGGCCAGCCTGTGGTTGCAGAGCGCGTCAGCGCGCTCACTCCGGATAATCAGACTAGCTACATGCTTCGAACTCGCACCGGAGCGTCTGCAACCATACTCATCACCACCAAGTACCCGGCCCAAGACGTGGTGGAGTTCACTTACGACGTTCAAAAACTCGCGCAGGGATATACGCTTGACCTGCCGGTTGGTCTTGGCCGGATCGGCCGACGAGGCGCCATTAAGATCGATGTGAACGGCGCACCGTTCAACGCGCCACCGACTGCCGATATCGCCATCGTCTCTCTCGCTCGAGATGAAAAGACGCGCATTCGAGCCACCCGCATTCCCGACCCAGCACCCGTGACACCCACGGGCAACCAAGTCCCCGTGGCTCCGCCAAAGTAGATTCACGCTCATTGGAGTAACTCATGACATACACGTTTGCATGCATTGCACTCGCCTCGTCCGCCATCGTCGCCGGGGTTTGCGCCCCGCCCGCATCCACGGCTCCCCCGGCTCCCGCCGCTCCCGCGGCTCCCAAGGCTCCCGCGGCTCCCAAGCCGCCCGCCGCTAATGCCCCCAACAAACTCACCGCGGCGGAGCAAGCGTCCGGGTGGGTGCTTCTGTTTGACGGTGCCAACCCGAGTGCCAACTTCCGCGGATACAAGAAGCAGGAAGTGCCAGCCCCATGGGTTGTGGAGGAAGGATGTTTGGTGCTTCGCGGTTCGGGTGGAGACTTGATCACCAAGGCTGAGTGGGACAATTTTGAGTTCCAGACTGATTGGAATGTTTCAGCGGGAGGCAACAGCGGATTGATGTGGCACGTCACCGAAGATGGAACCTATCCCTGGGAAACAGGTCCGGAAATGCAGATCTTGGATGACGCCAAGCACGCAGATGGCAAGAGCCGGCTGACCTCCGCGGGTTCGTGCTACGCGTTGTATGCGGCGCCCGAGGGAGTGGTGAAGCCAGCTGGAGAATGGAACACCGCGCGCATCGTGTGCGTTGGAACCACCGTCAAGCTCTTCTTGAATGGACAGCAGGTGGTGTCGTTTGACACCAGTTCCGACGAGTACAAGGAGCGCCTCAAGAAGAGCAAGTTCGCCAGCATGCCACTCTTTGGAACCAAGTCCAAGGGGCATGTGGCGTTGCAGGATCACGGTGACGTTGTCAAGTTCCGCAACATCAAGGTTCGACCACTCGATAGCCAAGGCAAGCCAGCCACAGCCAAGTCGTGAGGACTTCATGTCGCGCACAGTCGCGCTCGCACTCATTCTGTTCTCCCTGAGCGCCAGTGCGGCAGAGCCGCCGCAGGCGCCCGCCGCGCCACCGTTGACGGGCGGATCAGCAGGCACAACAGCGGAGCGGCCCTTGGCGCGGCCCCCCGAATACCTTGGGCAGGATCCATTTGACGATGTTCATACGGTGGCGGGGCTCAAGGAATTGGAGCGTGATCTCAAGGGTGTAGCGGAACGGGTGCGTCCCTCAGTGGTGCTGCTGCGCCTCATCAGCGAGAGTGGACGCAGCTCATCGGGAACCGGCGTCATCATTCGCAAGAATGGATTGGTGGCAACATGCGGTCATGTGGGGGTTGCACCCGGGCGCCCGGTGGAAGCGGTGCTTTCAGATGGCAGCACGATTTCGGGCAAGACCTTGGGGCAGGTTTTTGAGGGAGGCATTGATTGCGGTCTGGTGCAACTTGATTGCAAAGAACGCGAGTTACCCTGGACTCCTTTAGGGACCACGGTGGGATTGGCCAAGGGTGATTGGCTGGTGGCCATGGGCTACACACATGGGCCAGCCGCAGAAAAAAACAGACCCGCGCTGGTGAGAGTGGGTCGAGTTCTTGGCAACAACGAAAAGGAACTTCTCTTTGACGCCCCGATCGATGCGGGAGATTCTGGGGGGCCAAGTTTCAACCTGCGGGGAGAGGTGGTCGGACTGAACTCCCGTTGCGGAAGGCAAAGCTGGGAGAATGTGGCCACTCCCATCGATGCTCTCCAGTCTCGGTTAGAAGAGTTGGAGTCCAAGACCACCCGCGAAGATGCCGCACCACAACGACGCGGGCGTCGCCGCAACGGTCCCGGAACGCGATTTCCCTCGGGCACCAGCGACGCCGGAAAGCTGGCCGTGCAGCGGGACGTTCGCCTTGACACGGTGGCGCAAACGGCTGCCGAGTCCTTGGTGAGAGTCATGGAGTTTGACGCACAACTTGCCTACGGCACGGTGGTCAACGCGCTGGGTCTGGTGGTCACCAAATCTTCGCAGGTGTCCAAAGACTCAGGTTTGCAAGTGGAGACGCGTGATCGATCCAGGCATCAGGCGCGAGTGGTTGCGCGCGATGCCAAGAATGATGTTGCGCTACTCCTGGTGGAACTTCCACCGCACTACCACATGGTTCCAGTGGAGTGGGACACAAGCGCTCACGTGGTTCCCGGAGCAGCGCTGATTACGCCGAGGGCTTTCCCCGATTCGACCGCGCTTGGTTTCGCAGCCATCGAAGTGAGACAGAGCGATCGCGACGCCACAAGTACCGCGTACATGGGCGTCAGGACCGGCGTGCCCTCCAAGGAGGCACTTGAAGAGGCGCAGAGTGAGAACGCAGTACTGGTGGAGGGCGTCACGGGGGGAATGCCCGCTCAACGGGCCGGCATCGTCGCGGGTGAACTCATTCTTAAGGTGAATGACGAACCCGTGACAAGCCGGGAGGCGCTGCGCCGTACGTTGAACGCATATCGAATCGGCGAGCGGGTGGCGGTGGAGGTGTTCGGCAAGGATGGCCGACGAACCGTTGACCTAGTGCTCGCGCCCAACACCGATCAAAATGGTCAAGTTCGCCGAGGGAACACGGTGACGGAGATTTCCCAACTTTCAAGTGGCTTTGGTTCAGTCATCGCCCACGACTCCATCACGCGTCCAGATCAAATGGGTGGACCAGTGGTGGACTTGGACGGGAGAGTGGTGGGGATGAACATCGCCCGCTTTGACCGCACCGCCACCCATGCGTTGCCGGCAGCGCGAATGCAAGAGATCGTTGTGCAACTCAAGGCTTCGGCACGGAAGGCACGGGAATCTGCATCTGCATCAGCAACTGAGAAAACGCCGGCGGCAACGGCGCCGTGACTGACATCGGCGTTCCTGAAGGGTGCGTGAACGCCAGAGTCCACGCGTGCAATGCGACCGGCTCTTGCGGACGCCCCTTGGGTGGCTTGCTAGTGTTGGGTGGAAGGTCAAGGCGGTAGACCCGATCGTTGACCACGGGGCACCCCAGATGCGCCATGTGCGCACGGATCTGGTGGAGCCTGCCTGTCACAAGTTCAACCTGCAACAGGGAGCGCCGCGTGCCCCGCCCCAAAACGCGGTAATGCGTAAGTGCCGGCTCACCGCCGCCTTTGCCATGGTCAGCCACGCTGATCTTCATGTCACCGCGACGAACTTCGGCAAGCGGAAGATTCACTGTCCCGCGCTCCGCTGGGGGGCGGCCCTCTACCAAAGCCAGATACTGCTTTCGTATAGCGCGCGTTTCAAACTGTGCGCGCAGCGAGTCGTATGCGGCCGCGTCCAGCGCCACCAGCACGGCGCCGCTGGTGTCCCGGTCCAAACGGTGCAGAAGACCCCAATCTCGGCTCTCCCCCAGCGCGGACAATTCTTGGGGCCACTTGGCCATCAGGCCATTCATCAAGCTGTCGCGCAGGTGTCCAAGGCCTGGTTCAGTCACCACTCCTGCTGGCTTGCCCACCACCAGAACCCGAGTGTCGCTGTGAAGGATCTGAAAGGGGATGGCTGCATTGGCACTAGGTTGCGGCATGGCGCTTCGTATGATCGCGCAAAGCAGGCCGTAGTGCACGCAGGCGATGCAGAACCTTGAATGATGGCACGATGAACTCAGCCCCTCCAACGGTCCTGCTGAGCTTTGATGTTGAAGAGTTTGACGCCCCCTTGGCGTACGGACGATCCATGCCCATGGAGGAGCAGATGGAAGTGGGGGGGCGAGGTCAGGAACGGGTGCTTGCACTGCTGGAGTCGCTGCGCGTTCCCGCCACGCTCTTTACGACTGCCAATTTTGCTCAATGGCACCCGGGTCTCACCCGAGGCGCGGCGCTGGTCCATGAAACGGCCAGCCATGGACTGCACCACGCCACCTTTCAAGATTCAGACCTGATGGAAAGCAAGCGGTTGCTTGAGCAAGTCTCTGGTGCCGTGGTGAAGGGCTTTCGAAGAGCGCGCTTGCAACCCACCAATGCTGAGGCCTTGGTTGCGGCGGGGTATCAGTATGACAGCTCAGAAAACCCCATCTGGCTTCCAGGCCGCTACAACAACCTTGGCAAACCTCGCGTGCCTTACCGCCGGGGTCAAGTGCTGGAGGTGCCCATCTCCACGTCACCCATCCTGCGCCTGCCGCTCTTCTGGCTAGCCATGAAGAATCTTCCCATGATGGCGGTGCGGTCCGCCAGCGCCCGATGCTTGGATGTCGATGGTCTTCTCAATGTCTTCTGGCATCCTTGGGAGTTCGTGGATTTGCGGCAAAGCGGATTGCCTCGGTACATGCGCGCCGTCGATGGCGAAGCGATGTGCGATCGACTCTCCGACTACGTTGAGTGGCTCCGTCCGCGCGCGTCGTTCCGCACGTTCACCGGATGGATGGATTCGTGGCAGGGCGTATCATGAGGTCCATGAAGGCATGGAGTGGAGCGGTGCTGGTGTTTGTGCTGTGCGTTGCGGGGCGATGGGCTTCCGCGGCGGACGCGGTGCTGGCAAGTATCGAACAGCAGAGCGTCGCCGCTGCGGCTCAGCTTGAGCGAGTGCAGGGGGAGTCGCGCGCGGCACAAGCTCACGTCGTTGAGTTGGAAATCAGGACGGCGGAACTGCTGCGCGCACTGGACACCGATCGACAGCGCGTCCTCCTCTCGACCGCTTCAGAGGGTCCCGTGAGCACGGTTCTGCTGAGGCATCAAGCGGAGTTGGAGTCCGCCCGTTCATTGAAAGTTGCGCAATTGCGCGCTCAGCAGCAGGCCGCGGAAGCGGAGATTCGCCAGCTTGATCTTTCGGACCAGATTGCTGAGTTGCGCGATCCCATGCAGGCTGCGGAGGTCCGACGCCGGCAGATGGGCGGCGCGGGGTCTGCCACGCTTGAAGAGATTGCGGCCGCGCTCATGCGGCTTAGGCAAGAACAGTGGGAACCGCTTCTCCAGGCACGCACAGCGCTTACCGCAGACCTGGCGCGCGTTGCCAAAGCGCAGGCGCAACTGGCAGAAGTCGTGGGGGACTACCGGCAATTCATCAACGCGCAGGTGCTTTGGCTTCCCAATGAAACGCCGATCCACGCGGAAGAGGCGGCGGACGCCGTGAGGGAGTTCACCACGCTCGTCGCGCCAGCGTTTTGGCAGGAAGTCATGGCAGGTGCCCGGGCCTCCATGCGGGAGTTTCCCCTTCGATGGTTGGTGTACGTGGCGGTATTGGTGGCGGCGGTGGTGTATCGCCCACGCTTTGTCAAGCGGCTCAGAGCCCTCGGCCACGAAGTAGGCGGGCCCAGCGATCGATTCTTAAACTCTGGCCAGGCGCTTGTGCTCACTGTGCTTTGCGCGGCACCACTACCCGCGACGTTGGCCATCGTTGGGGCCCTGCTTCAAGCATCACCGGAGTCTGGTTCAGCACTCAGTTCCTTGGTGAATGCGCTTGATTCCATCGAAAGCCTAGTGCTGCTTTGCTCGATTCAGGTTGAACTGGCCCGGCCAGGTGGACTTGCAGAGTCACACTTCGGGTGGCGTCCGAATGTGCTGAACAGCCTGAAAAAGGGTGCACGGCTGGTGCTTCACGTTGCGGTGCCACTGATCTTTGTGAGTGTGCTCGCTGCGGGCGCGACATCCGATCTGGGTGGTGCCCCGTTGGGGCGGGTGGCACTCCTTGCCGCGCTCTTGGTGCTGGGGTTTGTGAGCGTGCATCTCTTTAAGCCCAGCAATGGCCTGTTCTCGGCGGTGATTGCCAATCGTCCACGGGGATGGATCGCTTTGTTGCGGGGGCTCTGGTATCCACTGTTGGTTGCCATTCCCTTTGCGTTGGCGCTCGGTGCCGCCATGGGGTATGTCTTTACAACGCGCATCATTCTTGAAAACATGATCCAAACCTACTGGGTGATCTTGGGGATCGCCGTAGGTCTAGCCCTGCTGGATCGACTCTTTCAATCCACCAGTGATCGATTTGCCTGGCGCAGAGGAACTTCCAGCGCTGAGCAGAAACGGCTTGGAGAACAGGTGGGTCGCGTCATTCGACTGATGGCGTTCTTGGTGTTGCTCGTGGGCATTGCAGCCGCGTGGAACAACGTGGTGCCCGCGCTGGGGCTCATGAAGTCCAGCACGCTTTGGACAGTGGGGGCGGAGGACGGTTCTCTCAAGGCAGTCACCGTGCGCGACCTGCTGGTGTTTGCACTTGTCATCGCGCTCACCGTGCAACTTGTGCGAGATCTTCCGGGAGTGTTGGGTTTGGCATTGCTGCAGAGGTTTCCACTGGACGACTCCGCGCGCTATGCCATCGTGAGCTTGGGCCGATACGTGCTGGTGCTCGCGGGCATCGGTGCCAGTTTCGCGGCGCTCAAGATTGGCTGGTCCAATGTGCAGTGGCTTGCGGCCGCCGTCACCGTGGGGCTGGGCTTTGGACTACAGGAGATCTTTGCCAACTTTGTGTCGGGGCTCATCATGCTGGCGGAGCGGCCTGTGCGGCTTGGCGATATTGTCACGGTGGACAACGTCACCGGCCGGGTCGTCAAGATCGCAACACGCGCCACCACTCTGGTGGACTTTGATGAGAAGGAAATCATTGTTCCCAACAAGCAGTTCATCACCACGCGCATCACCAACTGGACGCTGGATGACGGGCCCATTCGCTATACGGTGGCCGTGGGAGTGGAATACGGCACTGATCTAGAACTGGCCGAACGGACACTCAACAAGGCGCTGGTTGATCTTCCGATGGTGGTGCCGGATCCCGCGCCGATGGCGGTGCTGCGGCAGTTTGGCGCTAGCTCGATCGACTTCGATGTGTTGTATTACGTTGTGCGACCGCGTGAGAGCATCATGGTGAGGCACACACTCATCGGCAGAATTGACAAGCTCTTCCGTGAACAAGGCATTGTGATCGCCTTTCCGCAGTTGGATGTGCACGTCAAGAGCGCGCCGGTGGTGCCGCCGCGGTAAGACCTGCTTTGCCCATGCCACGCACCCCTCATGGAATTGCAGATCGCCTGAAACCGTTCGGCGAGAGCGTCTTTGCTACGTTTAGCCGGCTGGCGAATGAATTTGGCGCGGTGAATCTGGGGCAAGGGTTTCCCAATTTTGACGGGCCTGATTTTGTGAAGGAGGCTGGAATCCGTGCCATTCGTGATGGGCACGGCCAGTACGGTCGCATGTTCGGGCTGCCGCAGGTGAATCGCGCCATTGCAGATCGGTTCAAGAAGGACACTGGAGTGGAGGTTGACCCTGAAGCTGAAGTCACTGTGACCAGCGGTTGCACCGAGGCGATCGCAGCCGCCATTCTGGGATTGGTGAACCCCGCCGATGAAGTGGTGCTCATGGAGCCGTTCTACGACTCCTACCCCGCTGCGGTGGCGATGGCCGGTGGAGTTGTGCGCACCGTTCGCCTTCAGGCGCCCGAGTTTGCGATTCCACTGCAAGAACTTCGGTCAGTCGTTGGGCCGCGCACTCGACTGATTGTGTTGAACACACCGCACAATCCCACCGGACGGGTGTTCACCCCCGATGAATTGGCCGGAGTGGCGGCAATTGCCAGGGAGCACGATTGCTTGGTGCTGAGCGATGAGGTGTATGAAAAGATCTGGTTCCAGGAGCCGCACGTTTCTATCTGCACGCTTTCTGGAATGCGAGAGCGCACCATTGTGCTCAACAGTCTTGGCAAGACCTTCAGCCTGACAGGCTGGAAGCTCGGGTGGGCAATCGCGCCCGCACACCTCACACAGGGGATCCGTGCTGCGCACCAGTTCCTGACGTTCTGCAGCGCCACGCCACTTCAATGCGCGGTGGTGGATGCTCTCCAGGCACCCGACTCCTACTACGTGCAGCTTCGTGCGGAGTATCAGGTGCGCCGGGATGCTCTTGTTTCCGTACTCAACGGCGTTGGGCTTTCGCCGCTGGTCCCGCAGGGGTCCTACTTTGTTCTCGCCGATCACACTAGCTTTGGGTTTGAAACGGACGTTGAGTTTGCCCATGCCGTGGTGAAGCACGCGGGAGTGGCGGTAATTCCGTGCAGCGCCTTTTACAGCACACCGCAGGGGGCACATGCATTGGTTCGCCTGGCGTTCTGCAAGACGTTGAAGACCATTCAAGAAGCGGGCGCGCGCTTGCAGGCACTTCGAACTCCGCCCTTTGCCCGCCGTTCACTCACTCTGCCATAACGTAGGCAAAGATCAGTGGAGCCACAATGGTGGCATCGCTCTCAATGATGAACCGGGGAGTCTTGGGGCCCAACTTGCCCCAAGTGATCTTTTCATTGGGTGTGGCGCCGGAGTAACTGCCGTAACTGGTGGTGCTATCGCTGATCTGGCAGAAGTACCCCCAGAGCGGCACCTTGGTGCGCTTGAGATCTTGATGCAGCATGGGCACCACGCAAATGGGGAAGTCTCCGGCGATGCCGCCGCCAATCTGAAAGAATCCCACGCTGCTCTTGCGTGTGACGCTGGTGTAGCACTCCGCCAATGCCATCATGTATTCAATGCCGCTGCGCATCGTGCTCACGTTCTTGATGTCCTTCTGAATGCAGTGGGCGGCGTAGATATTGCCCAGCGTGCTGTCCTCCCATCCGGGCACGATGACCGGCAGATTCTTCTGAGCCGCGGCCAGCAGCCACGAGTTCTTGGGGTCGATTTGGTAGTACTTCTTGAGCTTGCCGCTCAACAAGATGCGATAGAAGAACTCGTGTGGAAAGAAGCGCTCCTTGGCACGGTCGGCGCGGGTCCACTCGTCCAGCACGGCGCGCTCAAGGCGGCGGATTGCTTCCTCTTCGGGAATGCATGTGTCAGTCACCCGGTTCAGGTGCTTGTTGTAGAGCTTGACCTCGCCCTCAGGGCCCAGTTCGCGCCAGTTGGGCACCCGCACGTAGTGGTCATGCGCCACCAAGTTAAAAATGTCCTCTTCAAGATTGGCCCCGGTGCAGGTGATCATGTGCACTTTGTCGCGACGGATCATTTCAGCCAGTGACAGCCCCAATTCAGCGGTGCTCATGGCGCCCGCCAGGGTCACCATCATTTTGCCCCCCTTGTTCAGGTGGGCCACGTAACCATCCGCAGCGTCAATCATTGCAGCCGCATTGAAGTGGCGGTAGTGGTGGCGCATGAAGTCGCGGATGACGCGTTCATGGCCGGGCTTCAGTGCGGAGGACGTGGTCTTCTTCTTTGCCATGGCGCAAAAATACAGCAGGCCGAGTGCACGTGCATTCGGCCTGCCTTGGAGTCAGAAACTGAGAGCAGGGGTTCAGGCGGTGGCCAACACCTCAACCTTGCGCAGATCAGGCACGCAAAGCAGTTGGTAAGCGCCATTAAACAGGTAGCTCACGCCGAACCACAGACCAAAGACCCACACGGCCAGGTCTGGGTATACGGCCATGCTCACGCCCGCCATGATGGTGAGCATGCTAAAGACCATGGCAAGCCAGTGGTGGGTGACATGCTCCCAGGACGCGATCGTGGCCACCAAACCGTAGACGCCGCCAACAATGGCAAACGACCCGATGGTGAGCATGATGCCCTCGATGGCAAGCACCGGCTGGAAGAAGAGAAGGGCGCCGAGCAATCCACCAAGGATTGGCAGCATCCACATCCACACGTTGCGTCGGCTGGCGTTCACGGTGCCTACCGAGAACAGGCCAAAGATGCCGGCGATCATCATGAACGCACCTGCAACTCGGCCATACACATCCACCAACATCATGAACGGCCACAGCACAAGCAGCACGCCCAGAACCACAGATAGGACTCCGGAGAACAACAGCCAGATCCATCCATGCTTCTGTGACGTGAACGACGGATACGCATTGGTGTTCGTCTGATTCATCGTCTTGTCTCCACGGGTTCTGTTTCGGCCGCAGGCGCAGTGCCCCATGCCGCTGGAATCAGATATCGGCCATGCCGCCAAGATTGCTTCAATTAGGGAGGGGGGGGGTGTGGTCCGACCCACCACCTATGGGGGGCAGCGGGGTGCCGCCGGCCGGGCGCTTACCGCACCGGCGTCGACCCAGGGGCCTTGACGCTTGCTGGCGCCCACCTGCTCCTAGGCCATCATGTGGACACCATCGAAGCCCTAGGGACTTCGTGTACCGGTCTGGGCAGCCCCTACGGTTCTAGAGTTGACGGAGCGTGCCCTGGCCTACGTATTGCCCGAGGCTCTGCGAAATCTCTTTGATCATCGCATCGCGATTTCCAACCCGAGTGATGGTGGCTGTCCACCAGTTCTCGCCTCCGTCCACGAAGAACAGCGACAGCCTCACTGTACACAGCTCCTTTGAATCTCGGATCATTCCAACGGGCGTGGAGATGTAGTCATGAGTGACTCCCAAGTCATAACTGCCAATGATGAACGCCTGTGCGCCGCATCGGGCGGCCAGTTGCTTTAAGAATTCATTGGTTTCAGGTGATCGCATCGCCAGCGGTTGCATGCCGCTGCCGTGCGTGTTGAAGTCTGCCTGCAGGTTTTTGTAACCAGTCCCGAGGTTTCCCTTGTTGATCTGGTCAAGCACCTCCATGTAGGAACGTGTCTTCCATGCTGGCTGTCGCAGAATCAGTTCTGCCGTAAGGCCCGATACGAGGTGTTCCGCGAACTGCTCTTCGCTAACCTGGCCAGAAGGGAAGAGGGGAAACACTGCGATCGTGTCAATTCGGGTGAAGTCCATCTTCGGAGAGCGCGACCCAACCGGCGGACCAACTCGATCTGCAGTATTCGAGCTGTTCGTTGTAGTGCAACCGCCAAGCGCAAGTGCTGAAAGGAGGGCCAGCGTGACGACTCCGTAGGACCGGAACTTCACCCTGGTGCCGCGATCGATGAAGGTGGTTGTAATCGTGGTGGAATTGCGCATGTTGCGGTGAGGATTCAAGGTGGATTCTCCGGAGGTGGTGAAGTGGTGATTGGGCATTGGCGGCCGCTATCGGTAGCACCCGGTCGCGAACCACGTTCGGTTGCACAGGGTGCCGATGCCAGCAACAACGGTTTGCTTGCCCTTGGCGTCGGGCTTGCTTAGAGTGAATTCCCGAGAACTACTTCCGGGCTTCTCTTGCCAGTCGTAATTGCACTCGGAAACTTCAAACTTCCACGTAATTGAGCCATCAGCATTGCTCTTCTCCGCGGGCTTGCTTGTGATGATTGCCACATGTCTGCCGCCGTAATTGAGGCAGTCCCATTGTTTTGGGCGATAGTTACTTGCGGGCGAGCCGACTGCGGAGATAGCAAAATTTGTTTCAAATGCGCTCTTCGGAACAGGGAGACCCTTGTCTAGGCGCACCTTGGCGACGTACCAAGTGCACTGCCCCCATCCCCGGGAACGAATGATTCCCACCGCCTTGTCCGCAATGCTAGCCGTCGCGCCCTGTGGCATTTGCGGAGTCGCAGCGGTGCGTACTGTCAGTGTGAAGGGAGCGGCCGAAAAGGAATGAGGCACGGTCGCCACGCACCTGATGCGATTCGGCTTCCAATCGAGCACCGTGAAAGACCGAAAAGGGTTAGCGCCCGGTCCGACTTCCACCTTCCCCGTGCTCATGCCGAAGCCAGTGCCGTTTATCTCCCAGTAGTAAGGGTTGTTTTTCGGTTGGCCATAGTCGAAACCCTCGACTGCTAGCCATCCTCGATACGTATTCTTTGCTCCACTGGGTGCGTGCGCAGCTTGACCCGACCAGCGGCCATTTTGCACTCCGCCAATACTGTCTGTGAAGCCGGTGATGCTTGAGATCTTGGGGACTTCAGCGGGACCGGACGTTATCCGCGCGCCGGGGAGTAGCACACTCACGAAAACGATGGTTGCGGAGAAGACTCCAAGGCTCAGTGAAATCGGCATGATGCGTGCTCCTTGCGGGCGCCCCTGTTTGAGGGAAGTGCTCAGCGACCTGCGCACCCCGGAAAGCGGGGAGTGCGGTATGCATGGCTCACGATCAGAACAAATTTCTAGGTGACGTCAATCAATCAGGTGGGTCACATGGCGATCGGCCCATGTGGGGCGATAGGGCCTATTTGGAAAGGCCTGCTGCCACTCGGCTTGGGTCATGTCTCGGCCGATGGCGTGCTTGGCCC
>CAZXGD010000004.1:0-110885 GCA_964640485.1 uncultured Isosphaeraceae bacterium | reverse complement strand
CACGCGCCCGTCCGCCGTCGCCCGTTGTACAAGGCTTGCATAGTCTTCCGTTGTCGCTCCTCACGTGCTCCGGCACGCCCCGCGAGGTCTGGATCAACAAACCCAGCAATGAACTGCTGCTCATCCAGCCCAAGGCAGCGGGGCCCCTGCGGGATCCCGCATGCGAACTCGTGGCTTCATGAACAAAGGTGTCTCACAGTTGTTTGCACGTTCCGGGACAACGCTTCGTAAGTGACTTCAACACGTGACCGTGACTATGAAGGTTGGGCGCTCGGCTTTGCACAGTCAGCCTCCTCTGGTACCGTAGTGGCGTTTTGCCACCGTTCATACCATGAACACGAGGACGCGCATGAACCGTAGAACTTTCATCATCAAGGCTGGCGCCGGGATTCCGTTTGTTGTTGTTGCATCGTCATTGTTCGGTGCGCAGGCCGCGCCCGACGACAAGCAAAAGCAGACCAAACAGGCGGAAGAGGATGCGCGGGTGGCAAACGTGCTGAAGAACTTCGAGGCTCTAAAGAGTGCTCTGAGCGGGTTCAACACAAACTTCAAGGGTGCGCTGGTGGCAACCGTTCAGTATGAACGGTTGGGTATGGCGCGCGATAAACACTTGAGGGCAAATCCCAAGGCCACGACTTGGAGTTGTGACGCCGCGCTGAGCGCCGCAAAGGAGAAGTGCAAGAGCGCGAAGGGAACTTTGGGTTCAATTGCAGAATCGATCCAGACGAAGTTGGGTTCAGCCAAAGGTGCGTCGAAGAATGTGCCGGCTTCACGTCTGCCATGGGGCGCTAATCCTAAGGCACTCACAGATACGGTCGAACTTGCCCGTGGGCTGTGGAATGATGTCAATTCTGCCAAGACGGCAGCGGGTGAAGCAAGCATCTCCCGACTGTGGATCAAAGTGCAAAAGTATGCTGAGTCGATCCCGGACTACCTGCCACAGGTAAAGGCAGAAGAGCTGGTGCCCAAGACTGTGACGGTGCCTTGCACTCTTGAGAGTGTGTCGATGCGGTGATCTGCGTTAGTTTGGATTTGCGGGGTGCGTCATTGACGACTTCATTGCCAGCAGCGCTTGAGTCTGAGTCTTGTCGTCAGCCCACATGGGACTGTCTAGCTCGCGGTGGAGGACCCACTCGATGTGGGGCTGGAAGGGCTTGCGCGCGGCGCGGCCTAGTGAATGGGGGTAAGGGTTGTTCAATTGTGTGGTTCCTATGTTCAATGCAAATCCTGCAACACGAACAACGGCTGTGGGGTAGATCTTGGCGCAAGAGGCGTGCCATTCGGTCCACTTCCTCGTGGTGACTGGTGACTGCATCATGATGCACCAGCGTGCACTTAGAACTTGTTGCAGGATTTCACTCGCCATGATCAGGCAGTGTTCACGCTGCTGCTGCCATTCTGGCGTGCACAAACAGCGTGCTCTTGAATGAGAAATGCGTAATGGTCATGCAACGTGCCAGCGGAAGATTCGGCAGGTGCAGCAAGTGTCAAGTGTCAGGCCCAAGGGGGTGGCTCGCGAAGATGAGAGCGCGGCAAACATGAAACCAATATGTCGCCGTCCTTGGTAATGGGAAGATGGCGTTGAGTTGTGGTGAAAGAGAAACGCTTTACTACTTCCAATCCCCCTGCACCCGTTAGCGACGACATTTCACTTCCCCCCCAACCCTCCTGACACTTGACACATCCTCGTGTTGGCTAGTAGCTGAAGAAAATGACGTGACCGTGGCGCGACGCCCTCAGAAAGGCGAAGCAAACAAGTTCATTTGCACGTGGAGCGCCGGTTAGTATCCTCTGTGTGTCTCCCCACCCGACTGCTGAGGGGCCTCATGCTCCGCCGTAGTCTGCAGTGGCTTTAGGCTTGGTGTCTGGCGCATTCATACGCACCAGCGTGACAACCGGCCAAATCTTGAAATTCTGATGCCGCCGAGTTTCGGCGGCGCCCTATCCGGGGTCGCTTGCCAGTCGTTGCACTGTGCAGGCAGCGGAGGTTTCAAGAAGCACCAGCGCTGGGTCACCAGAAGGGCAACGCCCGTCATCAACAAGAAGGAGTGAAAGGCATGGTAGATTCAGGAATTGAAACGATGTTCAGTGAGCTCATGTCTGGCATCGGCAACCCAATCCCTGCTGGGAAGGTGCCGCTGGTTCTGGCGGCTGCACGCTTGCATCTTGCTCTGACGACGCTTGTCGACCGGAACGCTCTGGACGCACGCATTGTCAGTCCTCCGCCTGATTTCGGAGCCAAGGCGATGTTCCGCGGCAAGCTCGGGCCGTTCTTCCCCGGCAATGAGCATGTCACGCCCAGCGATACCGCGTGTGCTCTCGGTGTTTCATACGGCAGGCTCACCGCTCTCCGGGAAGAGGGCTACTTCCCATTCGGCATTGTGGGACCAGCGCGAACATACGCCGGCCAGTTGCCGTTTCGGCAACCTTGGACGTTCGCCGAATGGCTTTCACCACACGGGCCGCAAGCAGCCGCACCATGGGTGTCACCACGCCGGGGAACAAAGGCAGGTCAGCGATGAACGCGCGTCCTAAGCCTCAGACTTCCTGCTTGTCATTCAAAGAGATCACCGTGGAGCTCGAACAGGAAGTTGCTGAAATCCGGGAGCGGGCGGTGGGCAAGTCTCCAGATGTGGCCGGCACCATGGAGATGGAAGCACGTGCGCTGGACGCGCTCGCGCAGGAGACTGGCCGAACATCCATACGGCACTTCGAGCTTCTGGAGCGCTACCTGGATGTTGCCCGATTGCAGGCCCAGTCATATCACTCGCTCTACCTCCGGGAGGTCGCCAAGATATTGCAGGCCACAGATCCAAGCGGCTTCGTTTCCGAGTCATCGGAATGGCAAACTGATGCACACAGTTGGCTCGAAGGCAAGCTGAAGGCAACTGAACCAAGCCACAGACTGTTGAAGTGGGAACATGCGATTCTCACGCACCTCCGAAGCCTTAAGCGTGAAACCAACGCACTCTCGGTCAGTCGCGTGCTGGATCTGCCGGGCGAAGTCGTCAAACTAGTGGAGGCGATGGACAAGCGCGAACTTGGCCGCCAGAGCAGCGTTGCACCTGTTCTCCGACGATTCGTTGAAAACGTCAAGGCTAAGCAGGTCTCGCTGGCCGCATTGGTTCAGGCCGGTCAGCAAGTCGTTGCGTGGCCGCTCACCGCCGATGAATTCGTCGATCCAATGGATGTCAAGCAAGTGAAGCATTACATCTACAAGGTTACGAACCGCCAAATCAAGTCCGCGACCACCCTGAAGAAGCAGATGAAGCACTTTCGAGAAAACCACCGCGGAGCGAACTCCGCCGACGAGAACGGTGGCCCGCCGTACTGGCGCGAGGAAATCAACGCTGCGCTTGAGCTGGGCTATCTGAAGAAGCGCTGGAACGCGCCCAAGTGACGGTCTCTAGACCACAAGCCGGATCCCGTCGCCACATTGGCGACGGTTGATCGCCAGATTCACCAACACAATCTGAAGCGCTTTCCTTTTGCCTTCACTGAGGCAATGCTGTTAGTCGCACCTGATGTTTCAGGTGTTCAGCTTCGACAACCACGACAACTAAGAAGGGATCGCATGACTGACAACATTAGTAATGGCATGAACGAGTCGCTGGTCTCCCAGAAGGAAATGGCCGCGCTTTTGGGAATCTCCGCGTCAAAGGTACTGCGCAAGCTGCGCGAAGGAACCATGCTCGCCCCGGACGAAAGTGGCACGATGAGCAAGCGCCCTCGTCGGTATTGGACGCGCGACCGCATCCTGACGTGGAAGGCCGCCGGTTGCCCAGTCACCGCGGAGTGTGGATTCACGCCAAAGGAGGTGCAGGCATGAGCAGTATTGGCGATGAATCCGCGAAGGAGCCGTTGACCTCGGAGCATCCGCAGACTCTGGCGCTCGGGCCTCCAAATCAATCGGCACTGGCTGTGCCGGTTGACGTGCTCATCCGCCAACTGAAGCAGCAGTTCATCAATTGGAATCCACCCCAGATCCGGGAAGTGCGCGCGATTGCGGATGGTCGTCCGGGCCTCCACGGGCTCTGTGACAGTCCTGAGTCTTGCGCGGCGCTCATCGCAAAAGTGCCGGTTGGGATGAACGTCTACATCCTCATGAATCCAGTTCGGGAGGACGCGATGAAAGCCCCATTGGGCCAATTGTGTCGGTCGGGAAGCGGCACCTGCGTGGGGGACGCGGACATCCTCCATCGCACGATGTTTGCCATGGACTTTGATCCGGTTCGCCCCAAGGGCGTGCCGGCAACCTTGCCCGAATGGGAGGCAAGCCGCCAGCTTGCGCAGCTGGTGATTGAATTCGTCACTCAGCTCGGGTGGCCAGCTCCAACAGTTATGTCGAGCGGCAATGGCATCCATCTCTATTGGCCCTGCGACCTGATGGTTGAATCGGAGCTGCCCAAGGTTCTGCTCACGGCGGTCTCCGTCCGGTTCAGCACACCCGCAGTGAAGGTGGACACCGTGATCTTCAACGCGGCGCGCATCATGCGTGCCGCAGGCACCCAGAATTGCAAGGATGCACCATCGGAGGACCGGCCCCACCGTGTTGCGGAGGTGCTTTCAGATGGTGGGCGCGATCCCGTCCTGCAACAAGAGCACTTCCTGCGAGTGATTGACGCTCTGGGTGGCGGAGAAAGCCCTGCGCCACAGTCCCGGGTGTGTGTGGTGGATGGCTTCGATCTGGAGAACTTTCTCGACGACTACGGAATCGCTCACGCGGGCAAGCAGGTCTGGCGCGTGAACGACGTGGCCGCGGACAAGTGGCCCTTGGAATCCTGCCCATTTGATCCAAGTCACAACCGCCGGGAAGCCGCTGTTTTTCGCATGCTAGATGGAACGCTGGGCTTCAAGTGCCATCACAATTCCTGCGCCCACTACCACTGGAAGGAATTCCGTCAGAAGGTGGAATCGCGAGGCATGGTCCACAACCGCATTGTGATGATGCCGTTCCCGATTGACTGTCTGCCGGAGGCAGTTCGCGATCGCTGCCACTTCATGAATGAAACCATGGGCGTGCCGCCGGGGGCCATTGCGGCCTCGTTCCTGACCGCCTTGCTGGCGGCAGTGGGCAATGCAGCGCGCATCAAGGTCTGGCATGGATGGATGGAGCAGCCTGGGCTTTGGTCTGCGCTCATTGCTCAGTCCGGCCGGATGAAGACCGCCATTCAGTGGCCAGCCATCGCTCCGCTCTATGAGCTGGAGTCAGTGGATGGAGTGGGCAGGATCATCAGCAACGACGCGACCATTGAAGGATTCGCCAAGTTGTCGCAGGACTCTCCGGGCGGTCTGTGCTTGCACATGGACGAGGTCGCATCCCTCGTGGATCGCGCGAACCAGTATCGCGTCAAGGGCGGGGCCGATCTGCAATTCTGGATCATGGCCTACGAGGGACGGTCGTACCGAGTCGACCGCAAGAAGGCGGAGAACATCTATGTTCCGCGTCTGAGTGCATCCATCTTGGGCACTATCCAACCCGATGTTCTGACTCGTCAAGCACAGGGGCAAAATGTTGCATCGGGACTGTTCCCGCGCTTCCTGCTCACCTACCTGGACGGGCCGCGCGGACTCATTCGCCCGCCCACCTCGGCTGAGGAAGAACAGGGCGACAGCCTCCATCGGCGGCTCGTCCAAGCCCACCGCCATCTGCGGTCAATCCCCCATGTAGATGGAAATCCAATCATGGCGTGCTGCAGCCCCGAAGCGCAGGTCCTCATTGCGGAATTCACCAACAACAGCGTGGATAAGGAAGGCCCGCAATTGGAGTTGGCGATGCGTGACAAATCTCGCGGCTGGGCAGCGCGGATTGCCGGGCTTCTGGCACTCATGCGCACGAAGGACTTTGTTCAGCCCGAAGTGGCTATTCAAGCTGAAGACATGGCGCGGGCCACGCAGATTGTCGCCTGGCAATTGCGCGAGAACATTCGCATTGTGCGCTTGCTGGGTCTGGGCATGGGTGGCCGCCAGCCAACCCGCGAACCAGCGGAGGTTGCGGCGGTTTTGCTTATGCGCTTCGGCGCGGCTGGCTTCACCGCCCGCGACTTCTACCGGACCGCCGGTATGGAGTCCTCCGAGGCCGCGAAGGCGCTCAAGGAACTTGTGGCAGTGGGAAGACTAATCGCACTCAGCGTGGACGCTGGCCCGCGAGGCGGGCACCCGACCACGCGCTACGTCGCGGGAAAGGGGGGCCAAGCAGCAGTTGCGTGACGGACGCTCCGTTGCGCACACGATCGAGTTACCCATTTGTAGGAGCAAGCTCATGATGAGCAAGAAGATGCAGCGGAAGAAGAATCGTCCGATCGAATTGCCGGATACGGAGGGCCTGGACCTCCTTGTCCAGGACGGCGTCAGCTACCTGGTGCCGCGTGGCCAGAAGGGAAGCCCTTGGGAGCGGAACCTGACGCTTGCCGACTTTCCCATTGGCAAGTTGTTCCTGTCCATCGTGGCCATGGCCGCCGAAGTGACTGGAGAGCTGAACATCGGACGCCTTGACTACTGCCAATCCTTCATTAAGTTGGAGAACGGCGGGTTTGAGCTGAAGGTCCAGTTTGTCCCCAGCGAAGAGCGCATCAAGGAGGGCGCAGCCAACGAGGGCTTAGGCAACGTTCGGTTGGGGGACCTCGCAGCCTGACTTGGCCTCCCGGACGCAGTCTCGAATGGGACCGTTGGCGCTTCAACGTGAGCGCTGCACCACACGACGGGGTGGTGAACGAATCGCAACCCGGCGCAGGCACCCGTCGCCTGCGCGACTCGCTAGGAAATGTAACTAGGATTGCCATGACCGCTCTCACCAATCCTCCGTCCTTCTGTCGGCGCACCCCTGCGCAACTCCGCGCAGGTGGCACTGGCCATTTCGGAACATTGGTTCCTGAATGTCCGGCCAGTGACACGGTTTTTCCTTCGGATTGGTGTGGGTTTTGCGCGGGCGGACATTCATGGTCGGTGCACCTTCACCGCGCTCACACAGCACAGGTTTGTGGAGTGCGGACGCAGCTGCCGAGCATCTGCCGAGGTCACCATGTGGCTAATTTGAAACCAAAACCTGGCATCGCTACAGTGCAGTTCTCTTATGTGCGGTTCCTCACACCGTCATGCGTGCAAACCTGCCAGCTAGGTACGGCGCCAAACTCTCGCCTTCAATACCGAGGTTGTTGTCCATGATCACTGACGTTCGCGGTCCCATTTTTCGCTCCAACCCCTCATTCACGTTGGAGGGGATCCTCTCCACCAAGGCTCGTAGGCGGCGAACAGTCCTGCCGCCGCTTTCTAAGGTTGCGCCTGAGGGCTTCCCAAATCGCCAGGACTTCCTGAGGCTGAATGACCATAGTGTTCCGCGCCCGCCGTGGCGCGAACGCTTTGAAGCCGCTGTACCGAGGCTCACCGGCCGCTGCTTCATGACCATGCACCTGGCAGGCATCTTCATGCATGACCAGCGCACAAGCCGGAGGTGGATCAACCTTCTGATAAGGGAAGGTGCCATCGTTTTGGTACAGAAGGGCTCGGGCGGGCGTGGCAATATCTATCGCCTTGGGCCCGCCGCTAGCGGCGCGGCTGAGAAGGAGGTCGCGTGATGAATCGAACGAATCCCAATGCTGGCGATGCGGGCCGGACGAACGCTCCCACCTACATAGGCCTATCAGGAAGTGAAGGCGTGGTGGGCGATACTGCCACAGCATCGGCGCTTCAGATTCTGGCCGTGAACGTGCCCGAGGCCGCCAGGTTGCTCGGCATCTGCGAGCGCCTGTGCTGGGTCCTGATCAGGTCTGGCGAACTGGTCAGCTTCAAGGCCAGAAGCCGCCGGCTTGTGGCGATTGCCGAGATTGAGGCGTACATTCGCCGCCAGCAGGATGCTGAGCGGACGCGGGCTGCGTGAAGTTGACCACCGCAATAGGGAGTTCCAAATGGCAAGTCTGAGTTACATCAAAGGCAATGCCCGAATTCAGTACCACCGGCGGGATGGACGCCGACGCACGCTCTACCTAGGCCGCTGCCCCAAGCGCGAAGCCGAGACCATCAAAGTGCATGTCGTGCGCCTCGTAAGCGCCGCCATGAACAATGCCGTGCCCGCCGATGACACCACGCGCTGGCTGACCGGCATCGGTGACAAGTTGCACGCGAAGCTGGCAGCAGCGGGGCTGGTGAAACCGCGGAGCACCCAGACGTTGCTGGGCTGGTTGGATCAGTACTTGGCTGCGCATGCCACACGCAAAGGCCTGAAGCCATCGACGAAGACCCGATGGGGCCGCGACCGTAATCACATCGCCAAGTTCTTCGGTGAAAGGTGTGGCCTCCACGATGTCACCATCGCCAAACTTCAGGAGTTTGACGCGTACCTGCGGACCACCGCTGGGCTGGCCGACGCCACCGCTCGGCGTACGAACTCGCAGCTCAGCCAGGTGCTCCGCGCTGCATCCACGCGCGGGATGATTCCGTCCAACCCTTACGAACTGGCCGATATCGCCCGCGCCGACAAGGCCAACGACAGCCGCCTTGCATTCATCACCCAGGCAACTATCGAGAAAGTCATCGCCGCATGCCCAGACGCTGAATGGCGGCTCATGGTGGCGCTGGCGCGGTACGGAGGCCTGCGCGTACCCAGCGAGCTTCTAGGCCTTGAGTGGGGCCACGTGGACTGGGCGAAAAAGCGCTTGACGGTGCCGTCACCCAAGACCGAGCACCATGAGGGCCGCGCCTACCGCGTGATTCCAATCTTCCCCGAACTGCTTCCGCATTTGGAAGCTGCCTTCCATGCGGCGCCCGAAGGCGCGGTGCATGTCATCCAGCGCTACCGCGACTCAGCCGTGAATCTGCGCACATCGCTGCTGCGGTACCTAGCACGCGCAGGCGTGACTCCATGGCCACGCCTGTGGCAAAACCTGCGCTCTTCACGGGAGACGGAACTGGCGGAGACGTTCCCGCTGCAGGTGGTCACCAAGTGGTTAGGCAATACGGAAGCCGTCGCCCTCAAACACTACCTGCAGGTTACCGACGACCACTTCGAACGCGCCGCATCCGGGCTCCCCGCAGACCCTTCAACACCCGCTCCAGATAGTCCTAACAGCAACGCAAAGGACGACGCAAAGTACGACGCACACCCACGACGCTGCATGCCGCTGCACGAAAATGCACCGACATGCGCATCGACCCCAAAGCCGGCACTTAAGATCAAGCGCATCGCAGACTTGTGCACTCTTACGCAGCTTGATGCAGGCTGGCACATTGATGCGCAAATCGTGAATCAATGGGCGATAAAGGACTCGAACCTTCGACCTCACGGGTGTGATCCGTGCGCTCTAGCCAGCTGAGCTAATCGCCCGTAACGGGGGGAGAATCGTACCAATCTTACGGCTTCAGGGGTTCCTTGCGGCGCCACCAGCTTGGTTTGCCTGTTCAGCCTTCATGCGGCGGAGCGCCTCCTGGGTGGCGTTCTCCATGATCTGTTCCTGAGTCAACTGACGGGGGGCGTTGGCCCCCTGACCGCTGGAGTGCTGGTCGCCGGTGTCATTCACATCGTCCGTGGCGTCCTTGAGCCCCTTCTTGAACTCAGTGATTGACTTGCCGATGCTGCGACCCACAGTGGGGAGGCGCGATCCAAAGAGCAGCAGGCCGATCACCAGGATCACCACCCACTCCATGCCGCCTGGCAGGCCGAGGAACGCGAGAGTTGTTGGAACGGTGGCTGGCATAGGTGCTCCTAGGGGTGGAACGGCACCGCAGGGGCGCCATTACCTGAATCGGTCTAGTGTAGCCACGAAGGCTCAAATCTGGATGTTTACGCCTGCTTGGGCCGAAGAATAACGCTTAGGGCAATGGCGCACTAGTCTTTCCGCCTGTACATCCGCTTATGCGGCACAACCTCTTGAGGGCTCTCAGCATGCAAGGAAGCATCGCTTATCGCAATCTCGTTCGCGCTCGCACTGGGGCTGCCATCGGCTTGGCCGCGGCCCTGGCCTGTGCCAGCATCGTGTTGGTAGGGGGTTGCAAGTCTGAACCCACCGTACACACTCCGCTGGAAACCACCGCGCAGATCCCGGATGGCCAGCATGGCTTGCGCAAGTTGGGGCCAAATGATGCCAAGCCAGATCTGACCAGCGCCTACAACACCCGCGACCAGAAGCTCAACCGAGCGGTTGATCAGTCCATGGGCTGGTTCGGCACCGGTACCAGCCTTCAGCGATATGAAACTCCCGGTCCACTCAATGAAGTGGCCACTCACGCACAGGCAGCCGCATCCGTGGCAGCATTCAAAGAGTTGCTGGCCACCAGCCCGGACGCCAAGAGTTTTCAGGAGGCGGTGTACGAGCAGTTCGACATCTGGCAGACGCGCGGGTACGACGATCGCGGCACGGTGCTCTTCACCGGCTACTTCTCGCCCGAACTCTACGCCAGTCCCACGCGCACCGAAAGATTTGCATATCCCATCTTCAAACGTCCTGCCGACTTGGTGACTGATGGACTTACGGGTGAACCGCTCGGCCGTCGGAGTTCAGACGGCCGCGGAATTGACGAATGGCCCACCCGTGCAGAGTTGCTGAGTTCCAATGCCTTTGCGGGCTCGGAACTGGTGTGGCTGGAAAGCCCGCTTGACGTTTACATTGCAGAAATCAACGGCAGCGCCAAACTCATCATGCCGGACAATTCTGTGAAGTACGTGGGCTACGCTGGCAAAACGGGCCGTGAATACAAGGGTTTGGGTCGAAGCTTGGTTGATGCAGGGGTGCTGAGCAAGGATGAACTGAGCCTTGCGTCCATCAAGCGCTTGTACAAGAAGGATCCCGCATTGGTTCAGAAGTACATGGACATGAATCAGAACATGGTGTTCTTCCAGTACTACGCCGGCAAGACTTGGCCCAGTGGTTCTATCGGTGTGCCTGTGACCGAGCGTGCCACCATGGCCACCGACAAAAAGATCTTCCCTGCTGGCTTGGTGATGCTTGTGGACACCAAGAGCCCCAATTATGCGGGACAGATGGAGCAGTTCAAGCGCTTCATGGTGGACCAGGACACTGGCGGAGCCATTCGTGCCGCAGGTCGAGGCGACATCTACATGGGCGTGGGCACTGCCGCGGAAATCTTGGCAGGCGGGCAGGTGTCGGAGGGCACGTTCTATTACTTCACACTCAAGCCTGAGCATGTGAGCAAGTACCCGTTGCCCGCCAAACGGTCCAACAAAGCCGTTGCGGTCACACCTACGGAGTAGGAGCGGGCTTCCAGTTTGCTTCCTTGGCTGACCGAAATGGTGGCGGACCCTCGAATCCATCGGCTGCTGTCCATTGCAGTGTGGCAAACTTGGCCGCGCCCGCGCGTTGCCGTGTAAAGATGACGGCGTCAGGGGCGCGATTGCGTTTGGCAGTGATCTCCACCGTAAACGAATGTTCATCGCGGAGCACCAAAACCAGACCTAGGGCGCAGCCCGCGATCCACGCGGGCAGCGCCAGTTTCAAGCCACGGCGTAGCGTGCGTAGGGTGATGGCATAGGGAGTAGTGGCACAGAGTTTGGCCCCGCACTCAGGGCACCTTGCGACAGGTGTATGCAGAGCGCTGTAGCCACACTCCGGGCAGCCGCCCTTCACCACGCGACGCTCGGGCAGCCAGTGCGAGTACATGGCTTCTGGCAGTTCAACCAGAGAGGCCGCCGGCACCAGTAACAGGCCGCTGAGCAATGCTCCTAGGCAGGCCAATGCCAACGGCCAAACCGCGGGCCCAAATCCCCCGACAAGCGCACGCATCACCATGGCACTTACGGCAAAGAACGCCACCAGCGCAATCACTGCCGAGCCCCGCCACAGAACGCGCAGCCAGTCTGGTGGAGCCGGCTGAAGCGCGCTCATCGTTCCAGGCTTCTCGGAGCAGGGGAGGGATCAGTGAACCCATACTCGCGCCAGCGGCGATCCACCAATGCGCGTGTGGCTGCGTCAGCGGAGAGCAGTTCAGGAAACCGCCGCGTGGGCAGGTTGTTGCGCAATTGGCCGGCGTGTTTGCGAGTGGCGTCAAAGGCGATGCGCTGGCCGTGGCGGTACACATCTCGGCCCGGATCGCCGTTTGCGGTAAGCAGAAAGAACGCGCTGGCCCAATCGTCGGGGTCTAGCGCACGGTCCACGGCGATGACAAAGTCCGCTGCACCGGTGTCGAGCGGCAGCGCAGCCAGTGCCGATGGCAATGCAACGTTGAGCGCGGTGCTGAAGTCAATGTCGCACGCGCCTGAGCGGTCATCACCGGTCTGCATGTGCACAACGCACAGTCTTCCCTGGCCCACAGCCGGAAAAGTGCATGTTGCGCGCACACCCGCGCTGGCGCACGCGCGTTCGATGGCTGCCTGAGCGTCGTGAATCTGCTGCGCCGTAGGCATGCGCGGGTTGCCCAGCGGTACGCCATTCCAGGCTTCACCCGTTGTCTTGCTGGTGCAGTCAAAGCCCATCTTGGTGCCTGCGCCTAGCCACGGTGCAGCGTGATCCAGAATGTCTAAGGGGCCTTGCATGCACACCGTGTCGCGGAGAAAGTTGCAGCGTTCAAAGAGCAATTGCATGGCGGCGCGTTCATCGTGAATGGGCGCGTCTCTGTCAAAGACAAAGATGGTCTTGGTCCACGCCATTTGGCCCGCTCCCCAGATGCTGCTCATCACCCGACGCGCTTGAAGCGGATAGTGCTTGGCGATGCGCACAAATGCCGCGTTGTGAAAGCATCCGAACTGCGGCAAGTGATAGTCATGAATGTCCGGCACCAGCGTTTGCAGCAATGGAAGAAAGATGCGCTCCGTGGCCTTGCCCAGGTAATAGTCCTCCTGAGGCGGAAGCCCAACGATGGTGGTGGGGTAGACCGCGTCACGGCGATGAGTCACGGCGGTGACATCAACGACGGGGTACCGGTCCGGCAAACTGTAAAAGCCGGTGTGATCGCCGAAGGGGCCTTCAAACACTGCACCGGGGCCGAGCGCCTCAGTGGATGGTTCAAAGTTCACACCGCCGCACTCCGTACTCACCCAACCCTCGATGACGATTTCAGAATTGGCGGGCACCCACAGGGGCACGGTCTTAGCACGCACCATGGGAATGCCCCGCCCATTTAGGAATCCACACATGAGCAACTCGCTCACTCCTGGCGGCAGCGGTGCTGTGGCCCCGTAAGGCAGAACGCTCTCGCCCCCCAGGCAGATGGCGATGGGCATCGGCTGGCCAATTGCCTTCCAACTGCGCCAATGCGAAGCCCCATCGTGGTGCATGTGCCAGTGCATGGCCAGCGTGGTGGGGCCCAGCAGTTGGCTGCGATACATGCCGATGTTGTGGCTGGCCGGTCGCGCTTGGTTGCGATCGTCTGCGTGAATCGTGTGCATCCCCGCCAGCGTGATGTATCGCCCTTGGCCCTCAGCCGTTCCCGATTGCTGCGCGGTGAGGTCATAGCCCACGGCCGTGGGGTCACCATCGTGCGGCCAACACTTGATGATGGGCAGCCGATGCAAGTTCACTTGCCCCTGTGAGGTCAGCTTCACCACTTGTTGACAGACTCCGCGGCGCACGCGCCTGGGCCCGATGCGTAGAAGTGGGGACAGTTCGCGCGCTTTGGCGAACGCCTCTCCCAGCGTGCGCGGTGGCACCAACTTCACCATGCTGGCGATGCGCTGCGCGATGTGACCAAACCCAGCAGAGTGCAGGCTGCACCCAAGCGCCATCTCCACGCGGTTGTAACTGCCGTAGGCATTGATGATCAGAGGAAAGTCACTTCCCTCAACGCGCTCAAACAGAAGTGCACGGCCCCCCAGGCCTGCCATGCGCGGATCAAACTGCAGCGCTCCCTGACTTGGCGTGGCGGCACGCATCAGGCACGCGCGATTGGCGATCTCGGCCACCTCCAACAGGGGGTTCACCGGGCACTGCACGCGCTGTAACTCGCCCTGTTGCTCCAGCGCTTGCAGAAAGCTCCGTAGAGAGGGGAACATGGGGTCCAATCGTAGTGGGCGGTTTATGGGCGCGGCCCGTTCGGTAGGATTGCCCGTTCATGACCGCGGCCCCCTCTGTGCAGGACGCATCACTTGCCGTAGACCTGCACCAAGTGAGCAAGGTGTACAAGGGGGGCATTCACGCGCTGCGGAGTGTGCAGATGCAAGTCAGGCTGGGCGAGATCTTTGGCCTGCTTGGCCCAAACGGTGCGGGCAAGAGCACCCTAGTGAAGATCATGATGACGGTGGTGCGCCCCACCCAAGCCACGGGAACGATTCTGGGATCACCGCTCGGCACCATTCAAGTGCTTGAGCGGGTGGGTTACCTGCCGGAGCATCACCGCTTTCCGCAATACCTGACGGGCCGGCAAGTGATTGATTTCTTTGGCGCGCTCTGTCGCGTGCCTCGAGCTGTGCGCAAGAGCCGCGTGGAGAGCTTGCTGCAGTTGGTGGGCATGCGTGATTGGGGCAACAAGCGCGTCACTCAGTACTCCAAAGGCATGCAGCAACGCATTGGAATCGCGGTGGCGTTGGTCAACGACCCGCAGTTGGTCGTGCTTGATGAACCCACGGATGGCGTTGACCCGGTGGGCCGACGGGACATTCGAGACATGCTGTTGCAACTGCGCAGCGAGGGGCGCAGTGTGCTGGTGAACAGTCACCTATTGGGCGAAGTTGAGATGGTGGCAGACCGTGTTGCCATCATGAACAAGGGAGAGATGCTGGCACAGGGCACCGTCGACGAACTCACACGAGACAGTCACCGCTATGAGATTGTGGCGATGGACGCGCCCGAGTCCATAGCTTCGCCCTTGGGAGTGCTCACCAGCCAGGCTCTTGAAGGTGAGCGTCGAATGTTTGCCATTCCTACGCTTGACTTGAGCGTGGTGCAGCAAGTGATTGACGCCCTGCGTGCGCAGCAAGCGATGATCGTGCATGTTGAGCGCGCGCGTGAAACGCTCGAAGACCTCTTTGTGAGAAGCGTGGTGGACGAGCGTGGCACGTACACCCCGGGTGCTCGGTTGGACGCGCCCCCCAGCACGCCCCCCAGCACGCCCCAGAAGAGGCCATCATGACCCAAACCGCCGCGCTGTTTCTTGACGCGTACCGCGACTTGAACTCGCGCAAGCTGTTCTGGCTCTCGCTCATCATCAGTGGGTTGGTGGTGGCCATCGTGGGGGTGCTGGGTATCAATGAACGCGGCGTCACGATCTTTGGCGCCACGCTGGAGTTTCCATTCTTCAACAGTACGTTCATCTCGCCGGAAGTCTTCTACAAGCTGTTGTTTTCCAACCTTGGTATCAAGATGTGGCTGTCGTGGTTGGCCACCATCTTGGCGTTGGTAAGCACGGCGAGCATGATTCCCGATCTAGTGGCTGGCGGCAGCATTGACATGATGCTCAGCAAGCCCATTAGTCGCACGCGGCTCTTTCTAACGCGCTGGTCCACAGGTCTGCTCTTTGTGGGTATTCAAAGCGCGGTGTTCGTGGTGGCGTGCTTTCTCATCATTGGCATTCGGGGCGGAGCGTGGGAGCCTTCGCTGTTTCTGGCCATTCCCGTGTTAGTGATTTTCTTTAGCTATCTATTTTGCGTGTGTGCCCTCGTGGGGCTGCTCACGCGCAGCACCATCGCCAGCCTCATTATCACGCTCATCTTTTGGATGGTTGTGTTCGGCATGCAATGGGCCGAAAGCATCACCAACGTCGGGCGCATTGCCTCACAACTTGAGATCACCGCTCTGGAGGGGGCGATCGATCGCATGAGCGTGACGCAGGAGGGGGACGAGCCCAATGTGGACATCGAGCGGCTTACAGAAGAGCTCTCCGGAGAGAAGGAATCGCATAGTCGCTGGAAGGCTTTCTATTGGCCGATTTATTCGGTTGTAACGGTGCTGCCCAAGACCAGTCAGACCACGGAGTGGCTTGAACGGCAGTTGGTGGAGTCGGCACAACTCCGCCGCCGCCAGGATGACGATGAGAATCTGCGGCTGTTCGGTTCCCGGCGGGTCAAACGCAAAGCGTTTGAAGAAGCCGTCTATCAGGATGCGCAGGATCGCAAAGGCGCGCTGTGGACCATCGGAACATCTTTGGGTTTTGAGGCCGTTACGCTGGCATTCTGCGTGTGGTACTTCAGGCGTAGAGACTTTTAGGAGCGCCACGCTCAGGGGTGCGGCACAGCCGTGCGCCTATCGCCCGAGTGACCGCCCACGCTCGCTCGCGGCAGTCATGGCGTCTGCCACGGTCGTTGCAAATCCTCGCTGCGCAAACACGTCAAGCGCTGCCTGAGTAGTGCCGCCCTTGCTGGTGACTGCGGCCCGCAAGTGTTCCGCGGAATGCGGCCCCACGGCCAACATCGTGGCTGCGCCCAATAGCGTTTGCGCCACCATCGCACGCGCCGAGTGTTCATCAAGCCCCAGCTTGACGCCTGCTTGCACTTCTGCTTCGGCCAGTAGAAACAGGTACGCCGGTCCGCTGCCGCTGACCGCAGTTACAGCGTTCAGTTGATCCTCGCGCACACGAACGGTGCGGCCCACGCTGGCAAAGAGGCGTTCAACAAAAGCGGTCTCCTCCGCAGCAACATCGGCAGCGGGCGCCACACCGGTCACTCCCAAGCCAATCTGCGCGGGCAGATTTGGCATGGTTCGCACGACGCGCGCGCCGGGGATGGCACTCTGAATGCTCTGTGAGCTCCAGCCCGCCATGATGCTGATGACCAGTGGCGGGGCGCTGCCGGTGGGGCGCTGCAATTCCGCGGCTAGGTCCTCAAAAGCTTGCGGCTTCACGGCCAGCAGTAGTCGGGGCGTGGTGGCCGCGGCGCTCACCGTGTGGCTCACCTGAACGCCCAACTCCGCCGCTTGCTCTCTTCGTTCGGAGCTGGCCTCTACAACCAGTGTGCTTTGAGAATGCAGCGCTCCGCTCGAGAGCGCACCGCGCAACACTGCCATGCCCATGTTGCCGCAGCCGATGAATGCAAATGCCGGTGTTTGGGCCATATTGCGCAGCGTAGGGCGGTGCGCGGATACCATCCATGCCATGCCTCCGGTTCGCTACAGCGGCTCGTACGTTCTTGATTTTGAGCAGCCCGTCGCCGAGATTGAGCGGCAAATGGACGCCCTTGAGGCTCGCCCAGACGCGGAGACTCTCAAGGACGAGATCGCCACACTCCACCAGACCAGAAACAGTCTGCTGTTGAAGGCGTATCAGAACCTCACACCTTGGCAGACGGTGCGCGTTGCGCGCCACCCCGGGCGACCGCAAACGCTTGACTACGTTGACATGATTTGCCGCGACTGGTGTCAGTTGCATGGGGATCGGCGCTATGGCGATGATCCGGCCATCGTCACCGGTTTGGGGCGTATCGGCAGCGTGAAGTGCTTGGTTGTGGGGCACCAAAAAGGTCGCACCACGCAGGAGCGCTTGGCGTGCCACTTTGGGTGCGCGCACCCCGAGGGTTATCGCAAGGCGCTTGCCAAAATGAAATTGGCAGAGAAGTTCGGATTGCCCATCGTCACGTTGGTCGACACGCCCGGGGCGTATCCAGGAATCGGCGCGGAGCAGCGAGGGCAGGCGGAGAGCATCGCTGTGAACCTGCGCGACATGAGTCGGCTGCGAGTTCCCATCCTGTGCATCGTGATCGGCGAGGGCGGCAGCGGAGGTGCGCTTGGAATTGCCATCGGAGACCGGGTGGCGATGCTCGAGAACAGTTGGTACAGCGTGATCAGCCCAGAGGGTTGCGCAGCCATCTTGTGGAAAGAGTCCAACGAACGCACCAACAATCTGGCCGCCAACTCGCTGGCGCTTACGGCCAAAGACAACCTGAAGAACGGCTTGATTGACGATGTGATCCCAGAGCCGCCCGGTGGCGCGCATCGCGACCCGCAAGCCACCGCAGAGCGCATCACCAACTACGTGGTGGACTGGGTACGGCAGCTTGAGCGTGTGGACCGAGAGACGCTGGTTCGCCTGCGTTTTGAGAAGTTCCGGCGCATCGGCAGCGTTGGCGCAGGTTGACACCTGAGGCCAAATCCGCTAGGATTCCCCCGCTTCTGGGCGGCTATTGGCGCATTTGCGCCTCGCACGAATCCCCTCTGCTGGGGGGTGAGCCCGCAACACCTTACGGATCGCAGACTTGCCCAAGCCCCGTCCCTCAGCCAAAGCCGCCAAGACGGCCAAGTCCAAGCCAGCCAAGAGCACAAAGGCATCTTCGCCTTCGCGCTCGCAGTCTGCCAAGGGCGCTGCCGCGGCTTCCAAGCCCACAAAGAAGGCTCCGATTTCCAAGACAACCAAAGTTTCAAAGTCCTCCAAGTCTTCGGCAAAGCCCGTGGCCAAGGGTGCCAGCCGTCCTGCGGCAGAGGCTCCCAAGCCTGCCATGACGATTCCCAAGATCGTCAACAGCGGCCCTAAAGAAGTCATTCCTGCGGTGGCTCCCAAGCAGGTGTGGCGCGCAAGCAATGAGGCGCCTCCACCCAAAAAGAAGCCGGGCAAGGGGGCGCCCCCGCCCAGCATCCGCGATCCGCGCAAAGAGGCGTTAGAAGCCATGCGCGCACAGCAGGCCGCTGCCGAGCGAGCCGCCGCCAAAAACGTCAAGAAGATTGATTTCAATAGCGTGCGCAGTGTGGCCAGCGTTGCTGCCAACATGAAGCCCGATTCAAACGGCTACGTGGTGGTGAATGGTCGACGGATCCGAGTCATCCCCACCAAGGGGCTCAAGATCAAAAAGAAGTCCAGCAAGACGGTGGAGAAGGAGCGAGATGCCGGTCCTACGGACGCGCAAATCGCGGCCATCAAGACCAAGCTCTCTGCCAAGGACCTAGGGGAGTACCGCAACATTCTTCTTCAGCAGCGCAAGGAACTCATCGCCCGCGTCAAAGGGCTTGAAGAAGACGCGCTCCGAAGTTCAGGCGGCAATCTTTCCACGATGCCGCTGCACATGGCAGACATCGGCACGGACACCTTTGACCAAGACTTGGCCATCGGCATGGCGGAGACTGAACGCGCGCTGCTTCGCGAACTTGACGACGCACTCTCGCGCATCGCCGACAAGACCTATGGCGTTTGCCAGCTCACAGGCAAGCCAATTCCCAAAGCGCGGCTTGAGGCCAAGCCGTGGGCCAAATACACCATTGAAGCGGCTCGCCAGATTGAGAAGAGCGGAGCGCGCTAGCGCTGTGGATCAGCAGAAGGCAACGGGACAGAGTTCAGTTCCAGCGTGGCGTTCGCCGCGTGCGTGGTTGGTGCTGTTGCTCACATTCAGCGCCGCTCTAGCACTAGACCTATGGTCCAAGGACTGGTCATTCCAAACGGTGGCCGGCGAGCCCGTGGTGTTGATTTATGAAGAAGTTGCGGCCGATCCCGACTATCGACTGCCTTCGCATCCGGGCGTGCGGGCCATCTCTCCCAATCTGCTTGACTTCCGCCTAGTGCTCAATCATGGCGCAGTATTCGGCCTCGGGCAGGGGCGCGGCGCGCTTTTCATCGCGTTCACCATCGTGGCGATTTGCGCCGCGCTCTACATCTTTGGCAAGTACACACGTGGTTCAAGCACTATGGCTCACGTGGGTATCGCCATGGTGCTCGCCGGTGGCATGGGCAACATGTACGACCGCGTCACCGTAGGCGCAGTGAGAGACTTTCTGCACCTCTTTCCCCGCCGTCAGTTGCCCTGGGGTCTTCATTGGCCGGGCGGTTCCGGCGAGTGGTTCCCGTGGGTTTTTAACGTGGCGGACATGGAACTCATCGCCGGCATGATTCTGCTCATGACGGCAATTCACTGTGCGGAACGCCGTGCTCGTAGAGCCACTCCTGCGTGATGCGATCTGGCAAGTCAGCCACTCGTATGGCGCGATCCACCGAAAACGTGCCCACCGCAGTTCGCCGGATGCTGGCGCAGGTGCCACCCGTTCCCAGTGAGGTGCCAATGTCGCGCGCCAAACTTCGAACATACGTTCCCTTACCGCAGTGAATGGCCAGGTCCAGAAACGGATACTCGTACCCGGTCACGTGAATGGAGTGCACGTGTACGGTGCGGGGCGCAGGCTCGGGTGCCTTACCCGCACGCGCCAACTGATATGAGCGCCGGCCACCCAGTTTCACCGCGCTGAATGCGGGCGGACGCTGCTGGATGGCACCGGTGAAGCGTTGGCGCAAAAGCGTTTCAATCACCGCTGGTGCTGGTGGTGTGAGCACGCACACTTCAGTGCGTTCGCCCTCGCTATCGTCGGTGGTGGTGAAGGCGCTGAGGTCCACGCGAGTTTCGTACCGCTTGTCCGTGGCCATGAGCGCTTCGATGTGTCTGGTAAATCGGCCGAGCGCCATCACCAACACGCCTGTCGCCAAAGGATCAAGCGTGCCTGCGTGCCCTGTCCGCGCACCGTCTGCACGGCGCCGCACTGTTTCAACCGCACGCATGCTGGTCATGCCAAGTGGCTTATCCACTGCAAAAATCCCGGCAATTTGGTTGGGGGCGGTGTGTGTCAATGAGAAAGCCTTGCAGTTCCGGGCATTGTCGCAGGCGGCTTGCGCCCTATGGGGCTGCCGTTAGAATGCCCCGTTCTGGACAGGTGTCCGAGCGGCTGAAGGAGCATCATTGGAAATGATGTATACGGGCAACCGTATCGCGAGTTCGAATCTCGCCCTGTCCGTTCGGAATGGAACGGGGTCATGGATGACTGTATTGGTTTGTGGCTCAAGAACGGGCTGTAGCGCAGTTTGGTAGCGCGCTTGACTGGGGGTCAAGAGGTCGTGGGTTCAAATCCCGCCAGCCCGATTAGCAGCAGGGACGTGATTGAATGTCAGGCGTGCTTCACGTGGCCGCCCGCCCTACGCCGGCTGCGTGAGCATCTCGTCAAGCTGCTTGTAGCCGGCTTCCATGCATTGGTCCATGCCTGAGGCCAGCGCGTCATCGCGAGCATCTTTGGAGTCATACGCCTGCGTAATGCGCATCGTGGTGACGCCATTCTCCTCTGCAAACTCATGCGTTTCTGTCAGTCTGCCGATTGTCTCGCCCGAGCCGAGCTGCATGATTTCAGTGTGAACCATTCGCTCATGCGGGGCCACTTCTGTGAACACTCCTCGGAGCGTCATCGCCGGGTCGGAGTCCTGGTTCTTCCACGCCAAGCTCAATTCGCCACCTACCCGAGCTTGGCACTCACAGGCGGTCAACGTCGCACCCGGTGGAGCGAGCATCCAGCGACGCATCTTGACTGGCTCAGTCATCGCCTGCCACACCAACCGGCGGGGTGCGTTGAACGTTCGGGTGAGCGCGATAGTGGTGTCCGTGGGAGTGGAAACCTGAAGGCCTGTGGAGATCATGGTGTAGTCCTTGCAACCGTGAATGGCAGCTGACGGCGGGCACAATGTCGACGCGGCCCGCAGGCTACAACGGAGCTTGCGTCCGACGACCCGGCGGCGCGAACCAGCTTGGCCTCCCTCCGCTTCCCTAGGACTGGCGTGACAGGATTGTGACACCATTCAGGCTCAGACCGTGGCATGATGTGCCCATGACACATCTCCAGCGCGCTGCTCTCGCCCTGATCTTGATCTCGGCCTTGCCCGCGTGCGCACGCCACGCCTCGCCGACCGCGTCAGGCGAGTCTGTTACCCAGCTCGACCATCGCATCTGGATCGTCTTTCAGGCCAGCGACAACGCCTATTGGTTTGGAAGCAATGGACAGGGGGTCTACCGGTGGGACGGCACGACCCTCGTGAGGTTTACACAAGAGCACGGGCTGGGCGGCAATCATGTGCGAGGGATTCAAGAGGATCGCGCGGGAAAAATCTACGTCAACAGCGATCCGGGGGGCGTGAGCAGATTTGACGGGCGTTCATTTAGCACATTACCCATCGCCGCGCCAAGCCGGAACGGATGGACGTTGCGGCCCGATGACTTGTGGTTTCCCGGAGGGCAAGATTCGGGTGTGGTGTACCGACACGACGGCACGTCTTTGCACCGGCTGGCGTTTCCCAACACCAAGCGCGGCGATGAGTTCATGGGCATGTACCCGCGCGCCAAGTTTCCGAACATGAAGTACAACCCGTATGACGTTTACACCGTTTTCAAGGACAGCAGGGGGGATCTCTGGTTCGGCACGGCCGTGCTGGGTGCGTGCCGCTTCAACGGTGAGTCGTTTGCGTGGATCGACAAAGCGGCCTTGGATTTTGACACGGGCGACGCCAGCTTTGGCGTGCGTTCCATCATCGAGGACACAGCCGGCAAGTTCTGGTTGAGCAACACCCTGAACAGATTCGTCGTTTGTCCGACGCCCGTCGTCCACCAAACCGAACGCGCAGCGGTCGCGCTGAACTATGTGAAGGAGCCAGGGATCAGCGACCTGTCAGCCCCATGTGCGCTCTTCATGTCTTCGGTTCGAGACAAGAACGGTGATCTCTTGTTTGCAACGCTCGGCTCAGGAGTCTGGCGCTACGACGGCGTACACATGACGAACTACCCCGTCACGCATGACGGGTTCAACATTCCGGTGTACTCCATCTATCGGGATCGTCAAGACACCTTATGGCTGGGTACCCAGGAGCACGGGGTCTACAAGTTCAACGGAGAGACCTTCGAGCGGTTGAGATTGTGAACGAAGCGGGCGGCGATTGTCTAACCCACCTCCGCGGCCATCGCAAGCTTCAACTGCTCGCTGTCAATCTTGACCATCGTCATCATTGCCATCATGGCTTTGCCTGCCTTGACTGGGTCGGGATCTGTCACCAGATCAATGAGCATCTTGGGATCGATCTGCCACGACACGCCGAAGTGATCAGTAATCCAGCCGCAGGCCACAGGGGTGCCGCCCGCAGCAACGAACTTGTCCCAGTACTCATCAACTTGCTGTTGCGTATCGCACAGCACGGCAATGGATATGCCTTGGCTGAATGCAAACTGGGGACCACCGTTCAGGGCGGTAAATGAGCGGCCGTCCAGTGTGAACTCCACCGTCATGACGCTGCCGGTCTGAAAGGGCGACTGAGGCCCCAAGTCAGGGTAGCGCGCCACTCGCGTGATCTTTGAATTGGGAAAAATGGATGTGTAAAAGCGCGCAGCGTCTTCAGCCTGGTGGTTAAACGTAAGAAAAGTGGTGATTTGAGGCATTTGGAGAATTGTACGAGTTGCGGGCCACGCCAAGACCCGCCCGGCCTATACTTGCATTGTGACGCAAATACGCAAGCAACGGATTCCAGCCACCCCTCGGCATGCGGCAGCGTGTTGCGGACCCTTGGATCGCCTTCTTGACCCTGCGGTCTTTAAGGCATTTGCGGACCCCACGCGCATATCGCTCATCGCCTGCATCGCCAAGTGTGGGCGTGGCTGCTCAGTGACTGAAGTCGCAGAATGCTGCTCGGTCGATTTTTCCGTAGTGTCGAGGCATTTGGCACTCTTGGCCAGGTCCGGCGTTTTGGAAGCGGCCAAGGATGGCCGAAACGTTCAGTACCGGGTGCGTTACGCCGAGCTGTCTTCGCTCCTTCGCTCCATCGCGAACGCCTTGGATGGATGCTGCAAACCCAGAAAGGTAAGCGCCCGTGTCCGAACCTAACCTGCCACGCATACCACTAAACGCCGACACCACTCGAGAGCAGGTGCGGCAGGGCTACGCCAAGATCGCACAGGGCGGGTGCTGCGGCCCCAGCGGATCTGGCGGCGGCTGCTGCGGCGCCACGGCATTTACGCCACAGAAGCTGGCTCAGGCCATCGGCTACACCAGCGACGAGTTGGCCTCCACTCCCAACGAGTCAAACATGGGTTTGTCCTGCGGAAACCCCACGGCAATCGCCTCGCTGCAACCAGGTGAAGTTGTGCTGGACCTGGGGGCGGGCGGTGGGTTCGATTGCTTCGTTGCCGGCCCTAAGGTGGGCCCCCGCGGCCGTGTCATCGGCGTCGATATGACCGCAGACATGCTGTTGAAAGCGCGGGGGAACACACAGATCTACCGTGAGCGCACCGGCTTGGACAACGTGGAGTTCCGCCTGGGCGAAATCGAGTCGCTCCCGGTGGCCGATTCCAGCGTGGATGTTGTGATTTCAAACTGCGTGCTAAACCTCTCTCCGGACAAGCCCAGAGTGTGGAGGGAGATTGCCCGCGTGCTGCGGCCGGGGGGGCGCGTTGCGGTTTCTGATCTTGCGCTGGTGCGGCCGCTTCCACCCGCCGTGAAACAGGACGTGGAAGCGCTCATCGGGTGCGTCGCAGGAGCAGTCCTGGTGGACGAAACGCGATTGATGGCTCGTGCGGCCGGGCTGTCAGAGGTGACGCTGACACCGAAACCCGAGTACATCGACGCCATGACCAACTGGGAGGATCCACTGTATCGCGCGATTGTTGAGAACCTTCCCGCAGGTTCCAAGCCCAGCGACTACATCACCAGCCTGGACGTTTCCGCCGTCAAGCCATAACCGTCGCGCCGAACAGTGGCAGTGCGCCATTACTCCGGCGGATTCTGCACGGAGTCCGCGGGAGCGCACTGGGTGTAGACCAGCAATTCGTGGGTGACGGGATGGATGCAAGGTCTGCCCACTTTGCCGGAGAGCACGCCCCACTCGGCGCAGTTGGGGGAGTTTTCAATCTGCACCACCCAACCACCGGGCACCTCAATGGGGCCGCACTTGCATGCACAGTGCGGCCCACCCGCAAAGAGCACCATTCCCGGGTCCACCACTGCAATCGAGCCGCTAATCATCACGATGCTTGACTCAGTGGCCAAGTTGATCATGGCGCCTTCAACGACGACGTCGCCAAGAAACAGTGGCTCACCGGGTGGGAGCACTGTTCCATTCAAGAGCAGCGCATCAGAACCGGTGACCAACCCGTCTGCCAGCACAATGACCGGATCGTCCGCAGGAGAATCGCCGCCATCCTGTGCTGTGCCCGGACTGCACAGCAACACCGTGCACAGGCAGCAGGCCGCAGCCAAAGCCACGCGGAGCCCTGAAAGTTGCGTCAAGGAAACTACGGCGTTTCGGATGGGCATGAACAACATATGAGCACCATTCGGAAGAGTGTGAAGGAACGATCCGTGGCTTTTGCGCAGGATCACAATATTGCGGAGCTATAACCCCGCGTTGGTTCGAACTGAACGCGGTACGCACCGTGCGGACTGCGCTTCAGAAGTAACGGTCTTGAACGCGGTGGCCGCCGTGACCGCCATGTCTGGCGTCATCTGCTGCATGCGGTCGAGCGAGAACCAGATGGAGACCCCCTCTGGAATGTTGTAACCCTTGGCGACCCACCCTTGCGCCGTCCACATGAATCCTGGAGCCTCATCAACGCCGCAGTCCAAGCCCGTGCTGGCCACCCAGCTCTTCCATGCATCAAGGGTAACGGGCATGTGCAGTGAGTTTGGGCGACCGGGGGGATAAGACCACTCGGCTACGAGCACGGCGCATGTGACGTTGGGTTGATTGAGCTCGGTGCTGGAGGCAAGAATCTCGGCGCGCAGGCTGGAGAGCTCCGCGTCAAGATTGCGGAGAATGAGCACCGTCACCACCACTCCCGCAACTACCGTGACCACGCATGCTGCAATGGCAGAAATGAGCAATTGCCGCAGCGCCCGCTGCCGACCGGTCATATCCTCAAGCGCTGCTCGAAAGTGGTCGACCGCGCTGCCAAACTTCTCAGATGCGCTTCGTGCCGGATCGCGGGAGGCGTCACCGTTCTTACGGGATTCATCCTCCAAGAAACTCAGGTGGATCTCCATCTCGCGACGGAGATCCTCTGACTCGTCACGCGAGCTTGGCACGCAGCCGTCCTTCCGAGTCGCGAATCACATCGTTGATGCCCTTGGTGACCGCGTCCCAGCGGGCCACTTCTTCGGTGTGAAGCTTGCGCCCCACGGGCGTGATGGTGTATTCACGGATCTCACGCCCATTGGGCTGGTTCTCCCAAGCCGCAGTCACGGCGCCACGCTTAAGCAGGCGCTGGAGTGCCGGGTACAGGGAACCTTCTTCAACAAGGATGCGCTCCCCGCTCAGGGTCTCAATTGCTCGGGCGATCGCATAACCGTGCATGGGACGCACTCGGAGTGCGGCCAGAACAAGAAGCTCAAGAGTGCCGTAGGGAGTACCTGGGGTGCCGTTTCGTCGTGCCATATGGCTGCAGTCTAACGATGCAATGGGCTTGGTCAAGGCCGGGGCGGCATATTGGATTCCGACCGCTCAAATTCCTTCCCACCGCTTACCCTTTGTCTTTGAAAGGCCCACGCCATGAGAGCCACCGCCATTCTGTTATTGACGCTCTATGCCATGTTGGGCTCAGGTTGCACTCATGAAAGTGCACCGTCCGCACCTGTTTCATCAACAACCGTGAAAGACGCCGCCATGTCAGCGCAACATCGCTCCCGATCGGGATACGACATCACGCCATTTACGCGTGCGCGCGTGGCCACCATCGCCGCCACGCTTGATCCTGAGGTGTACCGCATTACTCAGAAGGCTGGCACCGAGCCCCCAGGCTGCGGCACGCTCTTGGACAACAAGAAGCCAGGCACCTATGTCTGCGTGGTCTGCGGTTTGCCCCTTTTTAGCAGTGAGCACAAGTTTGAGAGCGGTTCGGGGTGGCCGAGTTTTTACGCGCCGGTGGACGCAGAACATGTGGCGACGCAGGTTGACAATTCCTTGGGAATGGAGCGGGTGGAGATCGAGTGCGCTCGCTGTAAAGCCCATCTTGGACACGTGTTTGATGATGGCCCCAAGCCGACGGGCAAGCGCCATTGTCTGAACAGCGCTTCATTGGTGTTCTACGATGCCGGAACATTGCCGCCTGATGCCTACACACAAGATCCGACAGGACTAGCGTGTGGGGAGGCGAATGCCAATCCTGCAGCCACCCAGGAGATCGCTTACTTTGCGGGCGGCTGCTTCTGGGGAGTCGAACACTGGTTTGATGAGTGCCCCGGAGTATTGAGTGCCGACAGCGGCTATATGGGCGGATCAACGGCCAAGCCAGACTACAAATCCGTCTGCACCGGAACCACCAATCACGCTGAAACGGTGAAGGTGGTCTTTGATCCTCGCAAGATCAGTTACGCCCAACTGCTGCAGGCATTCTTTTTGATGCACGACCCCACGGAGCTCAACCGGCAGGGGCCAGACGAGGGAACTCAATACCGTTCAGCCATCTTTTGCTCCAACGACGCGCAGTTGGCCGCAGCCAAGGCAGCGGTGGAACAATTGAGCAAGAGCGGCCAGTACCGGGGGCGCAAGATCCACACGGAAATCAGCAAGGGTGGCGAGTTTTTCCCCGCTGAGACGTACCACCAGGACTACCTGGTGAAAAACCCGGGGCGCACCTGCCACGTCGTGAATCCATGGCCGATCGTCTTGGGCGCTGACTGGAAGCCAAAGTCTCAGGCTCCCGCGAGCATCGGAAGTAAGGGGCAGTAGCAGCCCAATGTGCAAGTGGGCAACCCGCAGCGCTGTGCGCGGTAGGTCTTGCGCACCATGACCTGCGCCGGTTCGATTCTTGCCATTGCTTGCACCGTGTCATGGGGCGCCAATACAGCCGCGCCGCCTGCCCCTCTTGACCAGTTGGTGCGCACGGTGAATGCCGTTCCCACCACCAAAAGTCTTGCGGCCTTCCACGATTTGCTCGGCGGCGAGCCCCACATCGCGGGCACTGAATCGGACGAACGCACCATTCAACGTTTGCGCGATTCCTTTGTGCAGATGGGGCTCACCACCGTCGTTGAGGACTTCTGGGCTCTGTTGCCGCAACCCCAGGACGCCTTGCTCGAGATTGTTGGTGCAGACGGGAATGCTGCGAACTCACCAGCGGGCGCTGAGCGGCGGGGCATCATTCCCTTGGCCATTGTCGAGCGCAATCTGCTTGAGGACCCTGCCACCGCACACCCGGGGCTGACGTACGGATGGAACGCGTTCAGCGGCAATGGCGATGTGACTGCGGAAGTGGTGTACGCCAACTACGGAACAAAGAGTGACTTTGAGCAGTTAAAAGCACAAGGTGTGGACGTGACCGGCAAGATTGTGCTGGCGCGATATGGCGGCAACTTTCGCGGATACAAGTGGAAGTTTGCCGAGCAGGCGGGAGCGGTAGGGCTTCTCATCTTTACAGATCCTGCGGATGCCGGGGATGTGCGCGGCAAGACCTATCCCGAAGGGGGTTGGGCCAACGAAACCTGCATTCAGCGCGGATCCATCTTGGCGCTTGATTACCCGGGAGATCCGCTGACACCATTTGAAGCGGCCACCGAAGACGCATCCAGGCTGGACGTGGACTCGCTGCCGTTGCCCAAAATACCGGTGCAGCCCATCGGCTACGCCGCCGCGGCGCAGATCATGAGTCGAATGCGCGGCGAACCAGTGGCAGCGGACAGCAAATGGAAGGGGGGTCTACCCATTCCATATCGCACCGTGGGCGGGCCCGATCTCAAGGTGCGGCTTCGCGTCATGCAAGACCGGAAGTTGCGCAGGTCGAGCAATGTCATTGCAGTCTTGAAAGGACGAACCAATCCGGATCAATATGTGGTGGTGGGGTGCCATCACGACGCGTGGGGATTTGGCGCAGCGGATCCGCTGGCAGGCACCATTGTGCTCATGGAGTGCGCGCGCAGTTTTAGTGCTGCGGCGGCGCGTGGTGAACGCCCTGATCGCACGGTGGTCTTTGCCGCGTGGGGTGCAGAGGAGTACGGCATCATCGGTTCCACGGAGTGGGTCGAGGGACACCGCGATCAACTTCAACGTGGCGCTGTGGCGTACATCAACCTTGACATGGCGGCCATGGGCACCACGTTTGGCGCCGCGTGCTCGCCCAGTTTGCACGAAGCAATTCTGAGCGCGGCGGTAAGAGTTCCGCAAGCGCGCGGCAGTGCTGGCGAAACGGTCTACGATCGAATCTCCGGTGGCGGCCGGCGCAATCCTCAGTTCGGTGACCTGGGTGGCGGCTCGGATCACATCGCCTTCAACTGCCACATCGGTGTGGCCAGCATGAGTTTGGGAAGCCAAGGCAGCGAAGGCTCCAGCTACCACAGCAATTACGACACAATCGCGTGGTATCGGCAAGTGGTGGGCGCGGACTATGAGCCTGCGCTCATGATCACACGACTCACAAATGCAGCGGTGGGATTGTTGGCCGACTCGCCGGTGGTTCCGCTCTCTGCCGCGCGCCATGGGCGGGACGCGCAGCGTGTGCTGCAAGTGCTGCGTGCCAAGTATGCGTCCGCCGCCTCCGCGGATCCTGCCGTGTTGGAATCGCTGGATGCGCTTTCGGGGCGAGCGGCGTCCAGCGCCGAGCAGGGCGCTTTGCTGGATGCAGCCATGGCGAGTGCATCGCACGCGCTGAACGCAGGGCAATGCCGTGGCGCGTCGGATGCGCTGGTGGACATGGACCGAGCTTGGATTGACTCCGACGGATTGAAGGGACGCCCGTGGTTCCGCAGTCTGCTTGCGGCCAGCGATCGAGACTCGGGGTACGCCTCGGTGATGCTGCCCCTCTTGGCGGAGGCTTTGGATTCTGGCGACGCGCCCTCAGTAAAAGAAGCGGTTGTCCGATATGGAAGGGTGTTCAATCGATTGGACGCGGCGCTGGAAAGAGCAAACAAAGCCATTCAGTCTGCACCCCCGGCGGCCGATCTTTCTCCTGAGATACCCGCTCGGTAAATCTGCCCGCGCGCGAAAAGCGGACCTTGGGGCTGCGGCGGGCGATTTGTGCTTGCAATCTACTCCTCCTGCAAGGAATCAAGTTGGATTTTTGGCATTTGGCGGACAACCTGTGACTGAGTTGCGTCGCCCCGCCGGGGTGGGCGCGTATCGTTATGGACTTGCAGGCGATCGGCGTCTGGCAATGCACCTTTGTGGATTTTGCTTCGGAGACTTGGCCTCACATGACTTGCACCACGATCAACCGCGTTCTGTCCACCGCCCTTGCGGCATTCGCTACCTGCTGCGTGCTGGCGGCTCCCGCAAGTGCAGGCCAGACTGTTGCGTCCAAGCGCATCATTTCTGCGGGGCTGGTCTATCCCACCTGCATCACGCACGCACCCGGCGACACCAATCGCCTGTTTGTGGTGGAGAAGGCAGGTCGGATTCGCATTGTGAATCTGACCAACAACACACTTGTGGCCACCTCCTTCTTGGACATCGATTCCATCGTCACGGGTGGCGCATCGGTGAACGATGAGCAGGGCCTCCTTGGTCTGGCCTTCGATCCGGACTACGCCAACAACGGCCAGTTCTACGTCTACTACACCACGAGCACCACGAACGTGGTTCGCCGGTACACCGTGTCTGCCAACCCCGACGTTGCCAACTTGGCTTCGGGCGTCACGATGCTCTCTTGGTCTGACCCCTTCTCCAATCACAATGGTGGGTGGATGGGTTTTGGTCCTGATGGCAATCTGTACATCGCCGTGGGTGATGGCGGCAGCGCAAACGACCCCAGCAATCGGGCGCAGACGCTCTTGAATATGAAGCTGGGCAAGATTCTGCGCATCAAGCCAGTTGTTGGCGGTACCGCTCCCTACTACACCATTCCTTCGGGAAACCCCTTCACGGCCATCGCAGGCGCCAGCGAGACTTGGGCGTACGGCGTGCGTAATCCGTGGCGTTGTTCCTTTGACCGCCAGACTGGGGATTTCTGGATGGCCGACGTGGGTCAGGGCGCCGTTGAAGAAGTGAACTTTGTGCCTGCCGGAACCGGTGCTGGCTTCAATTATGGCTGGCGCTGCACCGAAGGCACGTCCTGCACAGGTCTCTCTGGCTGCACGTGCAACGGAGCGTCGTTGACGCCGCCGATCCACACCTACACCCACAGCACGGGCGTCAGCATTACTGGCGGCTACGTGTATCGCGGTTGCGCCATGCCTGACTTGCAGGGCGTCTACTTCTTTGCCGACTACGGCAACATCATCAGCACCAACTACATCTGGAGCTTCCGGTATGTGGGTGGTGTGATGTCTGAATTCACCAACCGCACCGCGCAGCTTCGCAACAGTGTCAGCGGCGGACTTGTGGTGGATCAGATCTCCACCTTTGGAGAAGATGCCAACGGCGAGATCTACATCGCCGATCACGGCAACGGCAACATCTACAAGATCATTCCCTCCACCGGCGAAGTGGTTTGCCCCGACCCAGTGTTGGGAGACTTGAATGACGACGGCATCGTTGACGGCGCCGACTTGGGCGCTCTCTTGGGTCAGTGGGGTGGCTCGGGCACCGCAGACCTGAACAACGATGGAGTTGTTGACGGTGCCGACTTGGGCATTCTGCTGGGTGCCTGGACCATCTAACGCGGCCTGCGCTCCGTAGAATTGAGGCATGTTGCGAACTCTGCTTCCGCTTGCTCTCGTTGTGGGTGCCGTACTGGCCACCACGGTGGGTGCTCAACAGACTCCACGCACTCAGCCAGGTGCCCCCCAGCCCGTGCCGCAAATCCCCATCGTGGTGGAGCCGCCGCTGGTGGACTTTGGCGTGGTGGCACCAGGCAGCAAGCATCCTGCAACATTCACCCTTAGGAACATCGGAACGCAACCCCTGACAGTGGCGCAAGCGCAGCCCAGCTGCAAGTGCACGGACATCTCATCCATCGTGGGGTCCGTGATTCAGCCGGGCGGAACGCTCACGCTTACAGCAGCGCTGAGTGTGCCACTCACGCCCGGCGAAAAAGACGCCAAGGTCATGATTAGTTTCCTGAACACCAAGGGAATGATCTTGGCCAATATGAAGGCAGACGTCACCTTGCCCATCCGCGCGACGCCCGCATACCTCGACGCGCTGAAAGGCAAGAAGTCAGGCACCATTCAACTTGCGGCCGTTGACGGCAAACCGTTCAAGGTCATCACCGCCGGAGGCAAGCCAGTGGCGGCACGCGGACTCGACGGCAAGCCGGTGGACGCTCAGGGCGCGGCCTCCCAGGTCATCGACTGGTCAGTGGATGGCATTGCGCCCAATGCATTGCAGCAGTGGTGGGTGATTGAAACTGATCGCACCGATTGTCCATTGATCCCGCTGCGCGTTCGCAACGAAGCCACGGGTTCAGCCTTTGACCCAGGCAAAATCGCTCGTTGCTGGTTTCCGCCCGAGTCTGTCATCAACGCTGGAAGAATCAAGGCCGGTCAAACGGTGGAAATCTCGGTCAGCATCGAGCACCTGAATCCGTCTGAGCAGGGCCGCGTGACCAAGCCAACGTGGGGCGATGTCACTGCGGTTCGAGTGCCCGGAGGCGAGGCCGTCGTGGAATTGGTGAGCGCCACAAAGCGGGCTGACAACTTTGTGGATGTGGTGATGAAGTTCACGCCGGGCGCTGGCGTTAAGGGCGTGGCCTACATTCCTGTGGAGATCGAAACGGCAACTGGCCGCGGACCTGTGTTCGTGTCGGTGACGGTGGATTCTTGAGTTGGGATCCGGCGACCGTCAACATGCAGGACGCGCAAGATGTGCGCGAACTGTTTGAGCGCGCCGCAGCGCAGCTACTACAGTGCGAGTATCGATCTGGCGCCAGCGTGCATTTGCCTCGGCGTGGCCGATTGCTGCTCACCGGCGACCTTCATGACAATCCCACGCACTTTATGGCGGTGCGGCGCGCGGCCTACTTGGAGCGCAGCAAGGATCACCACGTGGTACTGCACGAGCTCATTCACGGCGACCGGTTGGTGAGCGGAGTAGACCTGAGCTACAGGATGCTCTGCCGAGTGTGCCAATTGGTGCTGCAGTTTCCGGGACAAGTGCATGTGGTGCTGGCCAATCATGAATTGGCGCAGGCGTTTCGGCAGCCCGTGTCAAAGGGTGCTGGTGACAATCTTGAACTTTTCGACGCTGGGCTGGAGTGGGCCTTCGGCGATGCGGCCGTGATGGTGGAGGAGGCCATTGAAGAACTTGTGCGTGCCATGCCACTGGCGCTGCGCACACAAAGCGGAATCATGCTCAGCCATTCTCTACCGTCGCCCCATGACATGGCCAGCTTTGAAACGGGAATCCTGGACCGCCAGTTGGTGCCTGCCGATTACGAGCACCGCACCGGAAGCGCCTGGAAGCTGGTGTGGGGTAGAGGCTGGACTGCGGACCAACTGTCCAGCCTTGCGCAGACATGGAAGACCCGACTGTTTGTCATTGGTCACGCGCACATTGAAAACGGAGTTGAAGCTCCATTTACCAATCTGCTGGTGTTGAACACTGATCATGAACGGGGCCGAGTGGTACCGGTGGGACTTGAGGAGGACCCACCGACCGCCGATGACTTGCTGTTTCACGCCATGCCGGTGGCCAGTTTGGGTGCTATCGATGTCTAGCCTGCGCACACAGGGAGCCACGCTTGCAATCGAAATGAGCCAACGAGATGGCTCTGTGGCACTGCGACCAGATTCGGGAGCACAAATCGCCACCGCCGCTGTAGAACGGTCCACGGACACGCATGACATGCTCATGCCCGCCATTGACCGGTTGGTTCGCAGTGCGGGGTTGAAGCCCAGCGACATCCGTATGGTGGCAGTCTCAGTTGGGCCGGGTGGTTTCACCGGACTCAGGGTTGCGGTAGCCACAGCCAAGGCGCTTTCGCTAGGCGTTGGCGCAACGGTGGTCGCGGTGCCTTCTGCCATGGCTGTGGCGAGGACCGCCGCACGCCGGGAGAGTGTTGCTGACGGTGTGTGCGGGGTTGTCTTGGCGGGCAAGCAGGGCACCGCGTGGCTGGAGCGAATTCAACTCTCCATGGGTGAGCCCGCTGGCCGCGAATCTGGCCTGTTCTCCGCTCAAGACGCACCGTTGACTGGCCTCTCCGCGCTTATCGCTGACGCGCACTTGCCTGCGGAATGGGGCACTCGCGCTCAAGCCTTGCACCTGCCGTTGGTTCCCGCCCAATGGGACGCTCTGGACTGCCTGGTGCTGGGTGAAAGCATGCTCACGAGTCAGGGTCCCACTGACCCCCTGAAGTTGGAGCCCATCTACCCCCGCCAAGCCGAAGCGGTGACGCTTTGGGAGGGCCGGGCAGGTCGTGCGGGCTCCAGTCAAAAAGCACCGCAGTAACGGGGGTACTCCTCCTCTACCCCTGGGGCCACCGCGCCGACACAGGAGTGCGGCAGCGCCATGGCACATTCTCACCACCATTCCGATCGAACCGACCGACTGGAGCGAGTGATTCGCCACTTGCGCGAGCGGGAAGCGCACCTGCGCTCGCGCTTGGACCGTGCGCATCGGCAGCTTCAGAACGTGGGCCAACAGATGGCCGACGCGTTTCAAACTATTGACGCACGCACCGATGCCGTTGTGGCCGCCGCAGAGTTCCGCGCGCTGGCCTGGCATGAGCTAGACATCGAAGGCGCCATCGCGTTGGCCATCGACCACTTTGCTGCACGATTTGGAGCGTGCAACGTGGCGCTCTGGCTGGCCAGCAGCCAAGGAGAGCACGCCATTGCAGGGTACGGTTTCTACGATGTTCCCCGTGCGCTGGCCGAAGCAACGTTGAGTCTGGTGGCCAATGAGGTATGCCCCACACTGGGCCCCGAATGCAACGCCCAGGAACTGGAAGACGGCCACCGACTGCTTAGAGCCCCCGCCCCTGGCGATGGCGTACTTCGGGGAACACGGGTACTCATTTGCCCGTTGGCCTTTCGCGGCGAAGTGCTGGGGTCAATCATGCTCTTTCGCTCGGCGGCCAAGCCTTGGCCGTCACATTCGCGCGAGTCCCTAAGTTCGCTCAGTGAAGCCTTTGCAGAACAGCTCTCCCGGATCATCCGCGTGACCAACCGCGGAAGAGACCACTGGCCTAGCATGGACTCCGATTAGGGAGATCCATACATGCATGACACACACGCTCGTGCCTGCCTAGTGGCGGGGCTCTCGTTCGCACTCTTGATTGCCGCTGCTGCTCCAGGGCAGGATGCACCTGAACGGGCCGCACCCGCGCAAGGATCCCCGCAGGGCAGGGGTGGTGCGGCGGGTGCACCCACCAGCGTGGGCGGAGCCATGAAGGGAATGGGGCGGGCTCTCCGTGGCCTACAGGCCAACATTTCAGATGCCGCTAAGCGCGATGACAATCTGAAGTCCATCGGGGACATGCAACGAAACTGCATCGCGGCCAAGAGCATGCCGCTCCCATCCGATGTCATGAAAGGCGTGACTGATCCAGCGGAACGCGCCAAGCTCCAAAATGCCTATCGAGCCGACCTCATCAAGTTGGCTCGCGCGCTCCTTGATCTCGAGCAATCGGTGGTGGAGGGCAAGGGCGACCAAGCCAAGACTCAGCTTGACAGCATCATCGAGATGCGCGATGCCGGTCACAAAGCCATGGGCGTGAAAGACGAGTAAGCCACCGCGATTACCCGCGCGGCGCACCAAGCGTTGCCAGGATCGTCACTCCACCTGTCACGCGGTCTCCAACCGCCACGTGCACGGCGACATCTTGGGGGCGCGGAAGGATGAGTTCAGTGGTGGATCCAAACTTGATCATTCCAAAGCGCGCTCCGCGCTTGGCTTTGTCGCCCACATGCAGAGGACAAACGATCCTGCGCGCGATGGCGCCGCTCACCTGTCGCACGCCTAGCTTTTCGCCGCTGGCAGTCTGGAGCACGGTGAGCATGCATTCGTTCACCTTGGCGCTCTCTTCTGTGCGCGCGTCGAGATACTTGCCCGGTGTGTAGACGATGTCTGTCACGGTGCCGTCGCAGGGGAATCTATTCAAGTGGACATCCAGCACGCTTAGAAAGATGCGCACGATCACCGCTGGACCACCGGTGGCAGCGTGATGGTCCAGCGTCACCACGGCGGAGACTTTGCCGTCCGCGGGGCTCACCATGTCGTTGGGGTTGGTGGTGTTGGGTTTTCGCCACCATGGATCGCGGAAGAAGGCGACGAGGCCAAGCCACACCACCACGCAGATGGCAAGCAACCACCAGATTTGAAAGTGAACAGCCGCAGCGCCTATCGCCGCTGCCACCACCGTAATGATGAACCACTCCTTGAACCCGTAGCGCGTTAGGGACATGCGATGCCGGTTAGGCCGTGGCCTTGCCGATGCCGAAGCCGATGCCGCCGGCCACCAGCACGCCAACGCCCAAGCCCCCGAGCACCATCAGGGTGTTCTCAGTGACCATCTTGCCCACTTGGCTATAGCCGCCCAGAGCGATCTCGATGGTGGCCCAAGCCATGGCCACAAGTCCCAGCGCTGCCACCATCATGGCGCCCGCCGCAAACCCGCTGAACGCGGGATCGCGAGCCTCAGCCAGTTGTGTGGTTCCAAAGGTCACGCCAGAAGTACCCGAAGTCACGGGCGCTGCCTCTTCAGTGGCGGCGTGGTCGCCGGCGCCGAAGATGTCCGCGTCACCGGGCATGGCGGCGGCACCGTCGCCATCGCCGCCCATGCTCTCTTCAATCATCTGTGCGCCGAAGAAACTCTCGTCGCTAGAAATGTCCAACAGGCCGCTGCCGCTACCCACCGTCTCAAGGCTGGGGTTGCCGGCGTCCATGATGCCGGAGTCGCCAGCCTGGGTGGCTCCACCTGGCTTGGCGGGGCCGCGAAGTGCCATGCTGTCCGCAGCACTATCACCCAAACTGATGTCAGACGTGTTCACATTGGGGCGGGCGGCCGGGCGGGCCGGGCCGGACCGGGCTGAACTGTCTGAGAGACCGATGCTGTCATCGAGGTTGATCGCACCGCTGCCGCCGGGTGAACCCCCGGGGGAAGCCAGTTCGTCCATCATGGAGTCATCGGCGCCACTGGCCGCCGTGGGGGCGTCAAGGCGAAGTTCGTCTCCACCCATCGAGCTGCCGCCCAGTCGAATGTCGCTGCCGCTGCTGCCAGCGTCAAAGTTGTCCAGATTGATTTCGCTGGAATCGTCCTCTGAGGCCAACTGGTCAATGGCGGAGCGCCGGAAGAGCACGTTGTCCTTGTCCTTCAACTCCTGCAGTTGGCCTGAACGGGCCATCGCCATCACCTCTTCGGTGGTCTTGTGGAGTTTTTGGGCAGCCTCTTCGAGCGTGTAGAACAGCTTTGCCATGGTGGGTTCTAGGCTACCTTCGCGGCATAGAGGACCGCAAGCAGCCGTAGGTCATGACTATCCGCAATCCCCATGCTCAGGGTTCCAAAAACGGCACGGGCCAGATGCCCCGCCCTAGGTCGGTTGCAGCGGCGCTGGAGGCGTGGTTCAAGCGATCTGCGCGGGATTTGCCCTGGAGGCGGCGGCGTTCTGGGTACCGCGCGCTTGTGAGTGAGCTCATGCTGCAGCAGACGCAGGTGCAGAGGGTGATCCCCGCTTTTGTGGGATTCCTGAAGCAGTTTCCTACCATTGGGGCTTTGGCGGCCGCACCGGAACAACAAGTGCTCGCCGCGTGGCAGGGGCTGGGGTACTACCGGCGGGCGCGGTTGCTCCATGCAGCGGCTTCCGTTGTGGTGAACCAGCACGCCGGCAGGGTGCCCCGCACGGCGCTTGCGCTCAGGCAGCTTCCGGGGGTGGGCCGGTACACGGCGGGTGCCATCGCTTCGATCGTGCATGGCGAGCGGGAGGCCATCGTGGACGGCAATGTCTTTCGGGTGCTTTGCCGGTTACATGCGCGGCAGGGCAGCGCGGATCAGCCCTCCAGCATGAGTTGGGCATGGTCACAGGCGGAGCGTCTGGCGATGGCCGCACCTCATGCAGGTGCCACGAACGAAGCTCTCATGGAACTGGGCGCGTTGGTGTGCACGCCACGGTCGCCGCAGTGTGCACAATGCCCTCTTCGCGCGCATTGTCTTGCCAGAAAGTTGGGGGCGCCAGAAAGCTACCCCCAGCCCAAACCTCGAGCGGCACAACGCACTGTGTACTGGCATGTACTGGTTGTGCACCGCGATGCACGTGTGCTGCTCGAACAGCGCGGCGAGACTGGAATGTGGAGGCGCATGTGGCAATTGCCCACCGTGGAGTCCACGCGCCCCCTCGACAAAACGAGTCTGATCCAGCAGTGGGGCGCGGGTGTGGCACGCGTGGCCGCGTTCACACACGTTACGACCCATCGGGTGGTTAAGATTCAGGTGTACCGAAAGGCACGTGCCGGGGGCGCGTACCAGAAGCAACGCCAGTGGGTTGCGCTGGATCGTTTGACCGAGTTCCCCATGCCAAACGCAATGTGGAAGGCACTCCAAGCGGCCGGGGTGACATCTACCCCGCCACCTTCGGCAGTTGCACCTCAGCGCGCGAGTCGCGGTGGTCGGAGCGCTGCTGGCTCGGGTAACTGATACGGCCGTGATAGATGGCGTTCAGGCTCTTGATGATGGAGTCCTCAACCGTGCGCAAGTCACGGAATGTGAGCATGCTCTCATCGAACTGACCGTCCACCAGGCGCTTGTGACTGAGGTCGCGCACCAATTGCTCAATGCGTGCGGGCGTGGGTTCGCTCAGTGTGCGGCTTGCGCTTTCCACGGCGTCGGAGAGCATGAGCACCGCAGCTTCGCGGGTTTGAGGCTTGGGGCCGGGATAGCGGAAGTCCGCCTCGTTGACTTCGTCGTCGCCAGCGCGCTTCTGCGCGGCGTGAAAGAAGTACTCAACCAAGGTGGTGCCATGGTGGCTCTCAATGAATTGGCGTATTTTTCTGGGTAGCGCGTACTCAGCTGCCAACTCCAGACCATCCTTCACATGGCCCACGATCACCAGCAGGCTCATGGCCGGGCTGAGACGGTCATGGCGGTTGACCCCCATCTGATTCTCAACGAAATACTCCGGCTTGTTCATCTTGCCAATGTCGTGGTACAGGGCGCCCACGTAGACGAGCAATCCGTCGGCACCGATGGAGTCGGCGGCGGTTTCTGCGATGTTGGCAATCTGCAGCGAATGGTTCCACGTGCCTGGCGCGCGTTGCTGCAGTTCCCGCAAGAGTGGTTGCTTGGGATCGCGTAGTTCGCTCAACGTAAGGCCCGTCACAGTGCCAAACATTCGTTCGATGGTGGGTAGAAGCCCCATGAGCACAAAGCCCACGCAGAACGCAACGATGAGCGCTCCCACGCCGTGAGTGAGAATCTGCTTCATGCTCTCCGAGCTTGCTGGAAGCGTGAAGAACTCATACATGCTGATGGCCGCACCCGCAGCGGCCGCCGCCGCAGTGCTGGCCGTCACCAGCGCCGCCCGCTGTCGAATGCTGCGCAGCGCGAGAGCAAAAACGGTGCAGGCGGCCACGTCAGCGATAAAGAAGCCCGAGCCTGTGCCGATGGCCAGCATGGCCAAACCTGACTGCAGGGGCACAACCAGCAAACTGGTGCGCACGCCGTACACGATGGTGAGGATGCCTGTGGCAAAGAGCGAAGCGCCCAGCGCGCAAAAGAGCGCGGACCGCGGATAGATCCATCCGCCGAACACCGCCAGCGCTGTGGGCAGCAGAATGAGCACAAAGACAATGGCCAGCTTTCGCCAATCTCGATAGAGCGGACGGTCAAAGAGTGAAGTAAAGGCCAGCACCATCAGTGCAAACACCCCCGCCATTCCCGCCGCGCTACCCAAGCGTTCAAGCACGCCCTGCAAGCCGCGCTGCTCCCGGTACAGGCGGTCCTCGCGTGCGTCCTGTGCAACTTGTTCGGCTGTGAGTACGTCCCCCTCTACAAAGATCTGTTCTCCGCGAGGGTGAACTTCAAGCACAGTTTGAACGGCCGCTGCGGCTTCGCTCGCAAGTTGCTGCGTGGCTTCGGCGTCAAAGCGCAGCGTGGGCTGCGGATCCGCGATGATCGGGCTGATGGCGACACGCGCCAGGTCATCTGGAAAGCCAGCTTCCACGGCTTCCGCCATGAGTCGCGGACGCATGGAGGCCGCGTCGGGCCGTACCTGAATTGCGTTCCGACCAAGGGGCAACGCGCGTAGCTGCACAATGGCGGCCAACGGGTCGTTGGGAGCAAGCACCACACGCTTCACCGCGGTGCTAAACGCATCGAACTCTGTGTTGGCCACGATGGGCACGCCAACGGTCAAGTGGCGCACCAATTGTTGCGTCCAACTTCGCCAAAGCGTGGTGGAGTCGGTGTCGCTCACTTGCTTGAGCGCAGCAAAGGTGGAGGGTGTCAGCCCGTAGCGCTGTACGGTGGCTGGATCCATTTCGGCAAGTTCATCTTTGTCCGCCACCAGCAGAGGGAGTCCCTCGATGGCGGCGCGGACCCGCTCTAAGTAGTCGTTGTTAATCTCATAGACGCGCGGGGCGGCCTTGCGTGCGTCCTCGCGCCGCAGTTCAGTTGCGGCCTCATTGGGGACCGGATAGTCAAGCCGATTCACCCTGCTGGTGGTGGCCACCTGGCCGGAGTAGATGCGGGGAACGTCCCGGCTCCAGGCCACCAGCAGTGCGGCCATCACGATGAAACCCGCCGCCACCAGCAACGCGTGAATGTTTGGCGGATCCTTCAGCCACGCCACACCCGCCGAGGTCGGTCGGGGGAGCTTCCGTTTGAGGCGGTTCCGGCGTCCATGTCGGGACGCCCGGTTTGACTGGGGAACAAGAGACATCTGTTTGGGGCGTAAGGCGGCCCGTTGGGGGCCAAACCTTCCAAGTCTATCGAACCAAGGGCTCCCTTCCCTGATGGGGATCGATAGGATCATCCCATGGCACTGGGCCATAGGCCATTTTGCAGCGTTCCCGCGCTCTTTTATCGAGCGTGCTGTGCGGCAGTTTTTGCCGGGCTCTGCGCCTCGTGCAGCCAGGATGCGGCCGCCAGAAACCGCCCTGATCCTGCGGACCAGTTTCCCCCCAACAAGGTGCTCTCAACCAGTGATCAGCAAGTGGTCATGGGGGTGTTGAACCACAGCGCAGAGGGTCACACCCCGCGGCCGCTTCTTGCCGCACCTGAGGGGTTTCGCTGGAGCGATGTTCCCGGAGCGCTGAGCGCCGCAGCGGGTCCGTGCTTCATGGGAGTGGCAGAGGTGAGCAGCACCGATGAAGAGGCTAAGGCCACGCTGGTGATGCCCGATGGTCAAGAGGGCACTGCCATCGTCACGCGTACCGCCACCGGAGTTGCCATTCGCGCATCGCTTGGCGTTCGCGGAAACCCAGAGTTGGAAGCGGAGTACGAAAAGCTCTTCCACGCCGCGCTCAAGCGCATGGGCCAACAGCGCCGGCCGCAGACGTAGTTCGCTGGCTCGCCACCGCCAAAGTGCCCGCGTCTGGTGTGGTGCCCCCTACTGCGCGGGCACGTTTGCCGGGATACGCGCTGCGGGTAGCGCCCGCTCAAGCATCCGTGCGGCGCGGAGCAACCGCGATTCTTGAAATGCATTCGCTTGCAGTTGCACACCAACGGGCAGGTGCTTGCCATTGCGCTCTGCGTACCCTGCGGGTAACGAGAGGCCGCAGATACCAGCGATGTTGGTGTTCACCGTGTACACGTCGCACATGTACATGGCCAGAGGATCGCTGTTGGCGCCGAACTCAAACGCCGGAGTGGGTGTGGTGGGCCCAAGGAGTACATCGCAGGAGGCAAAGGCCACGTCAAACTCTTGCTTGATTCGCCTTCTCACCTGCAGTGCGCGCTTGTAGTACGCGTCGTAATAGCCACTGCTCAAAACGTAGGTGCCCAGCATAATTCGCCGCTGAACCTCGGGCCCAAACCCTTCCGCGCGACTGCGCGAATAGAGCGACTGCAAATCGTCGCCGGCCTTCAGTTCGGCACGGTGGCCATATCGAATGCCGTCGTAACGCGCCAAGTTGCTACTGGCTTCGGCTGGCGCGATCACGTAGTACGTGCTGACACCCACTTCAGTCAGAGGCAGCTCCACGGGCACAATGGTGGCACCCATTCGTTCATACAGTTCCGCAGCCGTACGAACAGCGTGATTCACTTCAGCATCGTTGGCACTGCTCAGGTACTGCGAAGGAATACCCACGCGCAATCCTTCAACTGGAGTCTCCAGGACGCCCAGCACATCGGGCACGGGTTCAAGCGCGGTCGTGCTATCGCGATCGTCCGCCCCCGCCATCACCTGAAAGAGCAGAGCCGCATCTCTTACGCTGCGTGTCAACGGCCCGATCTGGTCCAGACTGCTGCCGAATGCCACCAGCCCGTACCGTGAAATCCTGCCATACGTGGGCTTGAAACCCACGATCCCGCACAGGGCGGCTGGCTGGCGAATGGATCCCCCGGTGTCGCTGCCAAGCGCGGCGGCGCACATTCCTGCCGCCACCGCAGCGGCGCTGCCTGCGCTGCTGCCGCCGGGAACGCGCCCCGTGTCCCACGGATTGCAAACCGTTCCCCATGCGCAGTTTTCCCCGGAACTGCCCATGGCAAACTCATCTAGGTTGGTTTTGCCCACGATGGACGCGCCTGCGCCCAGCAGGCGTTCGATGGCTGTGGCATCAAAGGGCGAACGGTACTCCCTGAGCATGGCGCTGCTGCAGGTGGTTCGGCCTGCACGGGTGGCAATGTTGTCCTTAATAGCGATGGGCAATCCTGCCAACACACCTAGTGGCCGGCCCGCGCGTGCATCGCTGTCAGCCTTGCGCGCACGGTTCATGGCGTCATCTGCGAAGACTTCGTGAAAGCAGCGCAAACTGGGGTTGGCGTGCTGGATGTGACCAAGCATGCTTGCCACCAGCGCTTCTGCACTGATGGATTGTTGCGAGATGCCATCTCGCAGCGCGGTCATGTCTGGTCGTGTGGCGTGGGCGCTCATGTCACTCCCCGTCCGCCAGCACCTTGGGCACTGCGAGGTATCGCCCCTCGGTGGCGGGGGCGTTCATGGTCAAGTCCTGAAGAGGCATGCTGGGGGAGGGCTCATCGAGCGCCAGACGATTGTGCGCATCAAACGGATGCGCCATGGGCTCCACACCTTCAATGTCCACCGCGTCCAGCTTGGCGATGTGCCCAAGCACCGCCGCCAATTGAGTGCGGTATGTCTCAACGCGTTCAGGGGTGACCTCCAAACGCGCCAGTTTGGCAACGTGCGTCACGCTGGCGGAGGTGAGCGGTTGGTGCTGGGCCATTCGCGCAAAGGTAACGGATTCCCCGGCAGCACGGCTATCCTTGCCGGTCTATGGGCAAGCGTGAACTGGCCATCGGCATCGACCTGGGCGGCACCAACATTGCGGCAGGCGTTGTGGACGCCAAGGGCAAGCTCTGCGGAAGCGCACGCAAAAAGACCCGGGCTTCTGAGGGGCAGGAGCACGTGCTGGCACGATTGGTGACCGCCATGGAGGCCGCGTGTGCCGATGCTGGAACCACTCTGGCAGAGATCAAGTCGGTGGGAATCGGCGCGCCCGGCCCCGTGGACTTTGGCAAGGGTGTCGTGCTGACCGCCGGCAACTTGGGTTGGAAAAACGTGGCGCTGGGCGACCTGCTCACCAAGCGCACGGGCATTCCAACGTTGGTGGACAACGATGCCAACGTCGCTGCATGGGGGGAGGCCACCATCGGTGCTGGTAAAGGCGCTGAGAGCATGCTGGCCGTGTGGGTGGGCACCGGCGTGGGGGCTGGCATCGTGCTCAACGGCCGCATCTGGCGCGGCGACCTTCACACGGCGGGTGAACTTGGGCAGACCATCGTCTACCCGGGTGGACAGCCTGGTTCAACCACTCTTGAGGAGTTCAGCAGTCGCACGGGAATCGTTCGGTCGATCACCGCCCGTCTTGGATTTCATCAGGACAGTTTGTTCAACAAGGCCATCGCCAAGCATCAGGCTGAAGGGCGCACAGGTCCCATCGGCTCGAGCGCACTGGCCGAGTGCTACCACCAAGAAGATGAGCTCACGTGCATGGTGGTGAATGCCAGTGCGGAACTGCTTGGCACTGCCATCGCCAACTTTGTAACACTCATGAGCGTGCGCACCATTGTGCTTGGTGGTGGAGTCACCGAGGCGTTGGGTAAGGCCTACGTGCAAGCGGTGGAGCAGGCCACTCGTCGCATGGTGTTTCCCAGTGCGATTGCTTCAAAACTTGAGGTGCGAACCACCAAACTCAAGGATCAAGCGGGGGTCCTTGGCGCGGCCATGCTTGCGTGGGCTGACGAAAAGTGATCCTTTAGCGACGGCTGCTCGCGGCCACTCTAAAGGCCAGTTTGAGAGCCTCGATGTAGATCCACACCAGCGTCACCATGAGGGCAAAGGCAAAGTACCACTCCAGTTTGCGAGGAACACCCGCGCTTGTCGCTTCCTCGATGCGTTGGAAGTCAACTACCAACCACAGCGACGCGACGATCAGAATGAATGCGTTGATGCCCACACCGATCCACGCGCCCTTGCCACCCTCGATGGCGCTGCTCAGCCCTAGGAATGGAACCTGCGTGCCAAAGAAACCCAGCACCATGCTGGCCAGATAGGCAAGCATGATGCCCACCGTTAGAACTGAGAGCACTGCCACAAATGTCTTGTTGGCCCGGATGAGCCCAAGGCGGTAGACGGCCAGCATGGCCACGGCGATCGCCATGGTGATGATCATGGCCTGCAAGCCCAAGTGCACAGCGGTGTTCACTTTCATGGATTCAAGGATCCCTTGCAGCACTACGGCAAAGGACCCCATGAGGGCACCTTGAACCAGCGAATACAGCGGGGTGCCCCATGACGCGCGCTCTGGCTTGCTGGCGATGGCAAAGTAGCAAACCAACGTAACCACCAGCGATCCGATGAACAGCCCGATGCTGGCGCCGGGCATGGTGGTGGCCAGATAGCCGCCCATCAGGCCGCCCACGAGCGCGATTGAAATGGCGATTGCCGTTTTGTTGGCAATGCCGCTGACAGTGGCCACTTCTGCTGAACCCCGTACAAAACCGTCGGATTCAGCGCGGGCGAGAACCGGATTCGAAGAGCGTAGGTCGAGCATGGGTGGGATTGTAGGCGGGTGCCCTCAAGCCGTCCATACTCGGGGGACCTACAAAACTTCCGCTGCGAGACTGGCGAGTTCACTGCGTTCGGTCTTGCTGAGCGTCACGTGCCCGCTGATGCCCTGGCCCTTCATCCGCTCAATGCAATGGGCCAAGCCGTTGCTGGCGGCATCTAGGTACGGGTTGTCAATCTGCCCGATATCGCCTGCCAGCACGATCTTGGTGCCATCGCCCACTCGGCTCACGATGGTCTTAATCTCGTGTGGACTTAGGTTCTGCGCTTCGTCCACGATCATGAACTGATGGGGGATTGAACGCCCGCGAATGTAGGTGAGCGGTTCCATGACCAGTTTGCCTGTGGCCATCAACTGGTCCATGCGTTGCTCGGTGCTGCGACTCTCGGCGTCATTGTGCGTGTGTCCGCCGCCGCGAGTGCTGAGCAGATAGCTCACGTTGTCAAAGACGGGCTGCATCCACATGGCCAGCTTCTCATCCTTGTCGCCAGGCAAGAACCCAATGTCGCGCCCCAACGGCATGATGGGTCGCGCCACCAACAACTTGTCCAGTCGCTCCTCCTTGAGCACCTTTTGCATGCCTGCGGCGATGGCCAACAACGTCTTGCCAGTACCTGCGGGGCCGATGAGCGTTACGATTTTTACGTCGTCATCCAGCAGCAGGTCCAGCGCCATGGTTTGCTGCACATTCCGTGCCATCACGCCATACACAGGCTTGCGCGGACCAGTGACGGGAATCAGGTGACCAGTATTGCCCAGCACGCGCGCCAAACCAGTATGGCCGGGGTCGGCGGAGTCAACCAGAATCACGAATTGATTGGGTACCAATTGCTCAGACGTGACGGTCTCGCCGTCAGGACCACGGCCGTTCACTTGGTCAAGCATGGTGCGGGGCAATTGGCGTTCCTGATAGAGCGAATCAATCACATCCGCTGTCACGTGCATGGTGCAATAGCCGCTGTACAGCCAGTCAGCATCCACCCGGTCGGCTTCAAAGTCTTCGCTGGGAATACTGAGCGCATCGCACTTGACGCGGGCGTTGATGTCCTTGCTAATGAAGATGGTGCGCAGGCCCTGAGAGTGCAGTTGGCTGGCCACCCCCAGGATGCGGTTGTCCGCGATGTTTAACTCGAGCGCAAAGGAATCCGCCGCAGGCAGCATGCGGTCAATGCGAATGGTTCCGCCTTGCTCGTTCCACACCACACCTTCAAACAAGTGCCCAAAGCTGCGCAGCTTGTCCAAACTGCGAATCACTTGGCGACTGTTGCGCCCGGTTTCATCGTTGTTCTTTTTAAAGCGATCCAGCTCTTCAATCACGGTGAGCGGAATGACAACTTCGTGCTCTTCAAACTTAAAAATGGACTGCGGATTATGCAGGAGCACATTGGTGTCAAGCACAAAGTGCTTGCGCACGGATGCGTTTGAGCCTGTTGAAGTGGCAGTGCTTGACTGCGGTGCGGACTTGGATTTGGACACGGTGCGGGGCGGAATACTGCTCAACGCCTGCTCCTTCGGGTGGCGGACTGCGAAAGCCAGCGTCCGTGCCGGCTCATCCACAACATGTACAGAGTGCGGTACCCCGGGGTTCAGGTCAAGGGGCCAATCTCCCAAATGCACAAAGGTTTCACCCGCTACCTTAGGTGGCCATGCCCAAGCCCGCGCCCAAGCCCGCGCCCAAGCCCAAGCCCAAGCCCAAGCCCGAGCCCGAGCGCAGATCCGCTCCTTCCGCGCGCCAATCCGCTCCCCCCAAGCCTGCTGCGCGCGCGGGATCCGCTGCTTTCTCGGGCCGTTGGTCTGTAGGGGCTCTCGCGGCAGCGCTGGATTCCATTGCGCCCGGCCGTCTGGCGGAGTCGTGGGACAACACCGGGCTCTTGCTTGGCAACCGAGGGGCACGATGTGCGCGTGTGCTCCTCACGATTGACTTCACCCGTGCGGTCTTGGCCGAAGCGCTCAAATCGCGCGTGGATGCCGTGGTGGCCTATCACCCGCCAATCTTTCACCCACTCAAGAGACTGACGGCAGACGACCCCCATCAGTCTGTGCTGTTGGACGCCGTGCACGCTGGCATTGCCGTGTTAAGCCCGCACACCGCGCTAGACGCCTGCAAAGGTGGCGTCAATGATTGGCTGGCAGAGGGTGTGGCTGGAAGTTGGCGCGACATTGAGCGGGCCCGGGGATACGAACCGCTCAAGCCTGCACACTCTTTGCCGGGTGGTGAAGCTTTCAAAATCGTGGTGTGGGTGCCCCATGATGCAGCCGTGCGTGTGCGGGACGCCATGGCGCAGGCAGGTGCGGGCGTCATTGGGCGTTACGACCGATGTAGCACAATGACACCCGTGATTGGCACGTTCCGAGGGTTGCCTGAGAGCAGGCCCGCCGTTGGCGTGGCAGGAAGGCTCGAAGAGGTCGCGGAGATACGGCTTGAAATGGTTGCGGCCGCTGAACGCGTGGCATGGGCGGTGGCAGCCATGCGTGCGGTGCATCCATACGAGACCCCCGCATTTGAAGTGCACGGTTTGGCCGCCCGGCCCTCACTTGATGAAGGGCAGGGCAGATTGATCGTGCTTCGAACTCCCGCAACCGCCAGCCAAGTGGCTTCCAGACTGCGCAAGCACCTGAACACAGCGCGAATTGAATTGGCGGCTAGCCCCGAGGCGCGCAACATGAAGCACGAACGCATCGGTCTCTGCGCCGGAGCGGGGTTCTCACTCGCCAGCGAAGCATTTGCGCGGGGTGCCACGCTCTTTGTCACAGGTGAGGCTCGCCACCACGAACAGTTGAGCTGTGTGGCGCAAGGGTGTGCGCTGCTCCTTGCAGGGCACAGCCAAACAGAGCGGGGCTACTTGCCCAGGTTGGCAGCGCGCCTAGCCTCGGGCTTACCCGGAGTGAGCTTTCAATGCAGCAAGAAGGACGCGCACCCGTTGTCGGATGCGTAACCCCCGGTGCCTCAGCCCTTGAACCGACCAAAGATGGTGCTGGTGTTGTGGCCACCAAAGCCAAACGAATTATTGATGGCGTAGTCAACCTTGGTTTCCTGAGCCGTATTGGGCACAAAGTTCAGGTCAAAGCCCTCGTCGGGATTCTCAAGGTTGATGGTGGGCGGCAGTACGCCGCGCTCGATAGCCAGAACGGTGGCCACGCTTTCAATGGCGCCCGCTCCTCCCAGAGTGTGCCCCGTCATGCTCTTGGTGGAACTCATCGCGACTTTGCGTGCGTGTGCACCAAACAGTGATTTGACGGCATGCACCTCTGCGCGGTCGCCCAGCGGAGTGCTGGTGCCGTGCGCATTGATGTACCCAATCTGGTCAACCGTCAATTGCGCGTCTCGCAGAGCAAACTCCATGGCCTTGTGGGCGCCGGTGCCCTTTTCGTCGGGTGCTGCAATGTGGAACGCATCACCGGTCACGCCGTATCCCAGAATCTCTGCGTGAATGTGTGCGCCGCGCTTCTTGGCGTGCTCAAGTTCTTCCACCACCAGTGTGCCTGCGCCCTCGGCCAGCACAAAACCATCTCGATCTCGGTCAAATGGTCTGCTGGCCCGTTGTGGATCGCTGTTGCGGGTGCTGAGCGCCTTCATGGCGGCAAAACTTCCCACGCAGAGTGGTGTCACGGCGCCTTCGCTGCCACCTGCCACCACAACATCAGCGTCCCCGCGTTGGATCATGTGGTACGCCGCGCCGATGGCATGACTTCCAGTGGCGCAGGCGGTGGCGGGTGCGATGTTGGGCCCCCGCAAACCAAAGCGAATTGACACGTTGCCGGCCAGCGCGTTCACCATGAGTTTGGGAACTACAAAGGGGCTCACGCTCTTTGGTCCGCGCTCAATGAGCTTGCGCAGTCCGATTTCAATGGTCTCAATGCCACCGATGCCGCTGCCGATCGCCACGCCGTAGCGATAGGGGTCACCGGTGGTGAAGTCCATGCCGCTGTTCTTAACCGCTTCATCAGCGGCGCACATCCCCAGAATGCTGAACCTGTCCATGCGCTGCGCGGCCTTGGGGTCGATGCGCTTGCCTACGTCTAAGTTGCGCACTTCACCCGCGAAGGTGACGGACCAATCCTCGCCAGGCCTGAAGGTGGTGATGGGACCGATCCCCGACCGGCCCTCCACAATGGATTGCCAGAACTCGGACACCACAGTGCCCACATCGGTCACCGTGCCGAGCCCGGTGACCACCACTCGTCGAAGTGTGACGGTCCGCATGCCTAGCCAGCCGCTGTGTTACTTCTGCCCGCCCAGGCCCTTGGCCTGGAGCTGATCGTGAATGAAGTCGATGGCGTTGCCAACGGTGAGAATCTTGCTGGTTTGGTCATCTGGAATCTGGATGTCAAACCTCTCTTCCAGTTCCATGACGAGCTCAACCAAGTCAAGGCTGTCGGCGTTGAGATCGCTCGTAAAGTTCGTATTGCGGTTGATCTTGTCCTTGTCAGCCAAAAGCTTCTCGGCGACAACTGCGATCACCTGCGGCTCGATCTCGTCCTTGGTCACGGCTCTGCTCTCCTCAACCTGGCAGAAACTTCGGGTGGGATTCATCCCGCCCGCTTTGAATGAAGGCGGAACTATAGCGGAAATCAAGGGTGGAGAGTGCCGGGTGGCAGGGAGAGGAGGCCCGGAATATTGGCCTCACCCACAAGGAGCGCCCGCTCACATGGGTAGGCCGCCGTCGACCACCAGCACTTGGCCCGTGACGTATCCGGCGTCATCGGCAGACAAGTAGGAGACCGCGGCAGCGATGTCTTCGGCCTTGCCCAATCGGCCCACCACAATGTGCTTTTCAAGCTCCTTCTTGTGATCGGGACCAATGAACGCCGTCATGTCCGTTTCAACAAAGCCAGGGGCCACCACATTGGCCGTGATCCCTTTGGCTCCCAACTCCTTTGCGATGCTCTTGGTAAGGCCGATGAGCCCCGCTTTGGCAGCCGCATAATTGGCCTGTCCCTTGTTGCCTTCCACGCCGCTCACGCTGCCGATGTTGACGATGCGCCCAAATCGCCCGCGCATCATGGCGCGCGAGGCCGCCCGACATGAAATGAAGACGCTGCGAAGGTTGACGTTGATGACATCGTCAAAGTCTGCATCGCTCATGCGCATCAGTAGGCCGTCCTTGGTGATGCCTGCGTTGTTCACCAGAATGTCCAGCCGCCCCAGCCGCTCCGCGGTCTCCTCAACCATGGCTTGCACCGCGGCACCGTCAGCCATGTCGCAGGTGCGGTGCTCGCAGTTGCCGCCCGCGCTCACAATCTCGGCCTCAAGCGCCTTCAAGTGCTCGGCGTTGCGGGCAACGGCCACAACGTGGCGGCCCTCTGCGGCAAGCCGCAGAGCGATTGACCGACCAATTCCCCGGCTTGCGCCGGTGACGATGGCTACGCGCTTTTCTATGGCAGTTCTCGCGTGGGCTAGTTGCCACCCGGCTTGAAGTCAGGCGGTTTGATGGGCTCGCGAGGAGGTGGACGGCGCATTGGTGGCGCGGCGATCGGGCCATCGCCAGCCTTTGCGGTGGTCGTGCCCTCTTCGTCCTTTTGTACGCGTTGCGGCGGCTTGAGCACCTCATCGGGCTGATTGGCCAGCGCCATATCCGCTGCAACCAACTTGATCCACTCAGGAATCACCTCGGCGCGGTCACCCTTAATGGTGATGCGCTGGGCAACGTTGAGCGGCTGAACGTAACTGTTGAACTCTTGTGACTCAATCTTGCGCGCTTCACCGGAAACGGTGAACTTCCAAAGCTGCCACTGGTGCAGATCGTCTGCCTGGAAGTCCGCCCACACGTAGGTGTTTCCACCAACGGTGCCGGTGACAAGATCAACGCGTGAGACAGAATCGGTGGACTTCTTAAAGGAGCCCGTCTTCTCCATGAGTTCAAGAACCAGTCGGTCTTGCTCGCTCACGGCCGCCTTGATTGGAGCCGCGTCGGACTTGGCAAAGGCGTCAAAGAACTTGAGCACCGCCACGCGTTCGGGTTCGGTGGCCGGAGCATGCTCTTCTGCCAAGCGAATCTTGTTGCTGATGCCCAGTTCCTTCATGAGCTGAGAGATTGGGGTCACCGTGGGCTTGGGCGGCGGTGGCGGCTCGACCACCGGTGGTGGCGGCGGTGGTGGTGGCGGGGGCTCTTCTGAGCAACCGGTGAGCACCACCGTGGATAGCGCCAACGTCAGCGCCGAGAATGCGCCGAAGGCGAGGATGCGGTTTGAGTGTGAGCTTCGTGGCATGTGTGGGTTCCTTGCGGTAACGCCCTTCATCCAGGACTGGTCTACGTGGTGGCTGCCGAAGCAGCCTCCGTGGGTTGGTCATGCGTGACAACTTCCACGCTTCGATCGATGCGGCGCATGAGCCCCTTGAGAACGGTGTTGGGGGCGAGCTCGTGGAACTCCACGGGGCCCGACGCCTGCACCGCAGGGATCATGTCCGCGCAAGACTGGCTCCATCGTACCGGCGAGACGATCTGCTTCACCAGAAACTCCTTGATAACGCCCCCCTGATCGTGCAGGTAGGGCTTTCCGGTGACATTGCTCCATACGGGTACGGAGAGGGGTTTGATCTCAATATTCTTCAATGCGGCGGCCATTCCTTCGGCTGCAGGCGCCATGAGGGGGCTATGGAATGCTCCCGCAACCTGCAGGCGCTGGGCGCGGAGCCCCATTTTTGAAGCCACTTCGAGGGCCCGATCGCACGCGGCGCGGGAGCCCGACACCACGATTTGCCCGGGTGCGTTGAAGTTTGCAGGGACAAGCACCTCTGACCCGGCGGCTTCCTGACAGAGAGCCTGGGCTTGGGTCTCGTCACCACCAATCAGGGCCACCATGCCACCCAGACTTGCTTCGGCCGCTTGCTGCATGAGCTTGCCACGGGTGGCCACCAAGTGAAGCCCGTCTTGAAAGCTAAAGGCTCCGGCAATGCAGAGTGCCGTGTACTCGCCTAGTGAAAGTCCGGCCGCCGCCACGGTGTGTAACGAAGGATCCTTGGCTCGCAACGCCGCGTGACAAGCCATTCCCACGGCAAAGAGAGCGGGCTGGCTGACGTCGGTGCGATTGAGTTGTTCCTGAGGGCCATTGAAGCAGAACTCAGAAAGTTTGCGCCCCTCCGGCAGGGCAAGCCCAGTTGTGCGGTCTGCCGTTGCAAAAATGTCCGCCGCGGCGGGGCTGGCTGACGCCCACGCTTTGCCCATCTCCACGACTTGCGCTCCCTGCCCGGGACAGAGAAAGACTGTGTGTGCACCCATACGGTTCGTGCTCCTTACATGGTCCAGACGCTTGATGCCCACGTGACGCCGCCGCCAAAGGCCACCATGACCACGGGTTTGCCGTTGGCCACGATTCTGCCTGAACGCACGCACTCATCCAGACAAATGGCAATGCTTGCGGCGCTGGTGTTGCCCACTCGATCAATGTTCACATAGACCCGATCCTGCGGAAGTGCCAGCTTTTCAACCGCGCTCTCAATGATGCGCAGGTTTGACTGGTGACACAGGTATTGCTGCACATCGTTCACGCCCAGCCCGGTGGCATGAAGCGCCTCGCGAATGGCTTCTTGAAAACGCACCACCGCAAACTTGTAGATCTCGCGGCCGTGCATTCGCAGATTGCCCACGGCAACGGGGTGCGCCTCGTCGCCAGGTGGAACGTCGGAATCCTTCATCGGCCAATAGAGGGTGCGCCACATGCGTCCGTCCCCTTTCAGCGCCTGATAGATGCACCCCTTGCTGGGGTCAGGGTCAGCCACCACAACAGCTGCTCCTGCGCCATCGCCGAACATGATGCTCGTACCCCGTTCGCTGTAGTCAACAATTCGGGTGAGCAGTTCAACTCCAACCACTCCGATTCGTTCAGCTCTGCCCGCGCGAATCATGGTGTCCGCCAGATTCAGCGCATACACAAAACCACTGCACGCCGCCATGATGTCAAACGCGCCGGTGATTTCACAACCCACGGCTTCGCTCACGCGAGACGCCGTGGCCGGGCAGCGCATTTCACCTGTCACGGTGGCGCAGATCACCAGGTCCAATTCCCGGCCGTGAATGCCTGCAGCATCAAGCGCACGTTGCAACGCGGCGGCAGAAAGCGAGACTGACGTGTCCTCGGGCCCTGCGATGCGACGCTCAAGAATGCCCGTCCGTTGACGGATCCATTCGTCGCTTGTGTCCATGATCTTTTCGAGATCCGCGTTGGTCAGCCGCTTGTCAGGAAGCGCCGATCCCGTGCCCGCGATCCTTGTCCCACGGGCAAACTGTGGCGTCATGCCTCGACCTGTTCCATCTTCACCGTCGCAAGCCGCTGCACGATGGTGGAATTGATTCCGCGTGCGGCAAAGGCTCGTCCGCGGAGGATGGCGTTCTTGATGGTGCGATCCTTGCTGGATCCGTGACTGATGAGGCTCACGCCATTCACCCCCAACAAGGGCGCGCCACCGTACTCGTGGTAGTCATGTTTGGCGTAGATGCTCTTCACAACTGGCTCCAGACGCATGGCCAATTCGGGGTCGGTTTCGAGCACTTCATGCGCGATCGCCTTGAAGATGCCTGCAGAGAGCCCCTCGGCCAATTTGAGCATCACGTTGCCCACCACGCCATCAGTGATCACCACATCAGCTTCGCCGTCAAACACTCCGCGACCTTCCACGAATCCGATGTAGTTCAGATTTTCAAACTGGCGGAGTAGCGCACGAGCCTGCTGCATGGTCTCGGTGCCCTTTTGTTCTTCGCCACCCACGTTCATCAGTGCCACGCGGGGATTCTTGATGCCCAGAATGTCGCGCGCGTAAACATCACCCATCACGCCGTATTGCGCCAAGTGGCTGGGCTTGGGTTCAATGTTGGCTCCCACGTCAATGAGCACCATGGGGCCTGCAAATGTGGGAACTGTCACACAAATGCCGGGGCGCACCACACCAGGAAGGCGCCGCATGAAAAACTGGCTGGCGGCCACGCAGGCGCCTGTATTGCCCGCACTGATCACCACTTCAATGCGATTCTCCAGCTTGGGGGAAGCCATCTGGTTCATCACCACGATTGAGGAATTCTTCTTGGCCTTGACAGCATCCACCGGAGATTCATCCATTCCGATGACTTCAGTGGTGGCCACAATCTCAATGCGGGATTCGTTCGCCAATCCCCGTTCCTTCAGCCCCTCGCGAATGACCGCTTCATCTCCAAAGAGAACCAGCCGGTCCGTGCTCTCAATCAATGGCACGGCCTGGGCGCAGCCCTTCAGGATCTGATCAGGGGCGTTGTCGCCCCCCATGACATCTACGCCTATCCGCATAGGTCAGCCGTGACTCTTGGATGAGGCCATGAAGCCTTAGGCTTCCGGCTGGGCGGTCTTAAGCTGCAAGCCGGGGCGAACATAGCCACAGCCCGAGCACGCGGTGTGCGGACGCTTGGTTGCGCCACAGTTGGGGCATGAAATGGTGTGCGCCGGCTTGAGCGCTTGATGGGCGCGGCGGCGACGTGTACGGCCTGGGGATGATCTGAATGGCGGAAGCATTTGTGGACCTCTGTCTTGGCCTTCAGGCCGAAATGGTGAACGACGAAGCGTATCCGATATCGCGGGCGATATGCAAGCCAAGCCTTTCTCCGCTTCCGGTAACATCCTTGGGCTCATGCTCCAGTTTGAGCTCTTTACTGATGGCGCGTGCTCCGGCAATCCTGGCCCAGGCGGTTGGGCGTTCATTTTGCGCGGGGGAGGGCTCTCGAAGGAGCGCGTGCATTCTGGTGCAGAGGCGCGAACCACCAACAATCGCATGGAGTTGCTCGCGGTGATTCGTGGGTTGGAGGAGTTGCCTGCACAGAGCACGGTGACCGTCACCACAGATAGTGAATATGTAGTGAAGGGGCTCCGCGAATGGCTGGACGGGTGGAAGGCACGTGGCTGGCGCAAGGCTGACAAGAAACCAGTGATGAACGTGGATCTGTGGCAGCGGCTGGATGAGCTGCGGCAGATTCACACCGTAAACCCTCAGTGGATTCGCGGTCACAACATGCACCCTGAGAACGAGCGCTGCGACCTTTTGGCGGTGGCCGCGATCGAGTCTCTGGTTAGAAATGGCTGATAACGCGCTCTGCCACTTCACTCATGCATTGCGGCAATTGGGGGATTGCGCTATCTTTGTCCCTTCCCCAATTCGGCTCCAAAGCACATGCCAACCATCAATCAGCTCGTTCGAAAGCCCCGCCGTTCACCAGACGCAAAGTCCAAGGTGAAGGACTTGGCGGCATGTCCGCAGAAGCGCGGCGTGTGCCTGCAAGTGAAGACCGTCACCCCGAAGAAGCCCAACTCGGCGCTTCGCAAGGTGGCGCGCGTTCGCCTCTCCAACGGCAAGGAAGTCACCGCGTACATCGGTGGCGAGGGCCACAACCTGCAGGAGCACTCCATCGTGCTCGTGCGTGGTGGCCGCGTGCGCGATCTACCCGGTGTGCGCTACCACGTGGTGCGCGGAACGCTGGATTGCTTGGGAGTCGAAGGTCGCAAGAAGGGCCGTTCGCAATACGGCGTTAAGAAGAAGGCTGCTGCAACAGGGAAGGGCAAGAAGTAGCGCCGGCGCGCCTTGACCGCGAGCGCACGTAAAGGAACACATCAATGCCAAAGAAATTCACCGCTAGCGAATCTCAGCTGAAGCCCGACGCGCGCTATCAGGACAAAGTCCTGAGCAAGTTCATCAACTGCGTGATGCGCGAAGGCAAGAAGGGCCCCGCACTTCGCGTGGTCTACCGCGCCTTTGATGAGATTCAGGCTCGCCTGGAGAAGGACAAGCCCGAGACGATGCCCAAGACGGCCATCGAAATCTTCCACCGTGCGTGCGACAACGTTCGCCCCGTGGTTGAGGTGCGCTCCAAGCGCGTGGGCGGCGCCAACTATCAGGTGCCCATGCAGTTGAATCGCCGTCGTCAGCAGAGCTTGACCTTTCGTTGGATCATTGAGGCCGCGCAAGAAGAGCGCGGTCGCCCAATGCATTTGCGGCTGGCCAAGGAATTGATGGACGCTGCCAAGGGCGAAGGCCGAGCGGTGACCACCAAGGAAAACACCCACCGAATGGCGGATGCCAACAAGGCGTTCGCGCACTTCGCCTGGTAAGACTTTCTGACGCTGCGGCAGCGTGTGGGAGAATCCCTGCATGCAGCATCCGCTGGACCGATACAACCGCCAGATGATCCTCCCCGGTTTTGGGAGAGAATCGCAAGAGAGGCTTGCCGCCGCTCATGCGCTGGTTGTTGGTTGTGGTGCGCTCGGATGCGCCGCCATTGACCTGCTGGCACGGGCGGGAATTGGAACGCTGACCCTGGTTGATCGAGACGTGGTTGAATGGTCAAACCTTCAACGGCAAACGCTCTTTTGCGAGCGCGACGCCGCGGAGGGTGCCCCGAAGGCCGAAGCGGCCAAGCGGCGCGTAGGGCAGATCAACAGCGCGGTTCGCGTGCATGCGTGCGTTGAGCACGTGGACGCGGAGAACGCGCACCACTTGGTGCGCGACTGCACAGTCATCGTTGATGGCCTGGACAACTATCGCACGCGTTTTCTACTCAACGATTGCGCCGTGAGCTTGGGGCGCGCCTACATCTACGCGGGGGCGGTGGGTACCGCGGGCATGTCGATGCCTGTGTTGGCAGGCGTTGCGGCCGACCTCGGGCTGGCCTCGCGCAACGCACCCTGTTTGAGATGCGTGTTTCCCGACCCGCCTGCCGCGGGCGGTGGAGAAACGTGCGACACGGTTGGTGTGTTTGGACCAGTGGTGGCCGCGGTGGGTGCCCATGCCGCCGCTGAAGCGATCAAATATCTGGCGGGGCTCACGGAGTGGCTTGATGTTGCGCTCTGGCAGACCGATGCCAAAGGCAATCGCGAACACCGCACGCCGCTCGCGGGTGCCGGGCGCGCGGATTGCCCCTGCTGCGGTGAACGGAGGTTTGAGTACATGGACGCCAGTGTGGATGGCGAAACCACCGTGCTCTGCGGTCGCAACGCCGTGCAGGTGAGGCCGACAGGGGCAGGGCGCCGCGCGCAGGTGAACATGGAACGCATGGCGGTGGCCCTGAAAGCGCACGGCACGTTTCATGCGACTGGCACCATGCTGGTGGGCACGCTTCGCGAGCTCTACACCCGCGAAGGTTTGCCCGTGGAGCTCACCCTCTTTGAGGATGGTCGTGCCATCGTGCGCGGAACCACCGACGCGGTCTTCGCCCAGTCGGTGTATGACCGAATCATCGGCAGTTGACAGAGGTGCAGTGCGCGTTCCACGCCTACGATGCGCGCATGCAATTTGGAACCGCTATCGCCCAAGGTCTGAATGTGTCAGTGTGGTACGCCGACGTGCTTGTGAAGGGCATTCCGGCTGACAAGTTCAGTCACATGCCACAAAAGGACTTCAATAGTCCTGCATTCTGTTTGGGGCATTTGTCCATCTACCCCGCACGTGTGCTTGCCATGTTGGGCCGCCAAGACTTGGTGGTGCCCAACCCCGCAGGATGGGAAGACCTCTTCAAGGCTGGCGTTCAGTGCGTGGATGAACCGGGCAAGTATCCGGGTAAAGATGCGATTGTGGAACACTGGTCCAAGGGTTGCGCCGCGTGTGATGTGGCGCTGAAGAGCGTCTCCAATGCGGTGCTTGAGGAAGCCAATCCGGCTGAGGGAAGAATGAAGGAGATGTTTCCCACCAAAGGTGCCGCGGTGAACTTCTTGTGCGTGGGGCACCCCTCTGTGCACTTGGGGCAGATCAGCATGTGGCGTCGCGCCATGGGTCTGGGTAGCGCGGTTTAGGCGGAGCGGCCATGCGCACGCGTTCGGCATGCCTACCTTGGTACCGCGTGCGGGCGTGCATGCGCGTTGTTGTGTGGGCGATTGCTTTGGGGTTCATGTGGCCTTCAGCAAGCGTTTGCGCTCAAGGGGTGAATGTCGGCGGCAGTGTGTATCAGCTGGCGGATTGCCTGAAGGACATCGATCACGCCAAGGTCTCTGTCTCTCGAAACGCATTGCTTGATGCCTACCGGGACTACTTGGCGGAGCTCATGCAATGGCGCAAAGAGAATCTGCCGGAGCGCATCAACGCGTTGAGTGAGGGGAATCAAGTCATCGGGAACAAGCTTCAGGCACACGAGAAGTGCGAGCAGTTCCGGCGGTCAATTCGAAAGTCGCAGGAGATTGAGGAGCGGTTCTTTGCCGCGCTTCAGCGCCGCGTCACGGACGAGAACAAACCCAAGCTTGAGGAAGTTCGTGTGAGGCGGGCCAACGCTCGTTTGTTGGAACTGCTTCCATTGATGCATAGCGTGCACCTAGGGCGGATCGCAGATGTTGACTCCACGCTGGTGCGCTACGCCGCCGATGAGGACACCAGGCGTGCGGTGCTTGCTGCTCTTCAAGCGACTTCTGCGGATCGATTGTCCGCGGCCAATGAGCTCTTGGCTGCACAACTGCGTGCGATGCAGTCCCTAGGCGCGATTGCGGAGGAAATGGGTTTGGCGGGCACCGATGTGGGTGCTGCGTATGAGGCGGCGTGGTCGCAGGAGATGGAGAGTCGAGCAGAGAAGCAGGACCAAGATGCAACCGACGATCCGGAAGAGGATGCAGAGAGACCTCCAAGCGCCTCGGAAGCGATTTCTCAGCGCGTGGGGGAGATGTACTCACGTGCTCTGAAGCCCCTTCAGCGTTCAACGCTGGCGCTGCAACGCTTGCAGTGGCAGGCCACGGTGGATGCGGCGGCGGTGCTTCCCCCCGCGCGCGCCCGAAGAGCGGTGAGCGAGATGGCTTCCGTGTTGATACCGGAGCTGCCCATGTGGTTCACCCCACACGAAGAAATGCAGAGGATCATGTCTTGGACAAAGGCGCCCGCCAGTTGCGCAGAAGTGCTGCCGGGAGCGCTCGAAAAGTGGAGCCGAGCTGACGACTTGGCCATACGTCAGAGCGCAACCAAGGTGCTGGCTCTGCTGGCCGCACGCGCGGCAGGAACCCCCTCCGATGAGGCTATCGACGCCGAGTGCGAACTCTTGGTGCAACGCCGAAGAAAAACCTGGAACGACTTTGTGGCCATGCTTGGGCCGTGTGCGCCACCCGCAGTCAGAGAGGGCGCCGGTGAAGAACCTTCGCCCGGCGCAGCCCTTTCAGAGGAAGCGCAACCGGTAGAGAGCGAGTACGACGAGAAGCGTGCCGAACTTGCTTTGGTGGCACTGGGCTTTGATCCGCCCATTCAGGTGGACGATGACGAGTTCATCGCGTCGCAACGGGACTCCTACGACGACGCAGCCAGCGGACTTCCCAGCGCCGATCATCTGGCTGCGCTCCTTCGGGGGCTGGGCGCCACAGAAGAACAACTGGCCCTTGCAGAGCAGATTCGTGCGGATCAGGTTGAACGGTGGGCCACGGAAGTGAGCCCAGCGTGGGCCAAGGCGCGCGATGTGCAGGAGTTGTGGAATGCAAGCACTGGAGTCTCTCCAACGCTTGATTCGATAAGCGCAAGCGCCGCCGCCGAGTTTCAGAATGCGTTTGCGGCCATGACATCCGCGCAGACAACATTAGGATCTGCGCTCGGTTCGGCACTTGGCTCCAGTTTGAATCAGGAGTCCGTGGCCGTGTTGATACTTGCTCTCAAGCAGCGCGACCCTGGCGGATGGCGGTCGATCTCTTGGCGTTCAGAAAACGAGTTGGTGGGAGGATTGCGCACGAACGCAGCAGAAGTTTTGGCGTTAGCGCAGCTTCCAGCGGCAGAACGCGCGGCCGCCGCCGCCGCGCTTCTCACGTGTGAGGGTGCGCTGCTTTCAGTGCAGCGCGCCGCGCGCGCCGCGGCCGTGGACCTTACTGTGGCGATCGAAGCGGTCCGACGGCTTGAAGATCTTGAGGGCACTGGTGGCAAGGAGCAGTATGCGCTCTACAGACAACGCATTGAACACGTGTCGGTCGCAGACGCTGCTCTGGCGCGCGCGATGAGTGCCGCTCGAAACGCCAGTCACGCGTGCATCGAACAGATGTGCCAGGCAGTACCCCCTGAGTGGGCCGAGAAGCTCCGGGGCCAGGCGGCGCGCCAAGCCTTTCCCTCACTCTTTGAGTGGCAGGATCGCCTGGCGCGCGTCAATGAAGAGTTGCTGTCCTTGGTCGCGGAGGACATTCCTGCGACGTCGCGGCTGGCTGCGGCCACGGTGGAGTTTTGTTCCTTGATGGAGCCCTCGCGCACCGAGTTTATGAAGAATTCAAGGGCGTTTCCGCCGAGGGCCGTAGAGACCCGCCATGACCTCAACACCCCTGAGATGGCGCTTCAAGGGCAACGCCACCTTGATCTGATCATGGAAACTCGAGAGTTGGTCACGCTGTACCTGGCGCGAGTTCAGGAGGCGGTAGGCAAGGAGAGGGCTGCGAAGTCAGCCGCACTGCACAATGTGGCCGCGTGGTGTGGCATCGACATCCGGTAGCGTTTGCGCATGGCTGGCGCGTTCATTCTGGCACTTGACTCGGGCACGTCCAGCGTGCGCTCCATCGTCTTTGATGCCAAAGGACGTGAAGTGGGTTCGGCGCAGAAGGAGTTCAAGCAACTGTTCCCACAGCCGGGTTGGGTGGAGCACTGCGCGGACGAAATCTGGCATGTGCAGGTGCAGACGGCGCGCCACGCGTTACGCACGGCGGGCATTCGTGCCAGCCAATTGGCGGCCGTTGGAATCACCAATCAACGCGAGACGGTCGTGGTGTGGGAAATGGCTACGGGCAAGCCGATCCATCATGCCATCGTGTGGCAGGACCGGCGTACCGCGGACGCATGTGCCCGTTTCAGGGCGCGTGGTCTGGAACGGGATACCACCCGACGCACCGGTTTGGTGTTGGATCCCTACTTTAGTGCCACCAAGATCGCGTGGGTGCTTGACCACGTGCGCGGTGCGAGAGCGCGTGCCATGCGCGGCGAACTGCTCGCGGGCACGATTGAGACTTGGCTCACGTGGAAACTCACCAACGGTGCGGCGCATGTCACGGATCCCAGCAATGCCAGCCGCACACTGCTGTTCAATCTCTCCTCTGGCGACTGGGATGGGGCGCTTCTGCGGCGATTCAAGGTGCCGCGCGCCATGCTTCCGCGCATCGTCCCCTCCAGCGGGGTTTGCGGCACGGTGGCCAAGGGTCATTTGGGCGCCCCGGTGCCCATCGGCGCATTGATCGGCGATCAACAGAGCGCACTCTTTGGCCAACTGTGCCATGCACCAAGTATGGCCAAGTGCACGTATGGCACCGGGTGCTTCTTGCTCACCAATACCGGGGGCACAATCATCCGTAGCCGCCGCAGGCTGCTCACAACGGTGGCATGGCAGATTCAGGGAGCGCCTACCCAGTATGCGCTTGAGGGCAGCGTCTTCATGGGCGGTGCCGCGGTGCAATGGCTTCGCGATGGACTGCAGATCATCAAGAGATCGCAAGATGTCAATGAATTGGCCGCACGCGTGCCGGACACCGGTGGTGTTGTGCTGGTGCCGGCATTCACGGGATTGGGCAGCCCCTACTGGGACGCTTCAGCCCGGGGCGCCATTTTGGGAATGACGCGCGGCACAACCAAGGCGCACATCGCGCGCGCCACGCTGGAGTCAATCGCCTATCAGGTGGCCGATCTCATTCATGCCATGGAGCATGACCTGCAGCGGAGCGTGAAGGAACTTCATGTCGATGGCGGAGCAGCAGCGAGCGACCTGCTCTTGCAGATGCAGGCCGACATTTTGGGCACCCGTGTTCAACGCCCGCGAGTGCTCGAGACCACCGCCTTGGGTGCGGCCATGCTTGCCGGTCTGGCCGTCGGAATGTGGAAAAACCAAGCCGCGCTTGGCAAGTTTAGGCAGGTGGACAAGACGTTCCGCTCAACCACCAGCGCGAGGGAGCGGCGTGCCGGCATGGCCGTGTGGCACAAGGCCGTTTCACGCGCAGGCCATTGGGCCGCGGAGACCAAGCGGCCATGACCCTCTGCCGCGCAGACAATCTGAAGGCTTTGGCCGACGACCACTTTGACGTGTTGGTGATCGGTGGCGGCGCCACAGGTACGGGGTGCGCGGTGGATGCGGCATCGCGTGGCTATCGCACAGCTTTGGTGGAACGCGGAGACTTTGCCAAGGGCACGAGCAGCCGATCAACAAAGATTGTGCATGGTGGTGTGCGCTATCTGGAACAAATGAACCTGAGCCTTGTGCACGAAGCGTTGCATGAACGCGGCATCATGATGCGCAACGCTCCTCATCTGGTGCGCGACTTGCGATTCATTGTGCCGCGCTATTCCTTCTGGGAAGGAATGTTCTACGGCAGTGGGCTCAAGCTCTATGAAATGCTGGCTGGCAAGGAGAGCTTTGGCCCCAGCACGCTGTTGAGCGCTGAGGAGACCATCAGCGCCATTCCCAACGTCAATCGCCAGGGGCTTGAAGGTGGCATTCAGTATCACGATGGCCAATTTGATGATGCCCGCATGGCACTGACGCTCGTGAGAACCGCCGCAGACCACGGTGCCACCGTGGCCAATTACGCGCCCGTGACCAGTCTGCTCAAGGACTCCTCAGGCCGAGTGTGCGGCGCGCAGATTGTAGATCTGGAGTCAGGCGCTCCTATCCCCGTTCGCGCGCGCGCGGTGGTCAACGCATGCGGAGTGTGGGCGGACGAAGTGCGCAGAATGGACGCACCCAATGCGGCGTCACGCGTTGAACCTGCACAGGGTTCGCATGTGGTGCTTCCATCGTCCTTCCAACCCAGCGATTGCGCCATCATGGTGCCTCACACGGACGATGGTCGCGTGCTCTTTGCAATTCCATGGCATGGGGTGCTGGTGGTGGGAACCACCGATGTGGAACGAGATCACCCCGTTGACGAACCGCGGCCCGGCGCGGATGAAGTGGAGTTCATCCTTCGCAATGCGGAGCGATATCTGGCTAGGCGACCGGAACAAAAGGACATTCTGAGCGTGTTTGCAGGGCTGCGCCCATTGGTGCGATCGGCTGCCGGTGAAGCCACAAAGAATCTCTCGCGATCGCACACCGTGCTCAGCAGCCCCAATGGCTTGGTCACCATCATCGGTGGCAAGTGGACCACCTATCGTCGAATGGCCGAGGACGCAATCGACCTGGCGAGTGAGGTGGGCAGTTTGACCCACGTTCAATGTCTCACATCAACGCTCTCGTTGCACGGTGCCCAACAGCCTGACACCGCGCTCCCCGAATGGTGCCACGTGTACGGCTCCGACTGGTCTGCACTCCGCCAACTGGAACTCGGCGACCCAGACCTGGCCAAGCCAATCCACCCCAGACTGCCGCACTCGAGCGCAGCCGTGATCTACGCGGCGCGGCATGAGATGGCGCGAACCGTGGAGGATGTTCTAAGCCGGCGCACGCGTGCGTTGCTGCTGGACGCTCGCGCCGCTATGGAGTGCGCTGGACAGGTGGCCATACTGCTGGCGCGGGAACTTGAACGATCCCCAGAGTGGTGCGCTCACCAAGAAGGGCAGTTTGCAGCCTTGGCGCGTGGGTACTTGCCAGCGACCTCCTAGCAGGACAGAATGCCCGTCTTCACCATGTCACCATTCACCAGCGAATTCCTTGGCACCGCGGTGCTTGTCCTCCTGGGCAACACGCTGGCATCAAGCGTGTTGCTCTCGCGCACGCGCGGTGAGAACGCGGGATGGTTGGCGGTCTCCATGGGTTGGGGGCTCGCGCTGTTTGTGGCGATGTGGGTGGCGGCCTCCAGCGGAGCGCACCTGAATCCAGCGATCACCATTGCTCTGGTGGCCAGCGGGTCATGCGAGGCGGGCCGATTGAGCTCGCATCTTCCCGGGCAATTCTTGGGTGCCTTGGCGGGGGCGTTGGTGGCTGCCGTGGTCTACGTGCCGCATTGGCGTCAAACTGAGGACCCGTCGCGCGTGCTTGGATGCTTTTGCAGCGTGCCCGCCATTCGCGCGCCCATCTCCAACCTGTTGGCGGAAGCGATCGGAATGTTTGTGCTGGTCCTTGGGGTGCATGCCATCGTCGCACAGCCGTGGACTCCGCCGGAAGCGTTGGCGACAGAAGCGGACAGCATCTTCCACGCCGCGCAACTGTGGCGCACCGAGTGGTGGCAGTTTTCTGGCGCCATGGGCATCCTTCTTGGAATCGTGATGCTCACGATTGGATCCAGCATGGGTGGTGCCATGAATCCCGCGCGAGATATCAGCAGTCGACTGGTGCATGCACTGTTGCCACTTCCAGGCAAAGGCAGCAGCGATTGGGGGTTTGCGTGGGTTCCCGTGGTGGGGCCGTTGATCGGTGCGCTCGCGGGGGCGTTTACCGCCAAAGCATTGGGGTTCGGCTTATGAGTGCTCTTGCATTGCTGCTGGCAGGAGCCGTGATGGCATGGCAATCAGCGGCTCCAACCGCTCCAACCGCGCCGCCGCCACCCACCTCCATTCGGCCGCCGTGGCCCGCGTTGTTGGGCATGCGCGCCTTGGAAGTTCAGACCAGTCTGCCGGTGCTTGACCAGGTGGTGCTGGTGCCGGACGCCGCAACATATCTGGATGAAATCTCACGCTGGTCGCTTACAGAACGCTGGCCGGTGCTCATTGAAGACCAGGATTTTGCGCCGATGTTTATCCGCGCCTTCAAACCATCGGCGGTGTTCAGAAGGGCGGCCACACAAGGCCCCGTGCCAGTCGGCGCCGATTTGCGAACACGCGTCGAGCACGCAGTTGCCAAGGCATGGAATGGTGAGCCGGGCGAAGGTATCGCGGCGGCATTCAAGAAGTGCCACTTGGTGCCAGCAGGAATCGTGGGGGCGTCCGCAAGCGATCCGGCGTGGACGGCGGCGGTTGCGCTGGCGGCGGGCCGCGGTCAGTTGCTCATGTGGATCGACGGCGACTTTGGCGGGCTGAGCACACAGCTGAACGCCGCGCAGTTTGGCACCTTGGATGCTGCGGTGACGCAAGCCTTTCACGCATCAACGCTCACGTGGAATGCGTTGGGTGATGATCTTGAAACGTTCACGCTGTGCCGAAACACAGCATTGCGGGTGCGGATGCCAGCGCCACCGGGCGGCTGGGACAGCCGGCTGCCTCCGAGGGGTGATGGTCCTATCGCAGTCACTGACGCGCTGTGCCGCGCCCCCGATGGCAAGCGCTATGCCTTCGCCACGCAGATTCCCGGGAACTCGGTGCAGGCGGCGTACACCGCAATGTGCAGTCTCTTTCTTCATCGCACATCTGTGTTCATGTTCGACGGCTATGCCGATCGCACTGAGAAGATGTTTACGGAGTACAACTTTTCTGCGGTCACCAACCAACTGGTGGCGGCGGGGTTTCAATGCTCGGTGTACGAGGGCTCCAAGGCCACGGCACATGAATGGCGGGCGCTGCTTCCAGCTGGCGTTGACGCCGACGTGATCATGGTGAACTCCGCCGGCAATTCAGACTTCTTTCAGATCGGGCAGAATGACAATCTGTGGTCAACGCAGGTGCCGGTGCTCAACAGGCCCGCCGCGCTGAGCATGGTGCACAGCTTTAGTTTGCAAATGCCAGATCAGGCTGAAACCGTCGGCGCGCGATGGCTGCAGCACGGCATATACGCGTACGCGGGCTCAGTCGAGGAACCCTTCTTGGTGGCATTCGTGCCACCCAGGGTCTTGGCGGCGCGCATCGCATCGCTCACTCCATTTCTGGTGGCCAGCAGACAGTGGGAGGGCGATCTGATTCCTCAAGCATGGCGAGTGGCCACGTTGGGCGATCCGCAGATGACCATCACGCCGCCGGCACTCGTCAAGCGCATGGAAGCCCGCCGTCCGGCATCGGTGCCGCATGCGCCGGAAGCAGGATTTGTGGAACTGCGCGCACTGGCCAAGTCATCGCTCGAGGCCACGCGTACCGCCAGCGATGGCGCGCCCTACGCACAGGCCATGCGCGCGTTGGTGCTGCTGGGTGACGATCGCGTGGCCATCCAACTCTTTGGCATCGCCACCAGCAAAGGGTTTGCAAGTGCCGTGGCCAGCGATGCACTCGGGCCGCTCTTTCGAATGCACGACCGCGCCGGGTTTGTTCAAGCGTGGACGAGTGTTCCATCACCCAGTGCGCTGCAGCGAGACATGCTCTGGGCGCTCTGGACCCCGGGCCTGGATAAGTTGACCGATCGCGCCGCGCTGCGCGTGCTCATGAAAGAAGCCCGCACACCGCGATCGGACATGGACGCAGAGTTTTTGCTTCCATTCGTGAAGCGCATTGAAGGGCGGGATGCGGCAGGCGTGTGGCTCAACGATCTCATCGTTGTGGAGCCCAGCGCGGACGGCAAACGCAAATTGGCGGACTTGCAGGGAAAGCTCTAGCGCTCCGCGGGCTGTTTGGGCTGGGCGGGAGGGGGCGCGGTGCTCTGCGCGCGCTTGGACAGTTCTTCTTCAATCTGTGTGCGAATCACCGCGGCAACCTTGGCGGGGTCATGCTCAAAAGCTTGCACCTGCAAGCCGGGCGAATCGCCACCCCGAAAGTGAGTGCACGCTGCCTGTTCCGCGCACGCGATCAGTGCGACGGATCCAACAAAGGTCGGATGCAAGTGGTCAGCTTGAATGAGCGGACCATCGCTCTTGGCTGACCACACGCGATTGCCGGCCTTGAATGGTTCAGAGCCGTTCAGTTGCTCCACCAATTTCGCCAGGGGAACAACGGTCACCAATGGTTGTTGCGCTGCCCAAGATTTGATTCGTTCGTTGGCTAGCTTCAGCGTGTCCAACTGAGGCATTTGTGATTTTGTGAGCATGGTTCCCACAGCCGCGGACATGTCTGGCAGATCTCCAACCACCACGGGCACCCCCGCCTTTGCCAGGCGATCCACATTTGCCAAACCCACTTCAAGAAGCGCTAAGCGCTGGCTCTCTTCGGTGATTGGCTGACGCTCGGCATCTCGCGCGCCGTAGACAAACCAAAACAGATAGTCAACGGCAAACACGATGGTGGGCTTGGCCTGCTGGGCGAGCGTGGCATCGATCTGCTTGGCTCCAGTTTCCACCGGAGACATAAAGAAAAGCGACGTGGCGTTGCCAGTGACGGTGCCGGGTTGCGCCCTAGCAGCTTGTGCGATGCGGGTAAGTGAAACCGGTTGAGCCCGCCCCTGATGGCCCGTAGGTAGAGGGGGGCGCACTCCGAATCCTGCCGATGCGCTGGCGCCAATCACATGCGTTCGGTCAAAGAGTGTGCGCGCGTCAACGCCAGCCACCGTGCCTGTCGAACCGCCACCTAATCGAGCCGCCACCGGAGTGGCCAAGAGCAGGGCGCCCAGGAGCGCCATGAGCGCCATGAGCGCCATGAGTGCAAGGCCGGCTGAGTGTGCGAAACCTCGTTGGTTCATGGTGACTCCGATGCCGTGGGCAACACCCTGACGTCTGCTCGTGGGCCTGCCACCAAGTGACCGGGTGGCACGCTTCGCGTCAAACACACGCCGCTGGCCACCGTTGTGCCCGCGCCCACCACCGTCTCGCCACCCAGAACCGTGGCATTGGCGTACACCGTAACGTTGGCCTCAAGTGTGGGATGTCTGCGCACGCCCTTCTTGAGCGTGCCATCCGGATTCTTGTCAAAGCGCAGCACTCCCAGCGTCACGCCCTGGTAGATCCTGCATCCGTCTCCGATGACGCAGGTTTCGCCGATCACCACCCCGGTTCCGTGATCGATGAATACGCCCCGGCCAATTGTTGCCCCCGGCGGCAGGTCGATTCCGGTTTCGCCGTGCACCACCTCAGTCATCATGCGGGGCAGCAAAGGCACTTCGCGCAACAGAAGTTCATGCGCGTATCGGTGCACCATGAGTGCGTACAGGCCCGGATAGCACAGCACCACCTCTTCTTTGCTGCGCGCGGCGGGATCGCCGCGATACGCAGCTTCCACATCCGCCGCAAGCAGGTCACGGATTCTTGGGATGCCATCGATGATCTCATTGCACACCGCGGTCGCCCGAGCCGCGTCAGCACCCAAACTGGCGCGCACCAAGCGGTGCAGTAGGCCAGCAAGCGCCGGCAGCCGTTCTGCCACAAATGTTTCCGCATCCGCAGGAACATCCTCCGCCGCGCCTCGGTGAAAGCCTGGAAAGGAAATCTCTCGCAGCGCCCTGATGAGCAATTTGACACCATCGGCGTCAGGAAGCGGGGCGCCCTCCAATCGAGAGAGCACCGCATGAGCGCGGATGGATTCTGCCACACGTGCTTCAGCTGCGCTGGTGCTGGTGCGTTGCATTGCACAAATCCTATCGGCTTCGGCTATTCTTGCCCGTTCTTTCACTGCACTCCAAGAGTGCGCGGAATCATCACATGGCGATACTTGTTGACGGCAATACCCAGGTCATTTGTCAGGGAATCACCGGCTCATCGGGAGCCTTTCACACCAAGGGTTGCTTGGAGTACGGCACGCGAATGGTGGGCGGCACAACTCCCGGCAAGGGTGGACATAAGGATGCCAATGGGCTGCCGATTTTTGACACGGTTGCTGCAGCAGTTAAGGAGACCGGCGCAACCGCCACGATGATCTTTGTTCCGCCGCCCTTTGCCGCTGACGCCATCCTGGAAGCAGCCGATGCTGGCATTCGCACCGTTGTGGCCATCACGGAGGGGATTCCCGTTCAAGACATGGTTCGTGTCGCCGCGCGTCTGAAGTCCTATCCGGACACCACTCTCATCGGCCCCAACTGCCCGGGGTTGATCACTCCGGGGCGCAAAACCGCCAAGGCCAACCGCTACGAAGGCGGGTGCAAGATCGGCATCATGCCTGGCTACATTCACACGCACCGGCAAGATGCAACCTCCGGCAAGGCCGTGGGAATCGTAAGCCGCAGCGGCACACTCACGTATGAAGCGGTCTGGCAGACCAGTGAGCGCGGCATGGGTCAAAGCACCTGTGTGGGTATCGGTGGTGATCCCGTGAAGGGCCTCAATTTCATTGACGTGCTCTCACTCTTTGCATCGGATCCGGAGACCGCAGGCGTGATCATGATCGGCGAGATCGGTGGCACTGACGAAGTTGATGCCGGCCGCTGGGTGAAAGCCAACATGACCCACAAGCCGGTTGTGGCCTTCATCGCCGGACGCACCGCGCCTGCAGGTCGACGCATGGGTCATGCAGGTGCCATCATCGGTGGCGCAGATGACACCGCGCAAGCCAAGATGGATGCGTTGCGCTCGTGCGGCATCACGGTTGTTGAGAGCCCCGCAGACCTGGGTGCCGGCATGGCCAAGGCTCTTGGGTTGGGCGTACCCAGCGCTGTTGCTGTCTAACACCTTGCCGCGCACGTAGAGTGCGGCCGATGGGGACGGACCGTCCAAGCCTTTTGCAACTTTATGCAACGCCCAAGATGGGCGTGCTCGCCGCGCTGGGCTTTTGCGGTGGCGTTCCCAATGTTCTGGTGACCACCGCGGCTGTGGCGTGGGCCGTGCAATCGGGGTGGTCCACCGCAAGCGTGGGCACCCTCATGGCCATGGCAAGTTTGCCCTACGGAATCAAGTTTCTGTGGGCTCCCTTGGTTGACCGCGTACACATTCCATTCTTGGGTTCAATGGGACGCCGGCGAAGTTGGATGATGCTCAGCCTCGTGGTGCTGGTCATTCCGCTCATCGTTGTGGCCGTGTTGGGCTTGACACTGTTGAGCGATCCCGGGGAAAACGCCTTGGAACGCGGATTGTGGATCACCGCAGTGGTGACGGTTGCCGTGGTCTCTGCAACGTACGACATCGCTAGCGATGCTTACCGTGCGGATGTCCTGAGCAAGGAGGAACTTGGCGCGGGCGCCAGTTCATTTGTCAGTGCGTACCGCTTGGCATTGGTTGTGGCGGGGGCGGGTGTGCTGGCTCTCTCGTCAAGAATCGGGTGGACCGGCGCGTGGATCGCAGGGGCGGGCCTGATCGCCGTGGGAGTGGCGGGAACCCTGCTCGCCAAGGAGCCTCCGCGAGTGGCTCAGCCCAATCAAAGTGCTTTTGTTGCGCCCTTGCAGAGCTTTTGGCAATCGTGGGGGGCTCGCGTGTTGGTGTTGGCGGCATTCGTGCTGCTCTTCCGATTGCCCGACCAAGTGGGCAACTCATACTCGCTGCCCTTTCTGCTCAAGCACATGCAGTTTGAGGCACTCGCTCTGGGGTACGTCCGCCAAGCTTTGGGTCTGGCGTTTACCGTGGTGGGCGCAATCGTCGGCGGGTGGCTGGTGGCACGCGTGGGACTCATGCGTTGCCTTTGGATCTTCGGAGTGCTTCAGGCAGCCACCAATGGTGGGTACATGGCGCTCTCCATGGCACAGGATGCCGGACACTTGGAATTGCTCCCCGATGTCTTTGGCGGCGGTCCGGTGAGAGTGGCGTGGTTGTCTTCAGTACTCATCGTTGAGAATCTGGCAGGCGGCATGGTGGCCGCTGGCTTTGTGGCGTTTCTCATGTCGCTTTGTGATCATCGATACACCGCGGCGCAGTATTCAATTCTCTCGGCCGTGATGGCACTGGGTGGATCATTGGGAATCCAGCTCACCGCATCGCTTCCAGACAAGATTGGGTGGACTTGGTTCTTTGCATTCACCATGGCCTTGGGGATTCCCGGACTGCTGCTCATTCGGTTCGTGGGCGCTCCGCCTCCGCTAGCATCTTTAGAGCCATGTCCCAAAAGATGACCGATGTGCCACCGGCTGCCGTCCCTCTGCGCCCCCCGCTCACGTACCGCGAGGCGGGAGTGGACATTGAAGCCGGGGACGAAGTTGTCTCCCGTATCAAGCACATTCTGAAGCGAACGCATGGTCCGCGAGTCATGGGGCCGCATGGGGGCTTTGCGGGGATGTTTCGCCTGGACTTTAACTCCAGGCTCTTCAAGCGCAATTATCGCGATCCAGTGCTAGTGGGCTGCACAGATGGGGTGGGCACCAAGGTGCTGCTGGCCGCCGAACGCAAGATTTACGACACCGTGGGCATCGACTGCGTGGCCATGAACGTGAATGACCTCATTGTTCAGGGGGCGGAACCTCTGTTCTTTCTGGACTATCTGGGCCTTTCCAAGTTGGAGCCTGGCGCTACGGCATCGATGATCGAAGGAGTGGCCCGGGGGTGCGAGATCGCAGGCTGTGCGCTCATCGGCGGCGAGTGTGCAGAAATGCCGGACATCTACAAACCCGGTGACTTTGATATCGCGGGATTCTGTGTAGGAGTGGTGGAACTTGAGCGCGTCGTCGATGCGGCCCGGGTGAAAAAGGGGGACGTCATCATCGGGCTCAAGTCATCCGGACTGCATTCCAATGGCTACACCTTAGTGAGACGAATCATTCGAGATGCCGGTCTCAACTTGGACTCCGTGTACCCCGATCTTGGCCCCCATCCCCTGTGGAAGGTGCTCTTGGAGCCCACGCGCATCTATTCAAAGGCCGTGGTAAAGCTCTTAGGCAGTTACAAGAAGAAGAAGGTGGTGAGCGGAATGGCTCACATCACCGGGGGCGGCTTGCCCGGCAACCTGTCGAGAGCGTTGGGTGCCAAGATGGATGCCAAGTTGGACTCCACTCGGTGGACACCTCACCCCATCTTCGCGTTCCTCCAACAGGCCGGTAATGTGGAGCGCGCAGAGATGCTCCGCGTGTTCAACATGGGGATCGGATACACAGTTATTGTCCGTCCAGCCTTCGCGGACTCAGTGATGGAAAAATTTTCCAAATATGGCGAAGAACCTCAAGTTATTGGTGAGATTGTAAAGGGTTCCGGGCAGGTCACCATCGCTTGACTGACCAGTAATGGCTGAAAGTGCACCGGAGTTGGTTGCGTTCTGTGCGGTCTGGGCTAGTTTTGAGGCGGCTTTCGGTGGATTGTGCGCTCAGGTCGTGCGGCTTAGCGGCCGATTTCAAGAGCGCACGCTCCCTCTGGAGCTGGCCCTCCCCGTTCTCGCAACGTAGCGAGCGGTGTGGGCGATTGTTCTGTGTAAGGTCGCCCACTCTGCGGCCCGCGTTCACTTCTCTCGTTACCTGGAGGAATCCATGTTGAGCAGCACGAATCCATCCAAGCGCTTCTTTGGAGCGTTTGGGCCCGCGGCGGGCGTCGTCGCAACCTGTTTGTCGCTCGCGTCGCTGGCTCACGCCCAGGACGAGTGCGCAACAGCCACCCCCGCGGTGATTGGCGCTAACGCGTTCAACACCACCACGGCCACGGCAAGCGCCAACCCCCCGACCGACGCTTTGTGCACGGGCACCTTCCTTGACTGGTTGGCCACCGTCCCCGACGTGTGGTTCAGCTACACGCCAGGAGCAATCGGCAGCCTGAGCATGACCACCTGCGGGGTGGCCGGAAACTTGGACACATCGATCGCGTTGTACGAAGGTTCTTCGTGCGGCACGATGACGCTCATTGCCTGCAACGGCGATGACCCAACCGCTGATCCCAACTGCCAGCCGTACTACAGCAGCATCAACAACGTCCTGACGGATGCCACAAGCACCTACTGGATTCGCGTTGCTGGCTGGAACGGTGCAACTGGTTCGGGCACTCTCACGCTGTCCTTCACCGCAGTGACCTATCCGCAGTGCGTTGGTTCCACCGACGAGTGCGGCGAAGTGCATGCGGCTGGCGGCTGCTCTGACACTCAGTGCTGCGAACTCGTTTGCGGTACTTACCCACCCTGCTGCGACACCACTTGGGAACAGTTGTGCGTGGACTTGGCCGTGGATAGCTGCGGCATCTTTGCTTACAGCTGCACCGCACCCGCCTATGCCAACGACTGCGCCACAGCGCCCATGGTCGTGGCTGACGGTGCTTCGGTGGCCTTCAACACCGCCGGTGCAAACACCGACGGCCCGAATGAGGCTGGCTGCAACTCCGGCAACAACGATTTGCCCATCTGGTCGGACCTCTGGTACCGCTTCACTGCGGTCGCCAACGGCTTCGCCACTGCCACCAACTGCAACACTTCGGCGTTCGACTCCAAGATTGCCTTCTATGACGTTGGCGATTGGAGCAGCTTCGATCCTCAGACCCTGCCTGACTTGTTCATGGCATGCAATGAAGATTGCCCCGAAGATCCGGTGAACTACACCTCAGCTCAAACCGTGCAGGTGACCATTGGTCGTACCTACCTGGTTCGCTTGGGTGGTTACGAAGGCGCGACCGGCTCGGGAACGATTAACTTCGACTTCCCCGATCCCTGCTCGCTCCCCGCCTCCGGCGCAACAGAGCCTGAGCCCTGCGGCGACGACGTGAACCCCGGTTGCATCGGTGGCAACACCATCGCAACCACATCTCTGCCAATCGGCACGACGATGGCCGGCACCTTCTGGGCCGACGCGGACTTCCGTGACGTGGACTGGTACCAGATCGTGATCAATTCGCCCTCACAGGTCACTGTTGAACTGTGGTCGGCTTCGAACACGATTCTGTTCCTGTTCGGCGGCGATCCCTGCATGGCCAATCCTCCGCAGCTCGCCTCGGGCACTGCAACGGCTTGCCCACAGAGCCTTTCTGTGTGCTTGAACCCTGGCGTGTACTACATCGCAACGGCGATCTCCAGCTTTGATGGAACGCCCTGCGGTAGCGGTGCCTTCAACGATTACAGGATTAAGGTCTCTACGGCTCCTGCAAACTGCCCCATCTTGTTGGGAACGGTTTGCGCGAACCCTGGACCGACGGACCTGACGTCGAATGCCGCCAACACCACGGCCAACGGCCTTGGTGCGTGCGCCTATGGTTACCCACCAGGCGGAACCGGTGATAACAGCTGGGCACGGGTCTATCCCGCGGCTCAGGTTGGCGCTGGTGAGCTCCGTTGCATCACCTTCGGTGTGTGGTGCACCAAGCAGACGGGCGCCACCACCTATGTGGCGTCTGACGTCCCCCATCCTGCTGTGTTGACCCTCTACCGCGATACCAACGGTGGAGCACCTGTCAACCCAGTGAGCTTGGGTGGCGACCTTGAGATCGTTCAGGAATGGAACATTGTGGTTCCTGGTGGCGCCTTCGCCGGCACCATCTCTCTGGACACTCCGCTTTGCTTGGATGGCAACCTCCAGAATCTGGTTGTGGCCATCTACTGCCCGGCGCCTCTGCCCTTGGCCACTGGTTACAACCTGCGTGCGGCAGGCAACAACGTGGTCAATACTCCTGCCACGCAGACCTACCGCAAGTTGGCATGCGTTGATACCACCTTCATCCTCTCGACCAGTGCATTCAACTGGTACGTGAGCATCAATGGTGACTTCACCTCATGCGGCAACAACTGCCCCGCCGACTTCAACAATGACGACATTGTTGACGGCGCTGACCTGGGAACTCTCCTGGGCGACTGGGGTCCATGCGTGGGTTGCGCGACCGACCTCAACGACGATGATGTCGTTGACGGCGCCGACCTGGGCACCCTGCTCGGCGAGTGGGGACCGTGCGACTAAGACGGTAGGGTTCCCACAAGGAACTCGTACCTTCCGCAACACATTCGCGGCCCCCGGCATTGCGCCGGGGGCCGCTTTCTTTTTGCCTACTCCTGCTTCCAGTTGCGTTCGCGCTTGAGGCCGGAGTCCCGCTTTTTGCTGTCGAGTCTGCGCTCCACGCTGCCGCGGGTGGGCTTGGTTTTCTTGCGGACCTTCGGCTTCACGCTGGCCGCCTGCACCAGGGCCACAAGGCGGGCCATGCAAGCGTCCTTGTTCTGTAGTTGACTGCGATGCAGGTCGCACCGGAAGAGCAGTTCATTTTCACCCACAAGCGCGCTACCGGCCCGCGCCAGCAATCGTGCCATCGCAGCTTCATCCAGTCCACGGATTCGTGCCACTGAAATGCGCAGCATGGCAGCGGTGCTTGCCTTGTTGACATGTTGCCCACCCGGGCCACGCGCCGTGGTGTAGCTCCAGGTGAGCGCCTTGGGCAGGGTCCACGCCGTGCGTCCCAAGAGAAGGGCGCCTTCCGGCGGCTCTTTGTGGGCTTTGGGTGAGTACGATTGATCCATGGTTCAGTCCATCATTGCGTGCTTGCTGGCTGCGTCCCAGCCTTCTGCTGTTGGGTTTCGGCTGAGCGATGCCGTTCCGGTGAGAACTGACGAAGCCGCGCCCGGGCCTCAGGCCTATGTGGGCGCCGATTCCACGATGGTGGTGACCGTTGATGTGGGTGTGTGGATTGCGCGCCTCACGGGTACCGCCCGCGTGGGTGCGGGCGGCACCAAGTTTGAATTGAACAACGATCTGGCGGTGGGGGGGTTCGCCCCAGGAGTTGCGGGAGAACTGGCCGTGTGGTGCGACCGCTGGAGATTCGGTGGCACGGGCTTTACTTCCACCGTGGATGACAACGGAACCGCCAAACGCACGGGCACCTTCGGCACGACAGCGCTCACTGCAGGCGATGCCATTTCCGGGCACATGAGCGCGTGGATGGCGGGCGCTGAAGTGGGCTACACGGTGTGGCGCCCCTTTGCAGACCAGGTCTGGCCCTGGAGCGAAGCAGGATCCAACCGCAAGGACGCCACTGAAGCCATGGGTAAGAATGGGAAGCCCCTGATGGATCTGCGGTTTCTGGCCTTGGGTGGAGGACTGGTCATGGGCTACGACCAGTCTGTGACCAATCTGCTCACCGGTTCCACAAGCGAGTTCAGCAAGACTGTGGGGGCGCTCTATGGTGGTGCTGGAATGGAGATCAACTTGGGAATGGACGGGCGCGTGCCCTTGGTTCAGGATGTACGCATCTATGCGTACGCCGGATTGGGACCTTCGATTCCTGATGCGGACATCGTGACCATGGTGCGAATCGGCGTGGTTGCCATGCTCAACGACAATCTGGGAGTGGAGTTTGGATACCGCCTCTTTGATTTTGACCTGCAGGACGGCCCCAGCCAGGTGGATGGCGGCATCCGCGGCATGTTTGCTGCCGTATCACTGAAGTTCTGATGTTGCACGCCAAGCCAAAGTACCTGCGCGCCAAGGTTCGGCAGTTGCTGCTCTCACGCACTGCGGATCGTCTGACCATGGGCAGGCTGAGTCGGCGCCATCACAATCAATCCATCGAACTGCGGCAGATCGAAGTGAAGGCGGTGGGTTGGCCTCGGGCGTTCGACGGTGTGAGAATTGCGCACCTGACTGACTTTCACGTGGGGCACCTGATGCCCGTCGCGCGTGCGGTTGAGGCCGTGGAACGGATTGCTGCGCAAAAGCCAGACCTTTTGGCCTGCACCGGGGACGTGGTTGACTTGGATTGCACGGGTGTTGAGCCCGTGCTTGCCGCCATGGGTGCCGTGCCCGCGCCACTGGGGCGGTATCTGGTGCTCGGCAATCATGATCACCTAGACAGCGCCATGATGGTGGGTGGGCTGGCGCGCATGCGGGGGCTCGAGTTGCTGCACGGGGAGGTGATCTCCGTGGGTAATGGGGCGGGCAATCTTCGCGTGGGCGGCGTGGACTGGAATCGCACCGCCGCCAAACTGCGGCGCAGCGTGGGCGCGCTGCCAGAGACGCCGCACCTTCTCTTGGCCCACAATCCCAAAGCATTTGGTGCGGCCGCCGATCGGGGAATACCCCTCACCCTGAGCGGGCACACCCATGGTGGCCAAGTGGCGCTCAAGCGCTCTCCGCGCGCGAATCTGGCGTTGGGCAGCCGCTTGAGTGCGGGGGTGTACCACCGTCGTGGACACGCGCTGTTTGTAAGCGTGGGAGCGGGAGCTTGGTTTCCGGTGCGGGTGAACTGTCCGCCTGAAGTTGTGCTGCTGACAGTTCGCAGCGCTTAGTGTTGCACGCACTCTTGGATTAGCTGCCACGTGGCATCAATGTGCCGCGCCTCAACAGTTGGGGCGCCCACGGAAAAGCGAAGGGCCATCTGTCCGTCTACTGAGGCGTGGCTCAAGTACGCGCGGCCTGAGGCATTGATGGCGTCAAGAAGTTTGGCATTGGCTTGATCGGTGTCTCTGAGTCGAAAGCACACAAGACTCCACGGGCGCGGCGCGACCAATTGAAACCGGGGGTCTTTGAGCACGTGTTCTCTAAATCGCGCAGCCAGAGCGATGTGTCCACGCACAAGTGCACGCAACCCTTCGGCACCGTAGTGGCGCAAGACGAACCATAGTTTTAGCGCTCTAAACCGGCGGCCCAGCGGCACTTGCCAATCGCGGTAATCAATCACATTGCCGCTTTGGGTGGCAGTATTGCGCAGGTACTCAGGAAGCACACTCAGTGCGCTCACCAAGGCGGCGCGGTCCTTCACCCAGAACAGGTCGCAGTCAAAGTTCACCAGCATCCACTTGTGCGGGTTGACGCAGTAGCTGTCAGCGCCCTCAACACCAGCGTTGAGGTCCTTGTACTCCGGGCACAACGCGGCGATGCCTAGGTGAGCGGCGTCAACGTGAAGCCACAGGGAGTGGTGCGCGCATGCTTGTGCTACTGCGGGGATAGAGTCCACCGCGTGGCTTGCCGTGGTGCCGACGCACGCCACGCAGAAAAAGGGCAGGTGCCCCGCGCCTACATCCGCGGCGATCTGCGCCTCCAGTGCGGCGGGATCCATGGAACCGTCTTGAAGCGTGGGCACCATGCGCAAGTTGGCGGCGCCCAAGCCCGCGATGCGCATGGCCTTCTCAACGCTGCTGTGCGCCTGATCAGTACAGTAGGCGGTGAGCGTGTGTTGAAGGCCCTTGAGACCTTTGGCACCCGCAGCATGGTGTGTGGCGCGCTCTCGGGCGGCAAGAAGCGCGCAGAGCGTTGCGCTGCTTGCCGTGTCTTGAATGACGCCTCCACCTGGGCCACTGCTCAGGAATGCGGCGGGTAGACCAAGCAACTCCACCATCCAGTCCAACATGTGAGTTTCAAGTTCAGTGCACGCCGGACTGGTGGCCCACAGCATGCCCTGCACACCCAGGCCCGCGCTCAGAAGTTCTCCCAGAATGCCTGGCGCACTGGTATTGGCTGGAAAATAGGCAAAAAAGTTAGGGCTTTGCCAGTGAGTGATGCCGGGCATGATGATGGCGTCGACATCGCGCGCAATGGACGTCCACTCTTCACCATGCTCCGGCGCGTGTGTGGGAAGTTGCGCACGAACCCAGCCGGGTGCCACGCTGCTCTTCACCGGTCGATCTTCAATGCGCTGCAGGTACTCCGCGATCCAATCCACCATCGCATGGCCGTGGCGGCGGAACTCCTCTGGGGACATGTGCGGTGGTCGTTGCAACGAACTACGCGTAGTGCTTGCCAAATCGGTTGTCCATGAACTCTTGGAACTGCACGTCCTCATTGCGCACTAGACCGCTCTGGGGCGTGCGCCCGGCGTGCAGCAAGTCGAGCACCGCACACACGCCACAGGCGGTGGTGATCTGAATGGCGGTCCAATGATGGCCGCCGATCTCCTTGTGGCGCACCAGGCGGGCATACGTCTGCTCAGTGAACTTGCCCTGCACCATGCCGGCCGCACTCACCCACAAGGCCACGACATCCTGCCGAGTGGTGGGAAGACTGCGTTCCATGGCGCGCTTGAGCTCATTGCGATGTTCGCGGAACCCAAGGTCCCACAGCAACATTCGCATGATTGCATTGTGGCCCGGATAGCGCATGGTTTTGTAGCTCAAGTGCTTCACCTTGCCTTGCAGCGTGAGCGCAAATGTGCCCAAGCCGCCGCTGGTGTTAAAAGCCTCAAGCTCAATCCCCTCGATCATCATGTGTTCAAGGCCTTCTAACGCGGGCACTTTCACCAGTTGGCCGTCCACCACGGCTTCGCAGGGCTGTATGTATTCGTTGATCAACCCGTCAGTGGACCATGTCAGGTTGTACTTCAGTGCATTGCTGGGGAACTCCGGCAGTGCGCCCACGCGCATCTTGACCTCGTGCAGTTCAGACATGCCTTTGATGACATGGGCCGCAGCAATGGTGATGAAACCAGGTGCCAGCCCGCACTGCGGCACAAACGCGGTCTTGGCACCCTTGGCCAACTCCATGACGGTCTTCGTCACCGCGACATCTTCCGTGAGGTCCAGGTAGTGCACGCCCGCGGCTTTGGCGTGTTGAGCAATGGCGGCGTTGCAAAAGAATGGGGCGCAACTCACCACAGCCCACTGTCCGGTCAGCGCCGTTCCAACCGCGGCAACATCGTCAAATGCACCGTGCACGGCACGTGCGCCCAGCGCCAACGCCAAGGTTTCGTCCAGCGAAGACTGGTGCGAGTCCATGACGGTGACCTGATAGTCACCGCACGTCTGGAGCAAAAAGACAACCATTCGGCCGATCTTGCCGGCGCCAAGCACGAGCACGTTCTTCACTGGTACATCCTGATTCTCAAGGTAGTCATGGGCGGATGGGGCGTCACCGTTAGGCGGGCAGAGCTTGCAAATCTCGGCCCACTTCGTCCATCAATTCGCCCATGGTTTCTGGGCCAAAACTGAACTTGAGCCCCGCCGCGCGGAAGAGTTCAGGCAGTGGGCGACTGTACCCAAGTGCCAGACCCGCCTTGTAATTCTGCATGGCTTTGGCAGGATCGCGCTTGCTCTGCAACCACAATTGCAGCGCACCCATCTGAGCAATGCCGTATTCAATGTAGTAGAAGGGCACGCCAAAGATGTGCAACTGACGCTGCCAGAGAGTGCGCAACGAGTCCTCATGACCAGCCCAGCTGACGGCGGCGCCGAATCGATCGTTGAGACTGGTCCAGTACTGCTCGCGGTCCTTCCGTGTGTGCGTGGGGTTGAGATACGCCCAGTGTTGGAAGGCATCGATGGTGGCAATCCACGGCAGCATGGTTGACAGATTCTCAAGCTGCTCACGGCGTGCGCGATCGGCATCTTCCGCGCCGTAGTAGGAACTGAAGTACGGAAAGGCCATGAGTTCCATGCTCATGGAAGCCACCTCGGCAAACTCCATTGGGCTGCCGCGATAGAACAGCAGCGGATCATGGGCACAGAGCAAGCTGTGAAATGCGTGGCCCGCTTCGTGCACCATAGTGGTGACGTCCCGGTGCAGACCGGCGGCATTCATGAATATGAAGGGCTTGCGGCTGCGCTGGCGCTGATACTGATATCCGCCGGGGGCCTTTCCTTTTCGGCTCTCGAGATCTAGGCAGTCACCGGTACGCATGGAGTCAAACATGCCGGCCAATTCTGGATCCATGGCGCGGAAGACCTGGCTTGTGCGGTCCACCAATTCTTGAGCGCCTTGAAACGGACGCAGCGGTGCGCGGCCCTTCAGGTCCACCTTGAGATCCCAAGGGCGCAACGAATCAAGCTTGAGCACGCGGGCGCGTTCGGCATTCAGGCGGCGCAGAAGGGGCACGCACACTTGTTCCGCGCCCTGGTGGAACTTCTCACAGTCGGCAGGGGTGTAGTCAAAGCGTTGCATGCGCGCGTGCTGGTAATCGCGAAAGTTCTGGAAGCCAGCGTTCAGGGCCATCTGGTGGCGAAGCGCGAGCATCTTCTCAAACAGATCGTTGATGGCATCGGCGTCCTTCAGTCGGCGTGCGGAGACCGCCTCCCAACTGGACTGACGCACCGCACGGTCAGTCATTTCCAGGTAGCGCGCCATCTGCGGCATGGTGCGCTCTTCACCCTCAAAGGTCACGGTCATGGCGCCATTGATCTCACTGTACTTCTGGTCCAGTTTGGTGACCTCAGTCTCAAGCGGAATGTTGGCATCACGAAAGAGCTCCACACTGCGACGGAGCGCGCGCAGCAGCACCGCGTAGCGCTTGGGATCAAGCTGCGCAGAAAACGGGCAGTCCGCAATCTTTCGGTCAAGCTCAAAGGCCACCTTCTTGAGCTCAGGCTCCACCTTCTCAACAAACTCCAGATAGCGCGATCGCGCCAATTCATCACTGGTATGCCGAGTCATGTTGATGAACAGGTTGGCAGCCGCTTCTTCGGCAGTGGCATCTAATTCACTGCGGTCCAGCAGCAGGCGCTCAAGCGCAGGGAGATCGTGCAGCGTGCGCCCCACCAACTTTTGATAGTAGGGCTGGAGGGTCTCCCAGTTGGAGCCATCAAGAGTGGCGGGAACAAATGTGGATGCGGGAGTGTGTGCTGCAGCGGCATTTCCTGGGGTGGACATGATGAGACCTTTCCAAAGAATGTGGATCGGCGATCTTACGCGCTACCGCGCGCTCACTGCGGCGGTGGGCAGTGCCACTCGGCGCTGGACTTCAGCGGCCAAGAGGTCTGCCTCGAGGCGCCCGGAGCAGATGAAAAACAGGGTGCTTCCGCTTCCGCTCACATGCACGCGGCGTTCGGCGACAGCTTCAATCTCCTCAATCAGATCGGCCAGTGCAGGGGCCACGGCGCATGCTGGTTCTGCCAGGTCATTGAAGGGCGCATCGTGTGCGATGCAGGCGCTGGCGATCAACGCACGCACGCGCGCAGATTGCAGCGCGGCGTTTGGCCGCAGTGCATCAAAGCGTCCGTAAACGGGTCCCGTGGGGCAGGCGGTGTCGGGAAAGGCCAGCACGGCATGAAGATCCGGCACTTGTTCCATGTGCTCAAGTTGATCGCCAAGCCCTTCAACGATGGCGCTGCCTCCGCGAATCAGAAATGGCACATCGCTGCCCAGTGCCATGGCAATGCGTGCCAGCGCCTCCATCGACAGGTTGAGTTCATAGAGTTCATTGGCTCCGCGCAGCATGGCCGCAGCGTTGCTGGAGCCGCCACCCAATCCTCCACCCACGGGGATTCGCTTGAGGAGTTTCATTCGCAGCGGAAGTGGCCGGCCCACGTGCTGCTGAAGTGCCAGGTGTGCGCGCACGGCTAGGTCCTTCTGAATGGGCCAGTCAATGGGATTCGCGCGGGGAGCATCCTCCGTCCACGCGATGGCGTACAGAGAATCGCGCCCATCGGGCAGTCGAGTCAGGTGCAATTCATCCGCAAAGTCCGTGGTAACCATCCAACTGGAGATTGGGTGCATTCGGTTCGGCCCCGGGGGGCCAACGCTGAGCGCAAGATTCAACTTGGCGGGAGCAGAAATGACCAGAGTGGGTGGGGTCAACCGCTGAAGCGTATCGCCCTCCTACACTTGCAGGATCATGCTGTGGCAGCCAGCCCTTCCAGAGCGCTATCGGCAGATGTCAGAAGAGGATCTGTGCACGGCCATTCGTGCGCGGCGCCAGGAACTGGGGAATGCACTGCTCATCTTGGGGCACCACTACCAGCAGGACAATGTGGTGCAGCATGCGGACCTTACCGGGGACAGCCTGAAGCTCAGTCAGATGGCGGCGGAGGAATCGCGAAGGCGCGGCAGCAAGTACATCGTCTTCTGCGGCGTGCACTTCATGGCCGAAACGGCGGACATTCTTACGGAGCCCTCCGTGCAGGTGATTCTGCCCGACATGAGCGCAGGGTGCTCCATGGCGGACATGGCTGCCTATGACGATGCGGTGGACGCCTGGGAGCGCATTCAAAAGGTCTTGAATGGTGGAGCGAAGGGTGCCGGGGCGCGCGCGGCACGCACCGCTGATATTCGCGTGATCCCTATCACGTATGTGAACTCCAGCGCGGCGATCAAGGCGTTTGTGGGGGCCAACGGCGGCGCCTGCTGCACCAGCAGCAATGCAGCGCAGGTGTTTGACTGGGCTCTGAAGGGTGGCGACACGCCGCTGGCCAAGGGGCAAGAAGCGCGCATACTTTTTCTGCCCGACCAGCACTTGGGGCGGAACACGGGGAAGGCAAAGGGTTTCGTGAGCGACGTGGACGCCGCAACTTCCGGCGGCACATCGCAGATGGCGCTGTGGAACCCGCGCAAGAACGGGGGCGGCTTGAGCGACGAAGAGATTCGTGCCGCCAAGATCATCCTGTGGGCGGGTCATTGCAGCGTGCACAAACTCTTTCGGATTGAACACGTTGAAGAAGTGAGGCGTGAATACAACGGACAGATCACAGTACTGGTGCACCCTGAATGCTCGCAGGACGTGGTGGATGCCGCGGACTTACGAGGATCCACGGAGTACATCATTGCCACGATCGCCGCCGCTGAGCCGGGCACGCGCTGGGCAGTGGGCACGGAGGTTCACCTTGTGAACCGTTTGGCGCGCTCTGCCGCTGAACGCGGGGTGCACGTGAGGATCTTGAGCGACTGCCAATGCCTGTGCACCACGATGTACCGCATCGATCAGGCCCACGTGCTTTGGGTTCTGGACAATCTTGCGCAGGGGCGCGTGGTGAATCAAGTGAGCGTGCATCCCGATGCGCGCCGCTTGGCGCTGCTGGCTTTGGAACGGATGCTAAAAAATGCTGCGCCGCGGGCCAATTCCGCTGCAGCCGCCGTTGCGCTCGTAGACTGAGCGTGCCGTGACCACAACTGACATTGCATCGGAAGTTCGCCCCCCCGCGCGTAGGCGCTTTCGCACGGTGGTATTAACTCTCTCGGGCGTACTGGTACTGGCCGTGCTCTTTGTGGTGATGCTTCCCACTCTGGTGAATTGGGGGCTCTTTCGAGGACTCATCACAGGCCAAGTGAGCGGCTTGGTGAACGGCACCGTCGTCATCGACGATCTGGAGATTGGCTGGAGTGGCCCACTGCGAGTGGGAAGCCTCAAGATTGACGATCCGCAAAATCATTCCTCCGTAGAAGTGCTTGGCTATCTGGATCAAGGTCTATGGACCATCATCACCCACGGAACCACCAAGCTCTCTGGTCACGTTGAGGCCACGGTGAAGACGCGGAAGGAAGCGGACGGCTCATTGGCGATCGCAAAGATGTTCAAATCGGGCACCGACGCGTCGGCGACGGGCGGCCAGTCAACGCCACCGACGAAGACTTCTGACAAAGCTCTGTTTCCGGCAGGTACTGAGCTGAATTTTGGGTTCGGCCCCATCGTGGTGATTGTTGAAGATGCGGACGGATCTCCACAGATGTCCGTGAATGGCGTGAACGGCCAATTGGAATTGAGCGCGGGGGGCAAGGCCAGCTTGAACATCGGAGGGGACGCGCAGTATCAGGATCGCAAGGGCAGCTTTGTAGTGAAGGCCACCGCGGACGGAATCATTGGTTCGGACGGAGCGCTGGTCATCAAGGGCGTGCCGGTGAATGTGCAGGTGGAAACCACATCGCTTGAATTGAGTTGGGGTGACGTGCGGTGGTCTCTTGACTCTGCCGGTGTGTCAGTGGTTTCTAAAGATCTGTCCAAGCACGTGGACGTGGACGTTGCTGCCAAAGGATTGGTGAACCAGTCCAGCATGGCGGAGCTCAAGGCCGCACTGACGGTGGATCATCCGCTGACGGCTGAGGGCGCGCCAGCAGTGGATCTGGGCGCCATCAAGGGAACTCTCTCCGGCAAGGGCATTCCTACGGCGCCGTTTCAGGCACTCGTTGGAGAGTCGCCCCTGGTGTTCAGCCGAGACGTGGGCAGCACACTTGACTTTGATGGATCGTTTTCAGAAGCGTCGGGCAAGGGCATTTCATTCAACCTTCGCAGTGAGCAGGTGAAGGTCGCGGTGGAAGGCAGCGTGGATCCGGCCACGCAGGCGGCAGCACTTTCATCTGTGGCGGTGGAGGCTGATGTTGATCCAGCACTCATGGAGTTGGCCGGTATCAAGGTGAGTGGTCGTTCCAAAGTGACTTTGAATGCACACGACGTGGTGATTCCAGCGCGTGCGGCCGATGGCGCATTCCCAACCGACGCTCTTGAGTTCCGCGCAACGCTGGCTGCGGCTTTCCGCGATGCAGTGGTTAGGGCGGGCACGGTTGAGAAGCCGCTGGGAGTGTCGGCGCTACAGGTCTCCGCCAACGCCAAGCCAGTCAAGAGTGGAGTTGAGTTCACGCTCTCTGCGACACCGGTTACCGCCAAGTTGGGCGAGGCTGCCGTTCAGCCGGTGGCGAGCACTATGCGAGCCAAGGGGGTGTTGGTGCCGGGAGGTCGACTCGGAGCGCACGGCTCCGTTGAAGCTGCAGGCATTCCCACCGCGCTCATTGACCCCTGGCTGCCAGAGGGAATGCCGCTTCGGTTGGCTGACGAACTGGGACCGGTGATCACGGGATTGACGGTTTCAGCAGATGCTGGTGAGAGCACATCACTCTCCCTGGCACTTGACTCCGCAGGGCTCAAAGTAAACGCCAAGGGCTCGCAAGGAAATGACGGTTCGGTGAAAGTGGAAAGCGCAACGTTGGCAGCGCCAGCGATTCGCCCCGAGCTGCTTGCCAAGTGGGGTGTGCAAGTCGAAGACGCAGTAAAGGTGCAGCTGCGCGCCACTGAGGTTGTACTTCCACCCAGCATGTCACTTGCAGAGATGGCGGGCCGGGTGGTCGTGGACCTTTCCGCATCCAAAGGTGATGCCATTCTGCTGAAGGTTGGAGGAGGGCAGGGTGCTGCGCCGCGCACGCTGCAGATTCGCGCCACAAAACTGGTCGCGCATACTGCAGGGGTGGGGCGTGAAGTGAGTGCCAGTCTTGACTCCATCGTGGATGGGTCCGCACTCACGGCCACGGTGAACGCCAAGGAACTCTTGAATTCCGCGAAGGAGTGGGTCGTTGAGACCGCCGCATTGAACGCATCGTTTAAAGTGGGTCCGCTCAGTCGCCAACAGTTGGCGAGCCAGATTCCGGATGCCAAGGAGTTCATTACGGCGCTTCAGGGGGATGCGTACAGCGTGGATGGAACATTTGTTGGCACACTATCAAACGCGCAAATTGGTGCGAGCGTTGGCGGTGGCCCTGACCAGTTCAGCATTCAGGCTGCGCTACGACCTGAGGCGTTGACCGCTGATGTGGAGGCCACTCTGGTGCTGACACCCGCGCTGGTTAAAGCCTCTGCGGGAGATTTGCCCTTTGAACTGGCCAAGCCGGCGCACACCAAAGCCGTCATGAACGGAGTATCCATGCCCCGCGATGGCATGTGGGGGTTTGAGACTCCCACGAAGCTGCTGATCACCACCACATCGCCGGAGATCCTTCTACGCAACGTGAGCGGGGTTGCCACGGAGGTCAAGCTGAGCAATGTATCTCTCACCAAGAACATTTCGCTTGTGGCGCCGCACGCCGCCAAGGGAACCGCGCGTATGAGCGTCGGGGCGGTGGGTGCCAATGGCGAAGCGTTCCCCGTGGCGGATGCCGACGTTGCCTTCGACTGGACTGGTGGTCCCGCAGGAGGGTGGCTGGCGGATGCTGACATGACTGCGATCGATGGTGCGGGTGTGGAAGAACTGCTGGCTGTGGGCGCGGAGTCGCGGGGCCGCTTTGGCAAGAATGGATCCGCACGCGTGAAGGCTTCGCAGGGTGCTGACGGTGCACTGGTTTTTGATGTGCAAAGTCAGACGGACATGCTGCGAGCCAAGCTGAATGGCCGACTTGCACAGAAGGTGCTCACCTTGCAGCCCAGCACGGCGGAACTGCAACTGCCTGGGAGTGAAGTGGTCAAACTTCTCAATGGCGCCAATGAAGACAAGTCCAAAACGTGGGCGAACGCCGATCCGCTCTTCCTGAGTTTGGATGTGAAGTCATTGCGCATGGGTGTCGGTGCCACCCAAGGCACCGGGTTTAAGCTGCCCAGTGACTTTTCGGCGGTGGTGGATGTGAGCGTGAAGCCCATCACGCTCACGCCGGTCACGGGTGCGGCCGTAAAGGCCAATACGGCCACGCTTTCAGTCAACGCTCCGGGCATCGATCAGCCCGCCACTCTTCGAGGACGTGTGGACATCGCCACGCTGGCGTCCGGCAGCACTCCTGCCGCTGGAAATGCAGCCATCAATTTTGACGCTTCGCTGCGCGATTGGGCAACCAGCGACGGAGCCCTCGCTCACCAGACCATGCGCGTAGATAGCGTGGTGAAGATCGAAAAGGCATCGACAGCCATCGTGGGTCTGCTGCTGGGAATGGGCAGCGAACTCACTGAGGCCGTTGGGCCAACCATCACTGCGGATCTCAAGACCACCAGCACCGGGGCAGGATCCGCCACGGTGGTGGCGTCCGTGGACAGCCAGTACCTCGTGCTGCGCGCTCCGCGCGTGGTGCTGGACAAGGGCTTCGTAGTGGTGACCGCCGACAAGCCGCTCACGCTGAACTTTCATCCCAGCCCTCCACTGCGCGAGCGATTGCTTGAACCCATCAACCCCATTTTCACTGACATCTCGCTCGCGGATCCCACCAAGCCCATCGTTCTTGAGGCCTCGGCGGTCCGCTATCCCATCAGCGGCGACTATGCCCTGCTCGATGGAGACATGCAGTTGCGAGTGGGAGCAGTGAACCTTGCTCGCAACAAAGACAACCAGCTTCTCAACCTGCTCAAGATCTTCCAGACCACGGACAACAAGCCCATCGAAGGGCAGATTGATCCTCTGACCGTGGCCGTGCGCGCCGGCCAGCTCACCTACAAAGACTTCAAGGTGAACATTGAAAAGCAGGGCAACACGTGGGTGACGCAATTGATCTTCTCTGGCGATATCAACCTGGCGCGCAAGCCCCCGGTGGCGCGTTCAATTGCAGCCAATTACCCCATGGGGTCAATCGCGCGTCAATTCTTGAGCAATGTTCCTGCCGAAGACGGAGGAGCCGAACTTCAGGGAGTTTTTGGAACGCTCTCTGCCGGTGCGCTGGATGCCGTGCAACTGCGAATCTCATTCAGCGGTGTGCTGGGCGAGGTGGACGGCAAGCCTGTGGCCCTGCGGCGCAAGATCAAGGTTGAACTCAAGCCGGAAGCCATCGGCAAAGGCATTGGCGACGTGGTGAAAGACGCCGGCGGAATCCTGAAGGACATCTTTGGCAAGCCCAAGAAGGCGCCACCCCCCAAGCCATGACAATCACATGGGCTTGTCCTTGATGGTTTGGTCGTACACCTGCAACAACTTGGCTTTGTCAAAGATCATCTCTTGGCGACTCATGCCAGTGATGTCGTAGACAGTGGTGAGTTCGATGGCATCGCAGGGGCATGCTTCTTCGCACATTCCGCAGTAGATGCACCGCAGTTCATCGATGTCGAACTGTTTGGGGTACTTCTCGCGGTCGGGCCATGGGCTAGCTTCCGCAACGATGTGTATGCAATGTGCCGGGCAGGCGGTTTGGCACATGAAGCAGGCCACGCAGCGAACACGCCCATCCTCATCCTTGTTCAGGCGGTGAACCCCTCGGAAGTACGGCTTGTACATGCCGCCTTCTTCGACGTCCCGATGCTCGCGACGCTGCTCCGGGTATTGCAGCACCCACAGCGTGTCTTTGTTGGAACCGTTGCGGCCCACGTTTTGAAAGCAGTGCCGGAGTGTGGTGCCGAGCCCCTTAAAGACGTTGACCACGAATAGGCTCTCCGTGCGGGAGAGTTTCGTCGGGGTGACGTCTACAACTTCGTTGTCTTTGATGCTCATGCGGGTGAGCGGGGCATTCTATGGGAAAGGGCCTAGGGCCCAAGACCTTGGGTGTTGGAGGTGGACGCAAATGGGCTACAGTGCGCAGATGCCCCTACCTGCCAAGCGCCTCGGCGGCGTGCTGCGCGGGGTGAAGTCCACCCGCGTGCAGCGCGATGAACGTGTGGGCTGGCGCATGGTGAGCGTGGGAATGCAGGTTTCAAGCGAAGCCATTGCTGGCGCGCTGCTGGGCTGGCTGGTGGATTGGTGGATGGGTCATCAGCAGCATTGGGGTCTTCTCATCGGCGGAATTCTGGGAATCGTGGTGGCCCTGGTCACGCTCATCAGAACCGCTTGGAAACTGAATCAAGAAATGGACCGCACTGACGCGCAAGATCGGGCCGAAGACCTCGCCGAGCGCCGCGGTGAACTGCCTCACGGCAACAATCGGAACGCACCATGACCAATCTTCTGGATCGGGAGCAAAAACTGACCATTCGTGCGGGTCCGCTCATCAGCGGATTGGCCGTTTCATTGGTGGTTTGCATGGCAGCCGTTGGAGGGGTAGCGCAACTCACGGAGGACCCTCGCGGCAATGCGCTGGCCGCCATCGGTGGATTGGCCGTCACGGGGGCGCTTTTTGCTGCTGGAACGATGGTCATCGCGTCCGGAAAGCCCCGTCCTGCGTCCCTGGTGGGCACCCTGTGGCTGGCCTCGACGATTGTGCGAGTGATGGGCTTGGGGCTGGCGGGGATTTCGATATACTTTGCGGCCCCTTCGGTCCTCCTGCCGGCTGCGGCAGGGGCAGGTGGGGCCTATCTAGTGTGCCTGGTCGTAGAAACGGCCATGGTCGCTCGACAGGCGCTGAAAGACAGCCAATCCGCCTCCTGACGCGACCGTGGGTCGCGCGCCCGACTGGGCCTCACCGGTCCATTTTCAGATCAGCCAACTATGCCCCTCCTCCTTGCATCCGACGCCAATCCGCTGGGACATGTGCTGGACAATCGCAGCGGCTTTGCTGAAGTCTTTGGCGCCGATGTCCGGCTCAGCACGGTCTCCATACTGGTGGGTGGAACGCTAGTCACCCTCTTCATGCTTTGGGTTTCTGGCCGCGTTCGCACCGGCCACGAGAGCATGGGCAATGAGCGCTACGTGACACGCGGCAAGTTGGCGCACATGATTGAAGCGATGATCGTTTATCTGCGCGATGACATGCTCGTGCCTGTGATGGGCGAGGCGCAGACCAAGCGCTGGTTTCCATTCCTGCTGTCGCTCTTCTTCTTCATTCTGACGCTGAACCTTTTTGGGCTCATTCCATTCTTGGACATGGCCCCGATCTATGGCTGGATGGCCGCAGCCGCTCAGGGCAAGGAAATGACGGCAGCGGATCGCGACGCGCTGGCGTTCTTCGGTGGCACCGCCACCGCCAGCCTCACGGTGACTGGCTCGCTGGCGCTGTGCAGCTTTGTGGCCATTCAGGTTCAGGGGTTCCGCGAGTTGGGTGTCAAAGGCTGGCTGGTGCACTTGTGCGGCGGACCTGATCTGGTCTCCGGCCCCAAGGCGCTTTGGCTGGTGATTCCAATCATCTTTGTGGTGGAGTTGTTGGGCTTGCTCATCAAGCCTGCCGCGCTGGCCATTCGCCTCTTTGCCAACATGGTGGGTGGACACACCCTCATGGCCACCATCATGGGCTTTGGCGCCATGGCTGTTGGCGCGGGCACGGCCGCAGTCATCGGCATTAGCGTTGTGGCCACCATCTTTGCCGTGCTCATCAGCTTTATGGAACTGTTCGTCTCCTTTCTGCAGGCGTTCATCTTCATGTTCCTCACCGGTGTCTTCATCAGCCAGATGTCGCACCACGACGAGGAACACGGCCACGAGGGCCACGAAGACGATCACGCCCACGGGCACGCTGCGGCAGGGCATGCAGTGGCCACCGCAACTCACTAGAACAAGCCACAGAAACCCCCGTTTCCTCTACAATCTTTCGCTTCCCAGTTTTCTTTAGAACCATTCACGGAGCCTTGACTCACATGAAGAAGATCGCAACTGTTGGTATCGCCGCTCTCGCCGCTTGCGCCTTGGCCAATCCGGCACTCGCACAAGAAACTCACGCCGCCGCAGGCAGCATGACCGGCATGGGCGTGGGCATTGGCGCCGGCATCGTTGGTGGCTTGGCCGTTCTGGGCGCAGGCTTCGGCATCGGCAAGATTGGTTCCGGCGCGGTGGAGAGCATTGCTCGCCAGCCCGAGATGGCCGGCAAAATCTTCATCAACATGATTCTGACCGCCGCCCTCATCGAAGGTGTTGCGCTCTTTGCGGTGGTGATCAGCTTGATGGGCTTCCTGGCCGCTAAGTAATCGCGGTGAACACCGCCAGGCTCTGATCGTCAGGGCTTGATTCCAATCAGGAGTCTCCTTATGCACTCCCTACTGCTTGCATCTGCCGAAGGCGGCGCAAAGCCCATCGAGTACACGCTGATATCGAACATCACCGCCTTGGTGGTGTTTGGAATCTTTGCGTGCATGATGGCCTTTGTGGTCTGGCCTCGAATCAGTTCGGGTCTGGATGACCGTCGCAACAAGATCCTGGGCGAAATCAAGGCCGCCGAGGATGCCCGTGCTGCAGCCAAGAGTGCTCAAGAAGAGTTTGAGCGCCAGTTGGCCAACGCTCGCGACGAAGCAGCCAACATGATCAAGCAGGCACGTGCGGATGCTCAGCGCGTGGCCGACGAGTTGAAGGCGCGCAATGAGCAGGAACTGGCCGAGCGCGTTGCGCGCGCCAACGCGGACATTGAGTCGGCGCGCCGGAATGCGGTGGCGGATCTGCACGCGCAGGCGGCGGGGCTTGCCACAGAAATCGCCGGCAAGATCCTGAAGCGACAGATCAATCCTGCGGATAACGATCGTTTGGTTCAGGAGTCCCTGCACGAACTGGCCTCGGGCCGTCGGTAACGCATCCCATGCCCGCCCAGCTTGATCAAGTCGCCAACGTCTACGCCAAGAGCCTCTTTGAGCTTGCGCTCAAGCAGGGGGGCAACGATGCCGCGGCTGCAGTTGGGGATGAACTGAGTGAAGTGTGCGAGATCGCACGCACAGACCCCAAGATCCGCGAGTTCATCAGCAGTCCCATCATCGACCCCAAGCGCCGCGCGGCCAGCCTGCGCAAGTCCTTTGAGGGTCGCGTGACCCCGCTGCTCTTGAACTTTCTACTGGTGGTGAACCGCAAGGGCCGTTTGTCTGAGGTGTTTAGCATCGATCAGGCGTACGACGCGCTGCTGGCGCAGGCGTTCGGCCGCATCGAAGTGGACGTGTTCACCACGGCGGGTCGGGTGGACGCTGAGAGCGCAGCGGCACTGCAAGAGCAGTTGCGCAGGGCGCTGGGCAAAGAACCCGTGCTGCACCACTACGCAGACCCAAGCATGATCGGCGGCGTCAAGCTGCGGATCGGCGACCAACTGGTGGACGGTTCAGTCGCCGCTCAGTTGCGCGCCATGCGTCAGAAACTTATTGATCGCGGCCTTAGCGGCCGTGATGCGTCGACCTTCCTTTCCTAGCAGTTTGTCCTTAACAGCCGTTTTGAGGTGCTCTCGTGAAGATTAAGACCGACGAAATCACGTCCGTCATCAAGCAGGAAATTCTGAACTTCAGCAGCCAGCTGGAGATCTCTGAAGTTGGCCAGGTGGTTGAAGTGGGCGACGGCATCGCCCGCGTCTACGGCCTGAGCAAGGTGATGGCCGGCGAGCTGCTGGACTTTCAAACTCAGAGCGGCAAGGTGGTCACGGGACTCACCATGAACCTGGAAGCGGACATCGTGGGCGTGGCGCTCTTTGGCGACACCGACCTGATCCGCGAGGGCGACACCGTGCGCGCCACCGGCCGCATTCTTGAGGTGCCCGTGGGCCCTGAACTTCTGGGGCGTGTGGTTGATCCGCTGGGCAAGCCCTTGGATGGCGGCCCTGCGATCCGCGCGGCTGGCACGCGCAAGTTGGACATCGTGGCCCCCGGCATCGCGGCCCGACAGCCCGTGAAGGAGCCGCTGCAGTTTGGTATCAAGGCCGTTGACAGCATGATTCCCGTGGGCCGAGGCCAGCGTGAATTGGTGATCGGCGACCGCAAGACTGGCAAAACGGCCGTGTGCTTGGATTGCATCATCAACCAGAAGGAGTTCTGGGGAACTCCCGAAGCCGTGGTGTGCGTCTACGTGGCCGTGGGCCAGAAGGACTCCACCGTGGCGGGCGTGGTTGAAACGCTGCGCAAGAATGGTGCACTTGACTACACCATCGTCGTTGCTGCAGGTGCGGCGTCTCCCGCGCCGCTGCAGTACATCGCCCCCTACGCGGGCACGGCCATGGCCGAGTTCTTTATGTGGCAGGGCAAGGATGGCAAGGTGCCCAAGCACGCGCTGTGCGTGTATGACGACTTGAGCAAGCAGGCCGTGGCATACCGCGAACTGTCGCTGCTCTTGCGCCGTCCACCCGGGCGCGAGGCTTACCCCGGCGACGTCTTCTATCTGCATAGCCGTCTGTTGGAGCGTTCCACCAAGCTGAGCAATGAGAACGGCGGTGGATCCATCACCAGCCTGCCCATCATTGAGACGCAGGAAGGCGACGTGTCCGCATACATCCCCACCAACGTCATCAGCATCACTGATGGCCAGATCTACTTGCAGCCCGAGTTGTTTGCGGCGGGCGTGCGCCCCGCCATCAACGTGGGCATCAGCGTGAGCCGCGTGGGCGGCAACGCGCAGATCAAGGCCATGAAGGAAGTTGCCGGGTCGCTGCGCTTGGACTTGGCGGCCTATCGTGAGCTTGAAGCGTTTGCACAGTTGGGCACAGAGCTCGATGCCAGCACACAGCGCCAGCTCGATCGCGGCGCGCGCATGGTTGAGCTGCTCAAGCAGGGCCAGTTCACCCCCTACACCGTGGTGGATCAGTGCGTGAGCCTCTTTGCAGGCAGCAAGGGCATTCTGGATGACGTGCCTCTGAACAAGGTGGCCGCATTCGAGAAGGGACTGCTTGAATACTTCCACGGCCAGGGCAAGGCGCTCCGCGACCAGCTGGTGGAAAAGAAGAGCTTCAAGGGCCTTGAGGATCAGTTCCTTGCAGCCATGAAGAACTACAAGGCTTCGTTCAAGGGCTGATGTCTAGCCCTGCCGCGTATCAGGATTCCTATCGCGGCCGAACCGTGTGTGTCACCGGCGGGGCAGGATTCATCGGCAGCCATTTGTGCGATGCACTGGTGGGGCTGGGTGCGCATGTGCGCATTCTGGACGACTTTAGCAACGGTCGAATGGAGAATCTGCAGGGTGCCGCCCGTGGCGCCACTCTCGTGCGCGGTTCGATTACCGACGCCGCTGCGTTGGACCAGGCGCTTGCGGGATGCAGCGTGGTGTTCCACCAGGCTGCACTGGGAAGCGTGCCACGCAGCATTGAGATTCCCGAGCAGTTTCACGAGGTGAATGTCACCGGCACGGTTCGCGTGATGGAAGCGGCGCGCAAGCACGGTGCCACCCGGGTGGTCTACGCCGCCAGCAGCAGCGCGTATGGCAACACGCAAGTGCTTCCCAAGATTGAAAGCATGAGGCCAGACACGCTCAGCCCCTACGCCTACACCAAGTTGGCGGCGGAGTACATCTTGCGCAGTTGGGGTCACTGCTACGGCATGCAGACGGTGAGCCTGCGCTACTTCAATATCTTTGGTCCACGGCAGCGCGAGGACAGCCAGTATGCGGCGGTGGTTCCGCTGTTTGCCAAGCACCTGCGCCAGGGCACACAGCCAGTGATCTATGGCGATGGTGGCCACACGCGCGACTTTACGCACGTGGCCAACGCGGTGCACGCCAACTTGCTTGCGGGGGCGACCAGCAGCGCGCTCACCGGCCAAGTGGTGAACGTTGCATGCGGTGGCAAGTTTAGTTTGCTGCAACTTTTGGACAGAATGGCCGCCATTTTGAATGTGACAGCAAAGCCCCTCTTCAAACCTGAGCGCGCCGGTGATGTCAAAGAGAGCCTGGCCGACATTCAGGCCGCCCAGCGGCTATTTGGATACAACGTCATCATGCCCTTTGAAGATGGGCTGCGGCAAACGCTTCTGGGCTAGGAGAACGCATGCACGTTGAACTTGGCCCTCACGCCATCACCACCGGTATAGACGCCGCACTTGAGCAGGCGCAAAAGAGTTGGAGGGAAGGGGGCATTCCGATCGGTAGCGCGCTGCTTGACGCGCAGGGCAGAGTGGTGGCCGCAGGCCACAATATGCGGGTGCAGTCCGGGGATCCCACCGCGCATGCAGAAGTAACTTGTGTGCGCAATGCAGGTCGGCGCCGCGATTGGCAGGTACTGACATTGGTGAGCACGCTGAGTCCCTGCCCCATGTGCAGCGGCACAGCGATACTGTTCAAGATTCCAAGTGTGGTGATTGGCGAGAATCGCACCTTCCAAGGTGCCGAAAGCTGGATGCGCGCCAATGGCATTCACCTGCGCGTGTTGGACGACGCCCGATGTGTGGCGCTCATGGAGCGCTTGCAGCGGGAGAAGCCAGATCTGTGGGCGGAAGATATTGGGGAGTAAGCAAGGGCAGAACCGGGGTGAACCGGCGTACGCTTTCATGGCGCAACCATGAAATGCCTGCTGCTCATCGCCTGCTTACTGACCGCCTCGCAGGGTGCGGGCCCGATGATTCCACCGCTCAACCTAAAGGTGGTGAAGTTTGCTGAAGAGCACAAGGGCAAGCAGGTGGGCAATGGGGAGTGCTGGACCTTGGCCGCAGAAGCGCTCACGAGCGCTGGTGCACAACGGCCGGGTGCGGATGGCGTGGGGGTGCTGATCTTTGGGCGCAAACTCACAGCCAAAGAGGCCATTCTTCCCGGAGACGTAGCTCAGTTTGCCAACGCCGAATTCGTGCACAAAGACCCTGCGGGTAAGGCGCCTCCAGTCACCACCACCTTTCCCACCCACACCGGGATTGTGTCCAAGGTCGTCGGCACTGAAATCACCATGCTGCACCAGAACTTTGCTGGCCGTAAGAACGTGGCCGCCATCCAGTTCAACTTGGCTGAGCGCACCGGTGGTCAGGTGGACTTTTTTAGGCCTCTGCCCGCCAAGACCAAGTCATAGAGGCGCTCGCGCTGCTTCGCCGCGCACACATTACGGTCCGCGAACCGCATATTCGGTCTGCGCGGCATGTGCGGGGGACACACTTGCACTGAAATTCGCTCCAAACGCTTCCGACCCGCGCGCCGTATTCGATCGTACCTCTGTTCCTTTAGGAGGCACCATGAGCGGCATCTGGCAGCGACTTAACAAGCTCATCGCGGCAGTACGACCGAAAGGTCAGTCGCAGAGCTCTTCGCTGCGTCCGCGTCTTCGGCCGGTTCCGGTCGGCCTCCCAATAAGGAACAGTCATTCTCGACCCCGGCAGTGAGTTCAGATGCCCGGGTCGGGATTCAAGGTGATCGAGGGCCGCCCGAGATGTATGGGCGGCCCCGGTCCGTTTTGGGCTACACGCGCCTCGTGGCCAAAAGCGCAACCGCCCTCTGCGGAGGACCCGCAGAGGGCGGCTGCATCAGTAGGGTCGACGGTCTGCACCGAATCGTGCATGCGTCCCGTCGGGGTGCACGGGGATTACCGGTGCCGACCCTCGTAGTACTCACATTGCGTCACTGGATCACCTCCTGTCGAAAGCGCCCATCCCAGCCGTCGCGATGACGAGCCACATTGGCACATTCATCGCCGCCGGGTTCCTTTCGCCGCAGCGTCCTGCGGCGCACATCGCCCAATGCTCTTTGCGGCCGCAAAGCAACAATGGTCGTCAGGCCAACCTCCGCGCCGTGTCCGGCCGCTTTTGCCAGACCCTACGCAGCGGGGTTTGCGTGATGCCGTAACCCTAGACCCAAACCGGGCGTTTGGCAAGCGCTGAGCACTTGGATTTGGTGAGTGGGGCAAAGATCAGGGCCGATAGGCGACTCACTTACACTCGGGCGCCCATGGTTGGATACAGAGTCATTTCAATCGGCGCGCTTGCTCACCATGAGGCATGGGGAGAGCGCGGCGACGTTCGGCCCGCGCACGCCACCACCACACTCATTACGGCGGGTGATGCCAAGATCCTGGTTGATCCCTCTTTGCCTCCGCAGATCCTGGTGCCCCGCTTGGCCGAACGCAGTGGCTTGAAGCCCGACCAGATCACCCATGTCTTTCTTACGAGTTACCACCCCATACGGCGGCGTGGACTACCCGCGTTTGACAGCGCGGAGTGGCTGGTGGGCGAAATGGAACGTGAAGCCGTGGGCGCACAATTGGTGGAGAGCTTTCAAGAGGCCGAGCGCTCTGGCGACGGAGATCTGGCGAACACGCTTCGCCAGGAGATTCAAACGCTGCAGCAATGCAAGCCGGCACCTGATGCGCTTGCCATCGGTGTGGACCTCTTTCCACTCTATGGGGTCACCGCCGGTTCATGCGGATTGCTGCTGCCGCTTCCGGCACACACCGTGCTCATTGCCGGCGATGCGGTGGCCACGCAGGAGCACCTCGACGACGGAAAGGTTCTCACCCCCGTCTTTAATCTGCAGCAAGCGATGGAGAGTTTTCGAGAAGCCGTGGAGATTGCTGACATCATCGTCTGTGGGCGGGACAATGTGATTGCCAACCCCCTGCGTCGCTCCGCGCGCTTTGGATGACACGGGTTCCGGGGCGGCGCATCTGCACTTACAATCCCCGGCATGACCGCAAGGCCGCTCACATTGCGTGAACTCGGGCGCATGGCGCGGGCAGGCGAACGCATCGCTGCGCTCACCTGCTACGACGCCACCACCGCCCGCTGGTTGGAACAAGCAGGCGTGCATCTGCTGCTGGTGGGCGATACCGCCGCCGAAGTGATTCTGGGGCTTCCCAGCACTCTTCATGCGCCACTGGATTTTCTGGTGACGCTCACCGCAGCCGTGAAGCGCGGCGCACCCACCCGCGTGGTGATGGCGGACATGCCGTTCATGAGCTATCAGGCATCCTCAGATGATGCGCTCGGCAATGCGGCGCGGTTCCTCACAGAGGGCAGTGCGGATTGCGTGAAGATGGAAGTGGATCGCACCCACGCACCGCTGGTGGAGCGAATGGCGCACGCTGGTATTCCCGTTGTTGCACACATTGGCTCCAAGCCGCAGCAGAGCAAACTTACGGGCGGTTACGCCAGTGCGGGCCGTACGGCCGAGACCGCCGCACGAATCCTGAACGATGCCGCCGCGCTTGAAGCGGCCGGAGCCGTCATGTTGCTCATTGAGGCATGCCCCAGTGAAGTGGCGCAGATGGTGGTTCAGCGCGCCACGGTGCCAGTGATCGGTTGCGGTGCGGGCCCGGCGTGTCACGGTCAGGTGGTGGTGCTGCAGGATCTTCTTGGTATGAGCGCGTGGCAGCCTGCCTTTGCGCAGCCTCTGGCCCATGTGGGGCACCAGATTGAGCAGGCAGCACGCCTGTGGTGTGAACGTGTCCAGGGCGGGGACCTTGGGCAGCACCCGTACCACATGGCGCCCAACGAACTGGCGCGCCTGCGTCAATTGGCCGGCGATGCCACATGAATCGCTGGGACTTTGAACAACCATCGCGCACCACGCGGCTGTTGCCTCCGGCGCTGCTGATTGTGGGTGTTGCGCTGGCAGCGTGGACGGTGCCGCAGTTACTGCGCACGGCGGATCATGAACGTGTATCGCGTGTGGCAGAAGAGGCCGCCGCGCGTTTGGCCAACTCCACGGTGCTGCTTGATTACAACGCCGCGGTGCGCGATATCGCCAGCATGACCGAGCCCAGCGTGGTGCACGTAAGCGTGGCCACCGAAGCGCGAGGCCGATTGGGCACGCGCGATTTTACGCAGAGCGGATCGGGTTGGATTTGGGACAGCAACGGACATGTGGTTACCAATGCGCACGTGGTGGACGGGGCCACATCGATTGAGGTGCAGTTGAACGATGGCTCGCTTCGCGATGCAGAACTGTTGGGGCTTGACTTGCGCACTGATATTGCAGTGCTGCGCGTGGATAAGGATCGCCTGAACCATGCGGAGCGCACGCTTGACCTGCCGGTTCAGGGGGACTTGGTTTTTGCCTTCGGTTCCCCCTTCGAGTTTAGGTTTTCCATGAGCTCAGGAATCGTCAGTGGAATTGGGCGCAGCGCTGGCTTGGCAGAGGTTGAGTACGAGAACTTCATTCAGGTGGATGCTGCCATCAATCCTGGCAATTCGGGCGGACCTCTGGTGGATGTGCGTGGTCGCGTCATCGGCATGAATACGGCCATTGCCACGGGCCGGGGAAGCACCATTGGTGCCGGCCAGTTTGCGGGCATTGGATTGGCGATTCCCATGCACATCGTTGAAAACGTGGTGGAACAGATCATTGAGCATGGTTCGGTGGCGAAAGGTTTCCTCGGCGTTGGAGTTCAAGATGTCTCCATGAGCGTGCCGCTCTCGCGGTTGCGCGGCATGCCCCCAATCCTGTCCAAGGTGGCGCGCAACTACAAAGGCGAGGGGGCAGTGATCACCGCAGTCACGAAGGATGGCCCGGCCTCGCATGCGGGAATCTTGGAAGGTGATGTGATCGTCAGTGTGGGCGGTCGACGCATTTCTCGCAGCGAGCAGGTGCTCTCCGAGATCGGCACCAGTCGGCCGGGTTCAAAGTTGCCCATCGAGGTTTGGAGGCCCGACCCAAACTCAGACTCCGGCGAGCGAGTTCAGGTTGAAGCCGAATTGGGCACGTTGGATCCTGCCGTCACGTACGTTGACCTCATGCGCACCTTGCGCCAGCGGGGCTTAGACCAAATGAGCGATGCGCGCGGATCCGTGCGCGGGGTGCTGGTGGGCAAAGTGGATCCAGAATCCGTGTTGGCCAGCAAGTTGCCCAGCGGCAGCATCATCACCGCCTACGACGGGCTGTCCGTGGCGAGCGTGGACGATTTGGTGATTCGGATTACCCGCGGATCCCCGGCCAGATTGCGATTTGTTGGGCCCGTTTCTGCGGTGCTTTCCGTGGTGCTGCCAAATGGCGCCCATCGTGAAGTTGAACTGCCTCTGCGAGACTCCACACTGGCCCCGTAAGATTGCTGGGCCGTCATGGAAGCGCACCCTTCAACACCCGCAGCCAGCCAGCCGCCTCTGCTGGAAGTGGTTGATCTGAAGACGCACTTTCCGATCAAACGCGGCTTGTTGCAGAGAACTGTTGGGTACCACAAGGCTGTGGATGGCGTGAGTTTTACAATCGGCAAAGGGGAGACCCTAGGCCTCGTGGGTGAGAGTGGCTGTGGCAAGACCACCGTGGGGCGCACGATTCTGTGCCTGCAGAAGGCCACGGGTGGAACGGTGCGCTTTGATGGCAAAGATGTGTTTGCACAGGGCGCGGCATCCATGCGGCAGTTGCGCAGGCAGATGCAAATCATCTTTCAGGATCCCGGTGGCAGTTTGAACCCGCGCATGCGCGTTGGGCGAGTGGTGGGTGAACCGCTTGAGGTTCACGGCATTGCTCAAGGTGAGGAGTTGCGCGAACGTGTGGAGAGTTTGCTTGAACGATGCGGACTCTGGCGTGCCGCCGCAGACCGGTACCCGCACGAATTCAGCGGCGGCCAGCGGCAGCGCATTGGCATTGCGCGCGCATTGGCGTTGGGGCCCCGCCTGATCGTGTGCGATGAACCCACCAGTGCGCTGGATGTGAGTGTGCAGAGCCAGATCCTGAACCTGCTGAGCGACCTTCAAGATGAGTTCGGCCTGAGTTACCTCTTCATCAGTCACGATATGGCGGTCATTCATCACGCGTGTGATCGCATCGCCGTCATGAAAGATGGAGCGATCGTGGAGGCCGGCACCAGAGACGAGATCATTCAGAATCCGCAGCACCCCTATACCAAGCGCCTGTTGTTGGCAGTGCCGGAGTGCAATCCGCGCGTGGACGCCGTCAAGCGTCGCGAACGTCAGAAGATGCTCACTGAAGAGGTGGAGCGATGACCGGAGTGCAGAGATCACCGGGCGCGCCGTTGGACCCCGCTCAGGCCGCCCACAATCGCCGGGTGATTGTTGTTGTGGCGTCCATCTTTGTGGTGGTGAGCCTAGCTGTGCTGATTGGCGGCTTCTTCATGGTGGCGGGGCAGCGTGATCTTGCGCAGCGAACGGATCGCGCTCTGCGGAGCACAGCCTGGTCAATCATCTGCTACGCAGCGCAGCATGAGGGGGAGTTCCCCACTAGCCAAGTGCAATTGGATACCGCCCGTATTCAGGAGCCGCCGAAGCCGGGCACGGGATGGCCGCCCAACCTTCAGGTGGCCATGTTGGGCGAGCCGTTCATGCCCGCCGCAGAATCCGCGGGGCTTGTTGCAGTCACGTGGCCCCCGCACGGCAACCTAGCACCGGTGATCGGTGTACGAACCAATGTCAGCGGCATCGGTACCGTTGATTTGGTGAACAGTTGGCTGCGGGAGTTTGCACACGCCAAAGTGGTGCCGGCTTCGCCCACCTCGCCGGCTTCGCCCACATCTCCCGTCTCGGACCCCGTGACCGCTCCTTCAACTTCCGCACCCTGACGTGTTTTCAGGAGGCATTCAAGCATGTCCACGCTCTCTGATACCAACGCACTCAAACTTGCTCCCATGAAGGTGGTGGCGCCGGAAGTTCCCATGGTTGATGCCATGAAGGGGGCTGCGCGCTGGGAGATTCCGGTGCTTGACCACGGATTTGTGGCGCTGGTGGACTGCATGCCGCGCCTGATTCCGGAGGGCAAGACGGGAGACTTTGCGGTGGTGCAGGCCGCTCGAGTGAGTTACGGTCAGGGAACCAAGCAAGTGAGCGAGGATCGTGGTTTGGTGCGCTATCTGATGCGCCATCGCCACAGTACCCCCTTTGAGATGGTGGAGTTCAAGTTTCACGTCTCCATGCCAATCTTTGTGGCGCGACAGTGGATTCGCCATCGCACCGCAAATGTCAATGAATACTCCGCGCGTTACTCCATTGTGCCGGATCGTTTCTATCGCCCCGGGCTGGAGTCAGTTCGCAAGCAAAGCAAGAGCAACCGTCAGGGTGGCGATGAACCGATTGATGCTGGCACCGCTGAAGACTTTTTGGCGCTGCTGGACAAGGCAGAGGGGCTCTACAAGGACTACCTGTCACTTTCTGAGCAGGGAGTGGCGCGAGAACTCGCTCGCATGGCGCTTCCAGTAAGCGTCTACACCGAGTGGTACTGGAAGTGCGATCTGCACAACATTTTTCACTTTCTCTCGCTGCGCATGGACCCCCATGCTCAGATTGAGATCCAAGCGTTTGCACATGCCATGTATGAGCTCATCAAGCCCATCATGCCCGTGAGTTGCGAGGCGTTTCAGGACTACCGCTTGCAGTCCGTCCACCTGACTCGACTTGAGATTGAGGCGCTACGAACGGGCCGGCCCTTGGGTACTGACAACAAGCGCGAACAAGCTGAGTGGGAGGCCAAGCGTGCCGCCATGGGCCTCGCGGCGGGGTCGGACCCGAGCTGACACGCGGCTCGCCGCAACCCGGGCCGGGGGTAGCGGTAAGTGCCTGCATGTCGTGGGTTCGACTCTGTGTTGGCGTGATGCTTGCATGCCTCGTGCTGCAAAGTGGCTGTGCGCATCGCATGGCGGTGGATGGTCGTTCGGACCAACTGTACGCAGAGGCCAAGGGAGCACTTGAGAGCGAAGGGTTCCGCCCGCTTCCACGTGGAAGCACCTACATGGGAGCCAAAGGAAGCAGCCAATCCGCCGGAAGGCTGCAGTTTTTGTACTACGCCGATAGTTTGGTTCCAACAGTGGTTGAGGTCCGCATTGAGCCGCTACCCGACACGGTGATGATGAGTGCTACCCAGAGTGGAGGGGCCGCTACGGCAGCACCGCTCGGTGGGCCACACTCGGTGGCGGTCAGTGCGTGGAGCAGCTTGACGTACTCCCCAGACCTGTGGATTTCAGACTTGGCCGTCGGAGTGCTCAGGCGCGCGTACTTGCTCTCCGGCAACACGCGATAGTCAGCGTGTGTCGTTGATGGGGTGCGTTGTGGCCAGACCCACTAGAGGTTCGTCCGGCCCCAACTGGATCTGCACCAGAACGATGGGTGTGGGCTGGTAGTACCTAAACCATCCGCCCGGGAACGGGCCCTCGCCGCGCTCATCCCAAAAGGACTCCACATCCAAACTTATGCTCTGGCCTGCCAAAAGCTCGTCAACATGCCGCATGTACCGGCGGTTGAGCCAGAGGTCAAAATTCTTGTAGCTCGTGGGGGACGCATTCACCACTGTAAAGGAGCCGTTGCCGACGTCCGGGATCACCTGGATGTTTGGCGCCTCCACTTGCTTCAGTTGTTGGGGGTACGCACGAGTGGCCTTGTCAGGCTCGTACGGATAGTGCTGGCAGGCGCCAGGCAGCAGACAGGCACCCAGCAGCATGAAGGCGCCCAGCCACAGGCGGGCGCAGCGTGGGAAGGTGGTGCTCAGGCGGGCCATAGGCGCAGTATCCCGCAAATGCACCTCTCATGGGCCCCAAGCGCCTCGCTGGAGGGGGTGGGGCACCTAGGCTGTTCACCCCGTCAGCGGAGCTCACCATGGGTGTTGAACTTCATCCCAGTCTCCTGCCCCCGCGAATGCTGAGCCGGCCTGTGGCCCAGACCGCTCGGGAGTGCCGGGTGGATCCCAGGATTCCTGCGCTCGTGCCCGGTTTTGATGCTCCATTCTTTCAAGCGGGGCTGGCCGGATACTCCGATGGAGCCATGCGTTTGATCGCGCGACAACATGGCGCCCCGTATTGCATCACGGAGGCGTTGCTTGATCGCACGCTGATCAACGGCGGCAAGGGGCGGCGCAAGGAAGACCCCGACCTCATTGCCACCGAGGTTGGGATGGGCGATCTTGAAGAGAACAAGCTCGCTGGATTGAACGACCATCCATCGGCGGGACAAATCATGGGCACATTTCCTCATGAGATGGCGGAGGGCAGCCTGATTCTGGTGCGCATGGGCTATGAGGTCATCGATGTCAACTTGGCGTGCCCAGTCAAGAAGATCAAGCGCAGAAACCGGGGCGGGCATTTTCTTGCGCATGCTGACGATGCCATCGCCATCCTGCGAGCCGTGCGAGCGGCCGTGCCCCGCAACATTGTGTGCACGGTGAAGTTGCGCCGGTCCTACGACGACACGCCGGCCATGGCGCGAGCCTTTGAACAGATTTTTGACGCCTCGTATGAACTGGGGTACGCATGGGCCACGGTTCACTGTCGCACGGTGGAGCAGCGATACACGGGGCCAGGGCGGTGGGAGTTCTTGCAGGACCTAGTAAGGCGGCGGCCAGATCGGTTGATCCTTGGATCGGGGGACATTTGGACGGTACTTGACATCTTTCGCATGCTGGACATGTGCGGTGTGCACGCGGTGGCCGTCGCTCGCGGGTGTATCGGCAATCCGTGGATCTTTCGGCAAGCGAGGGCAATGATGCGGGGTGAAGCGCCCATGGCACCCACGTTGGCACAACAGCGTCAGGTGCTGCATGAGCATTATCGATTTGCGCAAGTGATTCACGGCGACCGGGTCACCGGACGCCAGATGCGAAAGTTTGGCATTAAGTTTGCGCACCATCATCCGTGGGCCGCTGAAGTAAAACGCGACTTCATCTTGTGCGAACGTGCTGCGGACTGGGACGCCGTGTTTGAACGCCACTACGGTGCCCAGGCAGAGGAACGCGCACGGAACCTGGGATGGCAGCCAGCGGAAGTCACCGACGAAAGCGCAGCGGGACTCATGGAGGACGCGGATTCGGATTGCGCTGCGTGACCAGGGCGTTGGGGCTCCGGCGCAGAACGTGCACCATTCCCGGGGCTGGTGGCGAGAGCTCAGGGTCGCCGCCGCTTGCAACCACCGCCACCGCGCCATCGAGTGCGACACCCGCACCCAAGCCTTGATCTGCGGAGGGCGTGGGGCAGGGGAGGCGTTGGAGCCGGCCGCTTCGCAGGTCCCACGACCAAGCCGCCCCGCCAAAGGGGGCCGCGTACCCATCGGCACTGAAACCGATGATGGCCGTGGCGGAGCGGGCATCAGCAGCGAGCGCGATGCCGAAACCACCAGGCCCCCGTTCGGGGGACGCCACACGAATCAAGCGCCATGCGTCATCCTTAAGCTCCAACTGGGCAACAACGCCATGGCCTAGAGGAGCACCTACCAGCAGGCCTTCGCCTGCGAGCGCGACGGTGGCACCGTACCAACCGATCGCGCTCGCAGGCGCGCGCAAGGACGAGTGAAGTCTCCACTCCCCATGAGTCAAATGGAACATGTGAACGCAACCTGACGCATGTGTAGATCGTGCGGCCCCCGGTTCTCCGACCGCAAGCCAGTCACCCTGAAGTGCGAGCGATGCGCCAAACCATCCGCTCAGGCTTGGCTGCGAGGGAAGCAAGCGGGTGTGATGACGAAGGTGGTTAGACCGGTCATACACATCGACGGCTCCGGAATCGAAGTGACCGGAGTCCGCCCGTGGAGAGGCCACAACAGCCCAGCGCTCACTCAGCGCCACTGCTGAGCCAAAGCCTGCACCAGCCTCCGTGTGCGCGGACGAACCCAGCGGCATGAGCAGTTCCAGTGCACCCGGAGGACCCAAAGTCAAATCGCACAGCCACGCCTCACCGGAGCCGCACCCCAGTGCTCGAACTCTGCAGCCCGCTGCGGGTGCGCCGATGAGCGCACTGCCTCCGCACGCCGAGATTGCGGCACCAAATGCGGCGTTGCGATCGCGCAGTGGGTGCGCAATGGCAACGGGAGGATCTCGCACGCACCCAGACTCGCCCGCAGCGAGTCCGAGGGCCCAGACCTGCGGCGGTCCCTCGCCTAGGTCTGCGTCCCGTGAGGGGCCGATCCAAAGGCGGCCCTCGGACAGCGCCACGGCCGCGCCGAATCCGCCGGGCTCCAGCCGGGGCGGATGCAGTGTGCACGCATAGCTCCAAGGAGGAAGCGCAGCATGGTGCGCGGATCCACCGGCGGTGTGCGACCACCTCGCACCCATGAGGCAGATCAGGATCACCGCAGAGAGCGCGGTGCGTGTGCGGGACCAGCCGCACCAAGGAGTACAAGCACGCATGCGTGCATCATGTGCATGCCTTTGCGCGCTTCTGCAAAGTGCCGCTCTTTCTCCGCGGCGTACACTTGCGCTCACCATGCGCGCCGAACACACCACCTATCGCGATGGAGATACCGCCCTTGAAGGCTACGTCTCCCTTGACAGTTCCACTCCCGCTCAGCGTCCTGCAGTGCTTGTCTTTCACGCGTGGGCTGGCCAGGATGATTTTGCCTGCGCGCGCGCTGATGCGCTTGCGGCCTTGGGGTACGTGGGATTTGCCGTTGACATGTATGGAAGCGGCAAGCGGGGAACCACTCCAGCCGAAAATAGCAAACTCATGCAGCCATTCCTTGACGACCGCGCCATGCTGCGGCGCCGGGCACTCGCGGCCATTGACTTTGTGAAGGCGCTACCCGCGGTTGACGCCACCAGGCTGGCGTGTATCGGCTTCTGCTTTGGCGGCCTGTGTGCGCTCGACGTTGCCCGTGCGGGCGTCCCCGGCATGCGTGGCGCGGTGAGCTTGCATGGTCTGTTTGCTCCCCCCACCGGCGTGTCTATTGCGCAGCCCATGCACACGAAGGTGCTGGCGCTCCACGGTTGGAACGATCCCATGGTGAAGCCCGATGCAGTCTTGGCATTCGCGCGCGAGATGTCCGGTCAGGGCGCGGATTGGGAACTAGACGCTTACGGCCATGTGGGCCATGCGTTCACCAATCCACAAGCCAACGATGCCAAGAGTGGAATGCAGTTCAGCCCGGTGGTGAACCGCCGCGCCTTCCGTGCCACGGAAGAGTTTCTGGCTGAAGTGTTCAGTGCGCGTTACGAGTCATCGGTTCCGCGTTGCCCCTGGCCGGCGTAACGCGGGGAATGGCTCGCCGACGGCGCCTGGATCGTGCGTTCACTCAGTCCACATGAATCTCAAGCCGTGCCTGCGCGAAGTACGCCAACAATGCATCCGCGAGCGGATCCCACTGCGTCCAGGGAAACGGCGGTCCTGGAATCATGAATCCGGAACCGTGCCCGCGCTTGCATTGCACCTGAACCCACACGCGATCTCCCCAGCCGGAACTGGTAACGATGAGCGCGTTCACGCTTGTCCAAGGCGTAAACACTGTGCCAACGGTAATGCCTTTCAGGTCGATCCTTACGAGCACGGGCCCGCGCAGCCATCGATGAATGAGAATGGCCGCAGCACATGCAAATCCCACCGTGAACGGCAGAGCGATGAATGCCGCCACCATGATCTTGATGGAGGAAGTTCCTCGGCCTGAAACAAACGCCATGGCAAACAAGTACGCCCCCAGCGCGGCAATGAGCAGCGTCAGCCCCAGGAAAAAGAGCGTCATCCAATGTCGGTCTGAACGCAGCTCTTCTAGAAACGGCTTTGTCATTCCCACGCCCATCAGGGCGGAGACGCTACCGCAAACGGCGAATGCCTTGCACCAACGCCAGGGCAAGGGCTCCGGCCGCGATCCCGGCCACGCCACTTCCCACCATGGAAATGGTCAATTCAATCGCTCCCGGGAAGGGCAGCACCTGGGCTGCTGAACTGGCCCACGTGTGCATCAGTTCTTCACCGCCGGGAATGCCGTGAATCAGGATTCCGCCTCCCACCAAGAACATCGCGGCGGTTCCCAGCACTGAAATGCCCCGAAGCATGTAGGGCGCAGAAGCCAGTATGACGCGCCCCAGCCAGCGCTGAACTCTGCTGATCCACGCCTCTCCCTTCACGAGTGTCAAACGCAGTCCGCCATCATCCAGTTTGACGATGCCCGCAACGAGTCCGTACACGCCAACGGTCATGATGACCGCAATGCCTGCGAGCACCAGCAGCCGAGTCGCAAACGGCTTCTCCGCCACTGTTCCCAAGGTGATGACGATGATCTCGGCCGACAGAATGAAGTCCGTGCGGATGGCGCCCTTGATCTTGGCGCGCTCAAGAGCTACCAAGTCAACGCTGGGGTTTGCCACCGCCTTCAGGAGTTCCTCATGATGGTGCTGGTCTTCTTGCCTTGAATGAAGAAAGCGGTGCGCGAGCTTCTCGCATCCCTCATAGCACAGGTAAATGCCCCCGATCATGAGCAGAGGGATCACTGACCAGGGTGCCAGCCAACTGATCACTAACGCTGCGGGAACAAGAATGCACTTGTTCACCAGAGATCCCTTGGCCACCGCCCACACAACGGCCAGTTCACGATCTGCCCTTACGCCGGAGACCTGCTGTGCATTCAAGGCCAGGTCATCTCCCAGCACGCCGGCAGTCTTTTTGGCCGCCACCTTGGTGAGCAAGGCAACGTCATCCAGAATGCTGGCGATGTCGTCAATCAGAGCGAGCAGGCTGGAGGCAGGCATGGTGCGAAAAGCAGCTTCGGCGAACTGCAATCACGCAGGTCTCCGCAACTCCTTCTCCAAACAGATGCTTCCAGGATGGTCGATGTAATCGGCAAAGGAAGGAATGTCGGCGTAGCCCGCAGAACGGTAGAGCGCAACGGCTTCGGGTTGGCCATCGCCCGACTCAAGTCGCAGCCGTCGAATGCCGTCGCGTAGCGCGCGCTCCTCAAGCGCCTCAAGGATTGCGCGAGCGAGCCCTTGGCGGCGATGTGAGCGCTTGACATACATGCGCTTCAGTTCAGCGATATCTGCAGAAAGCCTGCGGATTGCACCACAACCAACAGGCACTCCGTCCACCTTGATGACCAGAAAGCGCAGCGTTGGGCTGCGCATCTCATCGGCGGTCAGCCCGTGAATGGGGAATCCCGGATAGAGCGCTGAGAGCTCGGCGTCCAGTTCAGCGATCAGGGCCGCTGCCTCGGGCTCGTCGGGATACAACTCGTGAATGGTCCGGGTGTCGGTCATGCGTTGAGCCTGGGGCGCCCGCGCGGGAGAGCCAGTGCGCGCAGCATATTCGGATCTGTCGCCGGGCGTGCAAGCATTAGGTTCGGACAAGCTTTGTCATCAGGTCGCGATCGAGTGAAACGAGCCCCGCACGCTGATACAGGTTCTGGGCGCGCTGGTTTCCGCGACTCACCTCTAGTTGTAGAGCACCCGCGCCGTGCGCGCGGCACTGCTCTTCGGCCAGAACGAGCGCGGCCCTGCCAAGACCGCGGCCACGGTGCGCGGGACTGATATACAGCTCATCCACCAAGCCCACGCATCCCCAGCGTTCGATACTAAAGCCCCACGTGAGCGCCATAAACCCAACGTCTAGGTCACCCACCCGCACCAGCCACACATGCCCCAACGAGGGGTTTTCAATCAACTGTCTAAAGCCCCACTCGGCGCGTGGAACGTCAAAGGGTCCCAGCCCGTCTTCGGCATACAGAGCCTCCGATAGGCGTAGGAGTGTTCGAATGTCCTCAAGCTCCGCAGAATGAAATGGGCTGCCTCCGCTTGAGCGTTCGACGGGACCGTAGTGTGGTGCGTTCATGCGCGAACCTCCACCCATCAGGCTAGGCTTTGGCGTGCACCATGGGAATACACAACTGCATTCATGCGGTCCTGGCCATTGTCCTTACCCAAGCGGCCCCTGCGCCATCGGGCCCACCGGGGGCAGCGCCCACCCGTCCTGAGTCCACCAAGTTTCAAGAGACCAGTCGCTATGCCGAGGTGGTGGAATACATGCGCGCCATGGCCGTCGTGGCACCACAGATTCACCTGACCACCTATGGCTATACGGTGGAGGGGCGGGCCTTGCCCTTGGCGATTGTTGGTGCTTCCGGCGCCACTCCTGAGTCGGTTCTGGCCACAGGCAAGACTCGCATTCTGGTGCAGGGCAATATTCATGCTGGAGAAGTTGAGGGCAAAGAAGCCGCACTCTGGTTGCTGAGATCGGTGGCGAACGGCGAACGAAGGGAATGGGAGGAAGGCGTGGTGCTGCTCATCGCGCCCATCTATAACGCCGACGGCAATGAACGGGTGAATGTGGGCAATCGCGGTGCTCAACATGGGCCCGTGGGCGGCATGGGCCAGCGCCACAACGCACAAGACCTGGATTTGAACCGCGATGCCACCAAGCTGGAAACTGCCGAAGCGCGGTCATTGGCCAGATTGCTGCAGCAGTACGACCCCCACATTGTGATCGACATGCATGCAACCAATGGCAGCGATCATGGTTACTACCTGACCTATGACCTGCCGGGCAACCCGAATTGTTCTGCTGGAGTACTCAACTTGCTTCGTCACGATCTTCTTCCTGCAGTCACCAAGAGTGTGAAGTCCAAGCATGGGTGGGACTTCTTTTACTATGGAGGGCCGGTCAACCGACCCGAACGCGCGTGGGCGGGGGATGCCGAGCTGTACAAACCGCGATACACACACACGTACATCGGGATGCGTAATCGGCTGGGCATTCTCTCGGAGGCCTACGCGTATGCCACGTTTGAAGATCGCATCAAGGCCACCTATCGATTTGTGGAAGAGATCGTCAACTACGCCGTCCGGCATGGCGCCGCCATTCAAAAGGCGACGGCAGATGCCGACGCTGAGTCAATCGTGGGAACGCAGCAGGCAGTGAGAGCGGCGCTCACCAAGTGCACCGATGCCGTTGACATTGTGCTTGCGGACGTAGTGATGGAACGCAATCCATATGTGCCCGACCAACCAATGCGGCGACGAGTGAATGGCAGCGAACGTGTGGAGCGAATGCCGCACTACGGTCTGATACTAGGCACTGAAACCAGCCTGGCGCCACGAGCCTTCATTCTGCCCACGGATGGCAGCGCCGGTGTGCGCACCGCCACGGCGCGAGTGATCGATCGCCTGCAGGCGCACGGCGTCAAGCACTTTGTGACTTCGGCTTCACAAGCGGTGGCCGGCGAGCGCTTCAAGATCGAAACCTCAGTGCTGGACGAACGGGAGTCTCGCGGCGGTGGTCACAAACTTCGCACGCTCACAGGTGCGTGGGAGCCTGCGGTGATTCAAGTGCCCGCAGGGTCGCTGGTGGTTCCGATGAATCAACCGCTGGCACGGTTGGCCTTTGTGCTACTGGATCCGCGTTCAGACGATGGCTTCATGGCGTGGATTCTATTGGACGCGTTGCTGGCATCATCTACGTCGCCAGCGGTGTATCCCTTCGTGCGCACGATGGCCGACGTGACACCTTAGCGAGTCTGCGCACGTAGAAACGCCAGAAGCGCGGCATTGAAGTTAGGCGTGTCCTCCCAGCATGCGGCGTGACCGACGTGTGCCAGCACGTGAAGTTGCGCATGAGGAATGGCCGCTGCCAATGCGTGCGCTCGAGCAGGAGGGGTGAGAATGTCCTGCTGTCCGGCGACAACCAACGTAGGAACGTAGAGTTGTGCCAGCCTTTCGCGGGTGTCGTGCCCCACAATGGCGGAAGCTTGGCGAACAAACTGGTCCGCTCCCTGGGGATGCGGATCTGCCATCACCGCGTTGAGAAACCCCCGTTCAGTCTCGGGATTCGCCAACGAGTGTTCCGAAAAAATCCAAGGAATCATCAGGCGCGCAAACTCTTCCACGCTGCAGCGAGGGCGGAGCATGACCAACGAACGGATCCACGCGTGCAGGTGCGGGCTTTGGCCAAAATCGGTGCAGTTGAGCGTAAGTGAACGCACCTTTTGCAAGTGGTTCAGCGCCAATTCCTGCGCGATCATCCCGCCCATGGACCAGCCCACAATGTGTGCGGACGCAACTCCAAGCGCGTCCAGCAAGAGTGCAGCATCGTGTGCCATGTCTTTGATGGAGTAGGTGCAGACCGGGCTTGAGTCTGAACCTCCAACGTCCCGGTTGTCCATGGCGATGCACGAATATCCAGCCGCAACAAGATCAGGAACCTGCGTTTGCGTCCATCCCAGCAGATTTCCAGAGAGGCCTGGAATCAACAGAACGGGCTCACCCGCACCATCCAACTGGCAGTTCAGAGAATGTGTTCCAAGGTTGATGCGCGGCATGGCAACGTGAAGGGTGGTCTCACCGCGGGAACGCCGCGACTAGGGCTTGACCGTAGTGGCAATCTTGGTGCCATCAGGCTTCTGGATGGTCACGTCAAACTGTCCGCCGCGCGCCAGTGAAAAAGTGGCCTTGCCGCTGGCATCAGCTTTCCCTCGTG
>CAZXGD010000003.1:104383-113816 GCA_964640485.1 uncultured Isosphaeraceae bacterium | reverse complement strand
GCCCTGTGCGACTTCTTGGGCAGGCCCGTGAGCGGACACGTGCACAGGTTGATCGGCTCGAGCGCGTGGTGCGAACGACGACGACGGGACCGGCCGTAACTGACACGTTGTGGAGGAAGCATGATTCCGCTCCGGCATGCGGGCAGGCCCGCCTGAGTGCGACGCTGACCCCGGCAACATCCCGAACAGGCTCGGGACCCAAGGCCGAGATTTTAGGCCGAAGGTCTTCGTGCGGCAACCGAACACACCGCCGAGCATCACGCGACCGCGAAGCGATCCCGTCAAGGACGCGCGGGCATGCGATGCCGGGCGCGGGTGTGTGGGCGAGCATGACGCATCGGCGAGACCCCGGGCGCGATGAACCGTCGGGGCCGCCGGTGGACGGGCCGCGATGAGCGGTCTAACGTGTGGCTCACGCCTCCGTAGCTCAGTTGGTAGAGCAGCTGACTCTTAATCAGCGGGTCCAAGGTTCGAGTCCTTGCCGAGGCATTGTTTTCTGATTCTGGCTCAGGCACCAAGCCTGGCCAGAATGAAGGCCACCGCTCCACCCACCATGCTCACCACGAGTAGGAGGATCAGAAGCGTGGTCCAGCGCTTATGAAAAAAGCCCCTTCGTGAGCGCAGCGGGCGTTGAAGCGTCTCACCGTCCAGAAACATAAAGCACCGAGGGCAGATGTCAGCGTCATCCAACACTTCTGCGCCGCAGTCGGGGCAGAGACCGGTGCGCACTGCATCGTCGCCAAAGCGGCGTTGATCTGCCGGCGAGGGGCCTTCGTCAGGATCGGGGCGAAATGGCATGACCAACCGCCTGCGAGGCGCGCCAACGCCGTACGCACAAACCCACGTAGATGCCTGCACCGGCGGTAGCAACAATGCCAACGGGTTGCATCCACATGGGATGCGGAATCATCACCAGATTGACGCCGATGGCAATGAGGTCTAGTGCGGTGACTACCAGCGCAGCACTGAGCCGGGCCACGGGAGCAATAAGCGCCGCCAATCCGCCGCCCACCACGGCTGCAAGAGTCCAGCCCAGCACGATGACCAGCAACGCACCCACCGGCAACGCACTCACCAACACTCCCACTTCGTCGCGCGCCTTGGAGTATTCCGCCACATCGCCCGCACCCGCAGCCTCCATCATCCTCTGCATGGCGGTCTGCATTTCAGCGGGCGGAGCGTAGATCATGTGGCCCACTGACTCCACCGCCCAGACGGTGGCTCCCATGGCTATGCAGCCCACGATGACGGCAATGATGTAGAGAAAAATCTTCACCGGGCAAAGTCTACAACTTCTCTGCGGATAGGCGTACGCTGCACACATGGCAGCCACCGAATCAACCATGCAGCCGTTGGGGAGCCCCTGCCCCGCGTTTCGGCTTTCCGATGTCACCACCGGCAACGATGTGACCAACCAGAAGTTTGCTGGCAAGCCCCTGCTGGTGTGCTTCATTTGCAATCACTGTCCCTTTGTGCAGCACATGAGAGATGAGTTAGCCAAGCTCAGCCGAGAGGCTTCAGGCATGGGCTACGCCATGGTGTTGATTTGCTCCAACGATGTTCGCACACACCCGCAAGATGGTCCCGATGCCATGGTGGGAGAGGCCCGAGACGCCGGCTATCGCTGCCCCTACCTGTGGGATGAAACACAGAGCGTGGCGCGCGCATTTGCCGCAGCATGCACCCCTGACTTCTTTCTGTACGACGCCGCGCACACGCTGGCGTACCGCGGACAGCTGGACGACAGCCGCCCCAACAATGGCAAGCCCGTCACAGGGCGCGATCTTCGTAAGGCGTTGGAGGCAGTGCTTGCTGGCCGGGCACCAGACAAGGCACAGAAGCCGAGCATCGGTTGCAACATCAAGTGGCGCGCCGGAACGGCCTCGGCCGTCGCGCAATGAAAGACGCCCCGCCGATTGGCGAGGCGTTCTTCAGAAGCGAGGCGGACGGGAATCGAACCCGCAACCACCGGCGTGACAAGCCGGTACTCTAACCAATTGAGCTACCGCCCCAAACTGGCTGCCGAACGGGGGTTGGCGGTGGGCCAAGCCCCCGTGCGGGACGGGGAATGATAGCAGGGACGCCTGTGCACGCAAGTGGTGAAGGGGGTGGCAATCGGGCGGCTTACGCGTCGAACCAGTTGCTGGCCCAGCCGCTTTCGGCCTTCAGCGGCACGCTCAAAGTCATTGCATTTTCCATGGCCGCACGCACAAACGTGTCAAGAACCTCAACGTGCGCTTGGGGCACTTCGAACACAAGTTCATCGTGAATCTGAAGCAGCATTCGCGCGGTGGGCACGGTGGCTGGCAGGTCGGCATAGATACGCAACATGGCCAGTTTGATCAGATCCGCGGCGCTGCCCTGAACCACGGTGTTGATGGCGATGCGTTCACCAAAGGCTCGTTCAGTGGGGTTCTTGCTTTGGATTTGTGGAATGGGCCTTCGCCTGCCCAGAATGGTCTGTACAAACCCGTGATCGCGCGCGTGTTGCACGCATTGCGCCAAGAAGGCGTCGATGCTGGCAAACCGGCGCTTGTAACCTTGAATGATCTGCCGCGCGCGCTCATTCGAAGTACCCGCGCCCAGTCGGCGGGCGAGCCCAAACGCTGTGATGCCGTAGACAATTCCAAAGTTCACCATCTTGGCACCGCTGCGTTGCTCAGGTGTTACCTCTTGCGGCGAGATTCCGTACACCTCTGCCGCCACCGCGGTGTGAATGTCCAACCCCGTTCGAAAGGCTTCGGCAAGCGCTTGGTCTCCGGACAGGTGCGCGAGCATGCGCAGCTCAATCTGGCTGTAGTCCGCGCTGTAGATCACGTTGCCTTCGTCCGCCACAAATGCGCGGCGCACCTCGCGGCCCATGGCGGAGCGGATGGGAATGTTTTGAAGATTGGGGTCGCTACTGGAAAGGCGCCCCGTTGCCGTGACCGTTTGGTGAAAGCTGGCATGGATGCGCCCCGTGGTGGGGTCGATCGCCTGGCGCAACGCCACCAAGTAGGTGCCAACCAGTTTGGTGAGCTGGCGATACTCGAGTATCCGACTGGGGATCTCGCTGGTCACCAACGGGTCCAGCGCCAGTTTCTCCAGGACCTCCACATCGGTACTGGCCCCTGTGCGAGTCTTCTTAACCACCTTGATACCAAGTCCGGGGGGTGAGTCTTCTGGACCGTGGAAGAGGATCTCAGCAAGTTGCTTGGGGCTGTCCAGATTGAATGGACGCGGCGAGATCTCCGCGATGCGCACGCGTAACTTTTCAATCTCCAGCTCCAGCGCGCGCCGCTGTCTTTCAAGTTCAGGGGCGTCCACCCGGATGCCGTTCCACTCAAGTTCTGCCAGCACGGGCACCAGGGGCAGCTCCACATCTCGGTAGAGGCGGCTCAGGCCGGCAGCTTCCAGTTGCGGCACCAGCACGCGTTCAAGACGCCAGGCCACATCTGCGTCTTCCGCAGCGTATGGGGCGGCCACCTCAAGCGGCACTTGTGCAAACGTTCGCTGATGAGTTCCGGAACCAATCAGTTGGACAATGGGAATGCACCGGTGCCCGAGGAGCGCTTCGCTCAGGGCATCCATTTTATGTGTACCGCGAGTGGCATCCAGCACGTAACTAGCCACCATGCTGTCTCCAACCAATCCCTTGACATTGATCCCAGCCGCGCGCAGCACGATGAGATCAAACTTGGCGTTGTGCGCGGTCTTGCCGACAGCCGGGTCCTCAAGAATTGGTGTGATGAGTTCCACGACCTGAGCTTGGTTCAGGTGACCCCCGGGGTCCGGGGAGCGTACGGGAATGTAGACCCCATGATCAGCCTGAAATGACATACTGACACCACAAAGGTCCGCGCTCACGGGGTTCAGGCCCGTGGTTTCTGTGTCAAAGGCAAGCAGCGCTCCTGAGCCACACGCCGTGCGAGCTTGGCTTAGGAACCCTTCCACCTGTTGGCGTGTGGTGAGCATCTGGTACGCACCGCTCTGGAATCGCACGAGTGCCTCACCGGTGACGGCCGGGACGTCCACACTCTCAGGGGCAGGATGAAAGAGGTCGAACCCATCGACCGCAGTCGTGGATGTCTCGGGGGCGGTCCGGCGAACCGGTGCCGGCTCCGGCGGCGAAGCCACTGCCGACGAAGACTGACCCATCATGCGGCGCAACTCCTCGAAGTGCCGGTTGAACCCAAGTTGACGGATCATCTCCAACGGAGCCTCGGGATGAACCGATTTGAGATCAACCCGCGCGGATTCCAGATCAAACTCAACGGCGACATCGTCCTTGAGTTTGACCAGACTCAGCGATAGCGGAAGAATGCCTGCTTGCGCGGCGATGGCTTCTCCCGTTTTGTTCTTCTCCTGGTGGATGTTCTGCAACAGCGCGGCGAGCGATCCGTATTTTCCAATCAGCTTGCCCGCCGTCTTGATACCTACGCCCTTGACTCCGGGGACGTTGTCAACGGTGTCCCCCATGAGCGCCAGCATGTCCACCACCTGATCAGGGCGAATGCCCTTACTTTCAAAGAGCTGCTCCACACCCAGTTCAGTATCCGTCTGCGGATCAAAGAGTTTGACGCGCTCATCGACAAGCTGTCCGAGGTCCTTGTCGCGACTGACAATTCTCACGTCCATGTCAGGGTGCGATTGCCGACACCGGCGCACCACTGTGGCGATGGTGTCGTCGGCTTCAACCCCTTCAACAGCCAAGACTGGAATCTGAAGCGACTTCAAAAACTGTATGCAGCGCTCAACCTGCGGCTCCAAGTCATCAGGCGGCGGGCTGCGGTTAGCTTTGTATTGCGGATAGATCTGGCTGCGAAACGTGCCTTGGTCTCCAGACGCATCCACCACGACCGCCAGATAGTCGGGGGCCTGCTCGCGCAGAAGCTTTAGCAGCACTCCCACGAACCCAAAGGTCATATTGGTGGGCTCGTCGGTGACGGGACTGCGCAATCCGGGGCGGATGGCGTGGTAGGCACGAAAAAACTGCGCGTGCCCGTCAATAAGGTAAAGACTGCTCACGCGCGATCTCCGCCCCGTGGCGGCGTGGACGCAAGGATGTGGCTCAGCAAGTCAGACTCCGCTTGGGTGAGTTCAACTTTGCGGCGCGCCATCACCGTTCGCGCCAGATGCAGAAACTTCTCACGTTGGTACAGGCGTTGACCATCGTCCGTCACCCACGCGAAGGAGCCAACGGCGCCCGTGATTGGGGCGCTGGCAGCCCACATGGCACCCGTGCCTATTGAACTTCCGGTCATGATGCGAGTGCCGATGGCCACCTTGGTGTGATCGCCGATGATGCACCCCATGAATTGCCTGCCGGTGCGCTCACGTGGACCGTCGGGGCGAAGGCGCATCGCCACCTCGCCGTATGTGTTGAGCAGATTGCTGTTCACCGTGCCCGCGCCCAAGTTCACCCATTCACCAAGCAAGGCGTCCCCCAAATGACCATCGTGAACCTTGTTGGAATACCCCTGCACGATGACACTGCCCACCTCACCGCCAATGCGGCTGTGCGGGCCAATACTGGTGCGCGCCTTGATATGCGCTCGCTCGGCCACGATGGAATGGCGCCCCACATACACGGGGCCAATCAGAATTGCGCCGTGACGCACCTCTGAGCCTTGGTCGAGCAGTATGGGGCCATCGGTGGCGTCCAGAACTGCATTGGCGCCGATGCGTGCCGAGGCATGCACATGCACGCCGGCTGTTCCCGTCACTGCAGCCCAACTTGGGACCGCTCCGTGTTCAGCAACGGTCCATGACTGAACGATGAGATGAATGTCGCTGGCCAGCGCTTGCGCCAGTGCTGTGGGCTCCAAGAGGTGCCAGGGGCGAGACCACCCTCGGGTGGCGCACGTGCCAGGGTCACTGTGGGCGGTCATGAGGGGCAGTCGCTCGGAACTGCATCGGGCGGCCACCAGTCGGCCCTGTGGGCAACGCAGAGACCCACCTGTGGGCAAAGACTCAAGGTCCGCGGGCTGAACGTCAAAGCAACCATTCACAAAACATGCATCTGCGATCGTGGGCTGCACTGGCAGACCGAGCCCTTGCATGCGAGCGACCAGTGCCCGAGAGGAAGCCTCAGAGGCTTGGGGCGGCTGCATGACGCCACCGAGGGTCCCGCGCAATCTCCAGCGTTCCAGGGCCGAAAGAGCGCCATCGCGCTGTTCATAGCTGGCACGCGTATCGGAGAGTGGCCCCAAGTCGCCAACGCCATCGTCAAGAAGAATTACGGAGGTCACGCGTGAAAGGCTACCGCCGGGCGAGGCACTCTACCGATGCCCGAACCTGGGTCCGGCATCTTGAAAGCCCCACGCTCCCATAGAGCGCAACAGGCACCACGCCACCGGAATTGCCAAGAGTGCGGTGTACACCGCATCGATGGCATCGTGGCCAAATGCCTGTGCCCCGGTGCCCGCGCCCCACAACGGCGCTGGATCGGCGTACACAAGCCGAAGCCCTGAAACCGCAAGAAAGATCAATGATTGCCCCAAGGTCAGCAGAAGTGACGCGGCCGCCACCGTGAGCACGTTCTTTCTAAAGAGCGACTCACGAATCTCAAGCAGCACCCACACGGCCACCACGGTTGCAAGAATATGGGGGCCGATGACATACATGCCCCCCTGCGGGAAGATCGCCGGAACTCTGAGGTCCGCGTATGCGCCGATCAGCAGTGCACCCGCAAGCGCGGCAGGTCGGCTGGCATACAGCGCTACAAAGGCCATGAGGACAAGAACCAGGCTGGGGCGGTGGCCGCTCATGCTCAGCACTGGCATGAACGCCGTGTCCACGGAGACGAACACAAGGGCAACCACCAGAAACAGCCACCACCTCATCGCGAACCTCCCGGAACCCTGAGTGCGGGAGCTGTGGGATCTGCCACTTTCACGGTGAGGTTGCCGGTGCGCGTGGGGTCAACCTCCATGCGCACGGTGATGCCCGCGCGCAACGGATTGGCATCAAGCGCGCCGGTGCGTTCCACCACTCCCACACGCATACCCACCGCAGCACCCTTCCAGGTGGGATCGTTGAGCAACACCACGTCACCCGGCTGAATGGACGCGGCGCGCTCCAGTTCGCCAACCAAAAGACCGCCCCCCTGCGGGCGAAGTTGAATCATCGTCCCATCCTTGGCCGTCGCACCCACGCGTCCCGCCGAAAACACGAGCGCGTCGATGCGGCCAATGCGGGCATCGTCGATGGGTACCACCCACGCCCGAGATTCATCGACGGGGCCGTAGACACGCCCCACCAAGCGATTGCCGCCCACCACGACGGGGTCGCCCTCGGAGACTCCCTGTGCTCCCCCGACGTTAAGCCCCAGCAAACGTGCCCGGCGCCCCGAAGGCTGCTCCACCACCCTCGCCAAGACCGGTCGCCAACCCCCGCGCGTGTCAGCATTCATCACCACGCGAAACTCAGCCAATTGAGTCTCAAGCGCTGCGCTGCGAATTCGCTCACGATCCAATTCGCCTTGCAGGGCATCGCGCTCCTGCGCCAACTGCGCCGCGTCTGGCGACAGGGTGGGATAGGAACTCTCCGGGGGGCGCAACCAGTGCGCCGCCGAGGCCAGCACCATTTCCGCGGGCCTGAGGGGCAACGTGAGCACAGCGGCAACTTCGCCGGTCCACGGCCTCATCCATGCTGATGGCATAAGCGCCAACGCACACGCGAGCGCGATTCCGCTTCCAAGAAGGCGCTGACCTGTGACGAACCCCACGGGTCAGTCCGCGTCTGAGTCAGACTCAAGATTTTCTTTCAGCACCTCAAGGTTCTCAAGCACCATGCTGGTGCCGCGAGCCACACAGGTGAGTGGATCATCCGCAATGCGAATGTCCAGCCCTGTGCAGTTGTGCAGAACCTTGTCCAATCCACGCAGCAGCGCGCCACCGCCCGCGATGGTGATTCCGTTGTCCACCAAGTCCGCCGCCAATTCTGGCTTGGCGCGTTCCAACACACGCACCACGGCGTCGGCGATGAGTTGCACGGGCTCCGTAAGAGCTTCGCGAATCTCTTGACTGGTCACTTCAACCTTGCGCGGCAGGCCGCCCTTGAGGTCGCGTCCGCGCACATCCATCTTCATTTCGGGGCCGGTTGGAGCTGCGGACCCGATCTCAATCTTGATGCGCTCGGCGGTTTGCTCGCCAATGAGCAGACCATGCACACGCTTCATGTAATTGGTGATCGCGTCATCAAAATCGTCGCCGGCCAAACGCAAACTCTCGCATTCTGCGATCGCGCCCAGCGAAATGATGGCAATTTCAGTGGTTCCGCCGCCGATGTCAACAATCATGCTGGCGGTGGGTTCGCCCACGGGGAGACCGGCGCCGATGGCCGCAGCAAATGGCTCGTCCACCAAGTACACGTGCCCTTTGCGAGCGCCTGCGTGGCGCGCGCTCTCTTTCACTGCCTGCTTTTCCACACTCGTGATTCCACTCGGAATCGCAATGACCACACGGGGTCCAAAGATGCGAGTGTTGCCATTGACCTTGCGAATGAAGTAGCTGAGCATGGCCTCAGTGACGGCAAAGTCGCTGATCACGCCGTCCTTCAACGGGCGAATGGCGCTGATCGCGCCGGGAGTCTTGCCCAGCATGTCCTTGGCCGCAAAGCCGACTGCTTCACCATTGGCCAGCACGATGTTGGTGCCCTTGCGCACCGCCACCACAGAGGGCTCGTTGAGCACAATGCCATTGCCCCGTACACACACCAGCGTGTTGCAGGTGCCCAGGTCGATCCCCATGTCAACACTAAAGAGTCGCGATAGAGATTCCCAAGCCACGGGCAAACGCTCCTTCCTGAAGCGGGGTGCATGATGCGCCCTGCGTACGAATCGGACTCCGCCGAAACGCGTGCTCAGAGCAGTTCTGAGCATCGGAAAGGATACTGCAAACGGATTGCGAAGCGGGCTGTACCCACCCACTATCGGGCGGGAACAGAATCAAATGGGCTTGGAGCCCCCGTGGTGTCCATGTTGAGCTTGGCGATCGCCGCAACGCCCAGAATGGCCATCAACAGAGCCACCACCAGCAGCGCGGTGTAGATGTTCAACTGCGGACGTGCCCGCTTGACCTCGGTGGTTGGCATCGTGGTCATGGGATCACTCGCCCTTCCGTGCAATGGCGCGCTGGCCGGACATGACCTTGCCGCGGGTGGCGATGTCCTCAAGTTCAACCACGCCCACGGAGCGGTTGACGTCGACCTTGATGATGCGCAAGTTGCCCACGAAGTTGGAGCCATCAGCCAGGGTCATCACCCAGCCCTCCTTGACACCGTCACGGCTGCCCGCGTTGATCTCTGCCAGGGTGGAGTCGGGTTCTCGCATCACGTCGATCACTGTGGCGCTGAGTGATCGATCCGCAGGAACGGGCAGCGAGGCATCAGCAGTCGCACCAGCGCTGGTGCTGGGGCTCACCATGGCACCGTGCACTGCGCGGTACTTGGA
>CAZXGD010000003.1:93297-104373 GCA_964640485.1 uncultured Isosphaeraceae bacterium | reverse complement strand
AGCCACGCGTTCCTTTTCTTCTGTGATCTTTTGGAGCTGCTCCTGCAGCAGGCGCTTGGCTGCCGTTTCATTGTCCAGCTCAGTTTGGGTTCGATTCAGCGCGTCCGCCAATTCGATGCGGCGCTTTTCGGCATCCAGGTATTGCGACCGAGCGCTTTCAATGATCTGGCTGTACTCGCGGATCAGGCTGGTTTGAGCCGTTGCATTTGCCACCATGCTGCTGTTCTGGCCCTGCGCTTCAGCCAGTTGAATTCGGAGCGTCTCAACCTGCTTCTCAAACTCAGCGCGCGCCTGACGCTCCGCGTCGGCCTGCACGTTGGCCGTGGCCAACTGCTTCTCAAGCGAGGCATTGCGGCCCTGAAGCGCGCCCACGCTGGCGTTGTAGGCGTCCTTGGCGGCTGCCGTGCTGGCCTGTTCAGACTTCAGCGCGGACTCCGCATCCGTGGCCTTCTGCTTAAAGGCCAACTGATTCGTTGAAGAGACTGCGGCGAGCGGAACCAGCGCAACGACCAGAAGCGCTACGAGTACGACAAGGATCTTTGTAAGAATGTGCACGGGGAGTGCCTCGCGAGGACTGCGGACCCTCAAAACCAGGGCCACTAGGTGTGGAGAACGACGGACAGGGACGACTCCATTCGTCCAATACCGTTATCAGTAATAGCCGATCCCTATACGCGCTGTCAATGCGGGCTGGTTGCAATGAGTACCGACTTGGCCGCCGCAAGCTGTACCGAGGGGTCAGAATCGAACAACATCCGCTCCAGATCGGGGACCGCCGCCCGCCCTTCGGAACGCCCTAATGCCAAGGCAGCCTGCCCACGCACAATGGGGTCGCGATCTCGAATATAGGCCCTGGAAAGCCTAGCAATCTGCACATGGTCCTGAACGCCAAGTTCCGCCAAGCTGGCCGCCGCGGTCAGACGGATCTCCGCAGGCCGTGCGCTTTCTCCGATGGCGCCAATCAGGCGAACCAGCATTGGCCGGGAACCTTCGTCGTGCAATCTTCCTGCAATTTGTGCCGCCAAGGCGGTGAGTTCGCTTTGATCCCCCGGTCCGCCGGTGGGTGAAAAGAGCGCGGCGCGGATGGGTTCCAACTGATTCAGGTCGCCCAGCTTCACCATGGCTTCCGCTGCCTGCAGTTCGATCAATCGCACGCGGGCCGGATTGATTCTGCGCATTCCCTTGCCCAAGGATTGGCGAATGATCGGCACCGCGGTGGGGTTGCCCATCTCCCCGAGCACCATGTACGCGTTGGAGCGAACCTCTGGGTCATCGCTCCGCGCCATGGCTGCAAGTGGTGTGGGGTCGATCTTCTGTCCAAACCGAGTGAGCGCATAGATGGCTGCCGCGCGAACGGAGGGGCTCTCATCCACCAAGAGCGGCTGCACCATGGCTGCAAACTCCGCCATGCGGGTGCGGCCAACGGCCATGGCTGCCACAAAACGCACGCCGCGATTGGGGTCGGCCAGCATGGCTTGCGCCACCATGCGCAGGTCATCAGGTGAAAGCATGAGCGCTTCTACCGCGTTCGCGCGGAACACGGGAACGGGACTGCGCGTGGCGGCTTGCAACAACAACCCCGCGGTTTGCCTTGCCTCGCCGCTGGACTCGACAGGTATCACCCCTGGCGCATACTGCTCGGACAATCGTGCATTGCCCTGAGGCTTGACACTTTGTTCACGGCTGCTCCAAGGTTGCTGACTGAGCTTTTTCTGCTCCTCGCATCCAAACCCAAACACCGAGAGTGCTGCGAGCACCACCACGCCTGCGTGAACTGCACCGCCAAGCCTTGGACCGGGGCGTACAAACGAAAACAGGCCGAGCGCTGCGGAAAGAGCCATGACCACCCACGATACCGCTTCGCCAAGATGTGCATAGAGCGGCGTTCGATCGTCGAGCGGAGGATTGGCGTACAGCCACGTTGCCGTTTGTGTTGCTGGTGGCTGCTGCGTGATTCGACCACTTGAATCGATGCCCGCGCACATGCCGGTGTTGGCTACGCGAACCATTGGGGTGCGCGTTTCAACGCAACGAAACTGCGCAATCTGCTGGTGCTGCGCCCGACCGCCGTCGAACCAGCCAAACCAGCCGTCATTGGAAATGTTCACCAGCAAATCGGCACGTCGCTCCCGCCCCCCTACGCCCTTCTCAAAGACGAGTTCGCGACACACCCAGCCCATGGCATCCTCAAAGCAGATCGGCACTGCCACGCGCACGGGCTGCACCGTGCCATCTGGCCGATCCCACGCAATCTGGAAGCGAACCGGCGCCGCGCCCGATTCCAGAGTGAACTCCATGCCCTGTGCACCAAGCGAGAGCAATTGTTGCTGCAGTGCGGGCCATGCCCTGATGTAAGGCATGGTTTCGCCGAAAGGTGCCAAAAAGAGTTTGTCATACCGGGGATACGGAAGTTGCGCGCCTGCGATGAGGTATGCGCTGTTGAATTGGTGATCCCAGATCCAGCGGTCACCTTGAATCCGCATGCCTTGAAAGACCGGGCTCCCCACCAAGATGGGAGTGCCCAGTTGGATGCTGAGTTGCGCCATCAGGCGTTGAAAGCGCGAGCCGGGAAAGTAGCCCAATTGATCCATCATGCTGAGCACATCCGGTTCCAATCCGTACCCACCCAGCGAAGTCTCTGGCCATGCAGTGAGAGCAATTGCGTTTCCTTGACGGGTGGTCGAGATGGCCGCATCAAGCGTGAGTTGCGCAAAGGACTGCACATCCTTCACCTGATCGTTGGGCATCCATCGAACCTTGTTGCTCGTGTGCAGATTGGTTTGTATGGCCAACACGCCCGGCCCCGTACCCTGCGGCGCCTCACCAAGCCTGTACGCGCCATAGACAAAGGTGCACCCCAAAGCCGTCAGCGCGGTGATGACCCCCAGCGCACGCCTGCCCTGGGCGGAACCCGCATCGATGATGGCGCCCGCAGCACATGCCACTACCAGACTCACCAGCAGTTCGCCTCCGACATCCGCCACTTGGATCATCACCGGCCACTCGGCCAATGGGTGACCGGCGCGGAACCATGGGTAACCGTCAAACAGAACCAATGCTCGCAGGCTCTCGGTGCCTCCAAGCACGATGGGCGTGAGCACAGCCCAAGGCACGCGAGCCAAGGTGGCGCAGCGCCCCCGCACCAACAACCACACCAAGAGCAGGTCAAACAGCGCCGCATAGCACGAAAGCGCGGGAAACCCCACCGTGGTGATCTGCATCATCCATGCATTCAACGCAGTCCACTTGAGCACGCCAACCACCCACACCATGGCGTAGAAGGGCCATCGACGGGACACGTGGTCAGTGGTCATGATGGCCGCCACGGCCACCAGCGCTCCAACCGGAAAGAGCACCGCGAGCGCGGCGCCGATGGGAGGGTAGACCAACCACGAACACGCGCCGCCAAAAAGAGCCAACAGAGTGGCGCGCACAAGGGGCGAGAGAGCCCCCACGCGGGTACCTCGTTCGCCCTCGCCATGACCCTGTGCGGAGATCGGCATGGGCTACATGCCGGCGTAATCGATGACGCGGCTGATTTCAGTGCGCAACTGTTGGCGATGCACGATGCGATCGACAAATCCGGATTGCAGCAGAAACTCGCTGGTCTGAAAGTTTTCAGGAAGCTCCTGGCGAATGGTTTGGGCAATGACGCGCGGCCCCGCGAAACCGATGAGCGCCTTGGGCTCGGCCAGAATCACATCCCCAAGCATGGCGAAGCTGGCTGTCACTCCGCCGGTGGTTGGATCAGCCAAAACCGAGATAAAGAGCCCACCAGCCTCATCAAACCGGGCCAATGCGGCGCTGGTCTTTGCCATCTGCATCAAGCTAAATCCGCTCTCTTGCATTCGCGCTCCACCCGAACAGCACACCACGACTAAGGGCAGATTGTGGTCGGTAGCGCGTTCTATGGCTCGGGTGATCTTCTCACCCACCACGCTTCCCATGGAGCCTGCCATGAATGTGAAGTCCATGATGGCAACCACCACTTTTCGACCCTTCACAAAGCCGGTGCCAGTCTGGATGCCGTCATTTTCCCCAGTCCGTTGTTGCATGTCACGGATGCGATCCATGTACGGCTTTTGATCCACGAATGAAAGTGGATCCATGGGCGCCATGTCGGCGTCTTCGGGTTCAAACGTTCCGGGGTCAAGCAATTGATCAATGCGCCTCCGTGCACTGATTCGCATGTGATGGTCGCACTTTGGGCAGACCATAAGGTTGGCCTCAAGGCTCTTGCGAAAGACCGTTTCTTGACACTCCGGGCATTGCGTCCAGAGCCCATCGGGCACAGCCTTTTTGACGGCAACGTCAGCTTGTTTCCACGTTCGTTCGGTCACTGGGGGTTCCTACCGCACGAGTGTAGCGGCCAACTCGCGCGGACACGCGCCCGGCATCACTCACCCAGATTGTCAGCCGCACCTGCGGCCAACGCATACTGCGACCAGGGCGCTCGCCCCAGAATGCGATGCCAAAGTTGTGAGCCGTCCCCTCGAGCCAAGCCATCGCGAACAAGCGCAAGCGCAATGGGATGAAGCACAAGGCCCACACGCTGGTGGGGGTGATCGGCCAAGACGTCTGCGAGCGCATCCAAAACGCGCGCGCGCGCTTGCCGCAATGGCTCTCCTTCGGGCGGCTCAACCGTTAACGGCGACGCCATCCATTCTGCAAACCGGCTCTCAAAGCGACGCTCAAAGTCGTCCATGGCCAACCCTTCAAGGAGGCCAAGATCTGGATCGGCCAAATCGGGCAGGATGCACACTCGGCATGCGAAGCGCGCAGCCACCACCTGGGCGGTTTCAGCCGCCGCCTCATCCGGCGGGTGATAGAGCACCTCCGGCCCCTCGGCCATGCGGGCGACCAACTCACGCGTGGCCGCCACGCTCGCCTCTGTGGCGGGTAGGTCGGTGCATCCCCGCAAGCGGTGCGCCTCATCCCAGGCGGTGGCGCAGCAGCGAATGAGAGTGAGCAATTGCATCACGAACGTGCTATCCGCGAATGGCGTGGATGGTCGCGGCGTAGTCGCCGGAGCCAAAGATGGCGCTGGCGCTCACCAGCATGTCGCAGCCGGCATCGCGGCAGGCTGCTGCCGTGCTGGGCGACACGCCTCCGTCGATTTCAAGAAACTGCTCGGGCTTCATTCGGGCGCGCAGTGCCTTGGCTTTGCGAAGCACGTGCGTGATGAAAGACTGTCCGCTGTAGCCGGGGTGCACGCTCATCACCAACACCACGTCAAAGAGGTGCAGAGACTCATGGAGGGCATCGTCCATCGTGTCCGGGTTGATGGCAACTCCGGCCATGGCACCCTTGCGATGAATGAACGTTGCGGCTGCTTCGAGGTCCGGCACCACTTCGGCGTGAACCGTGCACAGGTCGGCGCCCGATGCGATGAATGGCTCCACAAAATCGAGGGGACGCTCCACCATCAGGTGCACATCTACAAAAGTGCGGGGCAACGCTCTGCGAACCGCCGCACACACCGCCGGACCCATGGAGAGATTTGGGACAAAGTGCCCGTCCATCACGTCAACATGAATGGTGTCGGCACCCGCCGCCACCACCGCCCGGCACTCTTCGCCAAGTCGGGTGAAGTCTGCGGAAAGCACAGACGCGGCGACCAAAGGCCGCCGCGCTGTGAGCAATGTCTGCCGATGCGCCGGAGCAGAGGTCACTTGGGTTGAGTTCCACCAGTTGCTGCAGAGGCAGCGGCCTTCTTTTTATTTTCGCGGTAGCTGTCCAAGGCGCGCTTGTGCGCGGCTTTGCTGCTGGGCATGGCAGACATCCACGCGTCGTACTGCGTTTCTGCTGCGGCTTCAAAGTCGCCGTTGGCAGCTTGGATCGCCGCGATGCAGCCCAGACTGTCGGCAGTGGTGGCCCCCTTCTTGCGAAGCGCGTCAGCCACCAGCGTGGCGGCTTCTAGGTCTCGCTTCTTGATCTCAGTATTGGTCGCCAGATAGTTGCCGATGAATATGAGCGTGGGCACATCGTCATTCACCCGCTCGATGAGTTTGCGAATGTACGCGCGGGCGGTCTCCTGCTCCAGCACCTGTTCAGCCAGCATGCGCCAGTGCTCCAGTGCGATGTCGGTGAAGTGGCGTGGGCTCAGGTCAACCACTTGGTCGTAGAGCCGAGTGGCTTCGCGAAAGTTCCTGATCTTTGCGGCGCGTCGCGCAGCCCCGATCATGTCCTTGGCCTTTTCGTTCAGTTCGGTGTCGTAGCGGTCATCCACAGCGAGGCGCAGAATGCGATCAAACTCGGGGTCCAAGGGACTGCCCACGTAGCAAATCTGTCCGGCGCGGTTGACCACCGCATCCAGAGGAAGCACGCCGCTGGTGCGCGCAAACTTAAACCATGCCTCTGATTGTCCACTGGCGTTTTCCTTGCTCACTCCCACGGGATACGTAAGCGTGGTGGCTTTGTCCCGCAGGTAGTTGCGCACCGAGTCGGGATCGTCCGGCGTAACCCCCACCACAACAAGGCCGCGGCTTCCGAGGTCTTCATAGAGCCCATTCAAGTAGGGAATGGAGCGCTTGCAAAGCGGCGCCGCACTGGACCAAATGTCGATCACATAAACCTTGGTGGGATCGATGCGCTTGATTTCGGTGCCCTGGATCCACTCGCCAAGGTCGAAGTGGGTCATCTTGTTGCCGACCTTCAACTCCACAGGCTTGGTCTCCTCCTGAGCCAGAGCCGCAGGCGATGCCGCGAGAGGAGCGAAGGCAGTCAGAATGAGGGCTAAGAGTGTGTTTCGCATGATTCGGTGGTCCTTCAGGGTGAACTCCACTATAGACGGCCAACCCTGCGAGCTAGTTCAGACAGAATCCAACGCGGCAACGGAGTCAAAATTCCGGCCTTCCAGCATTTCTAGGCTGGCTCCGCCCCCCGTCGAGACGTGTGAAAGAGAGTCCGCTAGTCCAAAGGCCTCGACTGCCGCCGCAGTGTCCCCGCCTCCGGCGATGGTGACGGCTCCATGGGTGGTGGCAGCCGCAGCCGCCCGCGCCACCGCACGTGTTCCGGCATCAAACGGCGGCGTTTCAAACGCTCCCATCGGTCCATTCCACACCACCTGCTTGGCCGCCTGCACCGTCTTGCAGTACTGGTCTTGCGTGGCGGGCCCAATGTCTAAACCCATCCAGCCTTCTGGAATAGAGCCCTGAAAGACGCGAGTTTCTGTTCCGCTCTTCAATTCCCTGCCGCAGACGTGATCGGTGGGCAGCAAGAGAGACTTTCCCTTGGCCCTCGCTTCCGCCAGAATGTCCCCTGCCTTTTCAATCATTCCGGACTCAACCAGACTCTTGCCGGTTTCCAACCCTTGAGCCCGCATAAAGGTGTAGGCCATGGCTCCACCCACGATGATGGTGTCCACACGCGAGAGCAGATTGCTGAGCGCAGAGAGTTTGTCACTGACCTTCGCGCCGCCCACAATGGCCACGAATGGTCTCTTGGGGTTTTGGATGGCCGCTCCCAGAAACTGCAGTTCCCGTTCAAGCAGAAAGCCCGCCAAGCAAGGATTGGGCTTCATGGCCTGGGGCAGAGCCACCATGCTGGCATCATTTCTGTGCGAGGCTCCGAAGGCATCGTTGACGTACGCATGCCCGTACTTGGCCAACGCGGAAGCAAATGCAGGCTCCCCCTTCTTTTCTCCCTTCTCAAACCGCAAGTTCTCAAGAAGCAGCACTTGACCGGGCTTCAATTGGGCGACCGCAGCCTGTGATTCTGCGTCGGTGGGCACCTTGCCGGCAAAGAGCACCTCCGCCTCTCCCTTCAGCAACTGCTGCAGGCGTTCAAAGACGGGTTTCAAACTCTGGTCGGGTTCGTGGCCGTTGCCTGAAGGACGGCCAAAGTGGCTCACGGCCACCACAGAGCCGCCGTGCTTCAGAATGTGCCGAATGGTTGGCAGCGCCGCTTGGATCCGCCGGTCATCGGTGATGACGTTGGAATCGTCGGTGGGAACATTGAAGTCGGCACGGACCAGAACCCGTTTGCCCGAGAGATCTGCGTTCTTGATGCTCTTCTTTGACATGTGAGGGGGAAGTATGACCTATTTTGGTCGCATCTTGGAAGCGCAGACCATCCTCATTCTCGGCCCCACCGCTGGCGGCAAATCCGCGCTCGCGATGGCGCTGGCAGCCGCCATGAGCCAGGGTGCAGAGTGCGTAAGTGCCGACAGCATGCAGGTGTACCGGGGCATGGACATCGGCACCGCCAAGCCCACGCCCGCGGAGAGAGCGGCGGTGGTGCACCACATGATCGATGTGGCCGACCCGCACGTGGACACGTTTACCTTGGCGGATTGGCTGGAGGGGGCAAACAGGGCGATCCAGTCAGCGCATGCCCGGGGACACCACGCGCTGGTCGTGGGTGGCACCAATCTCTACGCACGAGCGCTCATGGAGGGCATGTTCTCCACACCGGCGCCAGATGCCGGTGCCAGACAGGAGTTAGAAGCCCGCCCTTCGGAATGGCTGCGCAGTGAACTTGAACGCAGAGATCCGATTGCTGCGGCGCGGATTCACCCCAATGATCGCCGCAGGAGCATTCGCGCCATCGAGGTGCACCAGCAGACTGGGCACACCATCACCGCCTTGCAGCAGCAATGGCTCAACACACCGCAGCCGTTGCCTCCCCATTGGCACTTGGTAGGTTTGGACTGGCCGGTAGACCAAATCAACGCCAGGATCAACGCACGAGTGACGGCGATGATGAATGCGGGATTGGTACAGGAGGTGGTTCAACTGGCAGCTCGGGGGCCGCTCACTCGGCAAGCCATTGAAGCCGTGGGTTACCACGAAGTGCTAGCACACTTGGCGGGAGAGCTCACCCTGGAACAGGCGACAGAGACCATCAAGGTGCGAACTCGTCGCTACGGCAAGCAGCAGAGGGCATGGCTGCGCAGGTTTAGGCGGATACCCGGTTCAGTCTGGATTGATGCTCCCAACACCCCCGTGGACGCCGCGGTTGGTGAAGTTCTGAGAAAAATATTGGGTTCGCGGGCCTGAAGGGTCGAAGGGACGGCGGGCATCCTTCGCCCCCCTGCGGGGGGCGCGGTTTGGCACCAACCTCTGCCCGCCTGGCTTGTTGGGTATATGTTTGGGCTCCCAGAATGGAGCAACCTCTTGACAGAGGGCCTCCCAGTCGGCTCATACTCTCCTCCCCCTCGCCATATGGCAGCTCCCAAGTCCAAATCCTCCAAGACACCTAAGTCGGCAAAGAGCCCTGCCGAACCTTCAGCTGGGAACGCCCGCTCGGCGCCCTCCGGCAAGGGTGGCTACTCACTGGTGATCGTCGAGAGCCCCGCCAAGGCCAAGACCATTACCAAGTACTTGGGGCCGGGCTTTAAGGTGGAAGCCAGCCGGGGCCACATCCGCGACCTACCCAAGCGCGCACCTAAAGGAGTAAAGCAACCGGTGCCCGGCGTGGACCTCGACAACAACTTTGAGCCCACGTACGAAGTTGCTGAAGATCGGCGCAAACAGGTCAGCGATCTCAAGAAGCTCTCGGCGGGGGCCACGGAGGTGTGGTTTGCCACAGACTTGGATCGTGAGGGCGAGGCCATCGCGTGGCACTTGGCCGAACTCTTGGGCATCAACCCTGAGACGTGCAAGCGCGTGACGTTTGACGCGATCACTCGAACTGACATCCAAAAGGCCTTTGCCGCGCCGCGCCCCATTGACATGAAGCGTGTGGATGCGCAGCAGGCACGACGGATTCTGGATCGCATCGTGGGCTACCTGGTGAGTCCCGTGCTTTGGAAAAAGGTGGCTGGCGGCTTGAGCGCGGGTCGCGTACAGAGCGTGGCGTTGCTATTGATTGTGGACCGGGAGCGCGAAATCGCCGCCTTTCAGCCTGACGAATACTGGCAAGTTGAAGCTGCCATGACGCCCGAGCCCGCTCGAGCCGCTGCACTGGCCAAGGATTGGCACACGTTCATGTCGCAGGTGGATGAGCGCGGCAAGAGCCCCACCGTGAAGGCGCAGGCGCACTGGTTGGCGGAGCGCAATGGCATCGAGTGTGAGCTCATTGAGATCGGTGGGCAGAAGTTTGAGTTGCAACGCCAACTGCCCAAATACGAACCGCTGTACAAGGCCCGCAAGGATGAGAAACAGAGGTTTGCCGAGCACCCCCATTGGGTCTGGCGAAAACTTCGCGGAATGTGGGCGGGCTCGAAGGGTGACTCGGGCAAGGCCGAGACGCCAATCCCTCAAGATGGCGAGTTCTATGAAACGAGCCAAGACCTGAAGGTTGAAGTGCAAGCGGTGGCTGATGCCGTGGGTCTTGAGAACGTGGCCATCGATAGCCGTGATCACGCCGATGGCGTTGGGTTTGCCCGTCGGCAGCGCCGCGTGCGCGGAACGATTGGCGCAAAGGTGCGCTACCGGGTGAAAAGCGTCCAGCGCTCTGGCACCAGCAGCAAGCCTCGCGCGCCCTTCATTACAAGCACACTTCAGTCAAGTGCCAGCTATGCGCTGGGCTTTGGCACAGATCGAACCATGCGCGTGGCCCAAGCGCTCTACCAGGGCGTGAATGTGAAGGGCGAGGGGCTTGTTGGCCTCATCACCTACATGCGAACCGATTCCACGAGCCTCTCCGGCGAGGCGATCAGCATGGTGCGCGACTTCATCGGCCAGAAGTACGGCGCCAAGTATTTGCCTGACAAGCCGCGCTTGTATCACAGCAGCAACAAGAGCGCGCAGGAAGCGCACGAAGCCATTCGCCCCACCAATGCCAGTCGCACCCCCGAGTCGCTCAAAGGCACGTTGGATGAAGAGCAGTGGAAGCTCTACACCTTGATTTGGCAGAGATTCGTGGCCTGCCAGATGACTGACGCGCAGTACGACAGCACCACGGTGCTCCTTGAACGCAGCGACAGATCCACAGGGGCGATTTTTCGCGCGTCGGGGCGCGTGCAGACCTTTGATGGCTACACCGTGACGGGTTTGCGTGGCGAGGGTGACGATCAAGAACTGCCTCCGCTGAAGGAGGGGCAAGAGATGAGCCCGTTCTGGATTGACCCGCAGCAGAAGTTCACCAGCGCACCCCCCCGCTTCAATGAAGCCAGTTTGGTGAAGCGGCTGG